>QZKN01000165.1 GCA_003598175.1 Candidatus Omnitrophota bacterium
TCCCGGGCGAGACGGACGAGGACTTCGAGGAGCTGCTTTCTTTCTGATTCCGTAAAGCGGGAAAAATAGAGCGCCAGCAGCAGGTAGCGCTTATCTTCCACGTCTTTTAACACCCGATTCATTCGCGCGGCCAGAATCGTGACTTTTAAAATTTCTTCTTCGATCCGGTGGTTGATCAATTCTCTCCCTTTCGGATCGAAAAAGAGAACGGACGGAAACGATTTCACTCCAAGTCGATTCACGGTCTCCACGCCATACTCGATTTCCACATGGCCGAAAACGAATTTGTCGTAAAATTGCTGCAATAACGGATGCATCCATACTTTTTTGTCTTCCCGAATGCGCGTGGACTGCAAGTGATAAAAGTACACGACCAACGGTTTTCCCGATTCCGCCGATTGCTTGATTCCTTCCTCAAATTGCAACCATTTGAACGCCTGGGCGTCGCGGGTGCTCAAACAACTGAATAATGCGAATGCAATGAATACGAAACAATACTTCTTGATCATGTTTTCAACACCTCGGTCACGAGTTTGTTGTTATCAACCTGATTGGCAGCGATATTCTGCCTTGGTTCATGAATAAGAATAGTATATAACTTCATTCCATGACTGCGGAGGAGGAGAAAATGACTCATTGACTCATGCGTTTTTCCAGTTTCTCTTTGTCCCCGCCGAACAACGTGAAACTCCGATCACGGATAATAGGCGTTGTCGGTAATGCTGTCTCCCCAAATCACGACTCGATCGCCGTCGCGAATAAGAAAGTCATCCGACGCAATCGCGCAGGAACATAGAATCCAAAATACGACCGATAGAACACATATACGTTTCATACCTGACCACCTGAATAAGATGAAAAACCTGAGCAACATAATCATTTTACCATTATAACCAAGTATCATCGGAATGAATCCTTCTACGTATTTTCCACACCCCATTTTCACGTAATTTTCCGAATTTCAATCCTCTCACCTCATGCCTACACTGATATTAGAAATGAAAACATTGAAACCGGAGGTGAATGACATGTGGAAACGATTCCAAACCATAAAATGGCAGGACCAACAACCGCTTATGTTTACCCTACTTCGCATTGGCATCGGCTGGCATTTTTTGTGGGAAGGTCTGGTCAAACTGGCCAATCCCGCGTGGACTGCGGAAGGGTATCTGACCGGTTCGTGGGGCCCCTTCGCCCCGTTATTTCAAAGGATCGCGACTTTGACCCTCGAAGAAACGCCGATTCTTTCCCGGTTTGTCACGGAAGCAACGGCGGAAGTGCAATGGCTGCTCGGTTTTGCCGACTTTCTCATGCCGTGGCTGCTCGTACTCGCGGGAATCGGTTTGATGCTGGGCTTGTTTACCCGCGCCGCCATCGTCATCGCCATGATGTTGCTGTTGGCTTTCATTGCCGCCGCTCCCTCGTTTTCTGTTGCGCCGACAATGGCGCAAATCCAGGAGCTGGGCTGGTCGCGTTTTTACACCGATCTCAACCATGCGCAATGGGCGGGAAATATGATGATCGGCAACGAAGGCAACTACTTTTTGATCAGCAAAAATGTCATCGAATTGCTGGCGTTGGCAGCCATGTTGACCATCGACTTGCGCCGATTGTACGGAATCGACCTGCTCTTCCCGATTTCGCCGGCGCAAGCAACCAAACCGATCAAAACAGCAGACGCAACCGCTGAAACCGAGGCAGGAATTCCGCAATATCAGCAAATCACAAAATAGAAACCGGAGTTTTTCATTGGAAACACCAATCGGAGGTTATGATCATGAAACTCAACGCAGAACAGAAACTCATCGGACGACGAAATTTTCTCAAGGCGGCTGCCGTGCTTCCCGCCGCCGGCGCGGTTTCCTATAAAGCGCTGGCGCAGGGGCCGGTCAAAGCCGGCATCGTGGGAACCGGCATGGAAGGGCGGATTTTGATCAGTTTAAGCGATCCGAAATACGTGTGTATCGTCGCGTCCTGCGATATCCGCCCGGACAATCGAATCCTCGGGCAGAAACTGATTCAAAATCCCGACCTGGGCCATCATCCGCATCCCAAATTGTACACAAACTACGAAGACATGCTCAACGATCCTGAAATCGAAGCGGTGATCATCGCCACACCCATTCATTTGCATGGTTCGATGGCGATTCGGGCATTACAAGCCGGAAAACATGTCTTCGTCGAAAAAACCATGGCGTACACACTCGATGAATGCAGTGAAATGATCCGCGTTGCCAAACAAAAAAATCTCAACTTGCAGGTCGGCCATCAACGTTTCTACAATCCGCTGTATTGGGACGCCTACAAAATGCTGAACGAAGGCCTGCTGGGCAGCGTGTATCACATCCGCGCCCTCTGGCACCGCAACACCGACTGGAATTATTGGACTCACACCCGCAACGAGGCGGATGAGGAACTACTCGACCAACTGGCGAAGATGGATCCGCAATCATTCGGGTATCCCGACCTGCAAAAGCTGGTCAACTGGCGCTGGTACCGGGAAACATCGCATGGTCTGTGGACCGAACTTTGCAGCCATCAGCTGGCTATTGCCAACTGGTTCTTCGATGCGACGCCGACAACCGTCTTCGCATCCGGCGGCGTCTATAAAACCGCAAAAGATCAGGAGGACTTGTATATGCAGAAAATGGATGAATATAAAATCAAGAAAAAATACAACGACACCCCTGCGAATTCGTTTTCGGAATACGTCCGGCTGCTGCAAGGGTACGAAAAAGATGATCGCACCATCCCCGATCATATTTACGCCATATTTGAGTATCCGAATCATCGGACGGTCACCTATTCCTGCATTCAAAGCAGCAGCGTCGACAATTATTACGAAAAAATCATGGGAACCCGCGGAACCATCGTTCTCAGCAACGAAAACGAATCGTATCTCTTTTGGGAACCCGGCTGGGATGAGGACATCGCACAGCAGGTCGTGAAAGAAATGAAAGAGACGCAGTTGGACGTCGTGAAAGAAGACGCCGGCAAAGCCGCTTTCGCCGCGCACGAATCGCAGGAAGCCGCCGGCCGCGGGGGCGCAAGCGACATGGACAAACTCGATCCTTATCGCTGGGAAATGCAGGGCTTCGCCCACACGATTCGCACCGGCGCGCCCAATCTCTGCGATGGCGTCGCAGGCGCCAAAGCCGCCTTGGCCTGTCTGTACGGTAAACAATCGCTGGAAAACCGGCAAAAAATCGAAATTCCACCGCTGAATGTCTGAGCAGAAATAGGATAAAAATTGGCAGGAGAGTTTTTCGGAACCTGTTGGTAAATCGACAAAATTACACGATCCGCCGTAAGGTCAATTCCATGAGAAAAAGGAGAATCTATCATGTTTGGAAAGCACATGAACCATAGAGATGATAAAATATTGAAACGGAGACAACCGTCTGCACAAAAAGATGGGGCTTTTGATTAGGAGACGGATGAAAGATCAATCAGAAAAACAGGTAGTGCGGAAAGGTTCTTGAAATGGACATCGGTTGTAACGAAGCGTTCGCAGTGGTAATGCGCGGCAAAAGCAACATGAACCGCGTCAATTGCGCGTAATTTTTCTTTGGCGGCAATGGTGAGCGCATCTTTAAATACCCCACGGTAATTAGGCATTAGCCATGTTTGCCTAAAAACTTGCTGGTAGGCGGTAACGGTTTCGGTATGGTTTTCACGGTATGGTTTTCACGGTATGGTTTTCACGGTATGGTTTATAGAGTACCTCAAGAAGCACCGCGTCAGAAATACAAACGGTCCACTGTTTAGTGTCATAAGTTTGGAGCAGCCTGTTGATTATTTGCTTATAAGACGGCTGTCCTTCAAAACGCGCAATCCAGACCGCCGAATCAATATACACGCGCGGTTTCATCCTTCACGAAACTCCCGTAGTTCTTGCAGAATTTCTTCATGATTACGCGGCGGGATACCCAGGTCATCCACTGCATTTAAGGCAGTCCATAGTTCCGGCCAATTCGTTTCGTTGCGGGACTCGTCCGCTTTTCCATCAGCAACGATATCAAGTTCTTCCAAACCATGTAACTGCTCAGTATCTTTCACTTTTAAAGAGCCGTCCTTTTCAACGACTACTCGAACAATCATTGGAATAATTCTCCTTTCCTGATTGCTAATGACCAAAGAGCACTCCCCTACCAGGATGCATGATTCAGTATACCGTAAGGGACAAAAGCGCCAAATTTGGCCGTTTAAATCTGCGAATAGTCCGTGGGCCGCAAAATCACGTCGGTGATGTTGGAGACGGTATCTTTATATTGCGGATCTCCGCTCAATTGTTTCCATGCCGGCGAGACGCGGAATTGATCCCAATTTTTATAACGCTCGTCCATATTCTCAAAGCCGAGCATATAGGTCAAATTCGGCAGGCGCGGTCCAATCAATGATTCGCCGAAAAAGACGGGATGCAGGCCGGTATCGCGAAAAATTTGAATTTCTCCGCCTTCATTGAACATTTCGATTTTTTTAATCGCCGCCTTTTTGCTGTGGCTTTCATAAATGCGCAATTCAAAAATCCGTGATTTCTTGCCCGCGATGGCGTCCGGCGTTTCCACTTTCGGCATTTCACGAAACGCAACCATCAGCGAATTCTCCATTCGCACATAAACGGGATCGGACAATGGCGCGTTGTTGAAACTCGCGCCGGCGCTCAAAAATTCCTCGTCCGCCGCCAGCCGCGATGACATCGTTGCTACCGATTCGAGCGAGGGATGCGGAATCAACACATACAACGTCGGCGCATTCTCGCCGAACAGGACGGTAAACACCCCGACCGGTTTGACGCCCAACCGATTCACCGCCGGAATCGCCGCATCCCGCAGAAAATCATGCAATCCATTCTTTTTCTCCCCCACCAACATCGTGTATTTTCGCAATTCCAAATATTGCCTGGTGGTCATTTCATTTCCGACAGCCATGTGGCTGACTGCCGCCGCGGTCAACAAGGATGAAGTGGCAACAAAGTTTCGACGATCCATTATTTGAACCTCCCGTGCATTCGTTTTTTACTCCTCGGATCGAATGTTGGCAGATCATTCGATCCGAGTTCAATCCATCATGATGCAAGTCGCCTAAAAATCAAGAATGTGCACATGATTGTGATTGAACAACAGGAACAAGACCATCAGGTATTTTTTAAAATCGCGATGCGCGGAAGGATAAAGCGCAGGTAATCATAAGCGGAATACATTGTGACGACGCAGGTGATCCCCATCATGAAATTGGCGATGAAGTAAAGAGAATGATCGACGATGGGCAGATAGAGCGCGACAATGCGCAGAAAAAGAATGGTAATAATCGTGGTTGCCTGCAAAAACGCCTTGATTTTTCCGCTCTTTCTCGCCGCCAGCACAATCCCGTTCGCCGAACAAATCGGACGGAATGTATAAATAATCAATTCACGGTAGATGATCGGCAGGATGAGGAAAAAGGAAACCAAATCGATATACGCCAGGCAGATATTCGTGGTCAGGTGTGAAGTGCAATCCGCCATCGGATCGAGAATTTTGCCGAAATCTGTGACTTCGCCGTTTTTGCGCGCCAAAATACCGTCGAACAGGTCGGTCAATTCGGAAATGATGACCAAAAACAGAACCAGATAGCGCGATAACGCGCTATCGTAAATCAACAACAGCACAATGAAGGGAATCAGGATCAAACGAACGGAAGTAAGTAAATTGGGGGTGGAAATCGCAAGCTTCATGGATATCTTCTATCACTGAGTTAGAAAAGTATTTACGCTGGGTTCCCATCAATTCGGTTTGCCGTGAGATTCAATACCATCGTACATTCCGGAAATAGATTTGTCGCGTACCGATAGCATAAGGAAACGCCAAAATACTAGCCAAATGCGCTTCGATTCACAAGGGAAATCGACTTCTCTCACCCATTTTGGCCTCGTCGGCCTACCATGCGGCTGGCCGGTTGCTTTTTGACGCCCATGCCGACGCCGTGTTTTTCCGGTTTCAACGTCTTTTTGAATTGAACGCCGCGTTCCCGCAGTTGCTCGCCGTAGGTATTGAAAATGGCCTCCTCAAATTCAAAGACTTCCTGCAATTTCTGCATGCAGTCTCTCAATTTTTCATGAAAAGAGAGAATGCGTTGATTCTGCGCCATCAATTCCTTGCGATATTCATCCAACGTGCGCGGCGGTTCTTTTTGCTGCGGCGAGCGCGGTAAGTCGCCGATGGACGTTAAACTTTGCGTTTGCGTCAAAATCGTGTCCGCCACTTCCGGCTCCACATCCTTAAATACGCCGGCCAGATTTTGCAGCGTGTTGCGGGTATGCGTGATTCCCGCATCCAACAATTCTTTTTTGAGGAGCAGGATTTTTTCGTGATGGCGGGCCAGTTCAATTTGAATTTGCGCAACTTCGAGGACATCCGGCGCAAACGCGCGTTGGGCGATGCGAATCTTCGTCTGCATGTGATCGGCCAGCGTGGCCTTTGCATTTTCGTATTTTTTTTGCATGGCGTCGTATTCGATGCTGCCCGATTGGGAAGTATTCATCGCCTCTTCGAATCGCTTGACCAAAATTTGCAGTTTCATGGCCAGAATAAAATCGGGATGCTTGCGTTTTTTTTCCGCGATTTCCTTTTCGAGACGCGCGATTTCCTGCGAAAATCTCGAACCCGGCTCCAACCATTTTGCCAGCTGGGGTACCAGCGAGTCCAAATCCTTCCCGGCGGTTCCTCGCTCACGAACCAGCGATGCGACCAGCTCAAGGCATTCCGCCAAAACCTGCCGAATCGGATGCAAAACGATTTCCGCATCGAATGCGAACTGCTCTTCCGCTCGTTTCAAACACTCGCGGGCTTTTTGCGTGGAAAGAAGAGTTTCAATTTTACCAAATGCTTTTGAAATATCATCTTCTTTTAACAAGACGATCCGATTCTCTCCCATCGTGAATCATCCCCGTTCCGTCATGCGATTGTTCTTTACAAATTTTACATTCCAACGCTCTATCCGACATCCCTTTGAACATGGTTTCCCCACGTTTTTCATTTTTTTCGCGACGCAGAAGCGCGATTTTCTCGATTTTCATAAAACTATTGACCTACCTCAATCCGTTTTGTCAAAAAATATCTTGACTCATGGAAAAGAAAATGTGTAGGATAGTCAAATCAAGAGAAACAGGTGAAGTACCATGACCGGTTTTGACACAGCGTCTTTCAAACGGGATTCGTTGAAGTGTGCCGATGCAGGTTTTACACTCATCGAACTGTTAATCGTGGTCGCGATTATCGGCATTCTGGCCGCCATTGCCGTTCCAAATTTCATGAATGCACAGGTTCGGGCGAAAGTCGCGCGGGTGGAAAATGATTTTCGTACCTTGGCGACGGCAATCGAGTCGTACTATTTGGACAGAAACGCCTATCTGCCTTATCCGAATTGGGGAAGTCACACCAGTCCGCTCTATTTCAACGCATTGAGCACTCCGGTCGCATATTTGACCAACGCCGAAGCCGTCGACGATCCGTTTCAAGTGCGTGTGGATCAAGACAGCGAGGCAGGATTTCGTTACGGCTATTTCGATCCGACTCTGCCGAACGGTCCGCGGCAGAAGTTCTTTCGCCCGGGCGCCATGCAGCGTTGGAAAGGGGTGGAAATGCCCGGCAATTATAAATGGTGGGTCATTTCACGGGGACCGGACCGCGTAATGGACGGCGATAGCGGACAATCGACTATCAACTTGCAGGCAGGAGAGAATATCTTTCTCGTTTACGAACCTTCGAATGGAACCAACAGCCGCGGCGACCTGCACAGATTCGGTCCATAAATCGACGTTGCCTGCGAAAATTTCACGATCGCATACCTGAAATAAACCATTCCACAAAAATGGAATCATTCCTAATCCAAATGGAATGCTCTGTTTGGCTTCCGCTCTTTTTCCTTCGCGTTTTGCCCAATTGTTTGAAACCTTATACTGATTCTAATTTTCTCGACACCTTCTTGACCCACACACAAGAGATACGACAATATGTGATGAATCATCAAGAAAGGATAACAAACATGAAAACCGGATTGATCATTTCTCTCTTCCTCGCCGCTCTCGTCTGCAACCATCCGTTTGCATCGGAAACGGCCAGCGAAATCAAGACGATTTACGGTTTCACGGTTAAGGACATCAACGGCAACGAGGTGAAACTGGATCAGTTTAAAGGCAAGGTCCTATTGATCGTGAATACAGCCTCCAAATGTGGATACACGCCGCAATACAAGGCCTTGCAGGAAGTGTATAAAAAGTACGAAAAGCAGGGATTGGTAATTCTTGGCGTCCCGGCGAATAATTACGGAAAACAGGAACCCGGAACGAATGATGAAATCAAGGAATTTTGTTCACTGACATACAATGTCACATTCCCGATGCTGGCAAAAGTATCCGTGAAGGGGGATGACATTGCGCCGCTGTTCAAATATCTCACAACAGCGGAAAATGCCGATTTTAAGGGCGACATCAACTGGAATTTCGAGAAATTTCTGGTCGATAAAAACGGCAAATTGATTCACCGGTATCGCAGCAAAGTCACGCCGGACAGCGAAGAACTGGTTACGGCTATCCAACAAGCGCTCGATTCCTGATTTTTTAGCATTCACGACAAGCAAATCACATTCTACGCCATGCCTTGAATCATTTGATTCAAGGACGCATTGGCGGGAACCATGGGGTACACATTTTCCTCACGGGAGATGCGCACGTCCAAAATCGCCACGCGATCGCAGGCCAGGCATTCGCGCATCGCTTCTTCCAACTCGCCGCGTTTGGTCACTTTTCGTCCCCAACATCCGTACGGCTCGGAAAGTTTGCTGAAATCGGGGACATAATCGATATTCGTCCAGTCGGTCGGCGAACTCTGCGCCGCATCCGTTTTCGAACAGGGGCGCGTCAAGTTGGTGCCCGAATAATTCTTCGCGTAAAACAGATCCTGCCACTGCCGCACCATTCCCAGCCACCCGTTATTCAAGATAATGATCTTGACAGGCAAATTGTAGTAAATGGCGGTGGCCAGTTCCTGAATATTCATCTGAATGGACCCGTCTCCCGCCACGTCGATCACCATACGGCCGGGAAAACCGCGCTGCGCGCCCAGCGCGGCGGGGAATCCGAAACCCATCGTTCCCAATCCACCGGACGAAATCCACGTGCGCGGCTTGGTAAAGGTATAATACTGCGCCGCCCACATCTGATTTTGCCCCACTTCGCTGCAGATGATGGCGTCGTCGTCCGCCAGCTGATCAATCATTTGAATTACGTGCTGCGGCATGATGATTTCGTCATCCTCATGGTGATTGTACCACAGCGGAAATTGTCGTTTCCATTCTGTGATTTGCTTCACCCACTCTTTCGTGTTGCACGGAACAATCATTTTGTTCAAATTTCGCAGAATGCATTGGATGTCGCCGACGATGTCGACGTCAACGGGCACATTCTTACTGATCGAAGACGGATCGATGTCCATATGAATGATCTTCGCATGCGGAGCGAATTCATCGATTTTTCCGGTGACGCGATCATCGAAACGCGCGCCGATCGCGATCAACAGATCACAGGACTGAATCGCCCTATTCGCATAAACCGTTCCGTGCATTCCCAGCATCAACAGGGAAAGAGGATGATTTTCCGGAAACGCGCCGAGCCCCATGAACGTCGTGGTGACGGGGATGTTGGTCTCGGTCGCGAATCGAAGCAGTTCCTCGGCGGCGTTCGAATTGATGACGCCTCCACCCGCGTAAATCAACGGCCGTTCCGCGGCGCGGATCAGTTCCCACGCGGTCTTCACGTTCTCGATCCGCGGCTCCATCTGCACATGATAACCGGGTAAATCGGGTTTTTCGGGATAGGAATAATTTTTCAAAACCGCTTTTTGGATATCTTTCGGAATATCGATCACGACGGGCCCCGGTCGACCGGTGCGAGCGATATGAAAACTATTTTTCAGCAAAACGGGCAATTCCTCCACGGTTTGCACCAAATAATTATGTTTGGAGACCGGGCGGGAAATCCCGACCACGTCGGCTTCCTGAAATGCGTCGTTGCCGATCATCGACGTGGGAACCTGGCCGGAAATCACCACAATCGGAATGGAGTCCATCATGGCGTTGGCAAGGCCGGTGATCGTGTTGGTTGCGCCCGGCCCGGACGTAACGATCACGACGCCGACTTTGCCGGTGGCGCGGGCGTAACCATCCGCCATATGCGTTGCCCCCTGTTCGTGTCGCGTGAGAATGAATTCAAAACGATCCGATTGGTTGAGGCGGTCAAACACGTCGATGATCGCGCCGCCGGGAAATCCGAACACGACTTCGACGCCTTCCTTCTCCAACGCATCGATCACGATTTCCGCTCCGCTTTTTTGAATTCCTGGTTCCGAAGGACTGTTTCCTGCCGCTGGTTCGTTGTTCATTGCATGACTCCCATATGAATGTAGCGCCGGCATCCTGCCGGCTTTACCGGAAATGCCGCCGGGACGGCGGCGTTACAGTTTGCGTGACAAATTGATGATAACGGTTTGTATGGTTTTCAATGGATGCAGAATGAATACCAATGGTTCACGCATCGATTGCAGATCATATGAAAAACCGTGAGCATTGTACCCGCATCTTACGGCTTTGTTGAGTTCCATAAATTGGATTCAAGCTTCTTCTCGACAGGACAAACGCTTGGGGACTATTTCATGAATGGGCGGTGCGCAGAATGAACCATCGGCGTCCTTCCTGGATCAACGTAACTTCGATTTTTATGGGATTGGCTTCCGACGAGGAATACATGGAGTTCAACCAACGATCGTTCGTGTTCCCCTTGGCCTTGAAAACAAACGCCACAAGCGCTTGCGCCCGATCCTCATTCACTTCGATCGATACGTCCGTAAAAACGATTTGCCGGTCCGTTGTGGATTGAAAAAAATCGGCGAGCGCTCTCAGCGCCATTGCCTTGTCCATTCCGCTGCTGTCCACGTAATCCGGCGCCAGCAAACCGCCAAGCGATAGAATCGACCCGTTTTGCACTGCCAAACGCCCCTTTTCGAGCGACTTCAAAATCCGTTGGTTCTCCGAAACAAAAACGTAGGCGAAAAGAAACCATACAAGAACAGCCATGAAGACGACGGAAGAAAGAATGATCATAAAAAATCGCATTGGCGGTTTTCTCCCTATCTCTATTTATCAAGAAGCGCGACGACATTCGCCACCGCGCGTTCTTGGCCGGGAGCGCCCAATAACGTATTGTCGGAAGGGCGGTTGACGATTTGATTTTGGATCACCATTACCGATGATCCTCCCCCATCGAGGTTGAGCGCTTCGCTGGTTCGCAACGATAAAAACAAATCGGCCAATTCGCCCAGCGTCACTCCCGCACTCCAATCCGGTTGACGGCCATCGATAACGATGAGAACGATTCGTTCATCGTCGGTTTTCCCAATGGCGGTGCGTGGGGCGCGTTGAATAAAATTAAAACCTTCCTCATCGGTCTGTACGCGGGATTGGCCACGCTTGACAAGAAGCGGTCCCGCGCCTAATGCCGCATAGCAGGAGTTCCAACTCTCTTTCGTACTGACAATGCGGTTCTCTCGGATATCTTCCGGACCGATCCAGTCCACCACGATTCCATTCGGGTGAAAACCGACGGCGCCTCGTATGTGGTTTCCCGCATGAGGCGGGTAGAGTACTCGTCCATGAGCGGCCACCAATCCCATGGCGCGATTCGGATGCGTCGAAAAATATCCTCCATTCACTACGGCCACAGCGCCGGATTGTTTGGCAAACACCGTGGGAGGAATCAACGCGCCGTAACTGCCCAATACACCGAAAAGATATTTCGATCCGATCCCGGTCACGTCAAGAATGTGGGCGCGAACCGGCTCACTCATAATGGTTTTGTACAAAATCCGCTGATAACGGATTTCAGGAGAGACCGTTTTTTCCTCTTCCACGGATTTCGAGGCCCACCACGAGTCGGCATGACTCCACGGCGTGAGTCCAATCCAACAGATCAACACAATTGAATATGAAATTCCAGGTTTCTTAACCATGAAAAACAACCCCGCATAGCAATCTTTCTCGCGAATCAGAAACAATACCAATACCACCAATACCATCATGGTGATTATTGTATCGTAATGAATCGGATTCGCTATCCTCGGCAAAAAAAGAGGATACATCGAGGTTAAACGGATTCATTCGTTCCTCGGTTACGTCTATGATGAAACGGAATAAAGCGGGTGATCGAAGACGTTGAATGAAAGTCGGCAGGACAAAGGTTGATTACCGGTTCCTGCAAAATCGTATTGATTGAGGAAAAAAGAATGAATGCCATTCCCATGCAAGCGCACGAGGTGCGCTATTTTCAACAATGTATCGGATGTTCCACGCATTATCCGACCGATCGCTTCACCTATACCTGCACCCGGAAGAATTGCGGTGGATTGCTTCTCGTCGAACGCGACGAGGATTATATCACTGCACTCATCGGCAAAGGAGAATCGGCGCAAAGCCATTTCGATTCGATTCGTTGGAGTGAAACGGCGCGCAATTACCCGACGGGATCCGGCGTGTTCGAATGGCGCGATTTCATCCTTCCCGGCTTTCCCTACGAAGCCTGCATGGCCTTGTTCGAAGGATGCACCGATTTGTTCGAAGTGCCGCAGTGGCTGCGGACGGAATTGGAATTGGGCGCCACCTACTTGAAACTCGAAGGCCAAAATCCCAGCGGCAGTTTCAAGGATCGCGGCATGTCGCTGGCCGTGAGCGAAACGCTCCGTTTGCAATTGACGTATCCCGATCTGGGCATAACCGGCGTCTGCTGCGCCTCGACCGGAGACACGTCCGCCGCCGCCGCCGCCTACGCCGCTTATGCGCGGGATAAACTCGATTGCATCATTCTCGTTCCCCACAACAAAATTTCCGTCGCGCAACTGACGCAAGCCCTGAAATTCGGGGCAAAAGTCATTGCCGTGGATCATCCCGACGGTTTCGACGGCTGTATGAGAATCATTCAGCAGTTCAGCGCCTCACATCCTGAACTCGTGCTGGTGAATTCGAAAAACGCTTTTCGCGTGGCGGGTCAGGAAACCATCGGCCTGGAAATTTGCCAGGATTTGCGTTGGAAATCGCCGGATTGGATTTCCATCCCGGTCGGAAATGCGGGAAATCTGACCGCCTTATTGATCGGCTTGAAACGAGCGAAAAAACACGGCCTTATCGATCGCCTGCCCGGTATTCTCGTCGGACAGGCGACGGTCTGCGACACGTTGGTTCGTTGGGATGAAAACGGACGCACCGCCAGCGCTTACAAACCTGGCAAATATCAAAACAGCGTAGCTTCGGCGGCCAATATATGCGATCCGGTTTCCTTCCCCCGCGTCGCCCTTTTGATTCAGGAATTCGACGCCCACTTTTACCGGGCGTCGGAAGAGGAAATTCAAGACGCGCAAATGGCGATTACGCGCGGCGGAGTCGATATCTGCCCACAAACCGGCATTGCCTTATCCGCCTTGTTTCAAGCCCGCGCCGACGAAACCGTAAAAGAATCGGATACCGTAGTCGTCATCAGCACCGCCACCGGATTGAAATTTTCCGAATCGGCGGCGGAATATCACGTCAATAAAGAAAATGCAAAATATGCGAACAGTTTTCGCGTGGCGCAAGGCAGCGTCGAAGCGGTGGAAGCGGTGATCAAGGAATGGGGATAATTGCGAGGAATGATAGGCTCAATATCAATCAATCGGTATGGTTTTATAATCCAAACTCCAATCGTTCACCATACGCACCTCTTTCGGTTCGATCCGAAGCAGAACGTAATTCAAATCCTCGACCATCGGCGTAAATTGCGGGGAAATCGGCAGACTGTCCCACGTTTTCTCGTCTTCGAACACTTTCACTTCCCCCAGGATACGCACCTGGCGGTTTTCCGCATCCAGAAAGCAGGCTTCCACCACATTCTGTTTTTCGATTTCCCTCATTTTTCCCGATTCTTTGTGCGTCGTCGTCCACACGCAAAAGCCGTCGGCGTGTAAACACGTCATCGCGCGCACGCGGGGGATGCCGCCGTCGTTGGTTCCCAAAAAAAAGATGGCGCGATCGCGGACGATTTTTCTGGCTTGTATTTTTAATTCTTCTATGTTCATGATGCCATTCCTTAGCTATAATATACATCGACTCTGATTTGTTGTTGAATCGAATGTATCTTACCATCTTTTTTCCATTCGTGGAGGTGCGATACCAGCCGAAAAGGAGAGCCTATTCATGACGTATGGCAGTCCGTCTCGAATCCTGTTCATCATCGCAGTCATTCTGTGCATCACGGCATTTGCCGTTTTCACGGATTTTTTTCATTTCCGGAATCAAACCATACCGCTCGATCCTGAATTTCTTCCCGATCGTAAACTCTTCAATGAGCAATACGCATTTCAATTGGCCGCGCCGTCCGATTGGTATTTCCTGAACAGGCCCAACTCCCTGCTCGATTATCCGGAATCCGCCGCCCAATTGACCAATGAAGCCAAAAATGCCTTCTGCGTGGTGATCCCGGAATCCATTTCCGATCCCTCGGTCAATTTAACGATCGACGATCTCCGCATCCTCGTCATCAAAATGATTCGCAATGAAAATCCGGAAGTTGAATTTAAGGAAGAAATGAAACTGAATACCAGCTGGAGCGACCGTTTGCGCATTGTGTATACATCCGATTTGGGCGCACAAACCATTTGTTGGCTGATTCAAATCGATCTCACCGGCAGATTGACCTATCGCACTATCTGTTGGTGTGCCCAGAAAGACTTTCCCCAAAATCACAAAGCATTTCTATCGGTTTGTGACAGTTTGGCTCCATTCCGGCAGGAAAATCAACTATAACATAATGAAAATTGCCAACCGATTTAGCCAAGGAAAGGAAAATAACCATGCATAAAATTCATCAGATGGTAAGCAGACAGGTACATCAATGGAACCTCGAACGAAAAGCTTACGAGGACCGAAAAAAGACCGAACAAATTGATCTGCCGGACAAACTGGCCAAACTCAGGCCCATCCTGACCCTCTCACGCCAGCGCGGCTGCCGAGGATCGGAACTGGCGCGCCTGATCGCGCACGATCTACATTATGGCTTATTCGACAAGGAAATCATCGACTATATCGCGAAACACATGGGAGTGCAAAGCGAAGTCGTTGAATCTCTGGACGAACACGAACGATCGGAATTGGAATTATGGATCCAAGGCATGTTATCCCAGCGTATCGTGGATCATGACGACTACATTCACGCCTTGAGCGAATGCGTCAAGACCGCCTCCCTGCGCGGCGGCGTGGTCATTCTCGGCCGCGGCGCCAATTTTTTGCTCGCCGACACTCCCTCTTACCACATCCGGCTGATCGCCGCGAAAGAATACCGCATCCGAACCATCATGCAGGTGGAAGGTCTGCAGGAAACGGAAGCCCGCGAAGAGGTCGAAAAAACGGACCACGAACGCGCCCTCTTTGCAAAACGCTACTTTCAAAAGGACTTTGACAATCCGTTGGAATACGATTTGATCCTCAACGCGGAAACCAACACGCTGGATGGCATCGTAAAAATCGTGCGCTCGGCCTTGCTTGCGCGGGGATGGTCCATCGAAAAAATCGGCGGCGACAAACGAAAGAAAGATCAAACCTGATTTCTTTCAAGATTAGTCGGATCGTATTCAATTCGATGTATTGTATACCCAAACCGTGTCCGCGCATCCAACGGTTTCATAAAGAAACAAAGTATAGAGATCGATTCCGTTGCCTCATCATGCGTGGCGATGTAAAGTACACTGAAATATTCTTGCCGTTTTTCCGTATGGATCGATAGAAACGTTCGAAGAATCGGATAAATGCGTTGCCGAATGAATAATGTACATTTCGTACAAATCGGAGCGGTGAAAGGGCATTCATGAGTGCGCCGGATTTTATCGTCGAATTGATCAAAGCCTATGCCATGATCCTCAAGGCGGTGTGGTGGCCGTTGGTCGTATTGGTCATCTTTTTTGCTTTGTATTATCGCATCGGATTCAACAGTCGTAAAAAAAGAACGCCGATGACGTGGAAAGGCTTAAGCACTCTCTTCGCCAATCTCGAACGCCAGCACCTTTCCAACCGCCCGCTGACGGAAGAGGAACGCCGCCGGCAGCAAATTGTCTGCCGAGAATTGCAAGCCGCCAAAAATGCGGCGGAAAACCAAGACGAAAAAACCATTTATCGCGTCATCTCGACGCTCTCGAATCTCTCCACCCAAAACGACAAGCAATTAGCCAGACAACACCTGCCGGATGACCGCCCGCCGTCATTGATCGACGCCTCGGAGGCCATATTTCAAGAACTGGATGATAAAACCACAAAAGAAAAGTAATACAAATATAAAATTAAAGAACGCGCGGGTCGATCGCAAATTGAATTTCCTCCCTCACCGCTTCCTCCGATTCCTTGTTCAAAGCGGACATAAGGATGCGCTTCGCTTCGTCTCCCCCGATTCGTCCCAATGCCCATGCCGCGTGGCTGCGAATCAGCGGCTCGTGGTCCGATAACGCCCGCGCCAGCGCCGGGATCGCGCGAGGATCGCCGGTGTTGCCTAAAGCAATCGCCACATTGCGCAAAAAACCACGCCGCTTGCTCCGTTTGATCGGACTTTTTTTATAGCGCGCACGAAATTCTTCGTCAGTCAATCCCAGCAATTCAATCAGATCGGATGTTTCAATGGTATCGCGCGGAAAAAAGGTGATTTCCGCGGTGGGAACGGCAAATCGGTTCCACGGACAAACTGCAAGGCAATCGTCGCAGCCGAAAACCCGCGCACCCATCAGCGGCCGCAATTCGCGTGGAATCGCTCCTTTTACTTCGATCGTAAGATAGGAAATACACCGCCGCGCATCGAGCAAATAAGGCCCCACAAACGCATTCGTCGGACAACTATCGAGACAGCGAGTACACGTCCCGCAATACGAAGAAACGGGCTCATCCTCTTCCAATTCCAACGATGTAATCACCACGCCGAGAAAAAACCAATTTCCGAGCGAACGATTCAATAGATTCGTGTGCTTGCCGAACCAGCCGATTCCCGCCTGCGCCGCGAAATCCCGCTCCAAAATCGGCGCGGAATCCACGCAGCTGCGCACGGTATGAACGCCATTGGTTTTTTCTTCAATCCAACGGCAGATTCGATTGAGTCCATCCCGCAACGCCGCATGATAATCATCTCCCCATGCATACCGTGAGACGACAGGCTGAAAAGGACGTTGTTTATGATCAATGGGATCAATCGTCAAATACCGTTTGGCCGCCACGATAACGCTTTGGGGATTTTTGAACAGATAGGAAATATCACGCCGCTCTAATGAACGTCTCGCGAGGTACTCCATCTCCCCATGAAATCCTCGCGCCAACCATTCCGCATACCGATCCCACGTTTTCGGTTCAGACCTCGCAATCCCAACGGCGTCGAAGCCGATGGATTTCGCGAATGCCTTCAACTGTTCTTTCATTGGCCGGGTTTCTCGATGGCGATTTTCTGTTCGTGGATTGATCAGACGTCATGTTTCTCACGTAGGGGCAGGTTTCAAACCTGCCCCCTACTATTTACCTTATATTCACGGGTAGAGCAGGCGTCTCGCCTGCATTGGACATGCAGGCGAGACGTCTTCTTCTCCTCAAAACATTTAATTCTGCGCCAGCAATTGATTCAATTGATTTTGAAGCAGCGATTTCAAATTCGGTTTGGCGCCGATATGAACGTCGAAAACCTTGCCGTCTTTGCCGATAATCACGGTTTGGGGAATGGCATCCGCTTTATATTTCGTCCCGGCCGATCCGGTTCGATCCAAGGCTACTGTTGCATGCAAGTTTTGTTCCTTCAAAAATCCACGAATTTGTTGTTCGTCTTCCCGCAAATTCACCGCGATCAACAGCACTCCTTTCTCTTTATATTCATTCGCGATTTCTTCCATCGTCGGCATGACCCTGCGGCAGGGACCGCACCACGTCGCCCAAAAATCGAGAATCACGATGTTTTTCCCTTTTTGCTCGGCCAAATCGAATTCGCCTCCATCCAGCAGGCTTAACTTGAGTGGTGGGGCGTTTTTTCCGATCAGTTCATGTTTGGCTTCGCTTTTCGCATCGATTGCAGGATCGCTTGTTACTGCAGGAATCCCGATCTCTTTCCACAAGGTTTCCATTTCGGTTCGATCATACACAACTTGTGTTTTCAGGTTTTGATTCATTTTTATTTGCATCGGTTGATTCAATTCCTTGTTACTCATATTCATGGAGATGGTTTGATTTTCCTGAGTGGAAATCACCCGGCCGCGATCCATGTTGAATTCCAGGATTTGTTTTCCGGTAATCGATAATTCATTGAATTGAATCGCCGGCATTGCCGTATTGCCGGAAGGATTCCCCGCGGGAGAATCAATCGTAAGATTTTTCGCCGTCATGCTGGATTGGATCGATATTTCCGCCACTTTTTCTCCATTTACATTTTTCACGGACTCGAGTTTACTTAAACTATAAAAGGTAATCGGGTCCTTGGCGCCGGGAATTGTCATTTCTTTCTTATCCGACCAGGTTTCTCCAATCCCGATGCTTTTTTGGGGAAATACACGGATGATGTTTTGTTGCATTTGCCCCATGTTTAAATTATTCTCCATAGGATTGGTCATCAAATTCAATTCCAATTGGCCTTCTTCATTCACCCTTTCTCCCAGGGCATTCACCTTGAACGTCGTGGATTGAAGTTGATCTCCCAACATCTTCTTCATATCCATGGTCTGTTTATTTCCCCCTGCATTCAGGGTCATGAAACCTTGCTCCATGTCGATTTTGCAGGTTGCCACATGCGATGAATCAACATTAGCGACGTCGATTTTCATGAGAAATTGCATATCCATCATCATGGCCGGAATATCCGCCGAGCCCGAGCCCATGCGAGTCTCGATGGCGCCGACGCTGATTATGTAACCCGTTTCTCCCTTCTTGAATTGGTTGCGCAGGAGATATTTTTCGCCCGTTTGCTTCGATTCGGATTCCGTAATCGTTGTGTCGGTTTTCTTTCCCAGATATTCCTGATATTTCGGATTGGCGGGACCATACGTTTCGATAAACTGTTTGTCTTTGTCAGGAGTCCATTCGACAATTTCAACCGTATCCAGCGAACGGACAATAATCGCATCAACCGTCATGAGGGTAACGGACTGCCCATCTTCTTTGAGAATTGCTCCCTCGAGTTTCGCATACTTTTCGGGCATGTTTTTCAAGCGAATAACGGACGAATACGCCGAATCGGACAAACATGCAAACAGCAGCGGAAAAATCAGTGCAAATCGTTTTAAACCTGTCATCATGGAAACCTCCAAAAGAAAAGATTAGTCAAGTATAGTGAATTGAAGAGATTTTAGAAATAGACAACACCCAAAGAATATGAGAACGGCAAAACTAGAATTGATCTCGTTATCTTGAACCATCACACGAATCAGGTACGATTAATGATGGTCAATCAACAAATATAAATCTATCGGAGTGACGAATCTTGGAAAAACAAAACCATTATGTGATCAATGTCTCTCAACAAACGTTCGAAGCCGACGTCGTGAGAGCCTCTTTTCAAAAAACCGTCGTGATCGATTTTTGGGCGCAATGGTGCGCGCCCTGCCGCCAGCTCACCCCCATTCTCGAAAAAGTGGTCGCATCCTACGGCGGACAAGCGATCCTCGCCAAAATCAACGTCGACGAAAATCAATGGTTGTGTCAGCAATTCGGCGTGCAAAGCATTCCCGCAGTGAAAATCGTGCAACAAGGAAAACTTGTCGATGAATTTGTCGGCGCGCTGCCCGAAGCCGAAATCCGCAATATCCTCAGCCAGCATATTGGCGGCGTGTACGAGGAAGATGCCGAGGATGATCATGATGCGGAAGAGGAAGATGTATCCGCCGACGCGGAAGAACGTTTGCGCGCCATCTTGGAAAAGGATCCGCAAAATTCCCATGCGCAACTACGCCTCGCAAAAATCGCGCTGGAAAAAAACGATCCGGAAACCGCTTCCGAATTGTTACACGCGATCGAATTAGGGAAAGAGGAATACAACGAAGCGGAAGGATTGTTGAATAAAATCGAGTTTATCCATATCGCAAAGGAATCCGCGGGAAAAGCGCAATTGAGGAACAACCTGGCGGCGAACGAAAACGATCCGGATTCCCGCTATGCTCTCGCCTGCTGCCTGGCGGCGGAAGGGGAATACGAACCGGCGTTGGAAGAATTCCTGACCATCGTCAAAAGGAACAAAAATTATAAGGAAGGTATTGCGGTAAAAGCGATGGTCAAAGTGTTCTCGATCATCGGCCAGAGGCACGCATTATCCGACGCCTACCGCGATAAATTGGAATGGCTGCTCTATTGAAAAACCTATTCAATGATGAAGTAGGAGCGCGGGTATCCTGTCCGCAAAATTCAATTCCTCCCGAAACAAAGAAAAACCAATGGATGTCCCGCACTTAAATTTCATTCTTTTGTTCAATCCCCATTCACCAGCGAACTCAATTTCCACTGTCCATCGATCAATTTAAACAATACTCGATAATCAATCGGGCTGCGTATTTCTTCCCGCCGCACCCAACCTTTCTCTCCCGCCAAAGTCGTATTTTTAACGTACCCGTTTTTCTCTTCAATCAGCTCCATTCGCCCTTCTTCGGCAGTTTTCACGACGTCATAAGACAGGAAATGAATGATCTTGGCGCGATCATCAGGCAAAATCCGCATCGGAACCGCTTTCTTGATGATCGCCGCATAAAAAAACGCATCGAATTCTTTTGGAAAACGGCTGAAGACGTACGGCGCGACGAAATATTTTTGGCCGTCGCCGTAATATTGGAACGTCCCGCCGAGTCGCAGGCATTCCCTCATGATTTCCCAGAATTCCGAATCGCTTTGCGCAATTTTATAATGTTCCTTGAACTCCGCGACGCCGCCGTCGCCGCCAAAGGAGGAAAGAACATCGGTTGTCAATATGCTTTCGATAAAAACCGCATCCTTTTGCGCCAACGCCTGATCCAGTTTTTTACGAAACGCATGAAAAGAGGAATCCCATGCGCTTTCGTCGGTCGGATAGAGTTTCACGGATTTATCATCGCGATCCGGCGTGGAAACACACCCGATCAACAGTGTGAAAAACAGAACGATAAGGATTTTACGTTTCATTTCCATCCTCCTATTGTTTTTTATTAATGATAGAATGACGCTTGCAACGGGGATTCAATTCAAAGATTTCTGCAACGCAGTGATAAAAATCATGACAGGAACTGAATTTCCCTTCTTTTTTTCCTGTGAAGTCAGCAATCATTTTCCGAAGATCGCTTTCGTCATAACCGCTTTTCCGCATACGATAACAGGCTATAATTTAGCGGGTTACGGTTTGAATCGGAAGAACGTTGAGAATGGTGGGTTTCGCTTTGCTCAACCCACCCTACATTTCATTACTTGGAGAGTCATGTATATTTTAGGCCTATCCGCTTTTTATCACGACAGCGCCGCCTGCATCGTCGGCGACGGCGGTGAGATTCTCGCCGCGGCGCAGGAAGAGCGCTTTACGCGCATCAAGCACGATTTTTCGTTTCCCTCCCACGCTGTCAACGCCTGTTTGAGGGAAGCGGGCATTACCGTCGATCAGCTGGATTACGTGGCGTTTTACGACAAGCCGTTCGTGAAATTCGAACGTATTCTGGAAACGTATCTGGCCGTCGCGCCTGCGGGTTTGCGTTCCTTTTTGATGGCCATGCCGTTGTGGCTGCAGGAAAAACTGTGGCTGCCCAAGACCATAAAGGAACATCTCGGTTTTGCGGGTAAAGTGCTGTTCGGCGACCATCACGAAAGCCACGCCGCCAGCGCATTCTATCCTTCGCCATTTCAGGAAGCCGCTTTCGTTACCATCGACGGCGTGGGGGAATGGTCGACGACGACATACGGTTACGGCAAAGGCGCGGAAATCAAGATTTTGGGCGAAACCCGCTTCCCGCATTCGCTGGGACTGCTGTATTCCGCGTTTACCTATTACACCGGCTTCAAAGTCAATTCGGGCGAATACAAAGTGATGGGATTGGCGCCCTACGGCGAGCCGAAATACGTGCAAACCATCCTCGACGAAATCATCGATTTGAAAGAGGATGGTTCATTCCGCATGAATATGAATTATTTCAACTACATGTCCGGCCTGACCATGACCAACGGCCGGTTCGACAAATTATTCGGCGGTCCGCCGCGCAAACCGGAATCGCGGTTGGGGCAGCGGGAGATGGATCTGGCGCGATCCGTGCAGGACGTCACGGAAGAAGCCATGATGCGCATGGCGCGTCATGTACATAAACAAACCGGCATGAAAAACCTCTGCCTGGCGGGTGGTTGCGCGTTGAATTGCGTCGCCAACGGAAAAATCCTGCGTGAAGGCCCCTTCGAAAATATATGGATCCAACCCGCTGCGGGCGACGCGGGCGGCGCTTTGGGGGTGGCGTTATCCGTTTATCACCGGTATCTCGATAATCCGTTGCCGGAAAAGAACGGCCGCGACCGCATGAAAGCGGCGTTGCTCGGCCCACATTATTCCGACGAGGAGTTGAAGCGGTATTTGGACGAAAAAGGCGTGACATATCGCGAAGTGACGGAAGAAGAACTCGCGCCGGCGGCGGCGGACATTTTAATGAGTGAAAACGTGGTGGGGTGGTTTCAAGGCCGCATGGAATTCGGCCCACGAGCGCTGGGCAGCCGCAGCATTCTCGGCGATGCGCGTTCGCCGAAAATGCAAACGAAAATGAACCTGAAAATCAAATTCCGCGAATCGTTTCGTCCCTTTGCGCCCGTCGTGCTGCGTGAAAAAGTGCACGAATACTTTGAAATGAACGTGGAATCGCCGTACATGCTGCTGGTTGCGCCCGTGCGGGAAGAGCGGCGCATCACCATGACCGACGAGCAGCAAAAACTATTCGGCATCGACAAACTCAACGTGCCGCGCTCCGACATCCCCGCGATTACCCACGTCGATTATTCCGCCCGCGTGCAGACGGTCGAGCGGCGGGACAATCCACGCTATTATG
>QZKN01000128.1 GCA_003598175.1 Candidatus Omnitrophota bacterium
TGCGTTGAAAAAAGATTTTATCGAGGTGATCAATGCCATTATTCCCGCCGATAAAAGCCTCAAACCCTGCAGCATGTCGTTCGCGTTCATTCAATATTACAAAGACCGCGGGTGGTTGCGAGAAGATATCCATCACGACAGGGAACCGCCGTGGGATTTTTATCTGCTCCAATGCCGGCAGGGGATGTTTCGGGAAACGGAGTGGTATTTATATAAACAACAAAAACCACTGGCTGAAATTCAGGTGGATGGAGTTCCGTTATTCAAATTGTATGGGGCGTTGAAATGAATGGAATAGAATGTCAGCCAACCGTCATTAACGACGGGTATGAGAGGGAAGCCGTAAATATTGTTCAGGATTTTGATGTTTTCCATCTTTCCACACTTCGAAATGAAGGTGGGAGCCGGTCGTGCGTCCGGTCGATCCGGCCAGGGAAATGACCGTACCCTGTTTTACATATTGCCCGACTTTGCATAAAATCTTCGAGTTATGAGCATAAACGGTTTTCAGGCCGTTTTGGTGCTGGATCTCAACAACCAAGCCTTTTCCGCCCAGCGAATATTTAGAGTTGCTCTTACTGGCATAAACGACTTTGCCGTCAAGAACGGCCCGAATGGGAGTTCCTGTCTTCGCCGGCAGATCGATTCCTTCATGAAAACGGATGCTGCCGCCGATGGGGTGTTTTCGATACCCATAACCGGAGATGACTCTTGCGCCCGGGAACGGGCTGATCATTTTGTCGCTTCCCGATGGAGCGGCGGCGGCGTCCGGGACAAAAATCTTGTCGCCCGGCATTAAACGGGTGGGATTGATGTAAGGATTGGCGGCAATGACCTTTTTTTGGCTCACGCGGTAATTTTGCGCGATTGTCCATAAGTTCTCCCGCGCGCGCACTACGTGATAAAGGCCATTGGCGGGAGTCCGTTTCGGTTCCTGTTTTGGCGGCGTAACAGGAGTTATATTGCGTGACATTTGCACTTTTTTAATCACGGGAGAGGGGGCGGATTTCCCTTGATCGAATGATTCCAACGGCAGATTTGACGAAGCGATGATCAGAGGGTGGCGTATGTCGTATGAAATTTCCGGATACAATTCCGGGGGAATGGGGTAATTCGTGTGGTTGGGAATTTCTTCTCGGTCCCATCTATCCGATTGGGATGCGCTCCCTTTCTGCATGACTAATCCACTGACGTCGAGAGAAATGTTTGGTTCGGGGCATAATGTTAACAACGCAATCATGAAATAACCAATACCAAATCCGAAACATCCGAACAGTGAAACGGAAGGAATACGAACTACTCCCCCCCAGGAAGCAAACCACATGCTCCTGATGAATTGATTGAGAAGCGCAACGATGGTTAGCATAGGATCTACACTTCCCGGATGGCTAATTTTTCTTGTTGCGAACTTTTGTTTTTCATGATGAAGTGGTGTATCTTTCAGCTTTTTGCGCAATTCCTCCGCATAAATGACAGCGACCTCGTAGAGCGAGGGTTTCGCAAAAATATCCCGTCTCCCATAGATCCTGCTGTTTTCATCCATCAGGGGCTGTCAATCTTTCATAGGTACTTGGGCATTTATAAATCCCAAAACGTTCGCCCTCCACCCGTGGGGATTGACCTAACATACCCCGCTCAACAACTCACACTGTTGAAGATGAAAACACAGGTATAACCAAGACAGTGTAAAATAAAATAGAAATTTCCCAATGTCAATGCATGGTTGTCATTTTTTTTGCTTTAATTCACGAAGCGTAATCCAAACGTGAATGAATCGTGGTTTTTTCCCCATTTGGAGATGCCATGAGCAATGAAATTCATTCGATATATCCAGGTTATCGTCAATTAAAACAAAGACTTGAGAAATTAAACAGAATCAATGGTTGATCAATAAGAATTACATTGCAGGTAACATACAACTTTACGAAAACGGAGTCAAGCATCAATGAATTTTCCATAGAGTTTTTCTCGGCGTTTTTTGTCATGCCGGGCGATTCGTTTTGTTTTCTTTTGAATTTGGCGAATCAATCGTTTCTCTTTTGTTGCAAGGCGGGGAATTCCCAGATATCGTTTAAGCCAGCGCAAACGATCTTTGGTGGAAACCACGGAAGATGGTGTGGAATAATTCAAGGCGGCCAGATCTTTCACGATCCAGCGGCGGATCCACCATTTCGGTTTAATAACTCGTTGTAAATCAATGAGATACAGAGAGTTCTGCACCGGCGCGAGAGGATCGAAAAAAATGTGGCAGGTATAGAGATCGCGATGGATAAACCGGTTTTTGTGAAGTCTGGCGATTAAATCCGCCAGTGGATTGATCAATTTTCGTATCAGAGGTTTATCGTTTTCTCCCCAACGGTTCATCCATGTTTCCAGCGATCGGCCCGGAAGCGCTTCTGTAACAATCAAACTTCGAATTTCGACTCCATTTTTTATTTCCTCGCCGAATGCGACCGGTTGGGGCGTCGGTATCCCTTCGCTCAGGAACGTCCACATCCAGGTCCATTCGACGGCGGCCACGCTGTGGGCATGAAGGGCTTTGCCGACTTCCCGCCGTTCATTCGGGGGAGGATGATGGAACCGTTTTAAGTAGAATATTCGAGGATTCCCCCGATCATCGTCCAGGACGAGACGAAAGCGTTCCCGCCATTGGCTCAGTCCGGGTTTTTTGAGTGAAATTCCGATGTCGGATTGGAAAAGAGCATCGAGTGAAACAAGTCCATGGCGTCGGAGAAGGGGGAGATAATGATTTACGATCCGTAAATCGTTTTGCGAAATGATACTATTTTCTTGTGATGACATAGGATTTGTTAATCCTTTATTTCCGGTTGGTCATAGATGGTCATAGGAAGTAAATTATTCAGGAGATTGTCAGTTTTTCCGGATTCCGATCAAGTTTATCATTGTTGGCGCCAAAACATATCCGTTTCCGGACAGCCAGCGAAAAATCCCGACTTTCCCTAATAATTTAAACATTTTGGCTGTGATTCCACGTAGATATCGTCCTTTTTCCCAATGTTCCTTTGTACCGAACGAAATGAGGCCGATATTTTTATCGATGTTACCAAATTGACCGGAAGACGGCGTTTCCGTTGCTCCTTGTTCAGGATCGAACGTGAGTTCGGGAAACAATTTGAGAACTCCTTCCTGTGTAAACCTCCAATAATCAGAGGGATAACCGTGGTAGCGCCATGCAAACGGAACGGAGAGCACGAGTTTTCCATTCTCCTGTAATAATCGAGTCAGATTATCCGCCATTACGAATGGTTGAGAACAGTGTTCCATAACGCTGAGGCAGAATATGGTTCCGAATCGTTTTCCTCCAATTTTTTTATCGATATTTTGAAAATCATCGGTGAGGTCCAGAACCATGTCCACCCCATCTCCTTTGCTGAGATCGACTCCCATGTAGTTGGTTCCATCGGAGAAGAGGGAGCGGAGATCCTGCGTATTGCCGTAATTTCTCGAGCCCACTTCCAGATACGGCCCAAGAAGCATATCGGCATGCGCTTCGACGAACCTGATTTGATTGGCATCACCCATTTCCGTTCTCCTCATCCGGTTGTAAGATAACTTTTCTCAATAATTCAATTTTTCAGTTAAGTATATCCAACTGCGATGATCATGGTTACGTCAAATCGAATGGACGATTCTATTTCCGATCCGATGATTTCCAATCGTTATTCTCGATGGATTTTTCGTGCGCTCGTTGCAGAAATCGCTTTGATATTTTTCTTTATTCCCGCCGGACGTTTTCAGGGATCGTTTTTCGGGCTTCCCTTTTATTTCGGAGGAGACGTTTATAAAAATTTTCCCATCCTGATTTTTACGTGGTTCGCGTGGAGATTATTGATCCCCAAAAAGGATATTCCGAAATCGCTGTTACACATCCCCTTCCTATTCTGCATATTCATCTCCACTCTTTCCAGTCTCGGTTCTTCCGATCCGTATCAATCCTTCAGTGAAACGCTGGAGCTGCTTCTGTATTATGTATTCTACGTCATTCTGATCGATATTCCCTGGAGACGGAAACAAATCCTGATCCTGGCCGCATTCTTTCTTGTCGGTAATATTTGGATGGGATGGGTAACCTTGAATCAGTACTTCCTGAGCGGGCAGTCGCAGGGGATTCCGGGACTCAATGGGACATTTAACTATCCGAACACGTTGGGATTGTATTCGATATTGGGATTTTGTTTTTTTGCGCTTCTGTTGGTTCATGGTGAGCAGCGTTATCAAAAAATCGCGGCGTGGGCAGGTATTTTTCTCGTTTTGATGAGCGGGATGGCTTCTCTATCCCGCGCTTCTTATCTCGGATTGGCGATCGCAATCTTGTTTATCCTTCTTCGCGAACGGCGATTGCTGAGATTCATTCCCATACTATTGACGGTGATCGTCTGCATTGGCCTTGTCACTTTTCCTTATGTGGAACGGAAATTCACGGGTATTTTACAGGAGCTCAAGGGATGGGATGACACCTCGAGAATTCGAATCTGGCCATTCGTATTGGATTTCAGCGTTCCGGACTTATCATTTTTCGGCCATGGCGAAGATCCCGTATTGCGGGATCGGATGGATAGTACCCTCGTCGCCACCACCGAGCCTTTTTTTCTGACGCATCATTGGAAACCGCATAATCTGATCATGGCCTTGTTTTTAAACTTGGGTTTACTCGGGATTCCGGCGTACGCATGGCTGTTCCTGGCGTATGTGAGACAAGTCAAGGAATGTATGAAATTGGATCAATCGATTTTTTATGCGGGAATCATCGGTTATCTGGTTCATCAATTGTTCGATCTGCATCATCTCGATGGGAACATACCGGCGGCGCTGTTTGGATTATTCGCTCTCGCTACGTGGATGGCGACGAACAAGACTGACGAATACAATCATCCATCATGAATAAAACGCATCCTCTCTTAGACGGAATTGTTTTTTTTATTCTTTTATCCGGCGTCTGGTATGCTTCACAGTTCTGGCCCTGGGCCAGAATCATGATTGCATTGTGGTTGATCCTCTTTTTCGTCAGCCGGATGAAAGAGAATGATGTCCTGCTGAAAATCCATACGTTAATCTGCTTTATCGCATGTTCCGCTTCGCTTTGGTCGTTTGCCGACCAACTTATTCCGAATCTTCCGTTTCATTTTATTATCGGAACCTGGTTGGGTCTTGCCGGATTTGTATGCTTCAATTCATTCACAGGGGATCAAAAAGAATTCATTCCTCATCCGACGCCGGCTTCTTTGTCCGCAACCATATGGCCGTCCGCAACGTTGACTTCATGTCTTTTGCTGGCCACAGTCGGCGGTTGGATGATGATTCACCGGTTTTTGAATGGCCTATTTGACAAACCGTTTTATTGGGAATGGTGGACCTCCCCCACGTGGGCGGTTATTTCGATAATGAGCTTCTATCCGGCAACCTTGCCCCGTTTTGTAAGTCGCACGGAACGAAAACTAATTAAATATCTCATGCCGATATTGATGCTCTCGGTTGCAAGTGTTCACGCGATACGTTTTTACACGCTGAATTCAACCGATGATCCCGGAAAAGGTTCTCCGGTTTCCGAGCAGGCTTTCCGATTCGGTTATCAAAACCTGGGAATCCAGGCGGCCATCCGTGAGACGCTGGATATCCAAACGAAGAAAGGATGGGCGGATGCTATTCATTATCTTCGCCGGCAATGGCAATATGCAGATAAAGTAATGTTTGCAAAAGCCTGGCGATCCCATCCCGACGCCGGCAAGGATTTATTCTTTTTTGCGACATGTTTCGGCTGCACATTAATGCTTCAAGCGGAAGAAGAGGCAGTCGATTTTGTCGTGATTCCGAAAAAGCAGGCCTATGTCATTTTGACGTCACGGGGGAGACTTTTGCGTATGGACACAAACGGAGTCGAATGCTTTTTTGTTTGTTCCGAGCCGTGTATTTCTTTGGCATACACGCAGGCGGGAAATCGGTTTGCCGTGCTCTCGCAAAATAACAGCATTTACGTGATTGAAGGAAATAAGAACCAGAAACGCATATCTCTTCCCGATAAAAGACAATGGGCGGATCGAATATGGGATGATTTGGAATGGAAAGATATCGCTTTCAGTCCCAAAGGTTCCTCTTTGTTCGTATTGGACGATCACGGAACCGTGGAAAAGTTGACTCTTGTTTTTTTTGCAAACCGTTGGGCGCGATGGACAGAACCGGATTATCCTCCCTTGTGGGGTGAGGCGGGTACGGCGGAAGCGATATTGCCCATGAGCGACGGTCAATCGTTGTTGCTGTTGGATCGAGTCGGCGGGATTCACTGGCGGGGGGAACCGGCAGCCCTTCCGGAAAATTTTACGACAGATAATTTGATGAAATATTACAACGCCAACGATGCCAATAAGGAAGACCTGACGTTTTGGAAAAACGAGAACGAATTGCTTTTGTTGAGTAATACCTGCCGATTGGATTTCATTACCTCCCGACCGGTTGATATGAAAGATTCACGCGGGGTCGCCGGAAGATACGATTTATATTTGGATCCGATTCCCTCCTTGCGGGCGCATTTGACGTTTGATCGAAAAACCGGCGTCAAAAGGTACCCCTCGAATGCCGTTGCCGTGGTTTCCCTTCCTCAAGCCGATACGATTGTTCAACTGGTCAGGAACGGAACGTTGCTGGTGCACGCGATGCCGAATGGAGTGCGTATGAATTTCCCGGATAAAGCAGCCCGAGTCTATATTCCGAAAAATCAAGACGAGTAAGGCCGCAGAAACGATTACGTAATCATATAAACCGGCATGACCGGTTGGTCGCAACGAAGGATGAAAATGTTTACGATAAACGATGCGGACGAGACATCCGCGCTCCGATAATTTTATATAAAATCCTTCCGTTTATCGTGAAAACGATCAGAAAATATAGAATCCGGAGAGCAGGTTTTGAAAGTCGCATTGATTGTGAAACATTTTTCCTTATCCAAAGGCGGACACGAGCGCTATGCGGTGAATCTCAGCCGCGCGCTGGCGGAGAGGGGAATCGACGTTCATGTTTTCGCCAATCAATGGGAACATCATGGGATGGAATCGATTACGTTCCAAAAAGTTCCCATGATAAAGAAGCCTTCGTGGCTTCGGGTACTTTCCTTTGCATACAATGTTCAAAAAACCTTGGCGAAACGGAAGAATGAATACGATATCACATTCGCGCTTACGTTTGTGTACCCGCAGGATTTGTATCGCATGTCGGATGGCATTTACAGGCATTGGATGCAGATCCGGTATTCGAATACCATTTCTCGCTGGTTTCATTGTCTCTTGTTGCGAAAGGTGCACCTGGTCAATCTCCATCTGGAAAAACAAATTTTCACTCCCGGAAACAAATGCCGAATTATTGCTAATTCAAAACTGAGTAGAATCCACGCCATTCAATATTATGGATTTCCCGAAGAGCAAATCGACGTCATTTATAACGGCGTGGATCATCAAACGTTTAATCCGCAAAACGCTTCTTTCCGTCGCGATACGATACGAAACAATTTTCATATCCCCAATCGAGCTCCCGTCGTCTTATATGTTTCTCACAACTGGAAGAGGAAAGGATTGTCTACGCTTCTTCGCGCCCTCGCCAAAGCGTCCGACTGCGATACTCCTCCTCATCTCCTCATCATGGGCCGGGGCGAACCAAAACCTTATAAAAAACTATGTAAAAAACTTGGCATTGCGGAACAGGCGCATTTTATTGGCCCCACCGGGCAGGTGGAGCCCTATTATGGCGCTTCCGATCTTTTGATTTTGCCTACACAATACGATTCATTCTCCAATGTATGTCTCGAAGCCATGGCCTGCGGCCTGCCGGTGATCACCACGGCTTCCAACGGCGCCTCGGAATTGATCCGAGACGGGGTGAATGGATTTGTCCAGCAGAACGCAAATGACGAAGCTGAACTCTATCAGCTGTTGAAACAATGCCGAGATCAACCGGCGCTTCAAGCGATGGGAAAAGCCGCGTGGGAAACCGCGCAGCCATTTACATTGGAAAGAAATATGGATGAAACGTTGCGGGTTTTTCGACGGATTGTTCAGGAGAAAAACTAATTTCATTGAATCGTTATGATTGATAAAGGAACAAAACAATGAATGAACCTGATTACCTGATTGAGAGCTGGAGCACTTTCTATTCCTATCAGCTCGAAGCGCAAAAACGGTATAAACGAGTATGGAATATTCCCTATATCAAAAAGTTGGCTCTCGTCTTTCCGAAGATCGCCCGTGAAAAAACCACGATTTTGGATGTGGGCGCGAATGGGAATCGATTGGGGGAAAAGATATCCAAATACGTTCCCGGCATCATCTACAAATCCATGGATGTCGATCCGGTGGGAGATCACGATTATCACTCGCTGAGTGAAATCAAGGAAAAATTCGATATCGTGGTTTTTTCCGAAGTGATCGAACACATCCCTTTTAAAGAGGGCGTGAAAACCTTGCGTGAGATTCGAGAACTCATCAAACCGGGTGGGTATCTGGTCGTTTCGACGCCGAACATGAAGCATCCGCATCGCTATTGGGGGACGCCGGATCATGTGACTCCGTATAGTTACGATTGCCTCGCAGGTCTTTTGATGGGATTGGGATTCCGAATCGAAACATTATATAGAGTCCATAACCAACCGTTTCCGCAAATCTATATTCGTCGCTGGATCGGCGTGTGGCTGCACCGTTATTTGGACATCGATTTCGCCCTGTCCATCATCGCCGTGGCCCGTTTGCCTGAACAATCATGAAACTGCTTTTCATTCTTCCTCGTGGAAACATGGCCAGCACACGGCTGAGAGCATTGCAGTATATCATTCCTCTCAAACAATGTGGAATTCATGTGGATACTGTTATTGCTCCCAAAGATTCGTCGGAAAAGATGAATTTTTTCCGGCGGATAAGACAATACGATGTTGTTTTCATTCAAAAAAAATTATTCCAGCCCTGGGAAATCACTCTCATCCGTCCCTTGTCGCGCTTTTTAATATACGATATGGACGATGCGGTCATGTATAAAAATCGGGGAAATGTGCAAGGGAAACATCCGGTTCGGGAAAGAAAATTCAAGAGTACTGTTAAACGAGCCGATTTGATCATCGTAGGCAATCGTTATCTTAAAGAACAGGTATTTTCATTCAATTCCAGCGTCGAGATCCTCCCAACTCCCGTCGATCTATCGCGGTATCATCCCAAAATCCATCAGGGAAAAGATCGACTGACAATCGGTTGGATCGGCAGTCGTTCGACGCTTGGTTATTTGGAAAATCTTAAAGATGTATTTGAACAAATCGGAAGACGCTTTTCTTTTGTCGAACTAAAAATCGTTGCAGATGCGTTTTTCGAATGCCAAAACATGAACATAGTGAAAAGCCATTGGAATCACGATACGGAAATCGAGGATCTTCAGAGCTTCGATATCGGTGTGATGCCGCTTCCCGATGACCGTTGGACGCGAGGGAAATGTGGATTTAAATTAATGCAATATCTGAGCGTAGGAATTCCCGCTGTGTGCAGTCCGGTTGGTATGAATCGAGAGATCGTTCGGCATGGAGAAAACGGTTTTTGGGCATCGAATCACGACGAATGGATCGAATATCTGATTCGACTCATAGAAAATCAAGAAATACGTCGGAAATTCGGAGTAGTTGGAATGGAAACCGTACGTAAAAACTATTCGTTGGAAGTGAATGTAAAACGACTCATTCGAATTTTAAACCGATATGGCTGCATGTAACGCAAATCTTTGTTGATAGGATACAAATGACGGACTTACGATCAATCTATCTGGAAAAAGCCTTATCGCAGATTCCCCGCCTGCTTTCCTCGCAGGATCGCAACCGTTTTTCTCCCACGTATGGCTGCATGAATCGCGAATTCTGGCTGTGCCGCGCCACCGATTTTCCCTCGTCCATCGCGCAATTCGGCGTTCATGCGTTGGCGTTGGTGTATGCGCATGAAATGCCCGGCAACCGATATTATCATCATCCCAAAATGCTGGAATGGACGTTGGCGGGGATGGAGTATTGGACGCGCATTCAGCACCAGGATGGCTCTTTCGACGAATTTTATCCGAATGAGCGCGGCTGGGCGGGACCGACCGGTTTTTTATTGTATGCCATGTGTGAATCCTATCGCCTTGTGGAAAAGGAGATTCCGGGCGATTTGAAGGAATGTTTTTTGAAAGCCGTTCATCAGGCGGCCATGTTTCTTTCGCGAACCGATGAGTCGGGCGTCCTCGCGAATCATCATGCAATGGCGATTTTGCCTATGTATAAAGCATTTCTTTTGGTGGGGGACAGGAAAATCGAGTCGGCGTTCAAGGAAAAATTGGATATCTTTTTGGGATTTTGTCATGAAGAAGGTTGGTGTCTCGAATATGATGGGGCGGATCCAGGGTATTTATCCGCCTCGATCAGTTTCATGGCGAAATTGTCGCGCCATTATCGCGATGATCGTTTTTCCGGATTTTTTGAAAAAGCGGTGGAATTCAGCAGTTATTTCGTGTATCCCAACGGTTATTACGGCGGAACCATCGGCAGCCGGCAGACGTTGCATTTTTATCCACACGGATATGAATTGTTGACAAAAGAAATCCCGCTGGCGGCGTCGGTGGCAAACCGGATGCTGCTTGGTTTGCAAGCGGGGGCTCTGGTTCCCCCGGAAATTCAGGGAGAACGTTATTTTGTGTATCGTATTCCCGAATTTCTTCTCGCTTATCTTGATTATGGCGACCGGCCTGAAACGCCGCCTCTGCTTCCTTATGAACGTGAGACGTTTCGGCGTTTCTTTCCCGGGGCGAAGATGCTGATGGTGAAAACGAATGCCGCGTACACGGTTGTCAATGCGGCCAAAGGTGGCGTGGTGAAACATTTTTCACTATCGGACGGGAAACTGGTCGTGAATAATTGCGGAATCGTGGGTCAATTAAAAGATGGCCGTGTGTTTACCAGCCAATGGATTGACGACAATCATGGGATTGAGCAGGAAGGGGATGAACTGCGAGTGAAAGGGCGATGTCATAAGGTACCGTCCAAGGTCTTTTCTCCGTTGACTTTTATTATTTTCCGAATTGCCATGCTTCTTTTCGGCTGGCATGAACGAATCGCCTATTACCTGAAAGGATGGATTCGCAAATTATTGATGCTGGGCGGCAAACCCATGCCGGTTCGATTCGAGAGGGTGGTTCGTGTTGTCGATCAAGAGATTGAAGTGAACACGATGGTGGAACTCCTGGAAAGCGCGGAGGTCGTGAGTCTGCAATTCGGGGACGAATTTCCCGCTCGTTATGTTCCCCAGTCCCGCTATTTTCAGTTTCAGGAATTGGACGTGCGCGGATATGTGTTGCGAGATGAAGAACTCAAACAGTTGAACGCAACGAGGCGAATTTCGGTTCGGGAACGGTACCGGATTGGGGATACTGAAAGTTTTTTTGATTCATAAGATTGTGGATTGACCGTTTCAAAAGGGAAATGGGATATGGATGATTTTAACAGTAGGGGCGGTTCGCGAACCGCCCCTACCGTGTATTTACGTTTCAAAAGGAAAAACAGAAATGGACGATTTTGACAGCCCTTGGAAAGAAATCGTTGAAAAATACTTCGAATATTTTATCGCTTTCTTTTTTCCGATCGTTTATCGAAACGTGAATTGGGAAATGGGCTATGAGTTTCTCGATAAGGAATTTCAACAAATCGCACAGGATTCGGAGTTCGGGCGGCGTTTGGTGGACAAGTTGGTGAAAGTTCACAGAGACGGTGGCGAGGAAACGTGGGTACTGATTCACGTGGAACTCCAGGTGCAACCGGAGCCGGATTTTTCCGAGCGCATGTATGTTTATAATTATCGTATTTATGATCGGTATCGAAAGCCGGTGGTTACGCTGGCCTTGTTAGGCGACGATCGGCCGGATTGGAAGCCGCATCGCTTCGCCTGTAGTTTATGGGGATGTGAAATAGAATTCACATTTCCTATTGTAAAACTATTGGAGTATAATAACCGTTGGCAGGAACTGGAAAACGATCAAAATCCATTTGCCATGGTGGTGATGGCGCATTTGAAATCACTGGAAACACGCGGGAGTGAAAGGGAGCGGAAATATTGGAAACTGCGGTTGGTAAAGAGTCTCTACGAAAAAGGGTATTCCAAAGAAGATATCATTCATCTGTTTCGTTTTATCGATTGGATCATGCGTTTGTCGGACGAACAAGAGAAAGATTTCTGGTCGGATTATCAGAAATTTGAAGAGGAGAAGAAAATGCCGTATGTAACAAGCGTTGAGCGAATTGGTTATGAAAGAGGGCTGGAGCAAGGACTTGAGCAAGGACTTGAGCAAGGACTTGAGCAAGGGCTGGAGCAGGGACTCGAACAGGGACTCGAACAAGGCATCCACCAGGGTATGATTCAAGCATTACATGAGAACATTTTGGATTTATTGAAAGAACGTTACATTCTTATTCCTGACGCAATCGAAAAGGCAGTCTATGCCATTCATGAAGTCACCACTTTGAAAATGTTGCTCAAGAAAGCTGCGATGACGCCATCGTTGGAGAAATTTTTGAATTTTCTGGAAAATAGATGAATCAGGTTTGTTTATGAGGCTGGCGCCAGGTATTGTGTGGCTTCCTGAAACCGGCCGGTCTGCATGCACGCCAGCCCGAAATTGTGGCGGATTTCTTCATCCGATGGATAGTTGGTTGAGAGTTGTTTGAAAACCTGATAAGCTTCTTCATTTTCTCCTCCCTTCAAATGCGCTTGTCCCAGTTCAAACCATACATCGCGCCGATGACTGCCGCGATCGAGCACGGATTTTAAAATCGGAATCGCCTCGTGAGGGCGGCTGGTATCCCGATAGATTTGCGCAAGCAAAACAGCGGTTTCCGTGTGGTTTTGGTCGCGAGAAAACAGGGCATTGCAGAGGGATTCCGCGGATTCGTACTCTCCCCGATCATAATGTGAACGAGCCAGCCAATATTGTGATTCCGTATCTTCCGGCAAAAACGAGGATGCGGTTTGGAATGCTTTCATCGCGTCGGAATAGTGTTCCAACGCGCGTAATGCAATCCCCAAATAGAGATGGACGCGGCCATCTTCATCCTCACGGCGAATGGCATCCTTCAACAGGGAAATCCCTTTGTCATATTGCTTGGTTTGCACAAGGGCGATGCCAAGGCGGCGAATCGTTTTAATCGAATTCGGATTTTCTTTTACAATCCGATCCAGCAAAGGGATCGCATCGCTCCATGCTCCCTGTTCGAATGTCAGGCGCGCCAGGTGAGATACGAGAGAGGCGTCATGGGGGCGGAGTGCGAGAATTCTTTTATAGGTTTCAATGGCGGAACCGATATTTCCGGTTTCCTCGAGCGCTTCCGCGAGATCGTGGAGATATTCAACTTGAGATGGAGCACATTCCACGGCTTTGCGCAGATGCGCCAAACGCCGTGGTGTATCCTGTTTTTGTGTATGACATTTTGCCAGAAGAGAAAATATTTCCGCGTTGGATGCGTCATATTGAAGAGCCTTTTTCAATTCGTCCATTGCTTCGTCGATATGTTGGCTGTCGAAAAAATCGAGAGCGAGGTCGATCAACCGCTGGACTTCTTCGCGAACGATGGTGGGAGAAAGACGAATCAATCTCTCGATAAACGATTTCAATCCCAGAATTCGTTTATCGAATGGCAATCCCTTTAATTTCCGAAAAATTTTAGTTTCAAGAATCCCTCGCTGCTGCGCGTCGATATACTGTAAATAATTTTTGGCCGAATGATGCAGGCTGGATTCTTCGGTGATGTCTTTGAAACGTCCGCGGCAGAAGGAATCGAATTGCGCGAGAATTCCGGATTCGATGGATCGATAATTGACCAGACTGTTACGCAATGTGGTAACGGTATTCCGGACTTCGATTTGTTCGTCGGGGGAAAGATTTTTTCGTTTATCCGGGGTATTATAGCGTTCCAGTTGTTTTTGAAGTTTTTCGATCACGATTTTTGCGCTTAAAAATGATTCGGCGAGAGTAAAGAAATTTTCCGCGATTTGACCGGTTGCGTTGGACAGACGATTCATTTTTTTATCGATTTCAAACGTTCGACGCATTTCGATCAGCTCGTTTTTGAGTTCATCCGCGGCGCCGGAAGAAAAAAGAAGCCGAAGGCGTTGTTCTCGTTCCTTTTCTTCCTCTTCATAAAAACGGGTCCGCGCTTTTTTCCGCAGTTCCTGGGCTTTCGCGGCCTGCCTGAACCGAACGGCGTTGATTATACTATCCTCCCGCGTGTCTTCTCGTTTTCCCTGACTCGGTGTGAGGGAATCCGTTGTCGGTTTTTCTGTCTCCGGTACCGGTTGATCGAGATTTTCGCCGTTCATTCCACATCCTCCTCCCCTTCGAAATTTCGATCTTGATAAGGATAAATCTCGAGCGCGTCATTCACCAGATAAACAGTGGCGGGTCCGGTCGGTTTTTTTATGGTCAAGTTATGATTCAGAATCGTGATTTCCACGCCCGGCATGATGGTTTCCGAGGCTCGCACCATACGAGCGCAATGAGTCGACGATTCCATTTCCTGCCGGGTTTTATCCAGCCGTTCTTCCTTTTGCGCAAGAATTTCATTGGCCTTATTGAGATTTTTCGTAAGTTTGTCCTGCATTTCCTGTTTGTCGGGAGGCAGGAATCCTTTTTTTTCTTTCCATTTGTTTAATGTCGCAAGCGAATCCGAATAGCGTTTGATTTTTTCTTTGAGAGAAGTCAGTTCCTCGTCCAGTTTTTCGATGGATTGTTGCAACTCGGTCAGGTCAAAACCCAGCCGAATTTGCGTTTTGACGCCCATTTCGGAGCCGATTCTTATAGCGCAGACATCATCGACCGCATCGACAACGCCTCCAATCAACTCTCCTTCTTTGCCGTCCAAACGAAGTCGTTTGGCTTTAACCCGGCATTGCATCACGAATCCATGAACCGAAACAGTCCTTCCCGCTTGAATCGTAGCCGCGTTGAAAAATTTGGCGTCGATATGTTTTCCGGCGATAATCCTCGCACTTTCTTTTCCTTGCACGCCGCCGGGCAGAAAGATATTTTTTCCAGCGACGAGATGACCGGCTTCCACGGTTCCTTTCACCACGACATCTTCCAACGATTCGACTTTGAAACCGGACAAAACGTCTCCGTTCACGGTAACAGCGACGGACGCATCGACGTTTCCTGTCGAGTAATCCACGTTGGTTTTTATTTCCAATGCGGGAACAATGACGATTGCGCCTGCATCGATATAGGCGCAACCATCCACGCTCGCAACTATCGCCAGGCCGTCTGGGGAAATGGATGTATTTTGAATGGGAGGAAACGGGAAATCTACTCCATCGCGGCAGGGAATCGGAGAGCCGAAGACATCCATCCCCGCCGTTCCTTGTGTGGCCGGCGTTTTCTTTATCACCACCTGTCCTTTGACCACATTGAGAAATGAATTCAGCTGTTTGTAGTCGACTCGATTCCCTTTTTTTCGACTTGGTTTTCCGGACAGTTCACACAATCCCAGGCATTCTTCGAGTACGGCGTCGTTTCCCGATACCGGTTCCTGTCCGAATGCGACAGGAACGGAGGTCCCGGGCTTCTTTTTTTTTAATAGTAATAGTTTTTCTTCGTTAATGCCGAAAACAATTCCTTGCCGTTCCAGTCCGGCTTTCATCCGTTCCGGCGTCCAGACGTGCTTGAATTCTTCCGGCAGCGCGAGAGTCACTCGCATGTGGTCCTTGCTGACGGTTAGTTCCGGGCCGACCTGTGTGACCGCTTCCATGATAAACGGCGCAGTCGGGAATTCCTCCGTTGCTCCGTACATGACCGGTGAGACGCGGCCGGCTTTGACCGCTTTTAACAGGATTTGGTCCAACGTATTGATCAGAGAGAGCAGCGTGGCGCGAAAGCGATCCGGCGGAAGAGAAGAAGACCAGCCCTGCAATTGATCGATGAGCGGCAAGCTTTGACAGAGATCATCCGCAATGGATACGGCGTCGGATTGGTCCCGGATTGCCTGAATAGTGGTATTCAGACCCTCCTTGATCAGATCAATCGTTTGGGAATAGGTTGGCGAGGTATCCTTGTTTGTATTCATGTTTGCCGCGACCGATTTTGTGATCAGTGGAAAATCACTTCATTCCTATCTTCTCACATCGCATGTGTGAACACAACAAGCGAATGGAAAGGCTTATGAAATTGAGAACAGTATTATCTCCACTCAAATAAGGTCAAGGAGTCTTTATCACTTCGTGATCCAGGATTTCCAGATTGTAAGAGAAATTGTTGTAATAGATATTTCGTTCCCATGTTTCCACTTCTCCTCGCTGAAAATCCACCGTGTCCGACCGAATCTGCTTTTTGGATGGAACGAATGTCTCGCCATGATTGGAATTGACGACGAGGCGATACGGATCCATATGGCCGAAAAAGAAATGCATGACGTGATGACAACGGTTTTTATCGAATGAATCTTCCGCGCTGACGGCAGCAACTCCCATATTCGGATCGACCGGCGTCCAGCCATAGGAATCCAGATAAATTACGCACCAATCGTGCAGGTTTTTTGCGCCAGGATACAGCATCCATCCGCTTTCCCATCGCGCCGGAATTCCTTTCATTCTGCATAAGGTGATGTAAAGCAAGGCCAACTGGCCGCAGTCGCCATATCGCTTTCGATAGGTGTATCGGCTGATATTGCGAATGGTTGAGTATTCGCGGGCATAACTGTATTTGAAATTGTGGCTGATCCAAAGATAAATTTTTCGCGCGACGTGATAGGGATTGGTTTCATCTCCCACAATTTGTTCGACAAGGGATTCGAATTCGGGTAAAAACACCACATGGGGAGGCGTTTCCCGGATGTATGGTTTGACTTCGTCGGGAATAGCGTCGGTGACCGTTTTCGGATCGATTGTTTCGAGCCTCGGGATGGAGGTATACTCGTATTCGAGGGTAAACGAAGCCGGTTTTTCCGCCATCGTTTTTTGTTCGAAATAAACGGAACGATGCGATGCGTTCGGCGGGGCAATGATCTGGAAAGCGGGGGAAGATGACAATACCCGGACATTGGTTTGAAATGAATTTTCCTGTGGGAATGGGAGCCAGCAACGGATGGTTTCTCCCGACGGCGAAACATTCGGTTTGACGGTGAGAGACATTTTTATATGAAATCGGATGGAAGGCAGGAATGCCGTACTGTTTCGATTGTCGTCGTTGAGATCAATGATTTCATTCAATATCTCAATCAACGGTTTTTGGATCGTTTTTTTTTGCCGGCTGCGCATATCCGGATAACGGAAAAAGAGATTGCTGACGCTGGGAGACAGGTATCGCGGCTCGCCATCGATGATGCGCCAATCGAAGCGTCCTTCGTTTTGCCACTGCTCCAATTCCTTTTCTTGATAATCCATAATGCGTTCGTTCAAATTCGCGCGTAAATCGTCGCAAGTGAGATCATAATCTCTTTGGATTCGCCGTAATCGCTCCGCTTCCCATGCGAAGAACTCCCGTTCGTTGTCTGCAGTTGCCTGTTGTGCAGTGGTTTGCAGTTGTTCGATTGCCTTCGTATATTCCCCTTTGCGAATGAGTAATTTTACGTTGTCGGGCATGTCGTAGTCCGAGCCGCAACCGAGCAATGTGAATGATAACGCCATGAGAAAGACAGAAATTTTTATTCGCATGAGGTTATGTCACTCCTCAATCCGCATGGAAATCGCATCGGTGAGTTTTTTTCGCGTATCCGGTTTGGTCATGGTTTGCAGATGCAGCGTTCGACGGTCAATTTGTATTGAGGATGTGAGTATATTTCCACTGTGGTTTATGTGGAATGCGCTATCATGCGGTGGTTCGCCGTCGGTTCGAATCATGACGCAGAATGGAATGAATGCCGCGGCGAGTTCGGACAAAATGATGTTCTGTTCGTTTCCGGAATGGCAGATTACATCGATCCATGCGTACCGGTTATTACGGCCGATTTCGCAGACGACGGGATGATTTCCAAAAATACTTTCGGCGAGGCATATCGAGACCTGTATATCGCGATCCTGGATTATAAAAGTGGATAAAGAATTGTTTTTTGCCGATTTTTCTATTTTCAAGGCTTGAATTTCCGCGCCGAATTCAAATCGTAACCGCAAATCTTTTGCACGAATCGTGGCGTTTATCACTTTATCGAGACTGGGATGGGTATCGCCGTAATCGGTCGCGAACACGACGGTGGATAATGCGCATCCTTTTGTCTGGATCGTATAAATTAGGGCAGAGCAAAAATCGTAATCATCGTGTAGAAAACGGGCGTGAAGGTATGTTGGTTGTTCGGGCGTACCCCAATACGCGAGGAGAGAACGTTTTTGCCGCCAGAAATCGCCTTGATTCACGCTGCCAAGCGCAAACCGAGGATGCAGCCAGGTGGCGCCCACGATTGGTTTTTGTCCTTGAATAAATGTTTCCACGACTTCCCGCGGCTGGTCCAAGGTTTGGAAATAGTGGATATAGTTTTCCGGGCAACGCAGGGGCAGGCGGCAGTCGTCCATGCTCAGGGGCAACGGCTCTTCACTGCTCAGGCCGGCCTTGCCTTGCGTGGCTGCTTCGAGAAAGGCCAGCGTATCCTTTCTCTCGCGTAAATCGGTGGAGTAGCAGCGGCTGTGAGGGCCGGCCCATTGCCGCGTGGGGGGATGAAAATGGGTCGCCACGTGTTTCCACGCCAAATCCGTAATCGCGCGAATCAATACCAGATCCTCTTCGTCGTGAATATGCAAAACCATGCGGGACAGCTCGGCGATGGCGACGATGGAGTACGTCGGGCTGTTGTATTCGGTAAAGGAACCTTGCCCGATGATGTGTTCATGCAGACGGCGTAATCTGGCTTTGGCGTATTCTCGCAGATCCGGCAGATCGAATTGATCCGCCGCGGCCAGCGTGACATAGGTTCCCATTACGGCGATGTTCGTATAGCCTGGTCCGACGTTGCGGCGCTGGATGGAACGGGCCGCATGAACGATGGATTCTTTCACTTTCTCGGCCAAGGTTTCGCCGATGTGACGGCGATGGTCGATCCATACGGATAGCAGTTGTACGCCGCAGAAATCGGCCCAATTCCAATCCGGCGGCGACATCTTCTCCAGCGGCTCTTCCAAATACCACGACCAGACGCCGTAGGTTTTGCTTTCCGGATTTTGATCCTGCAAAGCGATCACGGTTGCGAGAATGGCCTTGGCGCGGTCCAGACGGTTCGGATCGTCCGACGCCAGCAAGGCCGCGGCATATTGAAGGGAGCTGCGCGTCGGATGAACGATTCTGTCTTTGAGCGTTGTATGATAGCCAACCGAGGAAACGCGGCTGCGGATCATTTTGAATGCTGCGTCATAATCCCGATCCGCTTTTTCCAGCGCAGCCATCAGCGATCGCCGTTGCGCCTCGCTGAGTTTGGTCCGGGGCTGGGCATGAAGGAATAACGGTTGAAACCACATGCCTGTATGGAAGCCAAAAAGCGAGAGGCCGCCCGCCAGAAAATCACGGCGTGGATATTGATCATGATTCGGTTGTTTCTTCACGATAGGTGATTTCATTTTTCTTTCCTTTGTGTGGATCGCGAAATGCTTCATCCATTTCATGCTCGCCGGATCGATCAATCCCGGTTCCTGATTCGGCGGGATTTCCACCGGAATATCAAGGTCGCTCACGATATGCATTTCCTTCTAAAAGACAGAGCCCCCGATAATTTACAAACATGAGGTTTCGCACAAATCTCATTGGAGAGACGTTCAAGATCGGATTCGTACGAATCGTTGCAATAATAAGCGCGTCTCCCGGGATTGCCGTAATTGGTTCCATTGCGTATCCGCCATTATATCATCAAATCCCTGCGCCTGCGGAAGTTGGGATTTCCGAATCCCTCAATCCGAATACCTTTAATCCCAATCCGAAAGCGAGTTATAATGAATTATCGAAACAAAGGGGTGTTCGAAACCAAAGAGTGCCGTTTGGAAATTCAACAATTTGGAGAGAATAGCATGTCTGACAAAAAAGATTTCACACGAAGAGAATTCCTATCCCGTTCCGGAAAGATCGCCGCAGGCGTCGGAACCGTTCTGGCCGCTCCGGCGATCAATGTGCTCGGCGCGAACGATAAAATTTATCTTGGCATTATCGGACCTGGCCGCCGGGGACGGGCGATTACCATGCTATGCCAGCAAATGGCCGCCGAGAAGAAAAAGCCGGTGGAATTCATCGGCGTGGCGGATATTTTCGAAGGCTGGCGCGAACAGGCGGTGCGGGAAATCCAGCGCAATAATGCCCGCTTTGAATTGGAAGAAACCAAAGACATTGAAACGTATGCCGATCACAAAAAATTGCTGGAAAACAAGGATATTGATGGCGTGATCGTCGCCACGCCCGAACACTTGCACGCCCAGCACATGCTCGACGTCATCGCCGCGGGGAAAGACCTCTACATCGAAAAACCGATGGTGCACACCGTGGAGGAAGGCAAGACCGTCGTCGCGGCGGCCAAGAAAAGCGACTGCGTCATTCAATGTGGAACCATGCGCCGCAGCGTTCCTCTCTATTATCAGGCGCGCGACCTGATCAAAAGCGGCGCGATCGGCGAAGTGCATTATACAGAAGGCTGGTGGCATCGCAATTTCAAGGATGACGAACCGGGCGCGGCATGGCGCTATGAAATACCCGAAGACGCGAACGAAGATACCATTATTTGGAAGGATTTTATCGGTCCGGCGCCCTTCGTGCCGTTCGATACGCAACGGTATTTCCAGTGGCGCTGTTATTGGGAATACTCCAACGGCATCGGCAGCGACCTGATGGTTCACCAGATGGACGTCATCAACCTCGTCATGGGCGTCACCATGCCGAAAAGCGTCGTTTCTTCCGGCGATATCTACCGTTGGAAGGATGGACGGACTTCTCCCGACACCTGGAGCAGCGTTTTCGAATACGAAGAAGGCTTTCAGGCCAATTATCGCAGCCAATTCAGCAACAAACATCAGGAATTCGGCATTCGCATTATGGGTTCCGAGGGAACCATAGAAATTCTCATGTCCGCCCTGATGAACATCTTCCCCGAACCGGCGCCCTATGGCAACGAAAAGTTGGAAAAGAAAACCGTTTATTATCCGGAAGACAACACCGGCGGCAACTTCATGACCGCCCATTTCGAATCGGTCAAGGATCACTTCGCCAACTGGATCGATTGCATGGTTTCCCGCGACAAACCGAGCTGCGACGTGGAAACCGGTTACTACGGTTCCGCATTATCCTCCATGGCCGTGGACGCCTATCAGCAAGGCAAGCGATTGTATTGGGATAAGGAACGTGAGAAGGTGTATAGCTGATGGTTAAAAAATAACATCTAATGCAAGGGCAGACCGTTATGTCTGCCCTTGTCATTGTTTTCAATTTGATTTTCCGAATCTCATATAGAAGTACTATTCTGTTCGTTATTTTTTTACAGGTCGATCATGTTATTTGGATTAATTTACTAATAACATGCAATCAATCTCAGGTCCCTTGAAATCAACGTCTTCATGGTTGTTTCTTTATTGTATTCTACCGCAAATAACGTGAGTCATTATTGGTCAGCGGTCGGCAAACGCGAATGAATAACCAAAAATCCCATTTGTGGCGCATTGCTCCTGACTTTGCCTGGCGGCTTATCGTTTATTTTCCCATCTGTTGGATGCAATCCGCGGTATCGCAGGAGCCCCCGTTTCAAGACAATGTTCTGAGTTTTACTCATTATTCGTATGAGGATGGTTTGCCTTTCAATCCGGGTTCCGTTATTTTTCAGGATCGCGCCGGGTATATGTGGTTTGGATCGACGCAGGGATTTTGTCGGTACGACGGATACGCTTTTGAATGGATCGGAAACAATCCTCAACCATCGAATTCTCTTTCCAACTTATCTGTAACCTCTTTTTTCGAGGACAACTGGGAACGGCTCTGGATCGGTACCGGCAATGGATTGATCTGCCTGGACAAATGGCGGGAGCAATCCGACGTATGGGTACACAATTCCAACGAGCCACATTCGTTAAGCGGCAATGAAATTACCAGCCTTTCCCAAGGATTGAACGATACGCTCTGGGTGGGCACCACACAAGGATTAAATCGACTGGATTTAAAAACCAATATCTGTGAGCGATATTTGCTTGACGTAACGTCCGTTGAACGCATTGGAGCGCTTTTCGCTGACGACATTGGCGCGGTCTGGTTTGAATCAAACTGCACTCTGTATCGCCTGGATTCTTTATCGGGCCGCTATACGGAAATACCGCTCGAGGAAGACACGAGCAATACGGCTTTTCGGATCTACGACATTATTCGATCCTCATCGGGCAAACTATGGCTCGCTCGATATAAAGGGGGAACCACCTGCCTTGATCCGGAAACCATGCAATTTACAACATTCAAGTGCAAATCCGACGATCCCTATGAAACCCATACGAAACTGCATGAGGACGCGTCCGGCATTCTCTGGATTGCTACGGGCGCAGGTCTTCTCCGTTTCAATCCTCAAACCGAAACCTGGGCGCGGGAGACGTACCAACGCGAACGGCCTAACTGCATAACCAGCTCAGGAATTTATTACGCAAAAGGGGATCGCGCCGGGGGCGTTTGGGTAGCGACCAATAAAAAATTGCATTATTACGATAAAAGCAGGTTTCTCTTTCGCATGATCAAACACGATCCCAATCATGCGAACAGCCTTGGCGCGAATTCGGTGTTTTCCATTTGTGAGGATGCGAATGGGATGATCTGGATCGGCCTGGAAGATCAGGGTTTGAACTGTTATGATCCCAAGACCCAAGCATACAAACAATACCTCCACGATCCGAACGATCCAACCAGTTTGAGTTCCAACACGGTTACGGCGCTCTGTCCTGATTCGGAAGGGCAAATCTGGGTGGGCGGGCCTATTTACAGGGCTT
>QZKN01000130.1 GCA_003598175.1 Candidatus Omnitrophota bacterium
CCGGGAAAGCCGCCGGAAAGCCACGAGTTCCGCTTTGGCAACATCGGCCGCTCGCCCATTCGCCTCAAAACCGTTGCCGAAGCCCTCAGGATTTTGGAGCGGGGCCTCGAGGCCTGAGGCTCGCCACGCCGACCCCCGTACAATGTCGCGTAGATCTTGCTGCCCGGAGCGGCTACGCTTCACCGAAATGGACAATCAGCGAGAGTCCCCAGTGACGCGCGCTTCCCACACGCTATGCGTCAAGGGTTTTTCACAATACACGTGCTTGCCGAGTTGCAGCGCAGGTAACGTGGCGAACGCATGGGTATGTTCGCAGGTGCTGACCACGACGGCATCGAATTCATCCGCATGATCGAAGAGTTTACGAAAATCGGACACTTTACGAGCCTTCGGGTGCTTCGCAGCCAACGCATCCACGCTGGCTCCGTTCACATCGCACAAGGCCACGATGTTTTCGGAACTGACCGATTGCAGATTTCCGCCTCCGCGCCCTCCCGCGCCGATGCCGGCGATGTTGAGACGATCGTTCAGGTTCTGCCCGCGGACAATCGCGGGACACCCAAATGTTGCCGCTCCCGCGGCAACAACCGTCGCGCGCAAGAACTTGCGCCGTGAAATCGGGAAACTTACGTTTTGTAAACCAGTGCGTTTTTGTTGCATGGCTGAACTATCCTTTCACGATTGGTTGGCTCTATTTAAGCAGAGAGAATGAAATAAATCAAAACCTACTTGTTCGTGATCGGCTCAAATTGATCTACAGCCGACCATTGAAATCCTCAATCTCTTTTCCTATCCATCGTCAGGATGACAACAGGGGAATGAAAAGGTATAATAAGATCAATGGACTGGAACTGGGCCTTGGGTATCGGGTAGCAGGCATAGCATACTTGTTGTGGGGTAAGCGAGACAAATCCTACAAATTGACTCATCGCTTGTCACTCGTTACTCCCTATGATTTTGCTTGAATAAGCAAAACAGACTATGCGTACGGAGATTGTCAGCATGAAGGAAAAACAACCGGGATTTACGCTGATTGAATTGCTCATCGTTGTCGCGATCATCGGAATTTTGGCGGCGATTGCCGTGCCGAACTTTATGAATGCGCAGGTTCGAGCGAAAGTCGCGCGATGCCAGGCGGATATGAAATCCCTCTCCACCGCGCTGGAGTCGTACCGGGTGGACAACAACATGTATCCCCCCACGCCCAATACGGCCGGCAATCTGCGCTTTGCCCGCCTGTCGCGTCTCACCTCGCCGGTTTCCTACATGACGTCCGTGCCTCTCGATCCGTTTCGGCAGGGTATCGATGTCACCAACTCTGCCTTGTTTCAGGCGGAAGACAGCGCCTATCCGTTGTGGGATCCCGACTACGCCAATCCCCGCCGCCAGGATGGAAATACCTTTCAATGGATTCCGGACCAGAACCGGCGCACCGGCGGGTATGTTTTGCACGGCGCTATGCCGGATACCGATTACGAAGACGCGGAAGGAATGCCGTTGCATATTTACGATTCCAGCAACGGCCTGAAAAGCAGCGGCGACTATTATCGCTTCGGTTCTTAATTTCATATGAACCATCAAAACTAATGGGGCACAACGAAGAATGTAAATTCGTTCGAACGCCCAGCCTTGAAAGGCTGGGCTCCTAATCAATTGCCCCCGCTGGGGCAAACGATATCAAGCCCACCGTTTCAACGGTGGGCGTAACGTGGTCGATGTTGTACAATATTTTCATATATACCGTCATAATCGGTTGATCACAACGAAGGATGAAAATGAGAACGTTATGCGATGCGGACGGGACGTCCGCGCTCCCACATTTTCATATAACAATATCGGAGATGGAACAACATTCGGAAAAGATTGGAGGCATGATGAGATTCAACCACCGCTTTATTGGATTAAAAATCGGAATGGCTCTCGAGCAATTCACTGTTCGTTGTCCGAAGTCCGGAAGAATCATTGGAATCCGTCGAGATTTCCACCTCAACCGTTTCTTGTTTCCGCTTATAGGATTACTGGCGGTTGTTTGGTTTCTCGTGCGCGTCATTCCCAAACCCAGCCGTGCGGTTTACCCTTGCCAACGACTGGCAGTCGGAATCGGCGGTGGATTTCTTGCCTACGCGGCGATGGGATTGGCTTCGTTTTCATTATGCCGCCATATCCGCAGAAACCTGACAACGTCGATGATCGTGGTTTGTCTCGCGTTTGGCGGGATCGCCATCGTAGTTACCGATTCGCTCAACGCCGCTTCGACGACAGTTGTCCTGACGCCGTCCGAAGGCGTCAATCAACCGATGGGCAAGGCGCGAGGGATTCATCCGGGACGTGTGGTGTGGGCGCAGGATTTCGACGCCACCAGTTGGGACGAGAAAAACGGGCTTTGGTGGGACGACGACAATACCGATCAGAAGGTCGTCAACGCCATGCTTTCGCAGTCGCTGCAAAAACTCACCGGCAAGAGTTCGGATCAGGATGCATGGGAGGCGCTGTTCCGTAATCACAATCAAACCAACGGCAAGGGCGATCGCGGGTATCGCCCAAATGAAACGATCACCATCAAATTGAACTGCAACACTGACGGGGAGCCGGGCAAACGGGGAGAAAAGAAAGGCCACGCCAGTACACAAGTAGTGTATGCGCTGGTGACGCAATTGATCGAACACGCCGGCGTGCCGGGCGCGAATATCACGCTGACCGATCCCTCGCGGCATGTCGGCGAACCGATTTATGATAAAATCCGATCCAATCCTAAAACCGATTATCAGCAGATTGTTTTTGCGGGTAAAGCAGCGCAAGACAAACCGCAATATATCTATGCGGAGCCGGATAAGGATTGTCCGATTCATTTCGATCTGCCGGACGGGACAAAACAGACCTATTATTTCCCGAAAGTCTTCTCGCAGGCCGATTATATGATCAACGCCGGCCAATTGCGCCCGCACAGTATTTTCGGCGTCACCATGATCGGGAAAAACCACTTTGGCTCCGTTTTTGACGGCAACGGCTACCAACCCAGCATTTTACATGCCTTCGCCGTCCGGGGGACCGATTCTCCCAATCAACACGGCGATTCGCATTGCCATCCCTCTCTACTCGGCCATCAGGTCACGAACGGTAAGACGTTTTTATATCTGCTCGACGGATTGTACACCTCGCACACACAGACGGGGGATATCCTGCGCTGGTCGACCATGAACGACGATTGGTTTTCCAGCCTGTTGCTGTCGCAGGATCCCATCGCTATCGATTCGGTCGGGTACGACTTCATCTGCAGCGAGCCCAACATGGTGCAGAACAATCCCTGCTTCAACGGTCACGTCGACAGTTTTCTGCACGAAGCGGCGCTGGCCGATCATCCGCCGTCCGGCGTGATTTACGATCCGGAACAGGACGGCGTAAAAATGACGAGCCTTGGCGTTCATGAGCATTGGAATCATCCGAGCAAGAGACAGTATTCGCGGAATCTGGGAACGGGAGATGGGATTGAACTGGTTGCGGTAACGGCTGTCGCTACGGAATGATTGAATATGGTATTGCAGATGGATCAGGACTCCGATGAATGGATTAACAAGACACGCCCATGAAGGAAAAGTAGGAAACACAAGAGAGAACGAATCATGCGAATCGCTACCAGGAGCTGCGTTTTCTTGTTAGCGGTTTTTCCGTATAATCACGATTTGTCCCACGGCAAGGATTTGTAAAAATCGTGAACGGTTGTGAAGGTTACCTCAAATGGCGGTAATTCCCCTTCAATTTCGGCTGCCAGTTGGAGATATTCACTTTCGCATCGTTAACAGACGCAGGAGATCCATATGTTGAAAATCAAATCGTTAAGCCTTCGAATCATCGTGTTCGTTTCGCTGCTGATTCCATGCCGCGGTTTCGCCGCTCCGCAGGAGCTCGCTCCCGGCGTGTATTTCCGCCTCAATGAAAGCAGCTGCAACAACGGCTGGATCATATTTGACGATTATGTACTGGTCATCGACGCCAATTTCCCCGATCACGCCGATCAGGTGATCGCGGATATCCGCAAAACCACCGACAAACCCATCCGTTTCGTCTTCGACACCCATCATCACGGCGATCACGTGTTGGGAAACGGCGTGTTCACCCGCGCCGGCGCGACCATCGTCGCGCAACGGCATTGCGCCGAAAAATTACTGGACCCGCTTTTTCAGCAAGACTACGGCGACTATGTGAAAAACAAACCGGACTATCAAAACCTTGGCATGACCACCGCCGGCCTCGTGTTTGACGACAAACTGATATTCGACGACGGCGTCCATCGCGTCGAACTGCTCTATTTCGGCCATGCACACACGAAAGGCGATGCGGTCGCTTATCTGCCCAAGGAAAAAATCCTCTTCACCGGCGACCTGTGCGTCAACGGCGTCTTCAATTATTTGGGCGAATCGATCACGAAAAACTGGATCGAAATTCTCGGCGAAGTGCAGGAACTCGACGTTGAAACCATCGCGCCCGGCCACGGACAACTCGCTGGCAAGGATCTGCTCGAAACACAAAAACAGTATTTCATCCTGCTGCATGAGCAAGTCCAAAAGTCCGTGGATCAAGGCAAGTCGCTCGAAGAGACCATAAAATCCATTGATATCCCCCTGTACAAGCAATGGACCGGCGTAGAGCCTCGACCCGCCAACATCGAACACGTCTACAAAGAGATTACCGGTCTCATCACACCGCTCGAATTGCTCGAACTCGATTTGGATGTCGGCCCCTCCCCCACCAAAAACACGCCCGGCTGGACGCCGCCGAATAAAATCCTGGTTCGCGGAATCGACGCAGATAAAATCCGGGCTCTGAAGTTGGTCGCTCCGAATGTGGAATTCGTCAAGGCGGATTCCAATCGCGAGGTTCTGGAAAAAATTGCCGACGTTGACGGCATGTTGGGATTCATCGATGAAGAACAATTCAAGGCCGCCAAAAAATTGCGCTGGGTGCACTCCATCATGGCGGGTGTGAACGGATATTTATTCCCGGAATTCGTCAACAGCGATGTCGTTTTAACCAACGCGCGCGGCATGCACGGCGCCCCCATCGCCGATCACGTCATCGGCATGACCCTCATGTTTTCGAAGGGATTGGCGGTTCATTACAAACAACAAATCCTCAATCCCCGATTTCGTCAGGTTCCCAACTACAAACTGACCGAACTGAGCGGCAAAACCATGCTGATTTTGGGCTTGGGCGGCATCGGCAGGCAGGTCGCCCAACGCGCCGCCGGATTCGACATGCGCATCCTCGCCATCGATCCCAAAAAGATGGACAAACCCGCTTACGTCCGCCACATCGGCGCGCCGGACGAGCTGGACGCGCTGCTGCCCGAAGCGGATTACATCGTCTCCTGCGTCCCGTTGACCGAACACACCTACAAATACATCAATCGACAGCGCTTTGCCATCATGAAACCAAACGTGATCTTCATCAACATCGGGCGCGGGCAAACCGTCGATCAGGAAGCCCTGATCGAAGCGCTGCAATCGGGACAAATCGCCGGCGCCGGCCTCGACGTCGCCGATCCCGAACCGCTGCCGTCCGACCACCCGCTCTGGAAAATGGAAAACGTAATCATCACTCCGCACATGTCAGGCCGCACGGTGGAAAAAGACGTGCGCGTATGGTATCTCTTCCGGGAAAACGTCCGCCGCTTCGTCAACGGCGAGCCGTTATTAAACGTGGTCAATAAATCCGCCGGCTATTAAGGTCAACGTTCCGCTTTTTCCCCACGCCATTTCGCACATTGGTTCAATGCATCCCAATTGAATTCATTCATCGTTTTGTTCGGGTGTTCCCGGAGCAATCGATTTATGCGTTCCAGTATTCCGAATATTATAATACTAAAACAAATCGATTACACTCTGATTCCGTGCTATGATTTGTTTTCCTCCAACCGCTCGAGAGTCAGCCGTCGGACAGCGTCAATGAAAAGTTTGGCAGCATCAAGATATCTCTTCACAACATCCAATCTAATTTTAATAAAATCGTCATAATCCCCCTTGGATCGCAAATCAAATATTTCCCGATAGAGGATACCAATATCAAGCGCAATTTTTCCGGAATGAACGATGTTTTTGTTAAACCATCCTTGCAAAGTCGAATGTTTGGATGTATTGAATCCATGTGCATTGGATAAAGCGCTTACCGCGTAAAACATTGAATAATAAATTCGATTCAAAGCGCTCCTCCACCGCCCCCCATCGAAAAGCAGCTGAGCATTTCAATGTTTCATCTGCATGTTCAAGTCGAATTATACTGATAACGCTGCGTTCTTCCGGATTCATACGGGAATTCCTTCTCTCATCACATTTTCCATAAACGGGGTAACGCCTAAAATTGTATGGAGGAGTTCTTCTTCGGAATAAACTTTTATATCCATTATAATATCACATTCCAATTCGATCTCATAAGTCAAATGGAGAATCTCACACTCCAAATTCCAATCCACTTGCCCTGTCAGGGTAATTAAAATATCAATATCCGAATCCGCGGTATGCTCTCCACGAGCATAGGAGCCAAACACGATAAAACGGACAAGTCGATCGCCATAGCGATGTCGAAGCCGTTTTTTCAATTCCAACACAGCCTCATGCATCATCCAAATCTCCATTTTATTTCACGCATGAATTATAGCATGAACGTGAAGAGCCACATCGGCGGCGCTCTCACACGCAGAAAAAACAACATCCCGCCTGCCTAACACTGTTCATCTTCGCCTTTGCTGCCATAATAATAAGGCGCATCCAAAAACCCGAAACAACTCATTTCTTTTCGTTTCCTGGATCATTCAAAAATCCGAGCCGGCGTGTCGGCTTGTAACTATCATATTTTCAACAAGTTAGAACATATTGGAGGTAGACTTGAAAACAAAATGGTTTGAGAACGAATGGGGATTGATCCTTGGATCATCCAGCGGTTTCGGCCTGGCCACCGCGCATGAACTGGCGGCGCGCGGGATGAATATCTGCGGCGTCCATTTCGACCGGCGATCGGCGACGGCGAAAATCAATGACGAAATCGAAGTCATGAAAAAACATGGCGTGGAAGTGGAATTTTTCAACTTTAACGCCGCGGACAGAGAAGAACGGCTATCCGCCATCGAAAGCATGAGTGAGCGGCTGAGCTCGAAGAAGCCGCTGCGTACCGTTTTGCACAGCCTGGCGTTCGGTTCACTCAAGCGCTATTTCGATCAGGACGTGAATGAGGAATTGACGCGTGCGCAGATGGAAATGACGCTGAACGTGATGGCCCATACGTTGGTCTATTGGGTGCAGGACCTGCGGAAAGTCGGATTGATCGGCCATGGCACGCGCATCTTCGCGATGACCAGTTCCGGCGGGCATCGCGTCTGGCCGAATTATGGCGCGGTTTCTTCCGCAAAAGCGGCGTTGGAAGCGCACATTCGCCAAATCGCCGTCGAACTTGCGCCGGAAGGGGTGCGCGCCAATGCGATCTGCGCCGGCGTGACCGAAACCCCCGCTCTGAAAAAAATCCCCGGCCACGAACAGCTGATTCAATGCGCCAGCTGCAACAATCCCTCCGGTCGTTTAACCACCCCCGCGGATGTCGCCCAATCGATCGCCGCGCTTTCCCTTCCCGAAGCCGGTTGGATCACCGGCAACGTGATCAATGTTGACGGCGGCGAGGCTATCGTTGGGTAACGACGGCTCCGATCTATTTTTGTTCCCTATTTACATTTGTTTTTTAGACGCGCGCATCTTCAACAGATTTTTTCCTTCCGTATAATCCATTGAATAAACGCGCCGAAACAAGGACAGAAACAGCACGGCCCTTGGCGCCCGGCCATATCATAATGATTGCACGTAAAATGAATAGTTAATAAGAAACAGAGTTCATTTACATGCGGGTAGAGCAAGCGTCCCCGCTTGCGTATTCGTGGATAGAGCAAGCGTCCTTTATTCGTGGGTAAAGCAAGCGTCCTCGCTTGCACGAACGATGCAGGCGAGGACGCCTGCTCTACCCGCGATATTTTCATATCAACCTGGATTCAATAGTATAAAGGGTGGATTTTGTTCATGTTAAGTGACATCGAGATAGCCCAAAGCGTAATATTGCGCCCGATATCCGAAATAGCCGAAACTCTCGGTTTGACGGACGACGATATCGATTTATACGGAAAAACGAAAGCCAAAATCCATTTGGATGTGATGGATCGCCTGGCTGACAGACCGGACGGCAAGCTGATTCTCGTTACCGCCATGACGCCGACGCCGGCGGGAGAAGGAAAAACGGTGACGTCCATCGGATTGGCCGAGGCGTTCGGCGTTCTGGGCAAAAAGCACGTGGTTTGTTTGCGCGAACCTTCGCTGGGACCCACGTTTGGAATCAAGGGGGGAGCGGCGGGCGGCGGTTACGCACAGGTTGTGCCGATGGACGAGATCAACCTGCACTTTACCGGCGACATCCATGCGGTATCGACCGCGCATAATCTTTTGGCCGCGATTCTCGACAATCATATCGTGAAGGATAACGAATTGGACATCGATCCCGGCCGCATTTATTGGCCGCGCGTGGTGGATCTGGCCGACCGTCAGCTGCGCAACATCGTGATCGGATTGGGAGGTCGAGTCAATGGTTTTCCGCGTGAAACCGGTTTCGTCATCACGGTTGCGTCCGAAATCATGGCAATTCTGGCCCTGGCTAAGGATTTGGACGATTTGCGTGAACGGTTGTCGAATATTCTCATCGCCCACACGCCGCAGCTGAAGCCGGTGTATGCGCATGAATTGGGCGTGATCGGTTCCTTGATGGTCTTGTTGAAAGAAGCGATCAAGCCGAATTTGGTCCAAACCATCGAGGGAACCCCCGCGCTGATTCACTGCGGACCGTTCGCGAACATCGCGCATGGCTGCAACAGCCTGATCGCCACAAAAATGGGTCTGAAACTGGCGGATTATTGCATCACCGAAGCCGGATTCGGTTCCGATTTGGGAGCGGAAAAATTTATGGACATCAAATGCCGTGTGGGTGGATTAAAACCATCGGCCGTGGTCATCGTTTCCAGCATTCGGGCGTTGAAAATGCATGGCGGGATTTCTCTCCATGAAATTTCCAAACCAAACGTGAAAGCGATGATGAAAGGATGCTGCAATCTGCGCACTCACGTGGAAAATATTCGCAAGTTTCACGTCCCGCCGATCGTGGCCATCAATCGTTTTCCGCATGATACGGACGAGGAAATATCGGCATTAAAAGAGTTTTGCAATGAATTGGATACGCCGGCCGAAATTTCGGAAGTTTGTGCGAAAGGGGGAAAAGGGGGAGTTGCATTGGCGGAACGAGTGATGGGAACGATGGAAAAACATCCTTCCGATTTCAAGCCTTTGTACGATTGCGATAAGCCCATTCATGAGAAAATCGAGACCATCGCCGCGGAAATCTACCGCGCCGACGACGTGATCTACTCCCCCAAAGCCGTGCGGAAAATGAAACGAATCGATTTGGACGGCTTGTCGTCGCTGCCTATCTGCATGGCCAAGACTCAAGCGTCTTTGTCGGATAATCCACAGATGCTCGGCGCGCCGAGCGCATGGTCGCTGCACGTCGAAGATCTGGAGCCGCGAGCGGGAGCAGGATTTATCGTGGTGATCACCGGTGATATACTGCTGATGCCGGGATTGCCTAAAGTCCCGGCGGCATTGAAGATCGATCTATTAGACGATGGAAAGATCGTGGGGCTTTTCTGATTTGGAAGAATAGATGAAAGTTATCCACAAATTATTCACAGTTTGAGTCAAATAATGTGAGTAGATAATTTGATAAAGATGACCGAATAAGTAAACTTGAAATCATACTCTGAAATAATCCATGTCAGTGCATGTCATGCTCTATATCGTTGCGTTATTGTCATAAAACATATCATTATACAAGACAATATGCGTGTTTGATTGGAGCAAGGATTCAAATTATAAGCGTTGTGATTTCACAACGGCAAAACTACTAAATGCAATGACTTCAAGCGTATCGATAATTATTAACAGGAGTGAAAATGAAAGTAGCTGTAATTATGGGAAGCGCATCGGACAAGGAAAAGATGATGGGGGCCGTGGATGCGTTGAATGAATTTGGGATTGAATGCGAGTCGAAAATAATGTCGGCTCACCGATCTCCTGAATTGGTAAAGGATTATGTCACGTCGGCGCCGGACCGAGGGATTCGCGTTTTCATATGCGGCGCCGGTTACGCGGCGCATCTGGCGGGCTGTGTGGCGGGGCAAACCACGTTGCCGGTGATCGGCGTTCCTTTATCGGGATCGGCGTTAAGTGGGCAGGACTCATTGTATGCGACGGTTCAAATGCCGAAAGGCGTTCCGGTCGCAACCGTGGCGATTGACGGCGCCTACAATGCCGGCCTTTTGGCCGTGCAGATGCTTTCGCTTGCGAATGCCCCCCTGCAAGAGAAATTGAAAGCGTATCGAACACGTATGGCGGAAGAAGTGGCCAAAAAGAATCAATAAATACGTAAGAAGAAAGCAGGAAATCGGATGAATATCTTTCGGTTAGGTTTGTGCCTCTTTTTTGTAGCCGGCTTTATGCGAGATGTGGTTCCTCATCCCACCTCGTTGGATGAGGATGGAATGCTTTCAATAGCGGGGGAACGCCAATTCGTTCTCGGTCTTTACCAAACCGCGGACAGTAGCGAGGATGCGGATGAAATCGCCCAAGCCGGATTCAATTTAATTCGTGTGAATGCAACGAAAGAAGCATTGGATCTGGCTCACGAACATCATTTGCAGTGCTGGATTCCACTGGGCGGAGTTGCGGTATCTTCGGATGCGCAAAAAGCGAGCCTGAAATCGGTTGTTGAAACCTATAAGGATCACTCGGCGTTGGCGATTTGGGAAGGACCGGACGAGATTTTATGGAACGTGTGGTGGCTGCGCTGGAATCGCGCTCTCAAACGTTGGGACGACGTTGGCAAAGCGATTCAGCAGCATAAAAAAGAGGGATTGCAAGAAGAAGAATTGGATGATTTGACGGTGCGATGGCTGCAATATCGTTCCACCGCCCGCTATGCACAAGCCGAAGAGATTGAGGAAGAAATTCGGAAAATCGTGGGCCTTCCCACGGCGGATGAACGCTTAAGCGAATGGCGGCGTCACTTGCAGCCTTTGTATGATCAACTGGTTGAAGGAACAACCATTGTGCGGCAAAACGACCCGAATCACGTGATCTGGTTCAATCACGCGCCCCGCAATTCATTGAGCGATCTGCAATGGTTCGGTAAAGTAGCGGACGTGGTGGGGTGTGATATTTACCCGGTTCCGTTCGGGCCGACTGTCGGCCATAGCGATCTGGCCGAGCGAAATCTGGCGAGCGTGGGAGCATTTACTCGGCGAATGGCTCTCTCCGCCCCGGGTAAACCGGTTTGGATGGTCCTGCAAGGCTTCGGATGGGACGATCTGCGCGAATCGGCGGTAACGGAGCCTCTTCGCCCTCGCCCGACTCTGCAGCAAACCCGTTACATGGCTTACGACGCCATCGCCAATCGGGCGCGTGGAATTTTGTATTGGGGAACGCACGCTATCGAGCGCGAATCGCAATTGTGGAACGACATCAAAACCGTCGTATCGGAGTTGCACGCATTACAGCCGTTTCTGTCCGCGCCGGATGCGAATGAGCGGGTGAAATTGATTCCTCATCCATCTTCCGGTTCGGATGAAAAAGGCATTGTCTGGTTGGCCAAAGAGAATGACGGGCGTTGGGCGTTTTTTGTCGTGAACGAATCGGATCAGGCAATATCCTTCGATTTGAAGGGATTGGACGGAGGGAATGACGCCGTCATAGAAATCCTCAACAGCGCCGAAACAATTCCGATCCGCGACGGATGCATCACTTACGGTTTACCGGCGGTTAGCGCCGCTACGCTTCTCACCGGCAAAACGAATTGAATCTTCCGCCTCTCCATGATCCCTCATCAATGGAGCGATACAATTCCCGTCACATTAGCGGGAAGAGCGGGTAGGGGAAAATACTTCGATCAAGCCGAAAGCGTCTCCGTTGATTTCAGCGGGAGAACAATGGCAAGGGCAATGTAAGCGATCAGCCCCAGAGACGGCACCGGCGCAAACGTGGTAACTACGAAAATGACACGAATGATATTGCTGTCCACATTGAAATAATCCGAAAGACCGCCGCAAACACCCGCCAACATCTTGTCATCTTCCGCGCGGTACATCCGCTTCTGCGAAAATTTGGTTTTGGATTTGGGTTCGGGACCTAGGGGCGACGCGGTTTTATCGTCCGGATTTTCCTTGCCCGTTTGTGATTGAAATGCTTGCGTGGACTCTTGCGCCGGCAGCCCCTTCGAATATTTCAGCAGGACATTTCTGACATTTTCGGTGAATTGTTGCGAGGCGACTTGATTGACAGTACCGATCAATTCATGAGGAATATCGTCTCGCCGGGAAATCTGTTCGGTTTTTTGTTTGAGATCCTGATAGACCGTCCAGCATTGCCGTAGTTCCGCAGCCAAGAGATCGGCGTCCATCGGATTTTTAGTTGCCTGATTGGGTGTATGGAAATTCATGATTCACGACCTCCAAAAAACGAAATGGTTTTTTTCATGACGGTTCACCTCTGTTCCCGTTTGCGTCTTTCGACGATATCCTGCAGGATCAACACACAACCCGCCGCTAAAAGGGCAATCTCCCAATTATGCTCGATCCAGCGCCAGGGGCGCGCGAATCCCCAATTTTCCAAAAAGAAAATCCCACCGATGATCGTAAACATCACGCCCAAAACGAATTGTCCCTGATCACGATCCTGATGATAATCACGCAAGAGGCGTAGACCGAACAGAAGAGGAACCAACGGCCATAAATGGTTCCACGAAAAAATGTTTAAATTCAATTCGCTCATGATGGCCATCCCGCCGATCGCCATTAAAATCAATCCGAATAAAAATTTGCCGGAATGACGATGGTTTTTTTGAGGCAATGGCGGCGGTGTGGATTCGGATTGGCTTTGATCGGTTATCGGCGTTTCCTGCCGCGGATTCACTGATTCCATCTTGATCTCGGCCGCGGTTTCCACCGCCATCGGTTTCACTTCTGTTTTTTGGGGGATTTCCTCCTGTGCAGAAAGCAATCGGAGAATAGTTTCCACCGCCATCGGTTTCACTTCTGTTTTTTGGGGATCAATCGCCGGCTGCACCACCGGTGTGGCCTGACCGGCCATTATCTTGCGGTTGATTTTCCGCGCGGATGATACCGCATCGGAAACGGAAAAAGCAACGAGCAATGGGTAAATGAGAAAACACCAGAACAAGGGATACGCTTCTTCGAATGTGTCCTGATTGATGAAGAACGGCTCCCCTGGAATGATGATCCCATGTTCGTGGAGTATACTGCTCCTGCCGGAATGAAAAATGAATTCACCGTGGCGGTCGAAAAGCGGATATCCTTCACTCACCAAAAGGAAGAGAGAAACCAGGAAAATGAACAAAAGAAAAATCCCCTTCCCTTTCTGTTCGTTATATAACTGACCCAAACCGGGAACCAGAGAAAGAAATCCGGCTAGAAATGGTCGTTTTTTTGTAATGTATTCGTGTCGCATGTCTTGCCTCCAATACTTACCTTTCCCCATATCACGCTCGATATGGCTTCGATGGGGGGAAATTATACGAATTGATCATATTGATCAGTTTTTCTGGTTTTGATGGCCCATTGGATGGTTCCGAAGATTCGTTTTGAATGCCTTGTGCTTTTCGATCACCAAACAAGTCGGGGATAATCGAATTCACCGAAGCGGAAAATTTTTCTCCCTCGATGCGCAGTTTGTCGGCCAGGGCCGAGACGGAGCGTTGCAATGTGGATTTATCCGCGCCCGCTTCCAGCGCCGGCATGATCAGAACGCCCCAAATCACCGCAAGAGTCGCAAAAACCAGCGGCCAACCTTCCCGCTGCAGCACACGCGGAATTTTGATCGAAGAAACATACCGTAGTAACGTTTTCCAGGCACAGAGAATGGGGAACAGACCGGGAATAAACGTTGGTACGACGCGCCGACGTTCCCGCGCGTAAATATGGAACATGACATCATCCACGAGTTGCGGCGGCGGCGGCGGCAGTTTCATCCCATTCAGGGCTTCTGCGATACATTCGAGACTTTCCTTGTACTCGCGGCATTGGGAACAGGTCATCAAGTGCACTTCCATCTCATCCGTGAGGAGGAAATTTCCGTCGATAAACCGCTCGATGCATTCCTGGTACTCTCGGCACGTTCTCATGATAACAACTCGCTTTGTATGGGTTGAAGCATTTCCGCCAGTTTCTTTCGCGCCCGATGAATGTTGGTCATCACCGTGCCCAACGGGAGCGAGAGCGTTTCGGAAATTTCTTCATAACTCAGATTTTCAAAATGCCGCAGGGATAAAATCATGCGGTATTTGTCAGGCAACTGATTCATGGCTTCCCAAACGGACCTGTTTTGTTCTGACTGGCGCCGTTTCTCGCGTGGATTCATGGCGGAATCCGGCACGTCCAGTTCCACCGTCTCATCCATTGTGATGGAAACCGTCTGCACTTTTTTCTTTTTTCGCTGATCCAGCATGTAATTCACAGTAATCCTTCGCAGCCAGGCGCCAAACGGCCAGGTGGGATTGTAACTTTTCAGCGCGCGAAAGGCGCGGTAAAACACTTCCTGCGCCGCGTCCCGCGCTTCCTCCTCATTTCCCACCATGCTATAGGCAATGCGGTAAATCAGGCCGTTGTAGCGAGCCACCAGCTCACGAAAGGCCTCCGTATCCCCGTCCAGCACACGGGTAATATGCACCGCATCATTGAAGTTGTCCGTCATCGTTCGCTTGCCTGACTTGTCAGTTCCAATCCCGGTCTCGTTAGTGAAAATACGAATGTATTGTTCAATTATTTCAGATTATTCGGAGAATTCAAAAATTTTTGTGACTTTGGGCCATGTCAATCGTTGCCGATTCTTCATTGAAACATAAGGTACGCACACGCAGACGCCTCTCCTCCCGAATTATGATCGCAATGATGAGGGACGTTGAAGACAACGCGGAGGGAGTAGAAATTTCACGGGCGTCCGATGGCGTAGTAGGTAAAGCCCATTGCTCGCATGCGGGCGGGATCGTAAATATTCCTGCCGTCGAAAATAACCGGCGCACGCATCAGGGTTTTCATGGTTTCCCAATTGGGCCGACGGAATTCGTCCCATTCGGTGACGACGACGAGCGCATCGGCGTTGTGCAGGCATTCGTAATTTTTCGCAGCAAATTGAATACGGTTTTCATATATCCGACGCGCCGGTCCCATCGCGACCGGATCGTAAGCGATCACTTGCGTTCCCGCCCGCAATAGGGAGTCGATGATGGCGAGAGAGGGAGCTTCACGCATGTCGTCGGTTTTGGGTTTAAACGCAAGCCCCCAAATTGCGATGCGTTTCCCCTGCAATTCATGGTGGAAATGATTTTGGATTTTGGGGATGAGAATGGTTTTCTGGCGTTGATTGACGGCTTCCACCGCGTTGATCAAGTCAAGGGGAATGTGGTTTTGCGCCGCCATTTGTGTAAGGGCCTGCACGTCTTTGGGAAAGCAACTGCCGCCGTAGCCGGTACCCGGAAAAATGAAAGGAAAACCGATGCGGGAATCGGTTCCGACGCCTTGCCGCACCTGCTCCACATCCACGCCAAGCGGTTCGCAGAGATTGGCGATTTCGTTCATGAAAGAGATTTTCGTGGCCAGCAGGGCGTTGGCGGCGTATTTGGTCATTTCCGCAGAGGCATTGTCCATGATCAGGATGGGTTTGCCGGTGCGGACGAAGGGGGAATAGAGTTCCTTCATGATTTCGGCGGTGCGCACGTTGTCGACGCCGATGACCACCCGGTCGGGTTTCATGAAATCGTCGATGGCTGTACCTTCCTTGAGGAATTCGGGATTGGACACCACATCGAATTCGTAGTGTTCATTGCGCAGTTTGAGTTCCTGCGCAATGCAGGTTTTGATCCTTTTTGCGGTTCCGACAGGGACGGTGGATTTGGCGACGACGATCTTGAAACTTTCCATGTGTCGGCCGATATCGCGCGCCACATCGAAAACGTGGCGCAAATCGGCGGCGCCGTTTTTTCCCGGCGGCGTGCCGACGGCGATGAAAATCAGCAGCGCATGTTTGACCGCGTCCGCCAGGTCCGACGTGAAACGCAAGCGCTCCTCCTGCAGGTTGCGTTTGACCACTTCCGCCAATCCCGGTTCGTAGATGGGGATTTGGCCTTGGTTCAATTGTTGAATTTTGTTTTCGTCGACGTCCACACAGATGACGTCGTTGCCCGATTCGGCGAAACAGGCGCCCGTCACCAGGCCGACGTATCCGGTTCCGATTATGGCGATTTGCATGTCTGTCCTTTCCCTTCCTTTCGTTGAATCATCGCGAGGGATTCCTCAGGATTCTGCTTTGACGATTCTCGTGAATGGTTGCAACGTAATCACTTCGATGTAATTATAATATTGGAATGACCGGCAATCTGTATTCACTACTTGGATTCGCACCATCACCCTTTTAGGATTTTCATCTCTATCTGTTTATGAAAGACTTGAGAAAATATATTCTCTTCCGGTTGAAAATCAGAGAGTATAGTTATTGCTCGGTCTTTAACAAGAGTGGAATAACGTGGAGCGTTTCTCGCAGCGATCCTCGACCACTTCGTGAAAATCCCGCCGGGCTTCTTCAACGAAGACGTGCAATCCCCAGTCATCGAGAATGAGAAGATCCGTGTGAGCCAACCGGCGAAGAATTGCGCCGGAGCGTGCAACACGTTGAGTTTTCTGACGAACAAGCAGCGAATTCAAGAAATCCTGAAGAACCGACACGGTCAAACTCTAATCACGTCTGCGTGGCTCAGCTTTTCGAAAGAGTTCTCCCTTGCGGAGACAAACCGAATCGTTTGTTCAAAGCAGCTTCCCGCGTGCGAACCTTTTGCACATATTCCCGACCGGCCGGCGGGATGCCGTTGTAACGCTCCACCCGGCCCGGGCCGACGTAATAGGCCGCCAGAGCGGTGTCGGTATCCTTGAACATTTTCAGCAGAAAACGCAGGTAGCGAATCCCGCCGCGAATATTCTCTTCCGGATCGAACGGATTGTCGACTTCGAGGTCTTTTGCCGTCAACGGCATGAGCTGCATGAGTCCCTGCGCCCCTTTTGGAGAGACGACTTGGGACCGCCACGACGATTCCGTATCGATCAACGCCCAGATGAGAAGGGGATCCACGTCGTTCTCGCCCGCATACCGGTCGACGAGTTCAAGCCATTCCAACGGCGGCACTTTTTCGCCTTTTTTCTTCGCCTCGCCGGCCAAAGCGAGGAGCCCGCCGCCGGCGGCTGTTTTATCGGGTCTTTTTCGCGACTGGAAAGCCCGCGAGGCGAGTTTATCCTCGCCGTACAGCAGGCTTTTCCGCCGCATGGCGACAATTTCATTGCGCACCGATTCCCATTGTTCTTTCGTAACGCCGTATTTTTCCGCCAACGTGAGATGCTGTTCCGCCATTTTGAGATCATAATGATCCAGCCGTTCCCGCGCCATCAGCAGATGCAGGCGGCCGCGAACGGATCCCCAATAATCATCCTCGGCGGAATGCCGGCGTTCCAATTCCGAGATTCCGGCTTCGACGCCTTTGCGCCGAATCAATTTTTCAATGTCGCTTTTTTCCTTTTCCCGCCGTTGTTCTTCAAGTTGTTCTTTGATGGTATTCAATTTTTGCAGGGAAGCGTTGCTTTCCGTTCGCCAGGCGGGATACTCCGCGGCAATTTTCAAAAAGAATTCGGCGCGGGCAAATTTCTTTCGTTCCAACAGTTGCGCGCCCAAAAACATGGCGCTCTCGCCCGGCTCCGCCGTTATCACGCGATCGATGCTTTCCCGCAGGATGGATATCATTCCCCCTACATTTTCCAGATTGAGAGACCGGGCCGTTTGTGAGACGATATGCCCTTCCAGCACCGTTCCGTTTTTCAGTTTCACCAAATCCAAATGTGTAGCCGTTTTTGACAAAGACCAAGTCGGAAAGCTGACTACGATTAATGCGGCGCATAAAAGAAAATATGGTTTGGGATTCTTCATCATGCTGTTCAATTTTTTGCAATGAAAATACGGTTGTTTCTCCCCTTTCCCCGCCGGCATGAAGCAGGTTGATCCTTCTTGTGTTTAATTATCATAGCCGGATCACGACAATGCCGCAACGTCAAGCCATTCGACGTAGCGGGATTGCCATTAGTTCATGATTACGCCGTGATCGTTGATGCCGAGGCGCAATAAGTGGTTCCGGTGAATTGGATTTGTTGGATTCATTTCTTTTTTTAAGTCCCATCGTTCTCACAACTCCGGACAGGCTTGCTATAATATGGGCACACAGCCTTGAATAAGTGGAATCCGTTTCTATGGTTACAGAACAACCACCTGTTTTAAGTCCGGTCGAAACCGATTTGGAAGATGACTTTCCGATCCTGGAACTGATTCTTCGCAATTACCTTGCGGATGAGGACATCATGCGTATCCGCAAGGCCTATTTCTTTGCCTACGACGCCCATAAAAATCAAAAACGAATCAGCGGGGAGCCGTATATCGCCCATCCGATTTGCGTGGCGGAAACCCTGGCGGAATATCAGCTGGACGCGGAAACGATCATGGCCGGCATCCTTCACGATGTGCTGGAAGATACGGACCTGACGTATGACTTGCTGGCGCGGGAATTCGGAGAACACGTGGCCACCATGGTTCGCGGCGTGACGAAATTCAGCAAAATCAGTTCGGCATATCGCAAGGAAGAGGAAGTCGAAAACCTGCGCCGCATGTTGGTGGCGACCGCCAGCGATCTTCACGTGATCATGATCAAACTGGCGGACCGGTTGCACAACATGCGCACGCTGCATTTTCTTTCCCGCGATAAACAAATCCGCATTGCGCAAAATACGCTCGACATTTACGCTCCTCTCGCACACCGGCTGGGATTGGGGCACATTAAATGGGAACTGGAAGATCTTTGCCTGATGTACATTCTTCCTCACGTGTATGAAACGGTTAAGAAAAAAGTTTTTCTGAAGCGGCATGAGAGAGAGAAATACATCAAGGAAGCCTGCCAGGAATTGCAAAATGCGTTGGCGGCGAAAAATATTCAATGTACGGTGGAAGGACGAGTAAAGCATTTTTTCAGCATCTACATGAAAATGCAAAGGGAACACAAATCGTTCGAAGATTTGTACGATCTCGTGGCTCTGCGCGTGTTGTGTGAAACCATCGGCGAATGTTACGCCATTTTGGGCGAAGTGCACACGATGTGGCGGCAGGTGGAGGGGCGTTTCAAGGATTATATCTCCACGCCGAAACCGAACAATTACCGCTCGATTCACACCACCGTTCTGGGTCCGAAAGGCCGCATGGTCGAAATTCAAATCCGCACCCACGACATGCATTACATCGCCGAATATGGGATTGCGGCGCATTGGCGTTACAAAGCGGAAGGCAGCAAACGCCGCATCGGACGCGACGCCAAATGGCTGGAACCGTTTTCGCAGGAACTTCCCGACACCCACGATCCCGAAGAATTCATGCAGTCCATCCGCCACGATCTTTTCTCCGATGAGGTTTTCGTTTATTCGCCGAAAGGCGAGCTCATCCGCCTGCCGAAAGATTCCACCCCCATCGATTTTGCCTACAAAATTCACACGGAATTGGGGCACCGCTGCGGCGGCGCGAAGGTCAACGGGCGCATGGTTTCACTCAATTACTCCTTGAAAACCGGCGATTCCGTGGAAATCCTTTCCAATCCGAACAGTCACCCATCGCCGGCGTGGCTGGACATCGTTAAAACCGCTTCCGCCCGCAACAAAATTCGCCGCCAATTGTTGGAATCCCGCCGCGACGAATTGTTGAAAATCGGCCAGTCGCATCTGACGCGTGAAATTCAAAAAGCCGGTTTCAATCCACTCGAATTTTATAACTCACAGGAAGCGCAACAGATCGTCGAATCCTTAAAACAAAAAAGCCTTGAGGATTTGTTTGTCAATATCGGATTTGGCCGGATATCCGGCAAACAGATCATCGCCCGGATTTTGCAACAAAAACAGAAAAACGCAGATACGAGCAAATCCGACGAGCGTGAAAAAACTGACGATGAAGACCAGGCGGTCACCATGCGCTCGGTGGTGCGATTGGGAGATATCGACGAAATCATGTATCGACGCGCTCGATGCTGCAGTCCCTTGCCGGGCGACGACATCATCGGATTCGTGACGCGAGGCCGCGGCGTTACCATCCACAAATCCATTTGCCCCAACATCAAACATGTTTATCAGGACGATCCGGGCCGCATCATGCATCTGTTTTGGGAGGAGGACCAACGGGAACTGGTTTCCGTCACGATTGAAATTCGGGCGCGGGACCGGCGAAATTTGCTGAGCGATCTTTCCCAAATGATCTCTTCCACCGGCACGAACATCATCTTTTGTAAAAGCGCGACGGTGAATGCGGTGGCCACGTTTCGATTTACGCTGCAAATCAACAATTCCGTCCATTTAAATACGGTCATGCAGCAATTGCTCGGCATTGAAGGCGTAAAGAACGTGCGGCGGGTAAAAGGAAATCAAATCCCCGCTTGACAGGAAGCCGTGGGACGGTCACGCCATCAGATCAATGGTCGTTTTTTGCATTTGATCCGCCGTTTTTACGACGGCGGCGTTGGCTTTCGTGATTTTTTCCTCCTGCAAAAGACCGATCGCTTCTTGCGCGATATCCACATTCGAACCTTCCCGACTGCCGTTTTGAACGACATTTCGTTCGCCCGGGACGGACGCGCCGGTAGTGGAGGCAAGATTTCCTCCCGGACCGCTTGCCGTATGCGCCCGTTGCGATTGAAATCCGGATGTATGGAGGTTGGAAAGATTATTCGCCGCCGTCAAGGCGCGATTTCGAGAAGCGTTCAGGCCGGAAAGCGCCGTGGATAGAATGTCGATCATTACAATTCCTCGTGGGTGAAATTTGTCGCAGTTCGACTTCCGCAAATGGACTTTTTCATCTATAACCCGTTATAATGAAAGGATATCCGATTTTTTGCGCGCGTCAAACAGTTTCTTGAAACAATGACCGAGAAATGGCCGCGTATCGATCGCATCCGGTTCCCAAACATCAAAACGCATGAAACGATTCCTCTATTTCTTTTTCGGCGCGATTCTACTGATTGTGTTGATTGCCTTGATTTGGGCGGCGAAAACACACGAAGAGACGCTACGCAGCCTGCCGACTGTGCTCGCGCGGGATTTTTGCCCTTTTTTGCAGGGAGGGATTTATGATGTAAACATTGGCGATATCGAGCGGCACGTGAAACTGCTGAAAGAGGAATATCCTTACATCGAGGAAATCGTCGTTCGAAAAATGGGGGCCGACAGCGAATTCATCACCGTGTATCCTTTTTTTAACGCCATCGATCCGCCGCTTGGCAGTGATTCCTATATCAGTCAGGCGGTCATCGACGAGGATCAAACCATCGGCGCGATTTATATCAAAATCAATGCGTTCCTCAGTCGTCTTTTTAAGGCGGCGATTCTCGGCAGTATGACGGCTTTTCTTTTAATCAGTTTTATCGGCCTTTATACGATCCGTTCCAAAAGCGAGGAAGTGCGCAAAACCACCTCGTTGCTGGAAGAAAAACAACGGGAATTGATTCGGCTGGAACGGCTGGCCCTGGTCGGCCAGGTGACGGCCAATCTGCTGCACGATCTCAAAAAACCGATTCTCAATATTCGCGCCGAAGCCGAAGGCCTTGCGGACGAGGAAATCCGGCGAACCATTTTGGAAGAAGCGGATCTCTTTTTAAATCTGGTGCGGGATTTGCGCCTCGAAACCTTCCTGCGGCCGGAACCGGAACGGGCGGAATTCGTCGATTTGAATGAAATTATAGTGCGGTCGTTGCGGCTGGTGAAATATGCGCAGGAACATGTGGCTGTTCATCTCCATTTGCCCGACTCGCTCCCCTTCATTTTCGGCCAACGCCACCAACTGATTCAGGTTTTTTCCAACGTTTTGCTGAATGCGTTTCAGGCGCTGGAAGGCCAGGGTGTAATTTATGTGAATGCCTCCCAAATCGAAGAGGAGGACGAGCGCCAGCTGGAAATCTCCATCATCGACGACGGGCCGGGGATGCCGTACGAAGTCTTATCGCACATTTTCGAACCGTTCTATTCCACCCATCGCGAAACGGAATCGACCGGGTTGGGTCTTTATATCACCAAATCCATCGTCGAAGGCATGGGAGGAACTCTTTCCGCCCACAGCATCCCCAAACACGGCACCACCTTTACCATCCGATTTCCAATTTCGGCGGCGGAACATGTGGAATGAGAGGAATAGGGTGAAAAAGTTGATCCATCTATGAAACTATTAAATGTTAACGCGAGGCATACAAGAGAACTGAAAATTATGTGAAATAGGTCTGAATTTGAGTAAAACCAAGCATGGGGCGTTTAAAGAAGAATTGCTATAAGTACATTCTAACTCACCTTACGCACACCCCCCTATAATCCCCCCGTCAATGGGGGGATAAACACGCCCTCCCCGTTGACGGGGAGGGTTGGGGAGGGGGAATTCCAGCCGGTTTTTGTAACTTCTGCGTAAGGTGAGATTCTAATCCGAAGTTCCACCCCGATATATGATATAAGTGATGGTAAATCAAGGGATTAGTGAAACTCCCGGTGTGTGCGTACTGGGTACAGAGAGATTATAGGCGAATGTGCAGCAGATCGAAAGCGCGTTGTTGCAGGGGATTGGGGAGCGTGGTTTTCTCGAAA
>QZKN01000075.1 GCA_003598175.1 Candidatus Omnitrophota bacterium
CGCGAACCGCCCCTACGAGGTATATTTTCATATAAATCCTCATGACCAATTGGTCACAACGAAGGGATGAAAATAAATAATACTCGTTTCTATATAGGCAAAGCAAGCGTCCCCGCCTGCATGAACAGCGCAGGCGAGGACGCCTGCTCTACCCGAGTATATTTCCATACAAAGAATCGCTTCTTTTCATGAAAACAGGATAAGTCTGTATTATTGCACTAAATCATCCATAGAGAAGTGTTTTGGAAGATGAATTGAATCCCTAATTATGGATTCTTTCTTCAATCGGCCTTGTCCGTCTACGCCTAATTTCATATGATGATGCAAAAGGTCGGAGAAACGGCATGAACAACGTTCGCGAAAAACTCTATCCCTGGCTGGCGATTCTTCGCGCAAAACATATGGGCAGCGAGCGCGCGAAGAAGTTGGAGAGCCATTTTGGTTCGGTGGAAAAAGCGTTGCAGGCATCCGCGCAGGATATCGCCGCCGCGCCCGGATTCAATGCCGACATCGCCGCCGCCGTGAAGGAAGCGGCGCAGGGAAAATTCGACCGGCAGATCGAGAACGAACTCGCCTGGGCGCAAAAGGAAGGCGTTTCCATTCTTCTTTACACCGATCCCGAATTTCCGTTTTCGCTGCAACATATCCCCGCGCCTCCCGCTTTGCTCTATGTGAAAGGCAAAATCCTGCCCGGCGATATCATTGCCTTGGGTATCGTCGGACCGCGGCAGGCTTCCGACGCCGGACGCCGCCAGGCCGGGAATATCGCGTGTCAACTGGCCGAAGCGGGAGTGACTATCATCAGCGGCCTCGCGTGGGGAATCGACGCTTCGGCGCATAAGGGCGCGCTACGTTCAAAAACAGGACGAACGCTGGCGGTGATGGGAAACGGACTCAAAATCATTTATCCGCGGGAACATACAATATTGGCGGATCAAATCGTCAAACGCGGCGCCGTGATCAGTGAATTGTTTTATGACGTCGCTCCGCAGGGACGGAATTTTCCTCCCCGCAATCGCATCATCAGCGGCCTTTCGTTGGGAGTTCTCATCGTGGAGGCCGGTGAACGCAGCGGCGCATTGATCACCGCCAAATATGCGTTGGAGCAAGGCAAGGAAGTATTTGCGCTTCCCGGCTCAGTCGACGCGGAAACGAGCAAGGGAACCAACAAACTGATTCACGACTCTTCGGCCATGCTGGTCACTTCGGTGGAAGATATTCTGTTCGAATTGGAAGACAAAATCACCTTCTATCGCAATGAATTGGAAGGCAAAATCCCGAAAGTGGACATTACCAATTTTCCGGCTCGATCGAAATCCATCGATGCGGCTCCGTTTTCACTGGATACGGATACTCGTTCCCCCAAATCAAAAAAGAAAATTTCCATACTCGTTACCCAGGCAACCGAAGCGGCGCATCCGGCCGCGGATATGCTCGGTGGAGACGAACAAATCGTTTATAATCTCCTTTCTACGGAACCGAAGCACATCGATATCCTTTGCCGCGAATTGAATTGGCCGGTATCCCGCGTTTCGTCGGTGTTGGGATTGCTGGAATTCAAATCGTTCGCCGAACGGGAGTCCGGGATGCGCTTTCGGTTGAAAGAAGAGTAAGGGAGCTGAACAATTGAAGGAAAAAAGTTACATGACCCGTCTCGAAGACGTACTGGATGCGATGGGACTGCGCACCTTCGATCCGCCCATGACGCTGGATTACCGCTTCGGCTCGTTTCAGGCGGAAGAAGGATTGTTTCGCTGTTTTGTCAACGAAGATGACGTGATCAGGACTTTCTCGTATATGGAAATCAAAGGAGATCAGGTTTATTGGATCGCCCTGGAATACCCCGATTTCGATCAGGCGGTGGAAAACATCATTCGCGTCGGCATCAAATGCCGCAAGACGCTCGGCCGCCATCACGCCGCCGCCTTTATCATCGCCGCGCCGGAAGGTGTGGGAGATGATCGGGAGCGGTTGGAAACCGCATTCAAAGCATTCAGCGCCGGCCAGGACATCAGCGTCTATTATACATTGCATATCTGGGACGAGGAAACGTTACGCAATGTGGAGCAAAACGTGATGGAAGCGCAACGCCGAAATCGGGAAACGAATGCGGTCGAATGAAATCCGCTGCTTTCATTTCATTTTGCGTTTGATACACTATTCTCTGTTGGGGAAAACTCTCGCAGATTCAATCCCAATCAGCTTGAATTCAATCTCGACTCGACGATCAGCAAAGGGGTTCGGTCGAAGAAATACGGATTTCAAATCTATATGCTTCATGATCTTTTCATAATTGTCACGTTGGTTTTTTTGGAAGGTCTTCTTTCCGCCGATAATGCTCTCGTTCTCGCCATCCTGGTTCGTCACCTGCCCGGTAAACAACGGTATAAAGCGTTGAAGTATGGCATTATCGGCGCATTCGTTTTTCGATTGATCGCCATTCTTCTGGCCACGCAATTGATGCATTTCTGGTATTTCCGGTTGATCGGCGGCGGGTATTTGTTGTATATCGCCGTCGAACATTTCGCCAGAAATCACCGCCGCGATCCGGATGCAAAAGCGGTCGTCGCTCGTGGTTTCTGGGCGACCGTCGGTGTGGTGGAATTGACCGACATCGCTTTTTCCATCGATTCGATTCTGGCCGCCGTTGCTCTTTCCCCCAAAATATGGGTGATTTATTTAGGCGGCGTATTGGGGATCGTCGTCATGCGTTTCGTTGCCGGCGGATTTTTACGATTGCTGGACAAGTATCCACGGCTGGAAACCACCGCTTATCTGCTGATTGCATGGATCGGTTTCAAACTCGCTCTGGAAGCGTTTGAAATCCATATTCCCGCATTGCTGTTTTGGGGTGTAATGATTGCTTTGTTTCTGCAGGGATTTTTTCAACCGGAGGATCAATTCCCTAAAAAATCACGAGAAGAAATCTTTGCCCGCAAGGAAGCGGAACCACAGGATGAATCCGTCCCTCGTCATTGAATATGGATGTTGTTTGACGTCTTTCCATGATAACATTGCCTCGCATTCCCGCTTCCGGTACAATGAGGATTCGACATGGATCGCCGCCGTTTCGGCGGCATTTCCGATAAAGCCGGCAGGATGTCGGCGTTACATTGAAACAAAGGTCGGTGAGTCATGCATGAAGCCGTTTTTAAACCACTGCCCAATACGCCGAAACAAAAAAGCGTGAAGGTGGTTCCCCCCTCGAAACCGATTCCTGCATGGAGATTGCGGCAAAGCGTTCGTACTCTTTGGGCGCTCGCGCAAGGCTTGCTCATGACGGGGCGGCATTTATTGCGCAAGCCGGTGACGTTTCATTATCCCAACCAAAAGCGGCCTCAGTCTCCCCGATTTCGCGGCATCCACAAATTACAGCGATTTGACGATGGCAAGGAACGATGCGTGGGATGCGGTCTTTGCGCGGTTGTCTGCCCCTCGAACGCCATCTATCTCGAAGCGCAGGAAAATACGCCGGAGAATCCGGTTTCGCATGGCGAACGGTATGCGTCGTATTACCAAATCGACATGTTGCGCTGTATTTTCTGCGGATTCTGCGAAGAAGCCTGTCCCGAAGACGCCATTATCCTCGGTCCGAATTGGGAGGCCGCCAGCGCGGATCGCCAGGATTTCATTTACACGAAGGATCGGCTGCTGGTCCCGCCGGAAAAGAAGGATGATTTTCGCCGAGGAATGACCTGGCCGGATCGGGAAGTGGAAACCATGCCCACCTCTTCCGATCGGCCTGAATATTACCGAAAATTGAGAAAAATCGGATAATGTACTATCACACTCTCAATCCTTTTTCCGTTTCCACATCGACAGGCTCAAGAAAATAATCAAAACCAGCGATGCGATGGAAATCCACATTCCCATATAAAACGAATGGGGAAAGTACGTCATTTTGATTTCGTGCGCGCCCGCGGGCGTTTTGACGCAGCGAAAGTAATAAAATATCCGCTCGATCGGCGTGGGAACGCCGTCCAGCCACGCCGTCCAGCCCGGGAACATCATTTCGCTCAAAAAAAGAGCGCCGCCCGTTTCGCTGGTTCCGGAAATCCGTAGTTGATTCGGTCCGTTTTCCTCGACAATCCACACAGTCCCGGCCGAACGCTTGACGTTCCAACTGATGTCGGCAGCTCCAAGGATCAATTCCTCCATCGGCTGCGGAATCGCGTACTGCACTTCCTTGACCTTTCCATCCGACATGGTCCGATCCGCTCGGGTAAGAGATGGCCCCCCCGGCCAGCGGGTATACACAATCGCGTTTTGTTCCTTTTCGAACGCCTCGATGCAATGTCTTGCGCCTTTTACCGCGACGAACGCATGCGACAGGCGATAACGCATTTCGGTCGTTTCATAATATTGAAATTCCGATCCCAGTTCGTTTTGCATGACTTCCACGGTGTCTTTTTGCAACAGATTTGTCGCCTCATCGCGAATCGCGCCGACGACAACGTACCCATCTGTTGCGGAACGAATGAAATTCTGCATCCGAATATTTTCGAGAGGGAGATCTTTAAAATCGCCTTTCACCGGATCGTAATCAAGGACGGTGTTGAAACAATCGCTCGCCTCGACGCGGCCGGTATCGGGGTCAAGAACCAGGAGGTTGTATCCCGGCTTGTTGGGGGATATCTCTTTCCCTCCGGCCAAAATGCTTGCCTGATCCGTGATGGGAGAAAACAGCGTTTTCTTCGGCACGGAATACACGACAATCGGATAAGGCAAAGGAAAATAGTCCGCCGCGGCGAGATGGTCCCGTCTAAAACGCTGTTGCGGCAGTTCCGTTCGGCTGAGCCGTTTGAAGAGATCGTACCATTGATCCGCGTTTTCCTTCGTCGCATGCCATTCGGGTTTCGGCAATCCCATTACCGTCCCGTGGACATACATTGTCTGGTCGGTTTGTAAAACGAGAGCTTCCGTCGGGGAGATGATTTCCAGCGCCGTCCCCAACGCCGCTCCTTTTTTCCCCACGATGGCGTGAGCGTAACGGTAAAAATTCTCTGCGCGAACGTCCAGCGCCGCTCCGATCGACTGCAACGCGGCAAGTCCTTCCGGCATCAGCACGTTGGTGGCGTTGTCCTTGATCGCCGCGAACACGATTTTTCCTTCCGGAATCTGCGCCATGAACTGAATCATCCGCGGATGGAACGTGCGTCTTTCCTCCATCGTTTCCAGTTCTCGCCTGCCCCCTTCGTCATAACTTTTCATGAGGTTGAACATTTCCGTTTTTTCGATTTTTCCCGTTTCCGCATCGGCGACGGCAAAGTAATAACCGGGTTCTTCACCCAATCCCGCGAAATGATCTTTTCCGTCCACGATCAAATGGGCTGCCGATTTCACCGCTTCATTCGATGCGCTGACCAGAAGGAACGGTTTTGGAAAGACGGATCGGGAAGGGCGAGAAGTTCTCTCCTCATTCTCTTCGGCAGGATTTTCAATCAAACCGACACGATGGAAGGGGAACGCCTGCAACGAGAGAAGAGCGCGTTGATCGGTAACTTGCACGTGGATAGTTTCCGGCAACAGCCGCGCGCGCACCCCCGGCGAGTTCATCAACACCAAATCGTTCGTCTCGCGCGGCATTTCATAGGGATAAGCGGTATAAGCGGTTGCATCGCAGATGATCGAGCTCACGTTGCACAATTGCAGCAAGGACAGATTCGGTTTTTCGGGAAAATCGAGCGCGGTATCCTTGCGCAACTGCAAATGAAGTCGCGGCGTCAGCGGAGATTGCCCGTCCAACTCGCGAAAATTCTGCGCTCCGCCGTGATACAGAGTGCGATTGCCTCCCGCTTTGATGTAAATCTTGGAGCGGGAATGCTCCGGCAGGCGATTGATTTTGTCGACGGTCTCGTTGAGTTCATAGCCACCCACTCCCGGCGCCATGTCGATCGTACGATAGTGGGTTCCCAAATCCATCCAAGTGAGTAGAATCGCCAGGAACGCCGTGAGATTGGGCGAGATTTTTTTTTGCTGTGTCAGTACGATCAAAATAAGAAACGTGCCGGCAAACATCACCAGCAGGATCATCGCACGCAGCAGGTCGTAACGATCCTCCGTGCCTGCAACCAGAAAAATGAAATATAAGAACAGACCGAGGATGCCGGTCATCACCAGGATAATACGCAGAAACACCTGGCTGCTTTCCTTATCGCGCAAAAACGCCGGATCGGACAGCAGAATATCGACGCCTTTCCCTGCCAGCATGGCGATCGGCAGACTGGCGAAGTAAATCCAGCGGCTGGGCGCGCGCACCCAGGCAATGCCGGGAATCAACACGTACGATAAATCGTAGACAAAGATATATTCCCCCATCGCCAACAACACCGATAAAATCGCCGTCGCCACTAAAAATCGTTGCAGTGCGTCCAGATTTCCCTGCACGACCGTCAACAACGCCAGCACCAGCGGAATGATTCCCCAATAAAACACTTCCACCTGCGACCAGGAACGTAGCGCTTCCGGCATGAAGGCGTCGATCAATTCGAACGTCGGCAGGGAAAATTCCGTGCTGCGCTGAAATTGATCCACCGAGGCCCGCTCTCCCTCTTGAATCAGCTCCCACGAAGGCAGCCACTGCACCGCGGTCAAGGCGAAGGCCATGACGATGATGAACAACACCGGCGCGCATCGCCGTGCTATTTCTCTCTTCGCCGTCTCATGTTCTCCCGCCGCGGGCGCCAGCGCCGCATAAAGAAAACGGGCGAAGATCACGATGGTGATATACAACGAAGCCTGCGGATGGCCGGCCAGGTACGCCAGCGCCAACACCAGCGCGCCGCGCACGAGGTAACGCGGCAGTTTTTCCCGAATCCACCGCTCGATCTGCAGCAGAATCCACGGAAACCAGACCAACGTAAAGAGCATGTTGGTATGCTTCTTATGCGCGCAGTGAAATCCGCAGAACGCGAACGCCACTGCGGCCAACCCCGCGCCGTACGTCGAGAGCCCCGCATACCGCGCCAGCCGATACGCGCCCAAACCGGCGATCAAAAAATGCAGCAGCACCAGCCATTCCGTCGCTGAAAATGCGGCTTGCGGCGAATACACGAATGGCATCAAAATCAAATTCAACGGATAGAAAAAACCCGCCTCGCAATTGGCGATCCCCGGCCATCCCGCAAACTGATAGGGATCCCACAACGGCAGATGGCCGGACGCCAAAACGCGGTACAAACCCAGCCGCGTGGGATAATCCTTCACGAAAATATCGTCGGTAAAATGCATCCGGTCCATCGGCGAGGGAATCCACGCCCGCCACCAAAACATCACGATGGCCACCGCGAGCAGGAAAATGACTCGTCCGGTTTCCCGCGATCGAGATTGGGTACGTTCCATCGGTTTCTATCCTATCGAACAAAAAGTAATGGCCTTGACACGTAGAATCCTAAGCCTTGCAAGGGCGAAGTAAAGAGAGAGGAACTTCCCTATTCCGGAAAAACAGGCGCCGGTTGCGGTGCGCCTCGCGTAGCTTTGCCGTGCAGGATTCCATCCTCGTCGAACCATAGCGGATCAATACAGACAAACCGGTTCCAGCGTTGCGTATCATCCTTTTGTTGATGATAGACCGACCATAGGTTGTTGTCGCCGTCCGTTACGACGCAACCGTGACCGGGTCCCAGCGCTTCCTTTCCTCTTGCAACGATGGGATTGCCGGCATATTTCTTGAACGGTCCCGTCGGTTTCGTCGCCGTGGCGTAGCCGATGGCGTAATCCAGGGAATCGGCGCCCGTGCCGGAGTACAACAGATAATAGGTTCCATTGTGTTTGAGCATCCAGGGACCTTCGGTCACGTCGCCGCGTTTTTTTTCCCACGGTTCGGTGGGATAAATCAGTTCAATCGGTTCTCCCTGTTTCTGTGTCGGGGATTTCATCGGTTGGACGTGAATGCGAAAGCCCGGCAGTTGGACATAATACAGATAATACCGGCCGTCATCGTCGCGGAACATGTGCGCATCGATTGCATTTTCAAAGAAGGTTGCATGATCGACGAAGGTTGCGTCCGGTCGGTCGGCGATTGCCACACCGATTCGCCTATTGACCGTATAATACAAATAGAATCGACCGCCGGCGGGATCGTGGAAGACATCCGGCGCCCAAACGTTCACGTCGCCGGGTTCGAAGATTTTCCCCTTTTTTGTCCAATGCACCAGGTCGGTCGAAACATACACATGATAACTGGTGTTGTCGCCGGTCGGATAGAGGTAATATGTTCCTTCAAAAAAAATGACGCAGGGATCGGCGGGGCCGATTTCATCAATCACGGGATTCGTGTAGGTCTCCGCGGCCCCTGCGGCGACTGCGCTCGCCATACCGATCAAGATCAACAATAGGCGCTGTAGGTTTGTTCTTGTCATATCAAAATACCGCCGTTTTCATGAATTTTTCTTTCCATTATAGTGATTTCGCCATTCGTCGGTAAGCGCCGGGATTGTTTTTTGAATTATAAAATATGGAAAAACTTATTTCTCCACCAGCCAGGCGCAAGAAGGTTTCCACCACCTCTTTTTCGGAAGCGGTCAGATCAAATCCGTTGGGTGTTTCCGCAAAGCAGAGCGGTTCGCCTTTTTCCACCCGCAGTTTGGCGAGAATTTCTTAGGGCAGGACAACGCCGGTGGAACTACCTACGGTCGTGACTTTCGATTTCAGCATAGGATTGCCTCCTTGTTATAATATTTATTATAACATTACCCAAAATTGCGCATCAATCAAAAGGGGGCGTTTTTCTTTTTCCTACCGGCCAATTCCAGCAAATCCAAGAACGAGCAATGAGACAATTCCTCTTGTTTATTTCAATTCTCGCATAGTTTTCTTGAGGTCTTTCATCAGCAGATACAAGTGAAATTCATCTACAGGATAGGGTGTAAACCCAAACCGTTGATAAAATGCTTTGGCCCGTTCGTCTTTGGCATGTACCAGCAATGCCCGTAGTCCTGCGATGTCAGCCGCCTGAATGGTTCGAGCCAGGGCATCCCGCAACAATCCCGCGCCGAGGCCTTTACCTTTTTCGCCCAAGTCTACAGCCAACCGGGCCAAAACCATTACAGGAACCGGATAACGTCCCAAACCTTCCCGAACGCGGGGAGGCGCTTCATCCACACTTACAGAACCGTAAGCCAACGAATAATACCCCACCACTTTGTTTTCGCGGGTGGTTATATAGGTTCTTGCGCCACCGGCGCGATGATTCTGGAGTGCGTAAGACTTGAGATACTTGTTCAGCGCCGGAACGCCACAATCAAAATCATCCAGGCTATGATGCGTTTCGATAGGGACGGGAGAATTGGGTTTGGCGCTATCGTTCATTAAAGGCGCTCGGCTTATTGAGCAATTCTTTTAACGCCGGGATAGACTTTGGAGGAGCGTCCAAGGCATCACAAAACTCCTCCCATTTTTCCGGGGACAAGACGAACTGGGTTTTATCGGCCAATACCTGAGTTGCCGCATCATAAGCGTTTTCGATTACAAATTCGCTCAAACTGAGTTTCCGAAGAGTAGCCGCTTGGCTAATCAAATCCTTTTGATGTTCGTTTATGCGGATATTTAGAAAAGCCGTTTTGGTGATCTCTTTGGACGTTTCCATATTCGGCATGGTATTTTTATCCTCTCGTTCGTATTTCTCTCCTCAGTATATCTAAATGTCATCACAGTGTAAATACATTTTTAGCACTCTTTTCCCTTCTCCACTAAATCATGATAACCTATTTTATCATAATTAAATGGAACCGAATTTTGAGAGGTGAATTTTATGAGTGAGACTTGGATGGTTTGGATTCAGCAAACGATTGGAACAGTGATGGCTCAAGCCGCACTGGTCGCCGCATTTTGGCTTCTTTTTGAATGCGTCGTTAAAGCTCGCCTGACGGCCGCTATCCAGAAGGAGATCGAAAAATACAAATTAGAGCAAGCCAAAACCTTAGAGGACTACAAAAAAGAGTTATCTGTTCGTGACAAAGCCGCCGTTGTTGCCGAGGTCTTGACGAAAAAATATTTAAAATTTAGTATATAATTGAAAAAAGATCAGATAAATCACTTTTAAACATGGGCAGTAGGAAAAGAAAAATGGTCTTCGAGGAAATTGAACAAGGTTTAATCGCTGGCAGGAGTCCAGAGAGAAACGCCCGCCTTTTCGGTGGACTGTTTCAATTTCTTATCCAGCGTGAGCAATGGCAGGTTTTTCCGTTTTGCCAATTCCAGATAGGCGGCATCATAAGCGGTCAGATTATGCGTCCGCGCCATAGACTGGACATCCCAGGTGGATTTCAAATCCTCATACGGTATTATCTCGATTGGCAGCATTTCCAAGATAGAAAAGATTTCTTCCACGTCCGGGATCGTCAGCCGCTTTCGCCGTTCGGCGCTCAAGCAGGTATTGGCCACTTCCAACGGCCAGATAGGAGGAACCAGGGCGGTTCCTTTCACCACCAGCATTTCGAACGCCGCATCCACACAGGCGGAGGTTTCATCCTTAAAAAAGTAGGCCATTGTCGCCGAACAATCCAGAACAAATTCCCGCATTTATCGCCGTCCCTCTTCGATCAAATCCTTTATCTTCAGGCCACCGAGAGAAAGGGTTTCACGAAGTTTTTTGGCGCGTTCCAACGCTTTCTTGGCGGCTTCACGCGAAGGCTTTTCGGCGGGAACCAAACGCGCCACCGGAATTCCCCGCCGGGTAATGATGTACTCGTTCCCCTCGTTCACCTTGGTGATGATATCCGAAAGATGGGTTTTGGCTTCATGCAATCCAATCTGATCCATGTTAGTTTCCTCAATAACCCTGGTTTATAGACTAGTTTAATTGGGAGAACACCGAGTGTCAAGAAAAATACCGGAAACAATGAAAAAATGGTCGAGCGCGCCTTAATCAAACAAAGCGAACGTATTCTGACCGCTGAGGCGTTTCACCAACTGGCGAATGTCCCCCCGGAAATCGAGTGGTTTGTCAACATCGAGAACCCGCGTACCCGGCGCGCTTACCAGAACGACCTCAAAGATTTCATGCGCTTCCTGGGGATCACCCGGCCGGAAGAATTCCGTATCGTCACCCGCGCCCATGTTATCGCCTGGCGCAAAGACCTGGAGGGGCGCTCTCTGGTTCCGGCTTCCATTCGGCGCAAACTGACCGCACTTTTTTCGTTGTTCGATGCATTGTGTGAAGCCAACGCGATCACTATACGGAAGTATGCCCAGGAAGCAGAATGTGATTTTGTAGGGTTCAGTCCGCACTCGTTACGGGTGACCGCCGCAACCAACGCCCTGGAACATGGCGCGGATATCGCCAAGGTACAAGAATGGCTGGGGCGCGCCAACATCGCCACCACTAGGCTGTATGACAAGCGGAATATGCGGCCAGAGGATAGCCCGACGTTTAAGGTGGAATTTTAGACGGACAATATTACAACTTGGTATACAAGATACTATCCCGCAATTGTTTATCTGCCCTTAAATCATCGATTCCGCTAATTGATGTAACCGGAGAACTGGATTTGCTTGTGTCCCGCACTTTAAACGTTCTTCCGTCGTGAAATACGGTTATGGAATGGAATCCGTCATTTGTAGAGTAAGTTATATTTAACAGTGATTCCTCACTTTGAAGCGTTTGTTCAAAGAATGCTATCTGTTGGTTCGAATTTTGATAAAAGCAAGCACTAAATTTACTTCTGCACTGCTTAAATATCTGTTGTGAAGAACAATTATGAAGATTACGAATGGCTTGATAGCCACAAATTTTTTTTCTTCAATATATGTATGAAAATGTTTGTCATATGCTTCTCCTGCCGCTCCTGCTGGAAATTGAAGAGAGAAATGCTCGCAATACGCGACAAAAAAATCTGCTATCTCCTGACCCGTAAAGTAATTTCCAACAATTCCATAACTGGCCAATACACAAGAATACCCAGTTTGACTGAATTGGTTGTCCACTTTCGAAGCATTAATCATCTGTCGTTACCCTCCTTGGCCTCGTGAGCGTGTAATTTCTGTTATTCATGATTTGATTCATTGTTTATTGAAGGAGAAGTATTCTCGTTGGGTAAAGGAATCGAAGCCAACCACGGTTCCGCGGTCAAATGAGGCTGAATATATTCCACAATCTGTTTCGCGGCAGGTTCAAGCGTTTTTTGCAGCGGGTAGGGGAATACGCCGATCAGGAAACAGAAAATCGCGATGGGGAGTAAGATATGAAATTCCCGCCGGTTCAAATCCTTCAATTCCCTATTTGCTTCCACCTTTACTTCGCCGAACATCATCCGTTGATACAGCCACAGCATATACGCCGCGCCTAATATGACGCCGGTAGCGGCAAGGATGGTCCAGAAAATGGAATGTCCCATCAGGCCGAGGAGGATGAGGAACTCGCCGACGAAGCCGTTGAGGCCGGGCAGGCCGATGGAGGAGAGCATAAAGATCATGAAGAACGTCGCGTATACCGGCATGACTTTCGACAAACCGCCGAATTCGGAAACCTCGCGGGTGTGGCGGCGGTCATAGATCATGCCGACGATGAGGAACAACGCGCCGGTGGAGAGGCCGTGATTGACCATTTGTATGATGCCGCCTTCGATGCCCTGCAGGTTCCACGCTAATATGCCCGCCAGCAGCATGCCCATGTGACTGACGGATGAATACGCCACCAATCGTTTCACGTCGCGCTGCACCATCGCCACCATTGCGCCGTAGATGACGCCGATGATGGCCAGCGTCATTAAAACCGGCGAAAATGCAATAACAGCTTGCGGGAAAATTGGAATACAGAAACGTAAAAAGCCGTAAACTCCGGATTTCAGCAGAATTCCTGCGAGGAGGACGGATCCGGCTGTAGGGGCTTCCGTGTGCGCGTAGGGCAGCCAGGTGTGGAAGGGGAAAAGCGGCATCTTGATCAGAAACGCCAGCACGAAGCCTACGAACAACCATTTTTGGATGCCGGGATCCAACGTCAGCGCAACGAAATTTTCGAAATGGAAAGAGGGACTTGCGCCCAGCTGATTCGCCGCTTCAAAATAAAGATAGAAAATCACCAGCAGCATCAACGCGGAGCCGAACGCGGTGTAGAGGAAGAATTTGATGCTGGCGTAGATACGCTCGCCGTGACCCCATACGCCGATAATGAAATACATCGGTACGAGCATGAGTTCCCAAAACACGAAGAACAGAAACATGTCGAGGGCAATGAAGGTTCCCAGCATTCCCGTTTCCAGCAGCAGGAGAAAAAAGTAAAACTCTTTTTCTTTCTCTTTGATCGATTCGAACGAGGCGGCGATGGAAATCGTGGTCAATATCGTGGTGAGAATGATGAGCACGAAACTGATGCCGTCGATGCCGATGCGGTAATCGATGCCGAAAGAGGGGATCCAGCTGACCAACGCGGCGCAATGAAACCCCGGCTCGCCGTACGGAAATACGATCATCAGCGGAATGCAGAGAATCAGCGGAACGAGGGAAACGCCGAAGGCGAACCATTTATGCGCGCCTTCCATGCTGCGCGGAACGCAAAGCAGGAGCGCCGCTCCGATCAAGGGGATGAAGGTGATCAGTGTCAATAGCATAGGAATAACCAAACAACCAGAAAGACCATGCCGACCAGGGTTGCCAGGGCGTAATGAGTCACGGTTCCGGTTTGAATTTTGCGTACGGTATCCGCCGCGCGGTTGGCCGAATTCGCCAGGCCGTTGAGACCGGCGATAATGACGCGGTCGTCGAACCACTGCGCCGCGCGGCAGCAGCGCATGTAGTTTTGCACGACGATCAGATCGTATACTTCATCGATATGATATTTATGATAAAGAATCGTGAATGCGGATTGGAAGGATTCTTCCATGCGCGAAGCCAGCGTCGGTTCCCACACGTACAGCAAGCGGGCAAACGCAATCCCGGCCAGCGCTACCAGCACAGAGCCGATGGCCAACAGCCATTCCAACAGATGTTCGGATGCAAGGATTGGCGGATGGATCGCATGTTCGGCGAGGTGATGGCCTTGCGCCGTGACCGGATGGAGGAAGTTGTGGAAGCCGTGGTAGCCGAACAGCGGCATGTTGAGCCAGCCGGCGCAGATGGAGAAGAAGGCGAGAATCGCCAGCGGAACCCACATCAACGCGGGCGATTCGTGCAGATGCATGCGCTGTTCCCCCGTTCCACGAAATTCGCCGGAAAAGAGCAGATTATATAAACGAAAAATGTATAAGGCAGTGCAGAACGCGGCGGCGATGCCCAGCCCCCACAAAAATAGATGGCCGCCGGAAAAGGCTTTCCACAAAATTTCGTCTTTCGAAAAGAAACCGGCCAGGGGCGGGATGCCGGCGATGGCGATGGTGGAAATGAGAAACGTCCAGCGGGTGAACGGCATGACTTTGCGCAGTCCGCCGGCCTCGAAAACGTCCACGTCGGTGGTGCGATGAAAAGCGTGCAGCACCGAACCCGCGCCTAAAAAGAGGCAGGCCTTGAAAAAGGCGTGCGTCATGAGATGAAAGATGGCGGCAATGTACGCGCCGGTTCCGCAGGCAAGGAACATGTAGCCCAGCTGGCTGATGGTGGAATACGCGAGGATTTTTTTCGCGTCGCGTTGCACGAGCGCGATGCTGGCGGCGTACAGCGCCGTCAGCCCGCCGATCACGCCGACGAGAAATAGCGTCGCGGGGGCCATGCTGTACAGCAGGTTCAAACGTGCAACCATATACACCCCCGCGGTGACCATCGTGGCGGCGTGGATAAGCGCGCTGACCGGCGTGGGGCCGGCCATGGCGTCGGGCAGCCAGACGTAAAGAGGAATCTGGGCGGATTTGCCGGTCGCGCCGAAAAAGAGCAACAAGGTAATCATGGTGATGGGAACGCCCGCGTAAACGAACGAGGAAGGAGCGCTTTCAAACAGATCACTGAATTTAAGAGCGCCGGTAAACCAGAAAAGAAGCAGCATTCCCAACAAAAAACCGAAATCGCCGATGCGGTTGACGATAAAGGCTTTTTTGCCCGCGTCGGCGGCATAATCGCGGTCGTAATAATAGCCGATGAGAAGGTAAGAGCATAATCCCACGCCTTCCCAGCCGACAAAAAGCAGCGGCAGTGAATTCCCCATCACCAGCAGGAGCATAAAGAAGGTAAAGAGCGGCATGTAGGTGAAAAAGCGGACATAGCCGGGATCGCTGCGCATGTAGCCGATGGCGTAGATGAAGATAATACTGCTCACCAGCGAAACCACCATCATCATGACGACGGAAAGTTGGTCGATATAGATACCGAATGGAATCGAAAGCGTTCCCGCGCCGAGCCATGTGTAATAATCATGATCGACGGGGACGAAGTCGCCGCCCTGCGGAAGCGCGATCATCGTGCAGATGAATGCGAGCAGCAAGGAGAGCAGCATCGCTGCGGAGGCGACATGTCCCGCCCATTCGTTGATGTAGCGGCGACCGAAAAGGCCGTTGGCCAGAGCGGCGAGCGCGGGTAATATGGGGATGAGCCAGGCAAATGTCTTCATAAAACGATCACGCTATTCGTTATCACCTTCATCAAGGTGTTGGGAAACACTCCTAAAATCAAAACGCCCAGCGCCGAAAGCGATAGAGCGAGGGTCAATGAAACGGAAAGAGGCTCCGCTTCGAATTCTTTTTCCTCGTCGCGCATGTACATATAAACAATCACACGCAGATAGTAATAGAACGAGAACAACGTCGTGAGAATGCCGACGATGGCGAGTCCGTAATACTGCGCCTGGATGGCGGACCCGAACAACCAGACTTTACCGATAAAACCGGCGGTGGGCGGCATTCCCGCAAGAGAAAGCAGGAAAAGGCTCATCATGGCCGCGAGAAACGGCCGCCGTTTGGCCAATCCAGCGAAGTCGGAAATCCGCCGGCGTTCCTCGCCATGCCGTCCGGCGGCGATCACGACCGCGAAAGCGCCGATGGTCATGAATAAATAGGCGGCGAGGTAAAAAAGAAGCGCCTGCAAGCCGACGTCGTTATGGGAAACAAACGCCATGCTGAGATATCCGCCATGCGCGATGGAGGAATAGGCCAACATGCGTTTGATGTCTTTTTGAACCAGCGCTCCGGCGTTGCCGATGATCATGGTGAGAAGCGACAGCCACCAAATTCCTTCCACCCAGGTCCGTGCGAGGGGATGAAAAGAAATGTCCGGCAGGGAAAACACGCGAACCAGCGCGATAAAGCCGGCCAGCTTCGAACCGGCGGCGATCCAGGCGGTAATGGGCGTGGGCGCGCCTTGATAAACGTCCGGCGCCCACATATGAAAGGGCGCAAGGGCGATTTTAAAGCCCAAACCGACCAACAACAACGCAAAACCGAGAATGAGCAACGGCGAACCGATGAAATCCTCGCTCAAAAGCGAGCCAATGGAAATCAGGTTGGTGGTGCGGCACATGCCAAAAATGAACGCGATCCCATAAACCATGAACGCGGAGGAAAACGCGCCGAGCAAGAGATATTTCAGCGAAGCCTCGCCGGATAAGAGGCTTTTCTTTTCGAATCCGGTGAGAACGAAGAGGGTGATGGAAACCAATTCGACGCCGAGAAAAAGAGTGATGAGATCGGCGCTTGCGGAAATGATCAACATCCCCAGCGTGGAGAATAAAAGCAGGACGATATATTCGCCGTAAGGGAAATGGTATCGTTCGCTGTAATGATGGCTCATCAGGACAATTAACGCGGCGCCGATCAGGAAGATTTGATCGATCACGACGCTCATATCGTCACGAATAATGAGCCAGGAAAACGCGAGTTCGGACGCGCCGTATAAAGTCCCGGCGGAAAAAAAGGCAAGAACAATGCCGATCAACGCCAATAAGGTGATATTGATTCTCTCCACGTTTTTCACATATAAATCCACGAGAAGAATGACGATGGCCGCCGTGCAGAGAATCAGCTCGGGCGCGATGAGCGAAAAGGATAGTTCCGGAATTTGAATGCTTGTCATACCGATGCCGTTCAACCTTGATCAACCTTGCAATAAATTGGCGATTTCGATATTGATCGTTTGTCTTTGGCGATACAGATTGATGATGATTGCCAGTCCCACTCCCACTTCCGCCGCCGCGACGGTCATGACCAGAAAAACGAACACCATTCCGTTTCCCGCGACGGCGAGATCTTCCGCAGCAAGTCCGACTTCACGAAAAAAGGGATAACGCGCGAAGGCCACGATCGCCAGATTGGCGGCGTTGAGCATAAGTTCGACCGACATGAGAATAATCAGCGCATTGCGGCGCAGAAGCACGCCGAGTGCGCCTACGGAAAAAAGCACGGCGCTGAGGATCAAGTAGTGGTTCAAGCTGATCATTGGTTTTATTCTTTCGGCTCTTCCTCTTCACAGGGTTTGCGAGCGATGACGACCGCGCCGATCACGGCGGCGGTCAATAAAATCGACGCCAATTCAAATGGCAGCAGATAACGGGTGAACAGGTCGGCAGCCAGCGAGGCGGCGGAGCCGAATTCTTCCGGTGCGGGCAGTTTTTTCGGATAAACAAAACCGGTCAGGGAATCGGTAAATAAATACACGAAAATCATGAAGCCGAAAATACCCACGAACGTAATTCCGAACCGGCGAGCGAGAGTCAGATTGATGGGTTCCTCGCGATGCAGGTTCAAAAGAGAGATTACGAAGATAATCAACACCATCACCGCGCCGGTGTAAACGATAATCAGAATCCAGGCGAGGAATTCCGCGTGCAGCTGCAGGAAAAGGCCGGCCAGCGCGATGAGAGTCGCGACCAGGCTGACGGCGCTGTGCATGGGATTGCGGGCAAGAATGACGCCGAAAGCGAAAAAACACGCCGCGCTCGCAAACATCCAGAAAAAAATTGCGCTGAGCATAAATAACCTACCCTGCCAATAATAAGCCGACCGCCGCCAGAAAAACGTTCAGCATTGCCAGCGGTAACAGAATTTTCCAACCAAAATGCATCAATTGATCATAACGAAATCGTGGAAATGTCGCCCGGACCCAAATGAAAAAAAAGAGGATCACGAACACCTTGGCGGCGAACCAGAACCAGCCGGGAAACCACGTGAACGGCGCGAGGGGGAGAGGCGAATGCCATCCCCCCAGAAATAAAGTTGTCGCAATCGACGCCGCTGTGATCATATTGACATATTCCGCCATGAAAAACATGGCGAATTTCATGCTGCTGTATTCCAAATGATACCCGGCGACCAGTTCGGTTTCCGCTTCGGGCAGATCGAAGGGGATTCGATTGGTTTCCGCGAAGGCGGAAATGAGATAAAGAGCAAAACCGAGCAATCCCGGAATCACCAGCCATTTCGGACTAAGAATCCACCAGTTCCAGAATCCGTCGGCCTGGGAATCGACGATGCCGCTCATTTTCAGCGATCCCACCGCCATAAGCGGGATGATGACGGAGAGGCCGAGCGTCAATTCATAACTGAAAATCTGCGCGGAGGAACGCAAAGCGCCCAGCAGGGAATATTTGTTGCCGGAACTCCATCCGGCCAGGAAAACGCCGTACACGCTGAGCGATGTGATGCCGAAAATATAAAGCAGGCCGACATTGACATCCGCGATTTGCACGCGGCCGAGGTCATAGCCGAATAATTGAAAACTCGGACCGAACGGGATGACCGCTATGGCCATCAACGCGCAGGCCATCGATAGCACGGGAGCGAGAATAAAGAGGATTCGATCGGCATTGGTTGGGATGATATCTTCCTTGAAAAATAATTTGACGCCGTCCGCGATGGGCTGCAAAAGCCCAAATGGACCCACGCGATGCGGACCGAGGCGTTGTTGAAAACGGCCAAGCAGTTTGCGCTCCAGCCACGTCAAATACGCGACGCTGAGCATCACGAGGGGAAAGAGGATCGCGATTTTGACGATGGAATATAAAGCGAGTTCACCCAAATTCATGGTTGTATGTTCACCCACGGCGCATCCGCATCCGCGAGGCCGTTCACGGCGATGCCCGTATAATTTCCCAATATTGTGACAGATCCTTCCACGGCGGCAAGAGAGACGGCGCAGGGCAATTGCATCGATCCCTTTTTCCCGGTGATCGTGACCATGGCGCCCGTTTCCACCCCTAATTTTTTCGCATCGGCGGGGTGGATTTCCACTGTGCAGGGTTCACTGCGGTCAACCAAAGCGGGCGCAAAGCATTTCTCTCCCGCCTGATCGAAAAGAAAACGCCCGCGCACCAGCCGGAACGGATAGGCTTTCGGCCGATTTCCTGTTTGGGGAAGGTTGAGAGCGAATTCCTGCCTGGTTTCATCAAACAACTCGTTATCGATTTCCTTGCTCGGTTGACCGTTGCCGCGCAATTCGTCCCAATGCAATTCCCGATAATGTGGAACGGCTTTTGTGATGTTGTCAAAAATGAGCGGCGGGCGAATTTGCCGCCATCCCGCACCCCATTGCTCGCCCAACGCGAGCAGCATTTGATAGCCGGCGAGAGTTCCCTCCAGCTGCGGCAACACTTTTTGGGTCAATTGGACGCGGCCGGCAAGGTTGGTGTAGGTTCCATCCTCTTCCGAAAAAGCGGAAAGAGGAAAGAAAACAGAAGCAAATTCGCTGGTCTCATATCGATACACATCCGCGACGGCAAGAAATGGAACCGTTTCCAACGCTTTACGGACGAGATCGCGGTCCGGATATTCGTTTAAAAGATCGGTATTCATTAAAAGCAAGGCATGAATCGATCCGTCGATGCAGCCTTGAAGAATTCGCGTCGTGTTGAGTCCGGCTTTTTCAACCGGGGTGTAACCGGGACCGCGATGAGGATAACAACCCATATCCGCCGCGCCGCGGGAATTGTTGTGAGGAAGCAATAGGCTGAAAGGCAACGTCGGTTCATTCGCGCCCGGTAAACCACCGGCCAAATGAGCGATTTGTTTGATATATCCAACGCCATCAGCCGTCGCATAAATCGATTCGCCCACCAAGATGGTGGCTCGTTCCGATTGCAGCAGTTTATCAATGATGTTTCGCAGGTCTTGTTCCTGCAGGCCTGTCGGCTCCAACGTTTTTTTCACATCCAGACGCTTGATAACTTGACGCAGTTTTTTGGGCAGTTCCACCTTTTTACTACGAACGACCATTGCTAAAAGAACAGTAATCAGCGCGGCTTCCGCGCCGGGCCGATAGGTCAACGCGGCGGCGCAGTCTTTGTCCAATCGCGTGGGCCGATGATGCAAAGAAAAAACGCTGGCGCCGGAAACCGCCTTTTTTCGCACTTGCAAATACAGGATAGGCAGTTCGTTCGGCAAGTCCGTTCCGATCAGTAAGACGGCGGCGGATTGTTTCACTTCGCGGAACGGCTGATTCGCCGCTTTCAGGGCGATGGCAGTCAGGAATCCATCGTCATTTCCCCGGATGATGGTTTCTGTGCGGTGATCGACGTTATTCGATTGTAAAAGTTCGCGAAAAAATTGTTGAAATAAAAACAGGGTTTCGTTGCCTGGTTTGGGGCTGATGATTCCCGCAACCGATGACGCGCCGTGAGCCGCAATGGTTTCTTTGAGCGTGGAAACCGTTTGCCGAATGGTTTTTGCCCATGATGCTGCTTCGAGTTTGCCTTCGCTGTTCTTTGCGAGTGGAGTTCGCTGCCGCTCGCTGCTATTGAAGCGGTCAAAGCCAAAGCGGCCGATATCGCAAATCCAGCGATAATTCACTTCCTCATTTTGCCGTGGAAGGACGCGAAGGATTTCGTGAGTGCGGTCGCGATATTGGGCGTGGACGTTGCATCCGACCGAGCAGAGCGAGCACAAAGAAGGGATGTCTTTCAATTCCCACACCCGCGCGCGAAAACGGGTGATTCTGCTGGTCAACGCGCCGACGGGACAGAGGTCGATGGTGTTTCCGGCGAATTCATTTTTCAGCGGGTTTTCCATGAACGTGGAAATCATGCTTTTGTTGCCGCGCTGAACAATGGCCAATTCGGCGTCGCCGGCGATTTCGTCCATGAAGCGGACGCATCGGCTGCAGAGGATGCAACGGTTGCGTTCCAGATCGATAAACGGTCCGATATCCGGTTTGTGAAATGTGCGTTTGGGGAACCGAAAACGGGACGCCCCAAATCCGTGATTCATGCTGTAGTCCTGGAGTTTGCATTCACCGCCTTGATCGCAGACAGGGCAGTCGAGGGGATGCTGGACCAGCAGAAATTCCATTTGCATGCGGCGAGCGTCCAGCACGCTTTCGCTTTGCGTGTAGATTTTTTGTCCGTCGGCAACCGGAGTGGAACAGGACGGCTGTAATTTGGGAACTTTTTCGATCTCAACCAGGCACAGACGGCAACTGGCGACAATGGAGAGATCTTTGTCATAGCAATAATGGGGAATTTCAATCCCGATACGGCGGGCGGCCTCTATAATAGTCGTACCATGGGGGACGGTCACGGTTTGCCCGTCAATCGTAACGGTAACCATATGATTTGTTCCCTCGGACATGGACTCCATCTCCTTGTTTTTCTATGATGCCGCCGCAAAACCGGATTTGTGGGCGGAACGATCCGCCCTGCGAATGGATTCATCGAATTCTTCTCGAAATTGATTGACGAAAGCGCGGATCGGCCAGACCGCGGCGACCCATAACGGGCATATCGAGGTATATTCCGAGCGGCAAATGTCCAAAAGAAGTTCCACATCGCCCGGCTGCCCTTCTCCGTTGCAAATGGCCTCAAGAATTTGCACGAACCATTGCGTTCCTTCACGGCAAGGGGTGCATTGGCCGCAGGATTCGTGCGCGTAGAATTTTGCGGTGATCAGCGCCATTTCCACCATATCCGTGGTTTCGTCCATCACGATGATCGCGCCCGAACCGAGCGAGGATCCCGCCTGCTGAATGTCCTCGAAGGTTAGTTGGACGTCGAGCTGCTCCTCGCGTAAAACCGGCATGGACGAACCGCCGGGAATAACCGCTTTGATTTTTCGTCCGCCGGGAACGCCGCCGGCAATCTCTTCGATGAATTCCCGCAGCGTCATGGAACCGAGCACGACTTCATAAACGCCGGGTTTGTTCACGTGGCCGCTGATACACAGCAATTTCGTGCCGGCGCTTTTTTCCGTTCCCATCGAGGCGTACCATTTGCCGCCGCGTTCCACGATGGAAGGAACCGCCGCCAGCGTCTCCACATTATTGATGATCGTGGGGCATCCGTATAAACCGGCGACAGCGGGAAACGGGGGTTTGTTGCGGGGATAGCCGCGCTCCCCTTCGAGTGAGGTCATCAATCCGGTTTCTTCGCCGCAAATGTATGCGCCCGCGCCGCGATAGACCTGGATTTCGCAGCAAAAATCCGTTTCCAGGATTTTCTCGCCGATTAGCCCGTTTTTACGCGCGTCTTCGATGGCCATTTGCAGGATCTGCGCGCCGTGATGAAATTCGCCGCGGATATAGATGTAAGCCTGGCTGGAGTGAATGGCGTAACAGGTAATTAATATGCCTTCCAACAATTGATGCGGATTTTGTTCGAGGATAATGCGATCCTTGCAGGTTCCGGGCTCGCTTTCGTCGGCGTTGCAACACAAATAGATGGGTTTATTGGTTCCTTTGGGAATGAAAGACCATTTCATGCCGGTGGGAAAAAGCGCGCCGCCGCGACCGCGCAGGTTGGAGGTTTTTACTTCGTCCACCACCTGTTCGGGTTTCATGGTTTTCAACGCCTTCTCCAGCGCCTGATAGCCGCCATGTTTCTTATCCCCCGCCACGGTGAGCAGATCCGCCGCGCCGAGCTGTTCAAACAGGACCCGAGTTTCAGAAACCAT
>QZKN01000113.1 GCA_003598175.1 Candidatus Omnitrophota bacterium
GCAGAATTCCCACAATACCGGCCAATGCCGCCGCGGGAGTCATGCGCCATGAAAGGCGGATGAGAGAAATTTGATTTCTAAGAAGTTGAATCCAGGATTTTTCGGCGGTCGGTTGATTGGCAAGCCGTAATTTCAGTTCGTTAAAACGCAATGGCGCGTGTTGCACTTCATCCTGCCACACATCCAACGACCACCACGCTTTTTCCAATTCGACCACTTCGCGGCGGCAGAATTCACACTGTGCGAGATGCCGTTCCACTGTCGCGCGTTCCTGTAACGTGGCATTGCCCGTCGAATAGGACGCCAGCAGTTCGTGATGAAAAGGACATTCACGATTGCTCATCGTTCCTACACCTCACTTCTTGATTCATTTTCCGTATCCAAAAACCAAATTCATGCGTTATGCATATTCCTGTAACAGCGGTTTCAGAATTTGCCTCAATTTCAGATGCGCCCGATACGCTCTTTGTTTGATCGATTCGGGCGTGGCGCCCAAAATATCGGCAATTTCAATATAAGACAATCCTTGATATTTATTTAAGATAATCACTTCCCGCTGTTCTTCGGAAAGTTGGTTGATGGCGTGTTTGATGGTTTGTTCGTCAATTTTGGCGGAAAAGGCGTTTCTGGCGTCGCCGTTTTGATCCTCCACATTATCCAAGAACGAGCTCTGCGGGTTCTGGCTTTGGTCGTTGAATTGCGAATCCATATGGACCAGCCGGTTCCAATATCGCCGTTTTTCATCGATGCAAAGATTGCGGGCGATGCGATAAAGCCAAGAGGTGAATTTGGAGCGGGGTTCCCACGTATGGCGATTATTGAACACGCGAAAAAAGGTTTCCTGGGTCAAATCTTCCGCCAAATCCCGATCCTGAACAAGGCGGAGAATGAACATCAAAATGGAACGATAGTGGCGTTGGTAGATTTGTTCCAACGCTTCCTCGCGCCCTTTTTGACAAGCGAGCATCAATTGCTCGTCGGTGATGGTTGAATCGGCTTCCATGTGCAGGGTTTTTACACTCGTTTTCGATTTTTGCCTTGTACCAACCTCCGATTTGTTTCCCCACACATCAGCACCGAATACATTGGTCTGCACAATAGTTGTTCCGATTGCTTCGTTCACTTCATGCTCCGTCTCTTTCCTGATCCCTTGCAGTAAAACCGTCTTGCATTTTCGATTCATCAACATCGATTCCGCTCTCAACATACGAAGCAATCGGGGGATTAGTAACTCATTTCTTATTGGAAATCATAACAATATACAAAATTGTTTACAATCCCGTCAGACCATAAACAGTAAATTAACAATAGGATGCTTGATTTTCCAAAAATAAATCAAATGATACAAAAATAAAAACCCCGAGAGGAAATTCTCGAGGTTTTTTTTAATTCGGATATTTGAACTAAACTTTACTGAATCGACCAATCCGCCACGCTGGTGGAAACGCGGGGACCAAGAATCAGGCCGGTCAAGGATTCGCTGCTGTTCCAGTTGCCGGCGACGCCGGTGGTGTTGGTTTGGTGTTCCCTTGCCGGGGTTTGTCCCCAAATATCCGCGTCGTTTTGCTGTGGACTGCAACCGATTACGATTCCCTGTTTTAGATCGAGTTTATCATGGGTCGGATCTTCCCAATATGATTTCCAACCACTTGCAATATTGGCCGGATTAGCAAGATCATACCCCAAAGTCGAGGCGCCTACGAGAAATTCAAAAGGAACAATTTTCACTTCCCAATTGTATTCAACCGGCGCTTCAATCCACTCTCGCGATGCGGGATTGGTTGCCCTGATTCTGGCGGCCGACTCAATATACTCATCCGCAATATTCCACGGAGCGTGGCTATTATTCAGATTCAGAGATCCCTCGACCCGTTCATAAACCGGAACCTGAGTAAATTGTGTCGTCACTTTCAAGGCATTCGGCGATTCCACGTTAAAAAGCCCATATAAACCTGCCGCGGGATCATAAGGATCCCATGTATTCGGCATATCGAAGGTGTATTGTTGATGGAATCCCGATGTTGTGGTTGACGCCGCATCACCGGTGTTGGTTCCATCGAGAACTACTTCCAGGCGTTCATTATTCCATCCGCCGGTTCCAGCTGTGGACCCTAGACCTTGAGCCAGAGTCAAGGAATCATCGATTACGTTTACGGCGAAATAAAGAGCGTTGGTCTCATCATCCCATGCGATTTTCAAAATAATATCCAGATCTCCACTTCCCGGCACAGCAGCGGGAGAATCCCCATTCTTGTCCATCGGGATTGTGGGAACATTTGCCCATACCGGATCGGACAAATCTCCGTCGATGATCGGGACGGATGGCAGTTCCGGAATGGTGTACCAGTTCACATTCACACTGGTATCCTGGGCAAAAGCAGGCGCAGCCATGCATAATGCCAGCATTGTAAATCTGATAAATCGTTTCATATCATACTACCTCCCTACGATGAATTAAAAAATTATCCGTGCTTCACACGAATTCCATCTCTATTCAATCACAAAATCCAAGGTCATGTCAAGCAAAAAATTAGAATATCGCATAAATTTTTCAAATTCCACATCTAAATCAACCCTATAGAACTCATTATCCTGTTTATACCATTGTCTTTGGAGAGAAAGTCAGAAAAAATTCTACAAAATGAGTCGTGAATTCTCCGCGTTATTGAAATAATGGATTGTTTTGTGGAATCTTCAATTGCAAAGGTGGATATGGTAGGATGAATGAGAATCATTGATTTCTGGAGATATCGATGATTCACTAACTCATAAGATGGAACGTAGACTGGAGGGTGGATTGAACGGAGAATAATCCACCTAATCTCTTATGTAAGGATAAATAAGAGTGACGGAATAACAAAACCCATGATTTTTTTACCCTTTTTATTATTGTTCCAATTTTTGCTCTCGGATAATGAAGTATTGTCGGGTTCCAATCGATTGGAAAACCTTTTATTATCGTTGCATCGAGGGGAATTGCAGACTGCGGAGGCTGCGCTCGCATCGCTTTCGGGATTCTTGACCGACGAAGAAAAAAATGCATTGATGCGAGAGATCGATCGTCTCTCGCCCGGCGCGGAATGGATTCCGTTTCTCCATCGTCTGGCCGAGAAGAATCAGGAGGATGGTGATTTTTTGTTTCTCATCGCGCGGGCGCATTGGCGTTCCGGCAATGTGGACGCCGCCATGCACACCTGCGCGGAAATCACGTCGAAATCGCCGGATGATGTGAATTTACTCTATCAGGCCGCCGCTCTCGCGCATACGGTCGACCGCATCACGGAAGCCCGGAATTGGATTACCACGCTTTTAAGCAAAGAACCGGAACATACCGATGGATTGTTTCTGTTCGGACGGATTCAGGCCAGTGAAGGAAAGGACGCAGAGGCGCGGGAAACTCTTCAGCACGTTTTAAAGCAGAACCCACGGCATTATCTCGCTCGCTACGAATTGGGGCGATTGGAAAATCGCGCCGGAAACAGTGAAGCGGCGGAATTGCATCTTCGCGCATCCGTGAAGGAATTCGCGTTTTTCAACGAAGCGTATAATGCATTGCTGGTCGCTCTCGCCCGCCAGAAAAAACAGGCGGAAGTGAAGGAAATTCAAGCGATTGTGAACCATCTCAACACGTTCAGTCAAGCCAAACGGGATCGGCTGCGTCATGCCTTCTTTCATCCGGCCGAGATAAATGCGAAAGACGCTGTCGAGCTGGCTTACGAGTTAAGCCAGGTGAAGCGCGACGATCTGGCACGCGTTTTTTTGACTCGATTGTTCGAAATGAATCGATGTGATGATACGCAGATCGTTTTGCTGGCGCATCTTCAATACAAAGCCAAGGATTTTGCCGCCGCATTGCATTTACTCGAGCGCGTGCAGGATCAGCGAATCCTGCAATCGGAATCGTATTTGGCGCTGAAGGCCTGGGCGCTTTTTTTAACCGGAAAGGTGGAAGAAAGCAGGACTTTTTATCAAACCATCGATGCGAAGATGAAACAAGCCGCTCATTTTCAAGAATTGGAAAAGGCCTATGCGCAGCAAGAGGGCGAATCCGTATCGGCGGCAACAAACGCTCAGGGACCGTTTCAATTCGTCGATGTGACGGAACGTTGCGGACTCTCTACATTTAAACACGTGTTGGGACACGCCGACAAGCGATGGATCATCGACGCAATGGGGTCGGGCGTGGCCGTCGGGGATTATGACAACGACGGGGACGATGATATTTATTTCGTCAATGGACGCTCCCAGGCGGATACGCCCAATCCTGCGGAACGGAATCGGTTATTTCGCAACGATGGCGGCATTTTCGTCGATGTAACCGATGAGGCTGGCGTCGGCGATATGGGCTACGGCATGAGCGCCATTTTCGGCGATATCAACAATGACGGATGGATTGACCTGTTTGTGGGGAATTATGGACCAAATGTATTGTATTTGAATAATGGAGACGGCACATTTACCGACATTACCGCAAAAGCCGGAGTGTGCGATGACGGGTACGTCGCTGCGACTTCGTTCGGCGACGTCGATCGGGACGGCGATCTCGATTTATTCATTGGAAATTACGTGGCATTCGATCCGAAACAACACGCCGATGTCCGCGATGGGTATCACGGTATTTCCGTGTTCCGGGGACCATTGGGTTTCGAGCATCAGAACGACATTCTTTATATCAACGATGGAACCGGCGTTTTTAAAGATGCTTCCGACGCCGCCGGCGTCAACGTGTCGCCCGGCCGGGCGATGGGAGCGGTTTTTTTTGACATGGACAATGACCGCGACCTGGATTTGTACGTCACCAACGATTCCACCTACAATCACGTCCTGCAAAATCGCGGAGAGGGAACGTTCGAGGACATTTCGTTTTTATCCGGCGGCGCATTCACGGAAAGCGGCGTGGAGGGGGCAAGCATGGGAGTGATTGCCGGCGATTATAACAACGACGGATTTTTGGATCTGTTTATTACTTCATACGAGCATCAATCCGACGTGTTGTATCAAAACGACGGAAAAGGCAATTTGATCGACGTAACCGGCCCGGTCGGTCTTGTCGGGCCGACTCATTGGTTGATTACGTGGGGAAGCGGATTCTGCGATTTCGACGCGGATGGATTTCTCGATATTTTTACCGCCAACGGCCATATTTACCCGCAAATCGAGGACCTCAACGTGAACCGGCATTATGCGCAGGGATTGTCATTTTACCGAAATACCGGCGAACGCTTTGAAGACGTGACCGATGGCGCACTTTCTCCCGATTTCAAAGCGAAGGGCGGACGAGGAGCGGCTTTGCTTGATTTTGACAACGATGGAGATATGGATATCGTCGTCAATTGCATGGATTCCACCCCGCAGCTGCTGGAAAACCGTTCTCCGCGCGGGCATTGGCTGAAAGTCACGCTCGACGCGCCTTCCGCATTGGCTTACGGTGTGCGAGTGACGGCGCGCAAAGGAGATCGAACGTGGACCCGATCCGTCGATGGCGGCTCCGGATATCTTTCCCACAGTTCACGGAATTTGTTTTTTGGGTTTGGGGATGTCGATACGATTGACGATCTCACGATTCATTGGATGCACCGCGCTCCCCACGTGATTGCATTTCCCGCTTTGGACCGGCATCTCATTGTTGTGGCGAGTGAAAAGTAATACCTCGTTTCTCTCTGTTTTTCTTTCCTAATTAAATCGGAAATTTGCTCGATTATTAATCATGAAAAATCGTTTGCATCTGCATTAATTTTGTCAACATTGGGAATATAATGGGTTATATTCATAGGTGGATGGTGGATTCTTGTGTGATTTTTAAATGAAAAATCATTCTCAAATCATGCTCTTCAAAATCCAATTACAGATGAGGAATAATTTATGAGAACCGTGAGTTTGGCATGTGCATTGTTGTTGGCGTCCGGCGTTGCTTTCGCGGACCGCGCCATGTACGACCCGACGAAAACGCAGGCGGCGATGCCTCTGTCCACACCCCCGACGATCGACGGCGTAATCGACCTCGCCGGAGGAGAATCGTGGATTTACGCAGGCGGCGCCAAGGCCGATGGCACATCGTATTGGAAAGTCGTATCGGATTTGAATTTGGATGACGAGATTCGCGGCGGGATGCTGGGGGCCGGAACGGAAGCCCCGATCGATGACACGGATCTGAGTTTCCAGATTTGGGCCGGCCATGACAGCAACTATTTATACATTGCCGTGCGCGTGTGGGACGATTTTATCGAAACGGACAGCGCGGCAGCCGGATCTGCCAACGGCAGCACGTGGGAAGATGACAGCGTGGAAGTCTTTATCGACGGCGATAACAGCAACTTCCCCACGCGCGACACGACCGGAACGAATCCGGAAGTAGTGGGAACCGGCGGCCAGTACGTGATTACGGCGAACAATGCCTATCGCGAAGCGGAAGCGGGCAATCCCGGCTATGGCCCGAATGCGGCCTGGTATGCGTTAACCACATTACGCGCCGATGGAACCGGTTATGACGCGGAGTTCCGGATTTCGATGGACATCATCGGAAATCCTGAACGCGGCGACATCATTGGTTTTACGGTTGCCGTCAATGAAGATGATTTTGGCGGCGGCAATCAACGGCAGCTCATTTGGGTCGGATCGACGCACGTGGAAGAATCGTACGGTAATCTGGTCATTGGTCCACGACGTTATGTCGCGCCGAAAACCAGCGCCCCGACGATCGATGGAGTGATCAACGCCAGCGAATATGCCGGCGCTGAAGAAATCGCAATGAACACCTATACCGTACTTCACAACATCGATTATGGAAATGACGAGTGGCCATTGGGCGACCACGACTTTTCGGCCTGGGTGGTTCATGACGACGAGGCGGTGTATGTGGCCGTGAACGTCATCGACGATATTCTCAGCAACGATTCCGCCGCTCCCGGCACGGAAGATGGAAATACCTGGGAAGACGACGCGGTTGAAATCTTCTTCGACGCCGACTACAGCAAGGATCGCGGCCGCGGCGCGGGTGAATACGAAGGGCAATACGTTTTCACCGCTAACGGCGCGTGGCGCGACAACGAAGCGAACAATCCACTTTTCGGTGAAAACGACGATTGGTTTGCCGCACACTCCGTAACCGATTCCGGTTATCAAGTGGAATTCAAAGTCACGAAATTCGCCCTCTTCGATGTCGCTGACGGCAGCATGATGGGATTCAACATTTCCATCGATGACGAAGATGTTCCCGGCGAGAACGCCAAAATCCAGATTTTGTGGAATGGATTCGCTCACGTCGAATCCACATATGGCGACCTCGTCCTGTCCCCGGGCGGATCCTCTGTCGGTGAATGGTCTCTGCATTAATTCTCAATCTCCAATGGATTGATCAAGGGCGGCTGTCAACTGGCCGCCCTTTTATATACATTTCATAAAAAAATACACTCGATCGATCGCATGTAAATTTTTTATTTTTTCACTTCTCCTTATATACTTTTCACAAATTCTGTGTTATAAATTGTTCCCATTCAGTGATCAATGATTTATTAGATTGATTTCGATAAATCATTCAACAAAACGGGAGGTAAAGATGAACATCATGAGAAAAACATGTTTACTGTGCGCAGTTTTGTTGTTATTGGCGGGGATCGCTTTTGCGGACCGGTCCACGTTTGATAACACGAGAACGCGGGTGGCCATGCCGTTTGCGACGCCGCCGACCATCGATGGTTTCATCGATATTGCGGGTGGGGAATCATGGGTGTATGCAGCACATGCCGTGCCAAACGGGAATTCGTATTGGACGTTTCGGTTCAATGCGAATGCCGAGGATTTCGTCATGGGCGGGAATGTAACAAGCGGCCCGGGTCCTTATGGCACGGGTGATTGCGACGCCGATATCTGGGTCGGTTATGACAGTCAAAATCTGTATGTCGCGGTACGTGTGATCGATGACTTCCTTTGCAGCGACTCCGCCGCGGCCAACTCCGCCAACGGAAATACGTGGGAAGACGACAGCGTCGAAGTATTCGTTGACGGCGACAACAGCAATTATCCGACTCGGGATACCGCCGGGAGCAAACCGGAAGGATGGAGCACGGGTGGTCAATACGTCGTAACCATCAACAACGCCTATCGCGAGGCGGAAGCGGGAAATCCCGGCTATGGCCCGAATGCGGCCTGGTATGGCCGTTCGGAGATGGATGCCAGCGGCAATATGAATTTCGAATTCCGCATCTCACTGGCAATCCTGGGCAATCCGAAACCCGGCGACATTATCGGATTCGATATCGCGATCAACGATGATGATGATTACGGCACGTTGGAAAACCAATATACCTGGGCCGGCCAGACGCATGTGGAAGCCACCTATGGAAATCTGATTCTCGGCCCGCGATCCTATACCGCGCCGAAGGTCAGCGCCGCTCCCAAGATTGATGGAACCATCAGCGCCGGGGAATATGCGGGCGCTCAGGAAATCAATGTGACCCATTACACCGGTAACTATGCAATGGCCGACGAGTGGGAATTGGAAGTGGGCGACCATGATTGGTCCGCCTGGGCAGTCCATGACGATGCCGCCATTTACGTCGCCGTGAAGGTCATCGATGATATTATCGTCGCGGATACGGCGCCCGCCGGTACGGAAGATCAATCCACGTGGGAAGACGACAGCGTGGAGATCTTTTTCGATTCCGACGCCAGCGATACGCGTGGGCGAGTATCAAGCAATTTATGGGAAGGGCAGTATGTGTTCACCACCAACGGCGCATGGCGGGATAACGAAGCCAACAATCCATTGTTTGGAGCAAGCGACGATTGGTTTGCGGCCTCCACGGTCGGCGGCGGCGGCTACACGGTGGAATTCAAAGTCGTGAAAGATAGCCTTTTTGAGATGAAGGATACGATGGGTTTCGAAATCGCCGTCAATGACGATGACACCGGCGCTCGTAAAACTCAACTCGCATGGAACGGGTATCCGCACAACGAAGCGACATACGGCAATATCACTTTAAGCCCCGGCGGCGTGGGCGTCGCGGAGTGGGCACTGTATTGATTTTCAACGATTCATGCGGTATGAATGAAGGGGTGGTTCCAATGGTGAGCCACCCTTTTTTTTGTAATGAATATCCTGTATATTCCATTTTGTAGTCATATGATCCTTTCTGTGTCCTGACACGTACTCTCCCTCTGTTCAAATATTTTTGTAGGAGGATGCCATGAAATCCCATCCCATTTTTTCCCTCATTCTCGTGGTTTTTATTTTCTCAAAAGGAGTGAATGGACAAAATATCAATACTCCTGAAAATTTCCCTGATCCGAATTTCCGGGCCGCGGTAGAAGAATTTATGGGTGTGGAAGCCGGAGGAGAGTTTACCTCCGCGCAAGCGGCGTCGCATCACGGTTGGTTTGATCAATGTCAAGGCCGTGGCATCCGAGATTTGTCCGGGATTGAATATTTAACCGGCATTTCGGCTCTATATTGCGGAGACAATCAATTGACGGAATTGGATATTTCAAGGAATACGGCGCTTGCTTATTTGAGCTGTATAAATAATCAGATTAGCCGCCTGGATGTGTCAAACAATACGGCATTGATTTCCATTCAATGCTGGCGCAATCAACTTACGGAATTGGACGTGACCTTTTTGCCTGCTCTTCAATATCTTTATTGCGACGGGAATCAATTATCGGTGTTGGACCTGTCCAACAATCCGAATTTGACATCGTTGTATTGCAGTGGCAATCGTTTATCCGCTCTCGATATCTCCCACAATCCGAAATTGCAGATTCTTCATTGTCAAGAAAACCAAATTACCGCAATCGATCTGTCCCTCAATCCCGCCTTGACCGAAATCGATCTGGATGTCAACCAACTGACAAATTTGGATGTGTCAACCAATACCGCCTTACAAAGATTGCATTGCCGGAATAATCCATTGGTCCATCTGGATTTGACTCATAATACGAAATTGACCCAATTGTATTGCCGTGATAACCAATTCTCGCAAATCGACCTTTCTCATCAGCCATTGCTGACCCATTTGGAATGTACGGGAAATCCTTTGGCGAGTCTGGATATTTCCGCGAATCCGGCTTTGGAGTATTTACGTTGCAATGAAAATCAACTGGTCAGTTTGAATATGACCAATAATCCCGTTTTGAATTGGTTGGATTGCGGAGGGAATCAGCTGACCGCTTTGAATGTTTCCGGAAATAAAGCCTTAACCTATTTGGATTGTCGAGATAATCCACTGGGGGCTCTCGATCTGTCCCAAAATACGGCATTGACCATACTCTATTGCATTGATGCTCAACTCACGAGTCTGGATGTTTCAACGAATACGAAGTTGGAGCAACTTTATTGCTGGTCGAATCAATTGGCGAGTCTGGATTTATCGAACAATCCCACATTGTCGATTCTCAATTGCAGTTTAAATCAATTAAAAACCTTGGACGTCTCAAAAAATTCGGCCTTGCGTTATTTGAATTGTTATGAAAATCAACTTACGGATGTCAAGACGTTTATCGAAAATGCCGGACTCAGCGGCGATGACGCCGTCGATATTCGTAACAATGATTTAAGTTTCGACGATTGGCCGGATGTGCTCACGTTGCGCCATCGTTTGCAGGAACCAACGTTTTACAGTTGGGGAGAGATCGAAACCGGTTTTGCCTATTCCCCACAGAAAGGTTTCGATCCGTATGATTTTTCTGACATGACGCCGACGCCGACCTTCACCTTTACACCCGCGCCGACTTATACGCCGGTTCCGACTCATGCCTCCCCGACGCCGACTTCGCCCGCGACGCCGACGCCGTTGCCTCCTACCGCGACGCCGACGCCTCCCACCCAGCAGCTGGTTGTGTATGACAACAGCAGCGATGAGAGCGGCGATTTGAGTGGACAGACGGATTACGATACGGTGGACAATCGCAACCTGTCGATTGCATGGAATGCGCCGCAATGGAATGCTACCAATTGGCATGTCTATGTGCGCAAAGGATTCGGGGGATCGAAATATCTCGGGCAGACGGGCAATGGCGGCATTTTTCGTTTGAATTGGTCGCCCAACGCTTCCAATCTCGCGGCGGAATTCGTCGGCGGTCCTGATTTCAATTCGTTTTACACGTTTCGGGTAATCCGTATCGACGGCTCGCTCGATTCGTTCGATTATATCGACATGGCATCTCCGGTCGGTTACAATCTTGCCGGCGGCAATCCGGTTTCGCTGTCGCAGCCGGAAATGCCGAATTTGAATGTGGGCCAGATCGTGATATATGATGATATTTTAGGAGGCGACGACCTTGCGCCGATGGGCTCGACCGGCGTCGACGTGGATGCCGCCGATTCCCGGGCGATTCAAATCGCGTGGAATTTCGGCGTGGATGTATCGACGGTGAATGAATATCATGTGTTGGTTAAAGTCGACGGCGGGGAGTATCAATTTTTAGGGCAAACGTATAACGGGAACATCACGTATTTCTGGTGGACGCCGAACAACGAATTCCGCACCGCCGATTCGTTTGCCGGCGGACCGCAGAACGGACATTCCTATCAATTCATGGTGATACTGCGGCCATTGTCCGGCGTTACTCGGAATCTCGTTTCCGGAGTATTGCATTATACCGTAAGTTCCGGCGAAACATCGGCCTCTCAATCGCAAACCGTATTTATTTACTGACAATGCTGGCGCGGAGGTATTCGCGGTTCATTTCGGAGATGAATTCGACGCTGATTTCTTTCGGGCAGACGGCTTCACATTCGTGGAAGTTGGTGCAGTTGCCGAAGCCTTCCTTATCCATCACTTCGATCATTTGCAGGACGCGGCGGGTGCGTTCGGCTTTGCCTTGCGGGAGATGAGCGAATTGTGCGACCTTCGCGCCGACGAAGAGCATAGCGGAAGCGTTTTTACAGGAAGCGACGCAGGCGCCGCAGCCGATGCATTGGGCGGCGTCCATCGAGAGGTCGGCTTCCTCTTTCGAAATGGGAATCGCGTTGGCGTCAGGAGCGCCGCCGGTGTTGACGGAAACGAAACCGCCGGCCTGGAGAATCCGATCGAAGGCGCTGCGATCGACGACCAGGTCGCGGATGACGGGGAACGCTTTGGCGCGCCACGGTTCGACGTAGATATGGTCGCCGTCCTTGAAACTGCGCATGTGCAGCTGACAAGTGGTCGTGCCCGGCTCGGGACCGTGGGCGATGCCGTTGATCATCAGCGAGCAGTTGCCGCAAATGCCCTCCAGGCAGTCATAATCGAGTGCGATGGGTTCTTCGCCTTTCACCAGCAGGTGATAATTCACCATATCCATCATTTCAAAAAAGGATGAATCCGGGCTGATGTCCTTGACCGGATAGGTCGCCATTTTGCCCTCGGCTTTGGGACCGGGCTGCCGCCAGACGTGGAGTGTGAAATCCATTTTTTTTAATCCTCTTGTAGTTGAAAATAGTGGATTTTATTTCACTCAATCCACCCGAAATGGTGGGTTTCGCGTTGCTCAACCCACCCTACCCTAATTTGCTTTATTTATTTGTAGCTTCTAACAGCGAGTTGCACCGATTCGTATTGCAAGGATTCCTTATGCAGAACCGGCGGTTCACCCACGCCTTTGAATTCCCAGGCGCTGACGTAACAGTAATCCGCGTCGTTGCGGACCGCTTCGCCTTCGGCGGTTTGGTGCTCTTCACGGAAGTGAGCGCCGCAGGATTCGTCGCGATCAAGGGCGTCGTAGCACATCAATTCGGCGAATTCAAGGTGGTCGGCGACGCGTCCCGCGCGTTCCAGTGTGATATTCAGCTGTTCATTGGTCGCGGGTATAATCGCGTGTTTCCAGAATTCCTCGCGAATGGCGGGGATTTCCTGTAGGCATTTTTTCAGGCCGGCCTCGTTCCTGGCCATGCCGCAATAATCCCGCATCAATTTCCCCAACTCGCGGTGAAACATCCGCGACGGCTGATTGCCGCGGATCGACAGCAGACGCTTGATTTTATCCTTGACCACAGTTTCGGCTTTATTGAATTCTTCGTGATTCACACTCACCAGCGGCGGCTTTACCGAAGCGAAGAAGTTGGTAATGGTATAAGGCAAGATGAAATAGCCGTCGGCCAGACCCTGCATCAGCGCGCTGGCGCCGAGACGGTTCGCGCCGTGATCGGAGAAATTGGCCTCGCCGATGACAAACAGGCCGGGAAGGTTGCTCATCAGTTCGTAATCGACCCATAAGCCGCCCATCGTGTAATGAGGGGCGGGATAGATGCGCATGGGCGTTTTGTACGGATCTTCCGCCGTGATTTTTTGATACATTTGAAACAGATTGCCGTAGCGTTGCCGAATCACGTCTTCACCGAGACGCTGAATGGCGTCGCGAAAGTCGAGATAGACTCCCCGGCCCGTCTCGCCGACGCCGCGGCCCTCGTTGCACACATCTCTGGCGCTACGGGAGGAAATATCGCGGGGCGCCAGGTTGCCGAAACTGGGATATTTCCGCTCCAGATAGTAATCACGCTCATCTTCCGGAATATCCATCGGTTTGCGCTTGTCGCCGGCTTTTTTGGGAACCCAGATACGTCCATCGTTGCGCAGGGATTCGGACATCAGGGTAAGTTTGGCTTGTTGCGGACCGTGCGCGGGAATGCAGGTCGGGTGAATTTGCGTATAGCAGGGATTGGCAAACAACGCGCCTTTTTTGAACGCGCGATAGGCTGCGGTCACATTGCACGCTTTCGCGTTCGTCGAGAGATAAAACACGTTGCTGTAACCGCCGGTGGCGAGAACGACGGCGTGCGCGGAATAGCGTTCGATGTCGCCGTTGAAGAGATTTCTGACGATGACACCGCAGGCGAATCCATCCACCACGACGAGGTCGAGCATTTCATGGCGCGCATGCATTTTCACCGCGCCGAGACCGATTTGGCGGCAGAGGGCGGAATACGCGCCGAGAAGCAGCTGTTGGCCGGTTTGGCCGCGCGCGTAAAAGGTGCGGGACACCTGCGCGCCGCCGAACGAGCGGTTGGCCAGGGTTCCGCCGTACTCCCGGGCAAAAGGCACGCCTTGCGCGACGCATTGATCGATAATGTTGTTACTGACCTGCGCCAGGCGGTAGACGTTGGCTTCGCGGGACCGAAAATCCCCGCCTTTAACCGTGTCATAGAACAGACGCCAGATGCTGTCGCCGTCGTTTTGGTAATTTTTGGCGGCGTTGATTCCCCCCTGCGCGGCGATGCTGTGTGCGCGGCGGGGCGTGTCGTGAAAGCAAAAGCAATCGACTTGATAGCCCAATTCCGCCAGCGTGGCGGCGGCGCTGGCCCCGGCCAGTCCCGTGCCGACGACGATGACTTTGAATTTTCTTTTGTTGGCGGGATTGACCAGTTTCTGGTTCTCGCGGTAATTGTCCCACTTTTCCGTGAGAGAGCCGGCTGGTATTTTTGCATCGAGTTGCATGGTTACATTCCTCCTGCGGGCAGATTCACCAATCCGACGAGGACGGAGAGGGGAACGACGATGTATCCGACGGCGATAACCCAGCCAAGAATTACGCTCAATTTCGTGACGGTGGGATGATATTTCGAATGATTGAGCCCTAACGTTTCACAGGCGCTCATGATCGCATGGCTGACGTGAAAACCCAGACAGATCATAAGCAGGATGTAAAAACTCGCGAAGCCGATGTTTTGAAAACCCATCACAACGATGGAATACACATCGGGCGGTTCTTTCGTATGCATTTCGTGAAAAATTTCGGGCTGTAAGACGCCCATGGTGAAATGCAGAATGTGCAGGATAATGAAGCCGAGTACGAGCAATCCCGTCCAGATCATCGTGCGGGAGGCGAGGGAAGCTTGCACGGTGTCTTCACAACGATATTTTATGGGACGGGCGCTGCGATTTTCGAGAGTCAATTGAATCGAAAGGATGATGTGAACGACAAAAACCACAAGCAGGCCGAAACGGATCACCCACAACAGTTCGCCCAGTCCCTGCAAGAAAGCAGCATAGCGATTCAACGCTTCCGCTCCGATGAATATCTGCAGGTTTCCCACCATATGCCCGAAAATAAACAATAAAAGCAGAACCCCCGTGACCGCCATCAGAATTTTGCGGCCGATCGATGATATCCAGAATTTCTCCGCTGCACTCATTCGTTCGTTCTCCTCATGCAGAATGATTCATGATTTGTTATCCGGCGCGGTACATTTCCGTCGTGCATCAACACAAAAATCCCCTTTCACTTCCCAAGCCAGACCATGGCGTCGACGACCGTGATTCTCACGGTGGAAGCATAAAAAAATGAATCGTTTTCTCTGAAATCCCCATATCAACATACCGATTTCAACACTAATAATTATTCGCACATTCTAATGATTAATCGGCCAAAACCGAATAGATGGATAATATTGTATCTAGCCAATCCTAGCACAAACCGCAGAAACAGGTAAAGAGCGATAGACGGTCGGAATTCTAAATCTTCTCGATTTTCTGAATTTCCAAACGATCGCGTCCTTTGTTTTTGGCTTGATACAAGGCGGAATCGGCGGCCTGGATAAGATGCATCGCGCCAATTTCTTTCTTTTCTACGATTCCGGTAATCCCCAGGCTGAGAGTCACCGCAACATGCTGCCCTTCCTGTTGAAATGGCTTTGAGCGAATGGAATCCAGGATTCGTTCTCCCAGTTTGACGGCATTGATCAAATGACAATCCGACAAAACAAGGAGAAATTCTTCTCCACCGTATCGGCCAACGCCGTCATACATGCGAAGCGACTTTTTGATTCGCTGCGCGCATTCACGGAGAATCCTGTCACCGGTCAGGTGACCGTACGTATCGTTAACCCGCTTGAAATGATCGATGTCGCCCATGCACACGGACAAATGCATGTTCAGCCGTTTCGCCCGCGCGACTTCCTTTTCCAGAATATCGAGGATCGCCCCGTGATTATACAATCCCGTCAGCGGATCACGCAACGCCGTTTCCCGCAGTTGTTCGTGCAGATCGATCATCCGTTGCCCCACGTGCAAACGGGCTTTCAATTCCAGCGGATCGAACGGTTTGGGCAAATAATCATCGGCGCCGGCGTCCAGACCTTGCGCGATATCGGATTTTTCGGTCTTGGAACTGAGCACGATGACGTAGGTATACGTATCGAGAGGTTTGTTTTTGATTTTTCGGGTGATCTCGATACCGTCCATGCCCGGCATGACCCAATCCAGAATGGCAAGTTTCGGCGGATCATCACCGGTAAGAATCTCCCATGCCTCGTTGCCATCGGAAGCCGTAATCACCTCGATCCCCCAATTCGTCAGAATATTGCTCAGCTGATTGCGAATGGTTACACTGTCGTCGGCGATGAGTACTTTCATGGATATTATCATATTCCTATTCGCGGCATGGGTTCACCGGCTTACGGCCGAATCGGGTTGAACCAACTCCCTGTTGATTTTATTCGATAAATGATTGCTCTTGTAGGTTGATATTCGGACTCATTTCGAACTAAATCTATAATTCCTGTTGATAATGATTCGCATCGAAGCAAACGATTCCAGTCGAATCAATCTGTGTTGTCGCTCATCCACAAGGATCCGGACATTCATGGATTGCTCGACCGGTAGGTTAAATCAGGGTAGACTCTCAACAAAGAGCGAAGAAAACCGATAAGAACAAATATAATAAATGATATAAATATTTTACCAGGATAACAACGTACCCGTGAATAAATCGACCATTTTAAAAGGAAATATCGTTACCGAAACGGCGGTTCTGGCCGATCATTGCATTTGTATCGAGCAGGAGAAAATTCAAGCGATCGCAAAGACGCCGCCCGATGACAACCAACCTTTCCGCCCGGGAAAGAATCGGTTTATCCTCCCCGGTTTTCGCGATCCGCACATTCACGACATTCATGGGCAATTGCAGGCGCCCTTTTTAACGATCAAGGAAATTGCGGAACGATTACAAAAAGTAATGCGCGCATTGGCGCAAAGCGGAGTGACAGGCGTTTATATGGCCACATTCGGCGCACCCCTTGAACATCTCGAAACCTACTGCCGCGGCGCGCGGTTATGGATGGAGAACGAGGAGAATGGACTCGCGGGAGCAAAACTTCTCGGCGTCAATATCGAGGGAACGTTCCTCAACGAAGAATGCCGCGGCGCGCAGCCGGCGGAATTTTGTTTGATACCCACACGGGATGACTGTATCTCTGCGCTGGATCGCCTACACGCAACCGGCGCGGTCAAACTGGTGAATATCGCGCCTGATTACGGTCAACCATCCCTACGCACAATCCAACACGCGCAGCAATCGGGCATATTGGTCGGAGCGGGACATACGAAATGTTCGGCGGACATTCTTCGAGAAGCGTTTGAACATTATGGTTTGCAATACATGGTTCATTTCACCAACGGCCCGACCGGCCAATCGTTCAAGCCGTTCGGCGGCGGGGGCGCGTTCGAAGGCGCGTTAGGGATTCCGATAGTGAAAGAACTGGTGCTGGATCGGTATCACGTGGATGAACGGTATGTGCTGGATATCATCCGGCGAACCGAAGAATTATGGGGAAATGACAAAATGATTGTGGTAACCGACAGCAGTTTTCCCATCCCCGGTGAAATCCCTGACAATGAATTTCTGATCGGCACCACCGTTGCCCAAAAAGACGCCAGCGGGCGATTCTGCCGATCGGTGGCCTATTCGCAGCCTGACGGGACTACAATCCCCGCTCCCGACAATACGTTATGCGGCAGCCTCTTATCGATGGACAAAGCCTTCGGCAATTTGGCGACTCTTTTTACAAGCGACATTCGCGGGCATTGGTTCGAGCATCCGGCGCTGCCGCTCGATCAGGCCGTCGTCAAGGCTGCGCGGCTCTGTTCGACGAATCAAGCGATTTTGGACGGCCATTCCACGCATACCGGCAGCATCGCTGTCGGAAAGGACGCAGATCTGGTGATCGGTTCGCTGGAATCACAGGAGGGACGGTATGCTTTTCATGTGGAGACCGTATGGGTTCATGGGGAACCGGTAATTTGATCATCCTTAAAAATAACAGAATGGTCTTGGACTCGTGGATATACTCTCTTTATGATAAGATGGTTGCAGTGATTGTATTTCGGCTCAGGATTTGAATGGAGTTAATTGGAATCTCAATACACTGGGGAGATGATTGATTCCATGTGGATTGCGCGATTTGCTTTACTTTGTTTCGGCGCCGGGCTGACGATGGTTCATCCCGCAAGCATCCTGGCGATATCGCCGGATGAGGCAGTCCTCTTCCCTGTGTTGAAGATGCAACGATTTGAATTGTCGCATGGCCTTTCCGACAACACGGTTCTATATATGAAACAGGATCGCAACGGATATTTGTGGTTTGGAACGTCGAACGGATTGAATCGTTACGACGGTTATGAATTCAAACTCTACCTTTACGATCCCAATAATTCCAATTCCATTTCCCACAATTCCATCAGCCTGATGTTGGAAGATGATGACGGTTTTTTGTGGATCGGAACGTACAACGGTCTCAACCGGTTGAATCCACGAACCGATCAAATCACCCGGTATATGCATGATCCCGATAATCCAAAAAGTTTGAGTGAAAATCGGATCACTTTTCTTTTGCAGGATGAACGAGATTTGCTGTGGATCTGTACGCGCAGAGGAGGACTCAACTGCATGAATCCGCAAACCGGCGAGTGTATCCGGTATCGTCACGATCCGAACGATCCGAATTCTCTCAGCAGCGATACCCTGCTCTGCGCGTGCAGGGATCACACGGGATCCATCTGGATCGGAACGGATGGGCAGGGATTGAATCGTTTCGACTCGGCAACGCGAACCAATCAGCGATTTGAGATCGTGGATCCGTTGCGGCCGGATGATCAAATTGGTTTCCTGTGGCTGCACGCCGATGCGCAGGGGGTTCTCTGGTGCGGAACATGGGATCACGGATTGATCCGATTCGATCCGCAAAGCGGCGAGACCAAATTGTACATGCGTAATCCGTCAAACGAAACGATTCTGAACAGCAATATTATTCATACCATCCATGAAGACGCCGATCAACGGTTGTGGCTGGGCATTCGCAACGGCGGCGTCGTGATTTTCGATCCGTCGTCGGAAACGTTTCTGCCGTATACGGCAGGGGCGGTTCGCGAACCGCCCTTCCGACAAAACGTTTATCATATCCTGCGGGAAACTTCCGGCGCGGTCTGGTTTGCCGCGGAAGATGCGCTGTATCGCTATGATCCCAATGACAATCAATTTGAAGGGTATTCCTATGAACCGAGTTATCCTGCCGGTTTGCATGGCCAAAAGATTTTCGCTTTTTGCGGAGATCGGAAAGGAAACGTCTGGATCGGTACGGCCGGTGATGGATTGGAACGGTTCGATCCCGCCACACGTATGTTCCGCCATTACACTCATGATCCCGGTCGATCCGACTGTTTGGCGTCCGACAATGTGATCTCTCTGGCGGAAGATCATGACGGATTTATCTGGGTGGGATATTGGATGGGAACGATCAGTCGGCTGGATCCGAACACCGAACGGTTTACCCATTACGCCAATACACCCGGCCGGCCGGATTGCCTGCAGGGAGAAACCGTTCGTGTTTTGTTTGTCGATCACGAAGGCATGATGTGGATCGGAACGGAAAACAACGGACTGAACATTCTTGATCCGAAAACCGGTATATTTCGCCATTATCCCAACGCGCCGAACGATCCCCACGGCATCAGAGACAAATACATTCGTAGTATTTACGAAGATCAAACCCAAACCGTCTGGGTGGGAACGATGGGATTCGGATTAAACCGCTTTGATCGTGCGACAAATTCATTTCAACGTTTTCAATACGATATCAACGATCCAACGAGTCTCAGCGGGATGATGGTTTCCGCCATCGTGGAAGATGACCGCGGCCGTCTTTGGTTTGGGACGGAAAACGGATTGTCGCTGCTCAATGCGGAGGGCAAAACGTTCACCCGCTTCGGTATAAAAGAAGGGCTGCCCGACAATCTCATCAAGGGTATCGTAAAAGATCGGCCCGGCAATTTGTGGATCAGTTCCAATCGCGGCATTTCATGTCTCAATGTAAAACAATTGACATTTCAAAATTTTGACATGACCGATGGATTACAAGGACTTGCATTCAATCTGGGCGCATATGGAAAAGACAGGAATGGCACTATTTATTTTGGCGGCAACAATGGATTCAACCGCATCAATCCGCAAGAAATCCGAAAAAACACTCACGAACCGCCCATTGTGGTCACCTCATTTCGAGTGATGGGAAATCCGGTTCCGGATTGGGACAAAATCATTGCCGAATGCGGCGCGGTGTATTTGCATTATTTTCAAAATTTCCTACAGTTCGAATTTACCGCGTTGAATTTCACCCGCGCCGATCGCAATCGATACCAGCATTGGCTGGAAGGATTGGAAACGGATTGGATGTTCACAGGAGAACGCCGATATGTGGACTATACCAATCTATCACCGGGAACTTATACATTTCATGTGATCGGTTCGAACAATGACGGCGTTTGGAACCGCGAGGGAGTCTCCATCCCCATCGTGATTTCACCGCCGTTCTGGCAAACCGTCTGGTTTCAAGTAACTCTCGTCGCCTTGATAGTTTTGTTATTGACCGGCATGCACTATTCCCGCGTGTATACGTTGTAACGACAACGCCGCCGGCTGGCGGAAGAAGTGGAAAAGCAGACGCGCCAGCTGCGAAGGCAGAGCGCGGAATTGGAACAGGCGAATCGGAAATTGGAAGAACTGTCTTTTCTCGACGGATTGACCGGCATCCCCAACCGCCGGCGTTTTCAGGCGCATTTGCAGGACGAATGGAAACGAGCGCAACGGCAGAATACCTCCATTGCGCTGATCATGAGCGACATAGATTTCTTTAAAAAATACAATGATTCTCTCGGCCATCTGATGGGAGATGAAACGCTGCGGCAAATTGCGCACGTGTTCAACAACCATGCGCAGCGGCCCGGCGATTTGGCCGCCCGCTACGGCGGAGAGGAATTCGCGGTCATTCTTTCCAACACCGATCTTCCCCAAGCCATGCAGGTCGCCGAAGCGATTCGACAAAGCGCGGAAGCCCAAGCCATCCCCCATCCCCAATCAACCGTCTCCGGCGTGGTCACAATCAGCCTGGGCGTGGCCGCGTATGTCCCCCCTGCGGAAACGACCACTGACGATTTGATCGCAGTCGCGGACCAGGCGCTGTATCAGGCAAAACAAAATGGACGCAACCGGGTGGAAGCCTTTTTCAATCCATAGCGACTTATGCAGAACTCGACAGGCGACCTTTGCTTGGTTCGTCGTTGTCGTTTTGGGTCTTCTGATGCGGAGTGATCCGTTGGGCGTGAGTTCGATCGTGCAGGCGCTTGGGCTGGCCCCCCATACGTATCCGTGCTTGTTGCATTTCTTCCATTCCACGGCGTGGACCGTCGAACGATTGATGGCGTATTGGTGGCAATGGCAAACCCAACACCCGTTTGCCTTTCGCGTCGGCGATCGCATCGTCTTGGTGGCCGATCATACCAAAACGCCCAAGGACGGGCGGAAGATGCCGGCGGTGACCACCTTGCATCAGGATTCCGAAACGTCCAGCCAACCGGGATTCTTTCGCGGCCACAATTGGGGATGCGTTAGTCAACTGATGACGGATGGTAAAAAATACTGGGCGACCCCGCTCTTGGCTCATATTCATCAGGGACTGGACCCACTGAAGTTCCTACCAAAATTAAAGCAAAATAAGCCGTAACATTCCAGGATCGCAGAATTTACGGTTTTTTTGCCCAAATTGTATACCCATGTAAATCATGAACAATATTTCATATATTTCTTCATATAGTTTTAACAATGTGATCATATAGCGCCATAATGTAGTCATGTATATCGAAACCGTTCGCAATCGCAATTCGCCCTCCTGCATTCTCCTGCGCGAATCCTATCGCGTGGGGAATCAGGTCAAGAAACGCACCCTCCTCAATCTCACTCACTGGCCGCCCCAGTTGGTTGATGAGTTCCGCGCCCTCTTGAAAGGCGGCTCCGTGGTGGAAAACCTGAAAGACAGTTTCGACATCGTCCGCAGCCGTTCGCATGGGCACGTCGCCGCCGTGTGGGGCA
>QZKN01000105.1 GCA_003598175.1 Candidatus Omnitrophota bacterium
ACTCTGTTTGCGCCGTTGCTTTCAATTCCGCTTGTGACGTTGCTTTCAACTCTGTTTGCGCCGTTGCTTTCAATTCCGCTTGTGACGTTGCTTTCAACTTTGTTGGCGTCGTTGCTTTCAAATCCGTTCGTTTACCGCTGGAAGCCCTGAGCACGTCAGCAAAAGAACTTCCTTTGACTTGGTAAGAAGTTTTATTCCCTTTAAATGAGCCACCTTCAACAGTGGCTATGGGTAAGAAAATCGGGATTTTGGTTAACGCTGCTTGCCCCATCATAACCTTCCATGGTAACAATTATGGCTCTCCGGCCTGGCACGGGTACATGCTGTCGCAAATAGGAACGCAAAGAAAATGCCAACCATTCCAATTCATGGCAATAGGAGGTTCATTTTGACGTGATTTATCTTAATCCGCTCATTTCTAAAGAGTTAGATACAAATAACCATTTGCCTTGAATTGATGAGTATAACATCTGGCAGGAATTTTTTGCCGCATTGGGGGTAAAGCAAGCTTCCTCACAAGCACGACCATACAGGCGAGACGCCTGCTCTCCTCACGTTTTTTCATCGAACAGAATGAACATCCATCGATTCCACTTTCGACGATCCTTTTATTCGAAAGCATTCCATTCTACAATCATGAAAACTTAAAAATTCGATCCATTCAATAGTTCAAAATCCATGACAAATCAATCCACTGAATACCTGCAACCGCCGTGGCATTTGCATGGTCACGGCCTGATCGTTCTTGCCATACCTCGAATCGCGGATATCTCCGCGCGATGGCAGGAAACATGTTCTCTACATTTTCGACTCATTGGTCGAACCATCGCGGGTTTTTACATCGGTTCTTACTCCACTCCGCTTGCGGAACACGAAATCCTGCCGTGGAGTGAATGGGGTAACGTTCTCGGTTATGCCAAAACGAAGGGAAAATCGGGATTGTTCATCAGCGCCATGGCCACCGATTCGCAGGCAGCCTATACCGCCGGCCGTGAAGTATGGGGGCTCAACAAAATCATGGGAGACATTCGGTTTGAAGCAGACGAAAACGAGGGGCACGCGGAATTACGGACAGAAACGGATCACGTGCGCCTGGAATGGCGAACCCTCGGACCGGAATTTCCCTTCTCACGACCGATTTGGTTTTTAACGGTGATTGGCGGAAAAATGCACAAATATTCCGTGCGCATCCCATCGAAAAACCGGTTTTGCCGGATTCGTCTCCGGGAACAGGAGGGGGCTGATTTCAATTCCGTCTCGACCGGCAACTATTGGGGACTTCGCTTTTATGATGCAAGAATCGAGGTCAATTCTCCGGCGGCGGTTCATCCGGAGAATCCGGCGACTGCACGGTAGCGCTTTCCGTTTGCTGCTTTTTCTGTTCCGCCAGATTGCGACGCTCCTGTTTCATTTGTTTTTTGTTGACCAGATGATCGTCGTGCGTGGCCGAAAAGATCGCTTCGCCGTCCGGCATAGTCACAAAATAAAGATACGTCGTGTTTTCAGGCATGGCCGCCGCTTGCAGCGACACCCGGCCGGGATTGCAGATGGCGGCCGGCGGTAATCCCGCATTCTTATATGTATTATAGGGAGAATCAAATTCCAAATCTTCCAGCGTCAGCAAACGCGACCAGTCGTTCATGGCATAATGAATCGTACTGTCCGCCTGCAGAGGCATTTCTTTTTTGGTTCGGTTGATAAAAACCGAGGCGATTTTGGCGCGGTCCTCATCCCGCTTCGCTTCTCGCTCGATGATGGAAGCGAGCACCACGACTCGATAGATTTCCAATTTGGGATTAGGATCCCCTTCCTGCCACCACCATAGTACATTTTCGTCTTTTGTGGCTTCTTCGCGGATTTCATTCCACACGTGGTTAAAAGTGGAAATCATCCGCGCCACAACTTTCACCACCGGCGTGTTCCGCTCAAAAAAATACGTTTCCGGGAAGAGAACGCCTTCACAAGCCGCATGGGCGCCGCCCGGCGCTTGCGCAATGATTCCCTGAAAAATATTTTGAATGCTGCATTCCTCCAAAAACGCCTCTTTCGTGCAAATGCCCAGATATTCGCATTTCTCTGCGATTTGAAGTTGTGTATATCCTTCCGGAATGGTCAAGGCATGGCGATACGCATACCCTATCGCCAGCATTTCGATGACGTCATACGGACTTTGCGTGCCGATGATTTGATACTCTCCCGCCCGAATTTTCGTGGAAAATCCCCGTAAATCCGCCAACGCGAGGAAAAACGTCTTGCTGTGTATCACATTCTTTTCATACAGGATGTTGGCAACGTCGCGGGCGGTCATTCCTTTTTCAATCTCAATGAAAAATTCGTCCGCCTCCGTTCCCCACGGTTTTATCCAGCGGCTGTATTCATCATAAATGACCCAGCCGAACACTCCGATCACGATGAGTAAGAAAATGCCTGATCCCAATAAAATCTTTTTCTTCATCGTTGTCCGATCCTTTCGAATTGACTATCTCCAATATCTTATCAAAATATTGAGTGCTCTCGAAGGTACAACTCGACTTTTTTACAATCCGTTACAGGAGAACCATCGTGGACCAAATAATAGAGTACATTCGCAATAATAAACAACGTTTTATCGACGAATTGATCGAATTTCTCAAAATTCCCAGCCTCAGCGCGCAAAGTCGACACAAAGCCGATTGCGAGCGCGCGGCCGATTTTGTGCGGAAACAATTCAGCCAACTTGGTCTGGACGCTCAGCTCCATCCCACCGCGGGGAATCCCATCGTAACGGCGCGCCATACCTCTCCGGAAAACAAAACCACTGTTTTGATTTACGGCCATTATGATGTGCAGCCGCCGGAACCACTTGATCTTTGGACCAGTCCTCCCTTCGAACCTCGCATAGAAGGGGACAACATCATCGCTCGCGGCGCCACCGATGACAAAGGACAACTCTTCACTCATATCAAGGCGGTGGAGGCGCATCTCAAAACGAACGCTCGTCTGCCGGTCAATTTGATTTTTGTAATCGAAGGGGAAGAAGAAGTCGCCGGCGTTCATGTTTCCGAATTCATTCGCACTCATCGCGATGACTTAAAATGCGACGTGGCCGTCGTCAGCGATTCCAGCCAATATGCGCCGAATATGCCGGCCTTGTGTTACGGTCTGCGCGGCATTTGCGCACAGGAAATCCGCGTACAAGGTCCGAAACAAGACCTGCACTCCGGCAGTTTCGGCGGCGCCGTCGCCAATCCGGTCAACGTTCTCTGCCAAATGATTGCACAACTTAAGGATGAGAGCGGGAAAATCCGCATTCCCGGCTTCTACGACGATGTTTTACCGCTGGAACAGTGGGAACGCGAAGCCTTCGCCGCTTTGCCGTGGGACGATGAAGCCTTTCGTCAAAGCCTCGGCGTCAAAGCGCTGCATGGCGAAGAAACCTACACTTCAATTGAACGCAAATGGGCGCGTCCCACGCTGGATGTCAACGGCATTTTCGGCGGATATAACGGCGAAGGCGCAAAAACCATCATTCCCGCCTGGGGAGGCGCAAAAATCACCATGCGGCTCGTTCCCAATCAAAATCCGCAGACCATCAGCCGCCTTTTCCGTGATTTCATACGCAAAATCACTCCCCCTACGGTTGAAGTCTCCTTTATTGACCATTCCAGCTGTGGTCCGGTTATTGTCAAACGGTCCGCGCCGTTTGTTGCTGAGGCGCTCGAATCATTACGTCGGGGTTTTGGCGCAGAGCCGGTTTTCATACGCGAAGGCGGATCGATTCCGATCGTGCTGACCATTCAGCAGGAACTTAACGTTCACGCCTTACTTCTCGGCTTTGGACTTCCCGACGACAACGCCCATGGTCCGAATGAAAAGTTATCTTTAACCGATTTCGAACGGGGAATACGGACCTCCGCTACCTTCTTCCATTTATGCGCACAAAAATAATGTTACGTTATCCCTGTGCGTCTGACAAAACAACGTCAAACGCCGGTTCGACAGGAGCCTAGCAAGTTGTATCTATTGATGAAGGCGTGGATTTTCCCAAGAGAAATGAAATCCACATCCATTATACCTCCTTCAAAACCAATTTTTCAACAGAAATAGAAGCATTGATAAAGCGGCGGAATGAACTCAGGAAATCCTTTCCACCACGCGGCTAATTCGCTGACCATCCCATTCGTATAAAAGATATTTCGCATGTCGACAATTTTTTAAAACCAGCGGACGAAAAACCGCCGTGCATTCCCCGTTTTCATGCCGAACGCTTTCGTATGCAAGTCCGTAGGAATGAATCCGATGAAGTTCTCTCCCCAATTCCATCCCTGCGGAGTAATCATTGGGATCATATACTGCCCGGTAGGTTGTTCTCATACCGCGAATATCGTGCAATTCTCCGTTCAGTTCCACAGTCAAGGCATCCATTTCCAATTGAGTGGATTCTTCGCTGGTATTACGCAGAAATTGTTCGCGATGGTATTTGGTTTCAGCAAGCGCCGTTTCGAATTCGCGACCAGCATAGAAAACTCCATATGTTCCATCACTGAATCGACTGCCGGTTGGATTGTGATGCGTAAAAGGGGCCATGATTCTCGTGGAACCGGGCCCGGTAACACGATCGGTCACAGGTACGAGAGTCAAATCCCCCACCGCGTCACGAATACGATCGTTAGTTAATGCCTCAAGTTCGATTAATGCCTCCCAATCAGATGGATTCGCCACGCGTTCGAATAGATCGACAGATGGAAAACGGCTGGGAACAATCCGCCAGCATGGTTTCCATACAATAGGATGGATCGGAATGGTATTGTGGCTCACCAACCGCCTCGTTGCGCGTCCAGATATTGCCGCACGACATAAAGATCAGCGACATTGCCTGATAGCATTCGGTCCAACGCCGATTTTCCTCCAAATATCGGGGCGAGGTTCGGTTTTTTGAGCCATGCATCCGCTTGGTGAGAATGGGGAAAAAGAACCTGCAGGTTTTTATAGATCCCCAAAATGTAGGAAAGTCGTTCCAGTTTCTCTGGCGTGAGTTTGACGTTGGGATTGTCTTTCCACTTATAAAAAGTGGATTCCGCACAACCCAATAACACACACTGTTCTTTTGCGGTCAAATCCCAACATTTGGCGATATTGAAAAATGTTCGTAATCCTGCGGCGGCTAATTTGGGAGATTCTTTTCTATTGATGGCGGCTGCAATTGCGTTCATAATTTTTTAACTCCATCGACTCCATCATTAGAGTATAAAGCCGTCATTACTCCATATCAATACCGACTGTAAAAAAACTCTGCCTGAATAGTTGGCACTTTTTCATTCTCTTTTTCGATGACGTGTCTACAAATATTCAAATCATTCCTTATACAGGTAACATCATCAACGCCGCGACGTACGTGGCGATGGAAAACAGCGTGGAAACCATGATGATCGAGCCGGCCAATTCCGTATCTCCCTTCATCTGCGCCGCCATGACGTAAGAGACCATCGCGGTGGGACTGCCGATCATCAGCACGCCGATGGCCAGATCCAATTTGCCGACGCCGAGCGCGGAAAGGATCAAGGCCGTGAAAAGTGGCATCCAGATGATTTTAATGCTGCTGGCGATCCCCGCCTTGACGAGATCTCCTTTCAATTTTTCAAAGGAAAAACCGCCGCCGATCATGATCAGGGACAGCGGCAAAGTCATATCGGCCACGATGTTCAAACTGTGATCGAAGACAGCGGGAATCGGAATGCCGAGAAAACTCCACCCGATGCCCAAAAACGAAGCGATGATCAGCGGATTGAGCAGCATGTGACGAATCCAGAACACAATCCCGTTTTGCGAATATTGGTGATGAGGCAACAATAACGCCAGGACGGCGAAAAAATTGAGCGCGGGAACGATAAATCCCATAAAAATACTCGCCCGCGTCAATCCTTCCTCGCCATATGCGCTGAACACGACGGCAAGTCCGACCATCGCCAGATTGCCGCGAAACGCGCCCTGGCAAAAGGAACCTTTTGTGGCGGGGGAATATCGGCGAAAACCGGCATACCCATAAGCGATGCAGAACGCGGCCACAATCGATACGATGGAACCCAAAACCAGCCGTACGTTAAAATTGATCAGGAAATCGGAGGTTGCAATTTTATAAAATAACAGCAGCGGCAAACAAACATAATAAACCAGGCGATTGGCATGCGCCAGGAAATGTTCGTCGACCAGTTCGATTTGTTTGAAGAAAAAACCAAGGTACATGACCATAAAAACGGGCAGGACGATGGTTACGATATCAAAGAAATGTTGCATGGAAATTCAAATTTACCTTACACACAATTTCAACATGGGCAAAAAAGGGAAGCCCATACCGCCCGGTGGAGGAACATGCATGTGACGGTATGCGGACAGGATGTCCGCGCTCCTTCCCCTATACACGTTCTCGAAAATCCGGAAATTCAGAGTATACTATCCAATTCAAACGGTACAATACTCACTCATGCATACGCAATTCCGCAAGGAAACTATAATAAAAACAAATGGATCGCATCAGCGAAGAGAAAATCATACCGAATCAATCGATACAAGCGCCTCGCTATGCGCCCGAATTCCCATTTCCTTCGTATGCTTTCGTCCCCGGCCGTCATCCCCATCCAATCAATCATCCAGAAGGCCATAGCTATGGCTTGATACCGGAAGAGGTCGAGGAGCCGGATCCGGACAACTGGAAGGCCAGCCAACCTTATTTATATGGCATCGATTTGTTCAATCACGGATATTATTGGGAAGCGCATGAAATCTGGGAGAGCTTGTGGAACGCCTGCGGACGCGTCGGGTGTACGGCGATGTTTCTGAAAGCGCTCATCAAACTGGCGGCGGCGGGAGTGAAAGCGCGGGAAGGGGTCCCGCAAGGCGTGCGAAAACTGTCGCGAGGCGCAATGGAACTCTTGCTACAATTGGAACAGGGGCTGGGCCAAGATAATACGTATTATATGGGATTAGATATAAAAGATATTCTTTCCCATGCCCATCAAATCACTCTTCATCCCATTGAACCGATGGATGATCATGCATCCATCGCCTGCGTTTTTTCCAATTATCTCATCCTTCACTGACAGAACCGTCATAAAAGGATAGGCGACAGATCATTCCTTGTCCGAAGTCGTTTTCAGTCGGGGACGTCGCTCTACTCTGCGATCGTCCTTCATTAAACCAACCACTTGGATCGAGTGCATTTCATTCGCTTCTCGAAATCCATGATCCGCAACTCGGCCTTTAATCACTCTCAATTCGTGCTTTGATTAAGGTATCGAATAATATAAACATACAGGACCAATTGGTCACAACGAATGATAAATAATTACGCGTAGGGGCGGTTCGCGAACCGCCCCTACGACAGGAATTTTCATATAAAAACGTACGAGAGGAGATTTCCATGACGAATTCACTGTTTTCCCGTCGCGATTTCATCCGTAAATCCGGAACCGCCGTGGCCGGATTGCCGGTTTTATCGATCGCCGCAAACCAGGTTATCGGCGCAAACGACCGCCTGCAAATCGGCATCATCGGCTGCGGCAGCCGCGGCCAGGATTCCCATATGAAAGACATTCACCGTTTCGACATCGACCAGAACGTCTGCATCACCGCCGTCTGCGATCCGTGGAAGCAGCATCGCGAGCAGGCGGCCGCGATGGCGAAAGAATGGTATGGCAAGGAGCCCCGCCAGTTCGAGGATTATAAACAGCTGTTGGCGCTTGATGATCTCGACGCCGTCACCATCGCCGCTCCCGACTTTCAACACTGCGCCATTTTGAAATTGGCGGTGGAATCCGGCAAGGACGTGTATTGTGAAAAACCCATTGCGATCACGTTGGAGGAACTGAACGACGCCGTCGACGCGGTTAAGAAAACCGACCGCGTAGTGCAGGTGGGGACGCAACTCCGCAGCGAATCGACGTTCACCGGCTGCAAGAAAGTCGTACAGGAAGGCAAACTCGGCAAAATTATCAAATGCGTGCAGGTTCGCAATAGTTATCGCCCCTATTGGCATGGATACGCCCGGCCGGTGGAGAAAGAGGACGCAAACTGGAACGTGTTCCTACGGGGACGCAATCCCCGGCCGTGGGATGCCGACCAGTTCAGCACGTGGTATGGCTATCGCGACTTCTCTTCCGGCCCCATCGGCGGATTTATGAGCCATTTTGTCGATTTGGTGCACTACATCACCGGCGCGAAATTCCCCCGCAGCGCCGTCACGATGGGTGGAATTTACACCTGGAAGGATCAACGCACCTGCCCCGACTCGATTCATACATTGCTTGATTACCCGGAAGGCCTGATGGTGAGTTACACCTCGCTCTTCGGCAACGGGTATGACAACTTCTATCGATTTTACGGAACCAAGGGCACGATTCACGGAAAAGGCTGGAGCGCCCCGTCCATGACCGGCGAAGGCATCGACGATCCCGACCGCATCCGAGAAGAAACGCTGGTTCCCGAATCGCCCATGCCCAAACACATGGAAGATTTTCTCCAATGTCTGCGTTCCCGCAAGAAACCGAATGCGGATATCGACGCCGGTTATCAGCACGGGGTGGCCTGCATTCTTGCCGATCACGCATGGGTGGAAAAACGGGAAATGGTCTTCGATCCCGAAAAACGCGAAATCCATTCCACGTAGTTAATGAACTGAATAGAAACGATTCCAACCGGTGAGAATGATTTTTCTTGCCGGTTTTTTCTTTTTTACTTGATTCGTTGACAGGAATGCCTCCTTTTTTTCGTCCCTATTCGTGAAACCAAACTCAGGAGTTTGCCAGTGGAACAGTATCCGGATGCCAAACTGATTGCATTGTCTCTGCAAGCAAATGCGGAAGCGACTACCTGTCTGCTTCGCCGCTATTCGAAACGGATTTTCGCCGTTTGCTATGGCATCGTCGGCAAAGCGGACGATGCGGAGGATCTCGCACAGGAATGTCTGATTCGCGGCTTTTCCCAACTACAGCGATTGAAAGATCGCAATCAATTATATGCGTGGCTGGTTCAAATCGCGCGCAATCTGTGCATCGATTTTCTGCGAAAGACGCAACGTCGTGAAAATCCAAACGAGAATCCATTGATGGAAGCCACGTACGGGGAATCCATCAATCCCGACCATTTCGCTCTTCGTGAAGCGTTGGAAAAACTCCCCGAGACATTGCGAGAACCGCTGGTCCTTTATTATTTGGGACAAGAAAACACAAACGAAATCGCCGCAACGCTCAATATTACCCAGGCGACCGTCCACACGCGCCTGAGCCGCGCGAGAAAAGAATTACGCCGAATCATGGCCGGAGAGGAGAATTTACAATGAACGAATCCTGTCACGAACGTGAACTGCAAATTTCGAAATTACTTACCAATGAGTTACCGCCGGAAAATCGGTTGGAACTGGAAGAGCATTGCGCGCACTGCCGCGATTGCCGCGAGTCTATGGAAGAGCTGCGCAGTCAGGATCGCATGTTGTCCGATTTCGCCGCATCGTGGGAACCGGCGACGCAACGCCTGGAAACGAAAGTATTGCGCGCGCTCCATAAAAATAAGGGATCGAAATCATCCTTATCCCAATCCATTTTTATTCTATGGAATCAGTATCGATATGCCGGTCTTTCGGTTGCCGTCTCTGTCCTCGCTTTCATTACGATTTCCATCATGCTGAGCCAACCCACTTCGCTATATGCGCAGGTGACAAAAACGTTGGAACGAGCCGAACGGCTGCACATCGTCGGGCATACTTTCCAGCGCGGCGAATGGTCAATTGCTTGTGAAATTTGGCATCAAAAAGGAAAAGGGTATGCCATCCATTACAATCACCACGGCAGACGCGAGACCGTCATCGATGATGGCGTTCATCAGTGGAAATATCGTGAGGGAGACTCATCCGCCGTTCGTACGAAAAATCGTGACTCGCACATGATGCGGGAAATCGAGGAAGTATTGAACCTGCGGGAATTTGAGCGAATCCTGGCGACGGCGTCGATTGGAACGCAAATCATACGGGATCATGAATGTCACGTGTATGAATGGAGGGATCAAACCTATCGCGCGGTGGTGTATATCGATGCGGACAAGCGCGCACATCGATTCGAAGATTTTTCGCGTCAAGATAAGGAAGAATGGATCCGGCAGGAGATACAGGATTTTTATTATGACGTGGATATCGATCCATCGCTTTTCGAACCGGATTTCGGGCCGAATGTCAACATCGTGAACGCGGAAAATCAGTTGGATTTGTTGATGAATTTGGTGAAGCTGGATGATGCGGTTTTCAAGAAAGAGGAATTCGGGCATATCTTCGCCGTTCACGAAATCCAGCGGGTGGAAGGAGGCATCGTCTATCTGCTCTGCTCATTACGGCCGACTGACGCAACCATACGCGAGTGTGGTCCGATTTTGCCCTCCGATTCCACCGGTTATGGCGATTTTCATTTCGTAACGGCAAGCAAACAGCTGGACAACGGAAATTGGCGCTCGTATCAACCGTGGGACTTCGCGGAAGTGAATCATCAGGGATTAAGCGTGATGTGGTATGTGCTGATTCAAAAAGGCGAATGGCCGGAGGAAGTCAACGAGTGTTATCTGGATGTCTATTTTCACACACGTGGAAAGTTACAGCAGACATACGAAGCGAAAGGAATACCATCCTATCAACGTTTTAGGACATACGGAACGTTGTCATTGCCGGCGAATGATATTTCTATTTCCGACGCGCTCGCGAAGATATACGAGGAAGTGGAAGCAATCGCGCCGGGCGTTCGCTATAATTGCATCCGATTGAGTTATGGCCTTGAACCGTCCGAGAAAACCGGCCCGAACGGGGAAAAAACAAGCGCCGTGCTTGCCTCAACTCCACGTCAAATGACGAAATCGGATTTCATTAACGAAGGATCGGCGTTGATCCGTCGTTTCCGGCCGTAACTATCCATATTCTTTTTAGAATACCGGATCATCCGGTTCGCTGAATGGATCCGCAGTAGCGGAAAGAATATCGACTCCACGTAAACACACAGATGTCCTGAATCTCATATCTGCAAGAAATAGCCTTAGTATCCCTTCATCATACCTTTCCCATGAACAACACAGGAATCCGCCAACGTTTTTAAATTGTATCCGCCTTCCAGACAGGACGCCACTTTCCCGCCGGCGCTCGCAGCGGCATGTTTCAGAACCGCGTTTGTCAGGGTTGCGAAATCCTCGTCCAGCAAAAGCCAATTGCCGAGATAATCGTCCTTATGGCTGTCGAAACCGGCGGAAATCAGAATCAATTGTGGCTTGTATTCCGGAACGATCGCATCGAGCGCCTGCGTTACGGCGTCGACGATTTGTTCGGCGGGGGTGTAGGCCGAGAACGGAAGATTGAGCGTGAAACCTTCTCCTTTTCCTTTTCCTTTCTCGCTGGCGGAGCCGGTGCCGGGATAGTGTGGATATTGGTGAGTGGACAGGTAAAAAACGGAGTCGTCTTCATAAAAAATAGCTTGTGTGCCGTTGCCGTGATGCACGTCCCAATCAAGGATGAGTATGTTCTTGATCTGGCGCTTATTCTGCGCATACTTCGCGGCGATGGCGACGTTGTTGAAGATGCAGAATCCCATCGATTTGTGAGGAAACGCATGATGGCCGGGCGGGCGTGAAACAACGAAGGCTCGTTTTCCTTCCTTGCCGCAGACGAAATCCACGGCGGATAGCAGCGCGCCGGCGGATAAACGGGCGATAGCATAGGATGCGGGGCTGACGACGGTGTCCGGATCGGAATGCCCCCCACCGCTCTCGGCAAGAGATTGGATTTGACGGATATAGGCGTTTGTATGAACGAGCTGCAACTCATCAATCGTCGCCAAACGCGGTTCTGCCCATTGCAACGAATCAGCGGGTAGATTTTCACGCAGAGCCTTGGTTATCGCATCCATGCGGCGGGCGTTTTCCGGATGCTTCCCGGTGTCGTGATCCTTGAATTTTTCGGAATAATAAATGCGAAACTCGGATTGGTTTGTCATGGTTTACGGCTCCGGAATGTGGTTCGCGCGCCACATGGATTCACCGCGTTTTCGCAGCAGCCGATTGGCGGCGATAATCGAATACAAATCGGAAACCGCCTGATCGACGCGCTCATTCACGATGACATAATCGTATATGCCGAGAAAGCGAATTTCACGTTTGTATTCGGCAATGCGGTGTTCGAGATCGTCTTCTGTTCCTTTTTGTCGAGAATAGAGTCGGCGTTTGAGTTCTTCCAGCGACGGCGGGAGGAGAAAAACCAGCACGCTGTCCTCATATAAATTGCGAACCGATGCGGCGCCCTGCACGTCGATATCGAGAATCACGTCCCGCCCCCGTTCGAAATTGGATTGCAGCTCCTGTTTGGGGGTGCCGTAATAATGATGGTAGACGGCGGCCCATTCCACCAATTCGTTACGCTCGATGGCTTCATCAAAGCGCGCGCGATTGACGAAATAATAATCGACGCCGTCCCGTTCGTTCGGACGAGGCGAGCGGGTGGTCATCGAGATGGATAAGAGCAATTCAGGGCGAGATTCCAACAACGATTGGATCACGGTCCCCTTGCCGACGCCGGAGGGGCCGGAAAGTACGATCGGAATTCCTTTTATAACAGCCATTTGATTTATCGTCTCCAGAAATTCGGCGCCGTTAAAATCAGCACGGAATACAATTCGAGGCGTCCCACGATCATACAAAAGGACAGCCACCATTTCAGCAGTAGGGGTAAACCGGCGTAATTGTCGTACGGGCCGACATCGCCGAGTCCCGGTCCGATATTATACATACAAGCGGCGGTGGCGGACATTGCGGTGATGAAATCCAGGCCGAAAGCGGATAAGAATAAAGTCGAAAAGATAAACAAAGCGGCGGCGAGAATGGCAAAACCAGTGACGCCGGCGACGACGCGTTCCGCCACCGCTTCCCCGTCCTGCTTGATCACGACCACGGAAGCGGGGAAGAGCAACCGCAGCATTTCGCGATACGCGATTTTCGCCAATAACACCACCCGAATGACCTTGATTCCCCCGCCGGTGGATCCCGCACAACCTCCTATGAACATCATAAGAAAGAGAATCATGGCCGCCAGCGTGTGCCAGGTTTCATAATCGGCGGTGCAATAGCCGGTCGTGGTCATGATGGATACGGCCTGAAACAGCGCGTGTTCATAGCTGGTCCATATGGCCTTTTCGTTTCCGTTCCAAAAGACAAGCAGGGTGAGGATGAGAGTGGCGCCGAGAAGGAACAGCAGATACATTCGAAACTCGCCGTTTTTCGAGTAGGACAAAAAATCGCCTTTCAGAAAACGATAATGCAACGCGAAGTTGACTCCCGCCAGGATCATGAAGAACACGATAACCAGGTTGATTGCGGTGCTGTTGAATCCACCCACGCTCAACGGATGCGTGGAAAAACCGCCGGTGGCGACCGTGCCGAAGGTGTGGCAGAGCGCTTCGTAAAAGTTCATGCCGCAAAGCATCAACGCAATGGTCTGGGCAACGGTCAACAGGAGATACACTTTCGAAAGCGTCTTTGCCGTGTCGGCGATGCGGGGTTTCAAGCGATCTTTGACGGGTCCCGGCACTTCCGCCTTGAACAGCTGCATCCCCCCCGCGCCGATGAGCGGTAGTATGGCGAGAGAGAGCACGATGATTCCCATCCCGCCGAGCCAATGGTTCATACTGCGCCAAAACATGATGGCATGAGGTTGATTAAAATCGGAAAGCACACTGGCGCCCGTTGTCGTGAGGCCGGATGCGCTTTCAAACACGCTGTCGGTGATGGAACGCAGGACATTAAAAAATGTGAATGATTCCGCTTCGGGCATGAATGTGTCATCGATGAAAAAAGGCAATGCGCCGAAGCCGCTGCACAAAAACCAACCGCCGGCAACGATCAAAAAGCCTTCGCGGGGAGTAAGATCGGTTTCTGCGGATTCCGGTTTGGAGAATTGCATGGCGAACCCGACGGTAGCCGTGAAAAGGATCGATAGGAACAAATGAAATTCGCCGCCGGTGCCGTACCACCAGCCGATTCCGATTGCGGGCAACATGGCGATGCCGTAAAAAATGAGAATCCAGCCGAGCACATAAATAACGACATTCAAACGCACGGTTAGTCCCTTTGCTTTTGTTATCACCACACTCGTCGTTATATGAAAATGGGATCGTAAGAACGGTTCGCGAACCGCCCCTCCGTGGAATTTTCATACACTCGATGTGGCTCAAATGAAAATGTATTATACACTTTTGTCGAGTAGGTTTTGGGGGGAGCATACCGCAAACGGATGCGAATCATTGAATATCTGTTACACTTCTTTCGTCACACGGAGTTTGAATTCCTCGACGGCGCAATAGAGAACAGGAACCACAAAAACCGTAATCATAACCACGGTCATGCCGCCGAAGGAGGGGATGGCCATCGGCGTCATCACATCCGAACCGCGACCGCTGGAGGTCAGAACCGGAATCAGAGCCAGGATGGTCGTGGCGCTGGTCATGAGGCAGGGACGAATGCGCCGTTTTCCGGCCTGGACGATGGCTTCGCGAATTTCAGCAACCGACTTCGGCCTGAGGCGCTCGAACGATTGCCCGATATACGTTGCCATGATGACGCCGTCGTCCGACGCAATGCCGAACAAGGCCAAGAATCCCACCCACACGGCCACACTGAGATTGAAAGGTTGAACCTGAAAAAGATCCCGCATATTCACGCCAACCAATTCGAAATTCAGGAACCACGATTGCGAATACAGCCAGAGCATTTGAAATCCGCCCGCCCAGGCAACGAATATACCGGAAAAAACCAGAAGGGTCGTTGGAATCGTTTTAAATTGGAAATAGAGAAGGAGAAAAATTATGAATAAGGCCAAGGGCAGCACCACTCGCAGTTTCTTTTCGGAGCGAACCTGATTTTCATAACTGCCCGCGAAGGCATAACTGACGCCGGCGGGGAGATCGAATTCACCGTCGCGGATTTTTTCCTGCAGATGGCGTTGGCATTGCTCCACCACGTCCACTTCGGCGTATCCCGGCTTCTTGTCGAACAATACATACCCTACTAAAAAAGTGTCTTCACTTTTGATCATTTGCGGCCCGCGAACGTAACGGATTTCCGCCAACTCCCGGAGAGGAATCTGCGCGCCGGTAGGCGAAGGAACGAGGATGGCGCCCAGCGTTTCGATGCGGTCACGTAATTCGCGTTGATAGCGGACGCGCACGGGATACCGTTCACGCCCCTCGACGGTGGTGGTGATGCGCCTGCCGCCGATGGCAATCTCGATCACGTCCTGAATTTGCCGGATCATGATACCGTAACGCGCGATGGCTTTGCGGTCGATGTCAATTTCGAGGTAGGGTTTGCCGACGATACGGTCGGCAATGACGGCGTCGGCCTGAACGGAGGGAACTTCCTTCAAAAATCGTTCAATTTCAAGTCCGACTTTTTCGATGGTGGGCAGATCGGGACCTTTCACTTTCACTCCCATCGGCGCGCGCATTCCACTTTGCAGCATGACGATGCGGGCGGCGATCGGCTGCAGTTTGGGCGCGGATGTCGTGCCGGGCAACTCGGCCGCTTTCGTGATCTCCTCCCAGATATCGTCGGGCGTACGGATATGCTCGCGCCATTGGCGAAACGGACGGCCATTCGGATCGGGAATGAGTTCATTCGATGCGTCGCGGATGAATTCACCGCTTGCAGAGTCAAAGGCAAAGCGCATGCGACGCCCGTTTTTATCGAGAATGTATTCGGATTTATAATTGATGATGGTTTCCACCATCGAAACGGGAGCGGGATCAAGCGGGCTGTCGACGCGGCCGATCTTGCCCACGACCTGCTCGATTTCGGGAATGCCGTTGATGGCCATGTCCAGTTTGCTCAACACATCCATGCTTTCCCCGATGGACGCATGGGGCATGGTGGTGGGCATGTATAAATACGATCCTTCGTCCAACGGCGGCATGAATTCTTTGCCCAGGCCGGGAAATGCATGTCTTGCGGCAATATAGGGACTCGACTTTTTTATAAATGAAGGCAGAAATCCGAAAATCGTATCCGTCCCCAGCCAAATGAGTCCACCCCACAACACGAGTAAGGTGGGAATGGAGAGAAACAGCAATTTATTGCGTAGACACCAGCGCAGAATCGGCTCATAAATCAGCTGAAAATAGTGGAATGCGCCGAGCAGGCCGCCTACCATGCCGCCGACGAAAACAAAATTGAGAAGTATCCCTTTTTCCGGACCGAGCGGCAGCCAATGATGGCTCAGGATCAGACCCAAAACGATTACGGCCAGTCCGTTTACCATCCATTCGGTTCTATTTTTTATCCCATTCGGAATCCATGCGGATAGAAAGTGATACAAACCGAACGCCATGATCAATAATCCTATCCATAACGAAAAAATGAAAGATGAAGTAAGACCGAAAATGATGAGCGCTGCATAAACGGAATCTCGCATGTGTTTCATGCGAATGCGGCCGGTAAAAAGAAAATGGGCGTAGGGCGGAATGATGGTGAGGGCGACGACGATGGATGCAAACAGGGCGAACGTTTTCGTGAACGCCAACGGTTTGAAGAGCTTCCCTTCCGCCGCGATCATCGTGAAAACGGGCAGAAAACTGACGATGGTGGTCGAAACGGCGGTCAACACCGCGCCGCCGACTTCGGTCGAGGCCCGATAAATGACTTCCAATTTGCTTTCCCGCTCATCGGCTTCCTCGAGATGCCGGTGAATATTCTCGCAGATGACGATGCCCATATCGACCATTGTTCCGATGGCGATGGCGATGCCGGACAGCGCGACGATGTTGGCGTCGACGCCGAATAGTTTCATGGCGATGAAACACATCAAAACCGCAAGTGGAAGCAGGCCGGAAACCAAAATCGAACTGCGCAGGTGGTTCAACAGGATAATGATGACGATGATGGTCACCAGGATTTCCTCGGTTAGGGCGGAACGGAGGGTCCCGAGCGTCTCATAAATCAAGCCGGTGCGGTCATAAAAGGGAACGATGCGAACTTGCGATACTGTGCCGTCGGATAAGGTTTTTTGGGGAAGACCGGGAGAGATTTCCTCGATTTTTTCTTTGACATATTTGATGACTTTAAGAGGATTTTCTCCATAACGCATCACCACGACGCCCCCCACCGCCTCCGCGCCGGCTTTGTCCAGCGCGCCTCGGCGCAAAGCCGGTCCCAAGGAAACGTGCGCCACCTGTTTGAGTGTGACGGGAACGTTGTTATTGACTTTGATGACGCTGTTTTCTATATCTTCTACATTCTTAATGAAACCCAATCCCCGTATGAAGTATTCCACGCGGTTGACTTCGATCGTTCGCGCCCCCACGTCGATGTTGGACATACGCACGGCGTTGAAGACTTCTTCCAGCGTGACGTTATACGCCCGCATGGCGTCGGGATCGACGTCGATTTGATATTCCTTCACGAATCCGCCGACGGACGCCACTTCGCTGACCCCTTCCGCGGATTGCAGCGAATAACGGACGTGCCAATCCTGCACCGTGCGCAATTCCTGCGGATCCCAGCCGCCGGTGGGATTGCCGTTCCGGTCATATCCTTCCAGCGTATACCAAAAAACCTGACCCAGCGCGGTCGCGTCCGGTCCCAGCATGGGTTGAACGCCCTCGGGCAGTGCGCCGGTGGGCAGGCTGTTGAGTTTTTCCAAAATCCGCGTGCGGGACCAATAAAAATCAATGTTGTCGTTGAAGATGATGTAAATGCTGGAGAAACCGAAGAAGGAATAACTGCGGATCGTTCTGATTCCGGGCACGCCCAACAACGAAACCGTCAGGGGATAGGAAATTTGATCTTCCACGTCCTGCGGAGAGCGCCCCATCCATTCGGTGAAGACGATCTGCTGGTTCTCGCCGATATCGGGAATCGCGTCGACCGGCACGGGATCACGGGGAAACGCGGATAGTTCCCAATCGAAGGGCGCAACCATGATTCCCCATACTACAATGAATATGACGAAGAGCGTAACGACGAGTTTATTTTCCAGGCAATAACGGATGATCGAGTCCAGCATGGATTTTTTTCCTCAGATATGAAATAATAGGCGTTTGATTCGTTGCAAGCGAATTAATGGTTCACATGTTCGTTTTCGTTTCGATTCGGCAAGAAACGATGTTCTACCGCGCCGCAGGTCAGCATGACCGCACCAAAATAGGGATTACGAACATTCTCGTCCCATTGCAGCCAGCGCGCGCCGCGATTGTCGAACGCCATCGGGCAAAATAGGGTGAAAAGAGGATCGTTGGGCGTTCCCACCTGCTCGACTCCGCGAATAAGAATTTCGGAAAGCAACGCAAAGGCTTTTCGCGCATCTTCGAGAGAGGATGCTTGAGTAATATCCCTGCCCAACTTCGATAATTCTACGGATTGATGCGAATTGGCCGCTTCCGTGAGTTTTTCACCGGCTCGTTTCGCAAAATCCAAATCGTCTGCAACGAGCGCTTCCGCCAATGATTTATAGTGCGGCAGCAGCGTGGACAGGGCATGCGACGTGATCCTCGCTTCCGTCGCGTTTCCATGATCGTCCGGTTTTTCTCGAGCCGGTTCAGGTTTCGTGGTCGAGGAATGATCGTGCGCCATCGACGCCATCCCCCCTTCCGGCGACATCATGCTGGGTTTGGCCAGAATTTGCAGGGCGCTGTCAAGTTTGAAATTGCCGTTCACGACGACTCTCTCGCCTTCCGTCAGGCCGGTTTTCACGATGTAAAACTCTCCCACGCGCGGCCCCAGCGTGATTTCTCTTCCCTCGTACGTCGGTTTTTCCGCATCGGGAACTTCCACATAGACCACGGCGCGGACGCCGGTGAGTAACGGCGCGGAGGCGGGAATCAGCAACGGCGCTTGTTGTTCGTCATTAGTCAATCCGGCAAATCCCAGCGATTCGGCGGTGACCAGCGGCATTTCGCAGATATCGCAATCGCCGAGGTCCTCTTTCACGATCTCGGGATGCATGGAGCACATCCATTTTCCCGTCAATTCAGGCGACAGGACCCGGCCGGATTCCACAATGTCGGATCGAACGACGGCGCGAACGAACATTTCCGGTTTCAATTTCCCATCCGGATTGGGCACGTTGACGCGCACTTTTACCGTGCGCGTTTGTTCGTTTAAATACGGATCAATAAAGGCGATGCGGCCATGAAATGCTTCACCGGGATAAGATACCGTGCTAAATTCAACGTCCTGCCCATAACGAAGCCATTGCAGATCGGATTCGTACGCATCGATTTTGATCCAAACGTGAGTTAAATCGGCAATCGCATAAATCCGAGCGCCGGTTTTCACGTAATCCCCTGCAAACGCATTTTTTTGAATCACGATGCCGTCGATGGGGGAGTAAAACGTAATCCGATCGGAGGGAGCGCCTCTTTGCTCGATTTCACTGATTTGCGAATCGGTCAGGCCGAGAAGGCGTAAACGTTCGCGCGCTCGATCCAGCATCTCTTTTTTATTTCGCTGAACGTACGAAACCGTCGAATTGGAGAGTTGTTGATCCGCTTGCAAGGCCTGGAGGAGGGATTCCTGATCGGTGAGAATCTCGGGACTGTACATTTGCACCAGATGTTCGCCTTTTTTAATGGGTGTGCCGGTGTAATCGACAAACAGGCGCTCCAGTCGTCCCGGAAACCATGCGGTGATATATTTCAACCGCGTTTCGTCGTAATCCACTTTGCCCACGAGGCGAAGTTCGTGTTTCGCGACTCTCCTTTCGACCGCAGCGGTTTGAATTTCAGCCAGTTTTTTGGCGGATTCGGATATAACCAGACGGCGAGGAGAATCGTCTCCGGCTTCCTTTTGACTGACCGGAATCAAATCCATCCCGCAAATAGGGCATTTTCCCGGATTGGGTTGCCGAATTTGGGGATGCATGGAACACGTCCAGATCGTCTGCTTGCTATCGGCGGCCTCGTGCGCGGGGGAATGATCGGAAGGCATATTGGAAGACGGACTTGACAGCCACATCAATCCCATGCCGATGAGAATTCCAATAACCAATATGAGATACGTGGAGCGATTCATAAATTGATTCCAGTTCATAACGCGACTCCTTATCGATTGAAACAAGTTCCCACCGCACGTTCCAACTCAGCCAAAGCCCGACCGAGATCGCGCCGCGCCTGATAATGAGCCAGATTGAAGTCCAGCCAGGTTCGCTGCGCCTCCAGATAATCGAGAAAATCAACGCGCGCGCCTTCATAATCCGCCCGGGTCACTTCGAGAGATTGACGGGCGTCGGGAAGTAAGGTTTTTTCGTATAAATCGGACTCACGCCGAGCGGCGTCCAATACAAAATAAACACTTTTTACGTTCAGAAGCGTTTGATTGATCGTGTCCTCAATGCGCCGCGCCATTTCGTTTTCACGATGGCGCATTTCCTCGATAAAGGCTTCGCGTTGACCGAACCAAGGTCGCAACGGTTGGCGCGGAGCAGGACGGAACGTGTCCATTTTCGCAGCCCCCGCCAACAAGGCGCTACGGTTTTCAAAATAGCCGGCGCCCGGAGAGGGATCGGGGCGGTTCATCTTCTCCGCCAGCGCGATCATTTGTCGCACACGCTGTTTACGAAGGCGAACCTGGCGGATTTCCTGTCGGTCGGTTCGCGCCAGCTCATACAAGGCATCCGAATTGTATTGCGGCAAGTCAATTTTCAACGCGCGCGGAGCGCCGATCACCGCGTCGGGAGAACGATTCAGCAATGTGTTCATTTCTGCAAGAATGGTTTTTTGTTGATGGCTTAAGGTGATCAAATTATCCGTCAATTTCGACAACGCGACGCGCGATTTCAGCACATCGTTGTATGACGCATTCCCCGCTTCGAATTTGCGGGAAGCGACTTGAAGCATCTGTTCCAATAATTTCAGATTATCCGTGGTGATTTGAATCGCGCCGTGAATATATACATAATCGTGAAACGTTTTTTTCGCCTTTGCGAGGGTATCTCTGACAGCAATGGCAAAGTCGAGTTTTGCAATATCAATGTCGGTTTGAATCAAATCGCCCCGCAATGCGGTCACGGCGGGGAAGGGAAATTCCGCGGCGATCATCTGCCGCTGATTTTGCATTCCCCCAAGTCGCAGATCCAGCGTTTTGGTGAACGCATTGTATTGACGCAGGATGCCGTCGAGATACGCCGCCTGCGAATAGTGGGTCAGCGCGGCTTGAAACGCCTCGGAAGCGGCCTGAATCGCGGGATTGCGCGCATAAACGGCGTAGAGCAGAACGGACGGATCGATGGACGTTCGGATCAACGCATCGATTTGCGGGGTTCGCGCCGTGGATTGAATTTGTACGGCCTGTTTCTCGAACAAATCGGGATGCATTTCTTTGACGACGACCGTCAAACTTTGACTGCGCTGTTGATCATACGCTTCGAAAAGTGCGGTGATTTCCGGAAACGTCGCCGAACTCAGGGCAGACTCGGCCGCGCGGGGGAGTAAGAAATTTTGGATTTGCCGATCGACAAAATTCGGCCGATCGCGGCTTTGAATTTTCTTTTTTGCCTCTCTAACCGTCTCTCCCGCGAGAGACAACACTCCGCTGTATAGAAAAATGAAGTTGAATACGATTAATAAGATTAATTTAGTTTTTATCAT
>QZKN01000124.1 GCA_003598175.1 Candidatus Omnitrophota bacterium
CAGCGGATCGCCGTATTGCACGGCCATCATCAGCGGCTGCGTGTCGGAAACCGGCTCCGCCGCGTGTTCGACATCGCCGATTGATTTCGAGTAGCCGTTCTCGATTTCGCCGGAAGCATAAACGCCGTCCGCAATTCGCTTCGCGCCCCAACGGGCGATTTTGTCGTTTGTTGCCAAAACCAACGGAGTCCAACTGCGCAGGATTTCCACGTCGTCTCCCCAGCCGCCGCCGAGTTCCCCGTTTTCGCTTTGCCGGCGCTCCACCCAATAATGAATAACCTTTCGCAATCGCTCCAGCGCCTCCCGTTGCAGCGTCGCCCAGCGCGGCGCATGATCCGAAACCACTTGCTTCTCGTACGGTTCACGAATCGATTCGCCCGAATACATGCGCACGAGTGGGTGTTCAGGATAAAATGCTTTGAGTCCGATCGCATGACGATTGGCGAGAGCGTAACAATGTTTCCATCCACCTTCGCGACCATTCCAATAGGCGATGCGCATTCGCAGGAGCAGCGACAAGGGGTACAGCGGATCGTCCGGCGCTACCGCGTTGCACAATTCATAAGCGCCCCAATAACGATGATAGATATTCAGACCGGTTTTTTCATTGGCCCACGAAAAACCCCACATGCGCAGGTATTGCAGCGCGGTAAGAATTCGTTCATCCACTTCGGTGCGTTCGAGAACGGCGGTGGATTTCTCCTCGATTGCATACAACTTTTCCAGCGACGATTTTAACAGCGCGATACGCGTTTCATCGGGCGTATCGATGTGTCCGGCGATAGCATCGGAAACAAGAATCGTCTGCAATGGAGAGGTTGCGTCACGCTTCTCCGCCGGCCAATCGGGCTTCGAGCGAATGCGCAAACCGACGATGGAACTTTTGTTCTCGCCGAGATACCACAGCCGCCCGTCTTCCGGTTCGTTGTCGGTATACTCTTTCCACGAATCCGGTTGGGGAGGCTCGTAATCGACTTCGACTTGAATGAATCCCTGCTTCACCGCAACCGGAACTTTGACGCTTTTGATAAACGTTCCTCCCTGCGATCCCCATACATCTCCCCATGCGTCGATATTCTCGGCGGCCAGGCTATTATTGATCGTCACGCGCAAATCATGCCGACGTTGTTGGTATCGGCCAAGAAAAACAGTGACGATGTAGTCGCCGTTCGGCGTGTCCGCGCGAAATACGATCGGCCGCGCATCCTCAAAGCCGTCGCAAAACAAATCCTTGCCGGGCGGCAGGATATGCAAGGGATGATGTATTTCTCCTTTTTTCGGAAAACCCGACTTATCGAGAAAACCGGTTTGCGACGAGGACAGCCACCCATAGCCAAGCGCAGGGGAATAGGCGGTCTCCTGATCAACGGGAATCGCTCCAATCACCACGGGAGAGCCGGTTGGCCCCATGTCGTATAGGACATTCAACTCGTCGGAAAAGGAGAATCCGTTAACAGACAGACAGAATACGGATGTGGTTGATATTATTATTGTGAGAGTGTGAAGGTTCATGTAATTGGTTCATATTATAAAAAAATCACTATTTTGCGTTATGATTCTTCCATTTTTTTACGAGGATTTAAGAATTAAGAATGAGCGAAGATGGGTGGGATTGACCGCTTCATTTCATTTCCGACGATCCGGAAAGCAATTCTTCATCCGTTGGCTCCGAAATCGGTGGAACGTCGATATCTTTGAGCGCTTCCGACAGCGTATCGTAAACACTGACGAGTTGATTCAGCCGAACGGCTTCAAAGGCGTGCGCGACCTGGCCGGTAAGGCCGACGCATGTAATCGTTCCGCCCAAATCCCGCACTTCACGATACGTGCTGATCAGCAATCCGATGAAATAGGAATCGATCATGGTGCAGCTGCTCATATCGAATATGAGTTTGTAGCTTTGATTGAGAAATGCAACCGTCAAAATTTGTCGGATCCGATCCACGATATCTTCGGACAAGTTACTTTCGTCGATGTGAATGACGAAACAATTTGGTTTCTGTTCATGCCAAATGGCCATTGGACTACACTTTCGAACGTTTACCGGTTTTTGTGGTCTTCATCAGTACTAAAACGATTCTCGACAGCACAATGAACCTATTTTATAGCATAAATCACGAGTTTTTTTTACCCCGATAAGCGCGAGAATCAAAAAAAGGTGTAGAATGGTAAAAAAGGGGGTTGCTTTATAAACATTTTTATTTATAATGTTGTGATATTGATCCTGACCATTGAGGAGGTACAACGATGATGAGTATGAATCCGCTGGAGTCCGTTACGAAATTATTTTCGGCAGAAGTGGTGTCCGCACATTGCGATGGCCCGTGCGGGATATACGATCCGGCTTCAACCCGTATTGCGGCGGAAGCCGTGGTTTCGATGACGAAGAAGATTCTCGCGTTGGAAGTTCCGGACGTGAACAATGCGAAAGCGATGGCGGCTTATCTCAACACGCTGTCTCGCTACGTGAAAATCAAGGAAGAGCAGGCGCACATCGCCAAAACCGAGTTGCTGGTTCTTTGGACGGATTATTTCAAACCGCCGCACGTGGAGAAATATCCGCAGTTGCACGATATTTTCTGGAAAGCGGCGAAACTTTGTTCCGCATGTAAAGTGGAAGTGAATGTGGAGAAGTGTGAAGAATTGATGAAGGCGGTCAAGGAAATCCACGAAATTTTCTGGGCGACGAAAGACCGCAAAATCGAGTGGTATTTGGCTGGTTAACGATACGCAAGAATCATGAACAAAGTGCGTGAGCGTTCCCATTTCGGAGACCTGTTGTTGTGGCTGATGAGGAGACGCTCGCGGTTCCTCGTGCGTGGAGAGTCCATGTCTCCACTGTTCCGCGACGGCGACGTAGTTCTGGCCAATCTCGGAGCGTATCGCGCACATTCTCCCCAAATCGGCGACGTCGTCATTGCCAGGCATCCTTACCAAACCAACGAAATCATAATCAAACGAATTGCGGCTATCGATGACGAGGGCCGTTATGAATTACGGGGCGAAAATCCGTTGGAAAGCACGGACAGCCGTTCGTTCGGCGCGGTGTCTCCCGCATTGATTCTTGGCCGGGTGACCTGCCGATTGTAAGACGCGGCGGTGAAACGTTTGATTTACCCTTCGTGCCGGTTTCGATGAAAAGGTAACGCCGACAAGCGTGAAAAAGAAACTCAAAGATAAAAGTTTCGTGGCGAAGTGCGGGCGGGAGTGGAAATGCTGGGCGTGGATTTGGGGGAGCCTATTCAGTTTGTGATCGAGGCGTTGAAACCGTTTGCAAAAGAATTGGGGTTAGAGAGAAAAATATAGTTGTATTATTTTTCGCATTGTTGCATAAAAATTGCTTCCACGTCTCGATAACCATGTAGAATACGGATGATTTCAACTCCAGAAGATATCGGACGATAAAAGATAATGTAGTTACGAAAAGGAAAACTTCGCAGTCTTGGAGCAAGTTCATTACGAGATTTCCCGATTTCGGGTGATTGGCTGATTTCCAAACATTTTTCTTCGAGTAAGTCTACAAATTGCAATGCGTTTCGAGGATGATTTTTCGCGGTGTAGTCATGAATCTCGTTGAGATCGTGAATGGCTTGAGGCGTTAAGAAATACGTGTGCATCATTTTGGGTGAATTTGTGCATCATTGCGTTCGCGTAGTTTGCTAAAAACCTCTTTTCCATTCACAAGTTCACCGCGATCCGCTTGTTCAATTCCTATCGCAATTTCTCGCCGAAGTTCTTCGAACCGGTGGTGGCTGGATTCGTTCCGTTCTTCAAGCAGTCGAAGAGCCTCGCGAATCATATCATTTGCAGAATTGTATCGACCACACGCGATTTGTTCGTGCACGAATTGTTCCTGTTCCGGCGACAAGACGATATTCATCGATTCCACCTCCAACTATAAAGAATAGCATGAGTCGAGAATGAAATCAAAATCAAATTCGACATCAAAACGAATGGCGTGTTTTACCGTTTCATTAATCTCGAGGGGAAAACGCAATGGACAGCTGCATCGGATAGGCGCAGGTGCAGCCGGCGCTGGATTCGGGCAACAGCACCAATCCGCCGGCGGGGATGATGTTGATCCAGCAGCCGGGACGGTTCACCAGCGTCAGCGGCGTGCCCTTTTCTTCGCCCTCGTGGATTTCGTACAAACGCGGATTGGCGCCGCGTCCGAACAGGTAGGATGCGGAGGCGGACAAGCCGCCGCAGCCGTGCCCGCCGCGGTGGAGTTTGTAGTTTTCCTGTTTGCCGGTATGAAGATTGAATGCGTACGGACGAGAAAAAACCGTATCCCCGATGATGACTGGATGCTGCCATTGCTCGCCGTGGGTTCCGCCGATTTCCTCGCCCTGATAACTGTTGTTCCACTTCAATTTCGCATCGGCGGCATCGAATGCATACAAACCGTAATGGACAAATCGGCCTTGATTATAGGTTCCGACCGCGAGGATCGTTTGATCGGCGTAGCTGAGAAACATGATATGTTCGAACGGAAATTGAAACGGTTGTTCCCGGATCGTTTTGCCGGTTTGCAAATCGAGCGCGACCAAATACGCGTCGCCGGCACAAAACAAATGCGCGGAAATCCGTCCGTCGAAGTCGGCAAGCGTGGTTGAATTGCGGCTTTCGATGAAGTACATTTGGCCGTCGCCGATGGTGATGGCGCTGTTCATGATCGCGCCGTTTTTGTACGTCCATAGGACTTCGCCGGTATGGCGATCCTGCGAGAAGAGGGAATCGGAATAGATCATTTCACGGAAGTCCCCTTCCAGCATGTCGCAGGTTTCTTCGCTGAGTTCGTAGAAGGATGCGCCGGGTTTGGTGCAGCTGCCAAAAATTTGATCCTCCACGACGGCGATGTATCCCCAATCCTTTTTATTGTCCGGATTGGATTGAGAAGCATACAAAATGAACGCATTTTCGCCGGTTTCCACATGGAACGCCTGGCATTGGTCTTCTCCGGTAACGTAGAGATACTCATCGGTAACTGCCATATACCCGCAATCCTTCAGTGCGCCGATGCGGCGGGAAAAGGGGACTTTTATTTCCCATAGCGGCGCGCCGTTGTAGGCGTCGGCCACGATGATGCCGTCGTTGGCGGAGATATAAAGCCTTCCGTTTTTATAAAGCGGGGACATGGGCCGATGGTGGCGGTCGACGATGTTGCGCGGGCCGGGTTTTCCGAACCATTGCACTCCCATCGGACCTTGAATCCGGTCCTTGCTGCAGGCGGTGTTGTTCACATCGGCGTACAAATGCGTCCATTCTCCTTCGCCCGCCAGCGCGCCGCGACGGACGGATGCCCAAAGGCCGTTATTTTCCACCGTGATTTTCTTGGAAAACGGTTGTTGCTCCAGCCATGAATCCAGTGTGGTTCGTGTGAGAGAATCGATGTTGTTTGGGATTTGAGCGGGTTGTCCGATCAGCATGATTCCGCCGTTGGGTTTGAGAATACGCGCCAACTCAGCGGAATTTGCCGGAACTTCGCCGGTTCGGAGTGCCTTTTCGGAAACGATCAGATTGGCGAAATAGTTGACGTATTGAATATCTGCTAGAGAGCCTTGATGAATGGCGATTCTCGATCCGTAGAAACCGGCATTATCCAAAATGGCGCGCGCGGAAGCCACTTTTATTGGGTTTGGTTCGATTCCGATGATTTGCAAATCGGTGAGCCGGGCCAGTTCGTACGCCAGGCGGCCTTCTCCCGCGTCGAGAACGAGGCAATATCCCTTTTTGACGCCGGATTGATCCACGATTTGCCGGGCAGCGGCGGTATAAAACGGCGTCAGGTCATCCTGCGGATATGGATTCCGCTCGACCGATGACCGGACATAGCCTCGGCGGGGGACGGACGGCGCGCTGAAGCAATACATCATTCCTTTATCCGTGCCGACAAAAAGACTTCCGTTGGCCGCGGCCAATTCGTTGGCTCTCCCCGACACGCCGGCGGTCCACAGTTCTTCGCCGTTGTCGGCGCGATAGGCGGCGATCATGTCATCGCCGCCGACGAACAATATTTCTCCCGCAAGAATCATCGCATACGGAAAAACACATTCGCTTTTCCAGAGATAACAGCCGTCCATAAGTTGAGTGAATTTGTCCGCTTCCGTCTGGATGGATTCGATTTCTTTTGCCAGTTCCTGACGTTTTTCACCATTACCGGAGCGTCTGAGTTTTTTCCATTCTTCTTCGATGGCGGCCCGGCGTTTATTCAGAACGTGCCGTTGCCGAGCCAGTTCGATGTGGCGGGTGCGATTGAGAGCGGAGAGTTGGTTTTCGGAAAGCATGTACGCCATGTCGCCGTTGACGATCATGCGCAAGCCGTCGAAGGAAGCAATGCGCTCTTTCGTATCCGTATCCGTGAGCGACAGTTCGCCGACGCGCCTGCCGGGGCCGCTGATTACGGTATCCGGCGTGAGGAGGGTATAGGCGCCGCCCTCGGTCTCCACCATGCCGAGATAATTTCCTTTCTCGCGATCGAACACGGCGGGCGAGGTTCTGCCGGTGGGGGCAAACAGGCGTTGCCGCGAAGCGAGGAGATATCCTTGCGGGGAAATGTTGTCCACCGGATCCTGCCAAATGATGGAGCCGTCATTTGCATCAAGGGCGCAGCGATAGACTCCCTGTTCGGGAAACAATCCGGAAAAGCAATAGGCGATATTGTTATCCACCAGAATGCCGGTGCGGATGGGGTGGAGGGAAATCATGCGGCTGTTGCCGGGAAGACGTTGATCTTTCGGCGCGGGGCGGCGTTTCCAGATCAGTTTTCCATCGCCGGCGTTCAGGCAGTAAACAATGCCGTCATCCGACCCGATGTAGGCTTTGCCGTTGGCGATGGTGGGAGCGAGACGGATGGGACCTTCGGTGAAAAATGTCCAGCGGATGTTTCCTGTGGCCGCATCGAGGCAATACACTTTATCATCGGCAGAAGAGCCGAAATACAGGGCGTCGCCGGCGATAACGGGGGGAAAGGCGCGGTCGAAGGTGACTAATGGCCGGAGTTCGCGCCGATGGTGCCAATAGTCACGCCAGGCGGGGGCGGGCCAGGCGGGTTGGGGCGCGTGGGTGGATTTGAACACCCATGTTTCCTTCATCGGAACCTGCAATTGTTCGCCGCTGACGCCGCTGCGGGTGATGTCGTGCATGTAGGTCGGCCAGTCTTCGGCGAAGGCGGAATCACAAAGGAGTGGAACCAGAAATACAACGATCAGTGGAATTTTTTTCATTGTTCACCTGTTTGTTTTGTCTTGTTATAGATTATTCCCGGATAATCTGATTTTATCAATGTGAAGGGATTTCGGATTGTGCTTGAGTTCATGTCCGGATGGGAAATGAAAGGTGTGATGTTCAGCAAACAGGGGTAGAAACCATGTTGTTTTTGCCACCTCTCTAAAAAGCAAGGAGAATGATATTATGCTCATGGAGAAAATAAGTGGAAGCAAAGATCCTTTCGATAGAGTTCAGGGGAAAAATGCTCCCTGCGTGATTGCTTCCTGAATGTAGAACAATAAAAAGGGATTGGTTTTTTCTTATAAAAGAGGAGTGAGATTCAATGAGAACCAGTCATTTTCCAATTCTTATAGAATTAGATGAGGATGGGTATTACATCGTTGACTGTCCCCTATTGAAAGGCTGCCATTCCTATGGAGAAACAATCGAAGAGGCAATGGCGAACATAAAGGAGGTGATTGAACTCTGCCTCGAAGACGATGATTTTGAAAATATCAACACATTCGTAGGTTTTCGAGATTTGGAAATCGTGCAAAATGCCTAAACTCCCGTCCATTTCCGGAAAAGAACTGATCAAGTTATTGACAACGATTGGATTCCAGTCACTTCGTACTCGTGGATCACACGTAAGACTGTTTGCCGCGGATGGGAGAAAAACATCCGTTCCAATCCATACGGGAAAAACCATTCCCAAAGGGCTTTTACGCAAAATTATCCGCGAAGATTTAGAATTAAAATTAGAAGAATTTATGCAAATTTACGATGCTTTCCGCAATAATTGACTATTGATTTTTCTATATGACGAGATTTCGTAGCCATCAAAGTCACAAACAACGTTACCTTAACCACCCAGATATTTTATTTCCTGCAATTCGTTTCTTGAACCAGCCTATCTCGATTAATCCATTTCCCTGATTTTGGATTGGAAAGACTTCGCATTGACATCTGTCCTGCATAGATTGTCCGTGCGATCCTGGAAATTCGCATTACAATAGAGTGAAGGATCATATGTCAGGAGTGTTATTCCATGAACGAACAATATCATCGTCGAAATTTTTTGAAAATCGGGGCTGCCGTGAGTTTGGGCGGCATTGCGTTTTCCGGTCAGGCCGCGCGGGATGAAATGGCGCCGGCATCCTTTGTCGCGCCGCCGCTGGACGTGGTTCGAGTTGGTTATGTCGGCGTGGGTGGACAAGGGTCCGGGCACGTTCGTAATTTGCTGAACATCGAAGGCGTGGAAATCCGCGCCGTCTGCGATATTGTCGAAGCGAAAGTCGAGCGGATTCAGGATTGGGTGGTGAAAGCCGGACAAGCTCGGCCGGACGGGTATTCCCGCGGCGAAACCGACTTTCTGCGGTTATGCGACCGCGACGATATCGATCTGGTGTACACCGCCACGCCGTGGGAATGGCACGTGCCGGTTTGTACGGCGGCGATGGAGCGGGGAAAACACGCGGCGACCGAAGTGCCCGCCGCCGTGACTCTCGACGAATGCTGGCAATTGGTGGAAACCGCCGAAAAAACGCGCCGGCACTGCGTCATGATGGAAAATTGTTGTTACGGACGCAGCGAGTTGATGGTCTTGCATATGGTGCGCAAAGGCCTGTTCGGCGAGTTGCTACACGGAGAGGCGGGGTACATGCATGATTTGCGGCGATCGAAATTACGCGACCGCGACGGCCAAAATTGGCGGGCGAAACATTCCGCCAGTCGCAACGGCAATTTGTATCCCACGCACGGCCTCGGACCGATTGCGCAGTGTATGAACATCAATCGCGGCGACCGCTTCGATTTTCTGGTTTCGATGAGCACCAAAACATGCGGGCTGCCTCTGCTCGCGAAAGAACTTTTCGGGCCGGATCATCCCATGGTAAAGGGGGAGTATGCGCTTGGCGACGTGAATTCCAGCTTGATCCGGACAGTAAATGGCTGCACCCTCATCGTGCAGCATGATTGCGACACGCCTCGTCCCTACAGCCGCATCAATCTCGTGCAGGGGACGAAAGGGATTTTTCAGGGATATCCCGATCGTATTTATCTCGAAGGAATCACACCCGGCCATGAATTTGAACCCGCCGATCCCTATTTCGAGAAGTATGAACATCCGTTATGGAAAAACGTGATTGAAAAGGCGAAAGGGGCGGGTCACGGCGGGATGGATTATATCGAGGATTATCGCCTGGTGCAGGCATTGCGGACCGGATCGCCGACGGATATGGACGTTTACGATGCGGCGGATTGGAGCGTGGTGTCCGCATTGAGCGAAGAATCCGTGGCTCATCGCAGCCGGCCGGTCGATTTTCCTGATTTTACACGCGGGGCGTGGAAAATCCGTGAACCGTTGGGGATTTTGGAGGCGTGATTTCTTGGGGCAGTCTTATCAATTTTCTGTGTGTGAAATCGATCAAAAGCCCGGTCCGCCGTTGGTAACGATCGCGCCGATTGTTTATCGGGATGAGGTGAATTTACGCTACGATTTATAAATATCGATTCATTAATTCTATCGCTTCATCCACTTCCTGTGTGCTTTTGAAGCCGATGGTCACCGCGTCGACGCAGTCCAGCCCCATTACGTATTTGAAGGATGCTTCGCGTTGCGCCGGATCGGTAAAATTGCCGTTGCCGATGAGTTTCATCCCGACCACGCCGGTTCCCTTGTCGTGAATGACCTTGATATTCCGCACGCATTCGGGACGGACGCCTTTTTGTTTGTCGTCGTTATCTTCGTTGTCCATGGCTGTCCCGTCATGATTGACGCGCAGCAGCGCCGTGTCCATCCAGTCGCAGCCGGCCATAGCTCGCAATGCTTTCAAGCCGTGGATGGATGCGCCTTTGGTGCGGATTTGTTGTTTTTCTTTCGCTTCCGAAAGGAGGTCCATGTTTTTCCTTAATTCATCCGGCCAGTTCGGGGTGGTGCAGTAATGCAGCAGGAACAGATCGAAGTAATCCGTGTCCCATTCCCGGCGGAAGCGATCGATATCCGCTTGCGGGTTGCCGTTGCGCCGCATTTTGGTTTGCACGACGTACGTATCTCGATCGAGGCCTTTCAATGCTTTGGCCAACCGGGCCTGCATGGCTCCGCGGCCGTACGAATCGGCGGTATCGAAAAAGCGAACGCCGCGATCGTATGCGTGGCGAACGACTTTGATAAATTCCTGTTCCGACAAGGCCATTTGCACATTGCCGCTGTTGGATCCGGTCCCCATTCCCAGGCGGGTGATCCGGATTCCTGAATTCCCCAGAGGAATCCAATCGGTAGCGGTTCGTTTCGGTTTGTCCAACGCCCAACCGGGCATGGCGGTAGCGGCAACGGCGGCGATACCGGAACGAATAAAATGGCGGCGTGTTAGTTGTGACATAACATTCCCTCTTTTCCTACCCGAAAGATGACCTTTCCGGTCGTATTTGTTGATGAAGCAAGGATAACCGGATTTGGGGAAATATGCAACTCAAAAAAAGGGTGAATGTATCGTTCCTTCTGTCTTTTCCGTTTTGTGAATCGATTGACAAATCGGAATGTAGGAATAAATAAAATTGGGATTTTCAATCACAAAATCAGGCGTTGTTTTCCTTGCCACTATTTTGCGCGACGGACTTTTGATATCCTGCAATTTCAAGGTTGCGAAATGGAGTCGGGAAAAAAGAAAGGAGTACGCATCATTCAACCACTTCTCATTCGAGGTCCCATTCTTATTCTTGCCATCGCTATCGTATTCTTCGAAGCCTGTTCGCGGCAAGAGGAGATTCCGTTACGAATTGATCTTGTGGAGCGATACATCCGTTTTCCCGGCGTCATTTACCCCCATCGCTACAACACGTTCCGTGATCGGGAGAACGGTCACCATTTCATTGTGTGGAGCGGCGGGGGAAACGCCAAAAAAGCATTGATCACAACGAACACGCCGGACGAACAAATTCTCGATGGTTTGTTGATTCTGGGCGCGGCGCCGGGGGATAATTTAACGCAGGATGGATGGACAAAACGGTCGGATCCGTCTTCCGCCGAACCGGACAAGCGGGTGCAAGGAACGGTGGTTGATATTATTGTATCGTGGGAAGATCGGGAACTCCCCGCGAATCAACTTTTCAAGAATACGAAGGAATCGGATTTCGATTTTCGCGTGGGCGGCCATTACGATTTGATTGCCATCTGGCGTTCCGGTTGTGTGACCTGCCTGTTTTCCTGTCCCGGCGGACGAACCGGGAATGCCGCTTTCACCATCCGGGATCAGTCGTTGAACCGGAAAACGTTTCAGGCGGACGAATCGATTCTTCCGCCTGACGGGACTCTCGTCCTGGTTCACATGCGCTTGCAAACCAATCCGGAAACGGCGCCGGCTCACTCTTCATCCACGGAATCATCCGATTGAGCGTACTGCCGCGGATCGATATTCAGCTCGGTAATTTTCACGTGCATATTTTTGCGGTGAATACCCGCCTTCTCCGCCGCGCGCGAGATATTCCCGCCGCTTTTTCGCAGCATATTGTTGAAATAAAACTGTTCGAATTCCTCGACAATATACTTTTTAGCTTCTTTGTATGTCATATCCAGCAGTTCGTTGCGATGTCCCCCCACCGCCGCGGCCGGGGACGACGGGTGAATCGATGGAATGAGATGATTCATATCCTTCGCGCCCAAGACCAGCGCCCGTTCCACCACATTATCCAATTCCCGCAAATTACCCGGCCAATGATACCGCATCATGGTTTCGATCTCTTCGGCGGAGAAGGAAAAACGGCGGCGGCCGTGCGACTTTTTATTGATGAAATGTTCGATCAACAAAGGCATATCCTCCAATCGTTCCCGCAACGGAGGTAGAACGACCGGGACCACGTTGAGGCGGAAGTAAAAATCCGACTGCATTTCGCCTTTGCGCATTTTTTCTTCCAGATCGGCCTGTGTGGCCGCGATGACGCGCACATCCACCTTTTTGCTGCGCATGCCGCCAACCGGTTCGATGGCTTTGCTTTCGATCGCCTGCAGAATTTTCCCCTGCAAACGGGGAGGAATATCTCCGATTTCATCCAAAAACAGCGTTCCGCCTCCGGCCAGTTCGAATTTTCCGGTCGAGGAGCTGGGGAGACCCGTCCGGACTCCACGAGCTCGTCCGAACAGCTCCAGTTCCAACAAATCCGCCGGAACCGAAGTGCATCGCACCGCCACGAAAGGGCGCTCTTTCCGCCGACTCTGCTTGTGGATGGTTCGCGCCACCAATTCCTTGCCGGTTCCGCTTTCCCCGCGAATCAGAACCGTGCTGTCTCCCTCCGCCACGCGGCGAATCAATTCGAAAACCCGCAACATGGAAGAGGATTTCCCGATCAGTTCCTCATGACCGGATATCCCGTACAGTTCGTTGCGGAGGTAGATATTTTCCATTTCGAGATGCTGAATCTGCAGCGCTTTCCGGACCGAATGTTTAATCTCCTCCAAATCACACGGTTTCAGCAAATAATCGTGGGCGCCGTTTTTCAAAGCCTCGACGGCATTCTCGATGGTTCCGTAAGCGGTCAGGATAATGACGGGGATGTAGTGGTTGGTATGGCGAACCGCTTCGAGAACGACCATGCCGCCGCCGCCCGGCATTTTCAAGTCGGTGATGACCAGGCTGAGGGAAGTGTTATGGATAATCTCGACCGCTTCGTCCGTATTTTGCGCCTGCAGAATCTCATAGCCCTCTTCCATCAGGGCCAACATGAGAATTTTACGCATTTTCGGTTCGTCGTCGGCTACAAGGATCGCAGCCATAATTTTCTTCACCTACATATTCAAGAGTGAACAGGCCTCCATGCCTGCGCCGATTTATTCATTCAACGAGTCGTATCACTCCGTCCGCACGGTTATTTCCATTACCGCTTTGGACTTGTTTTACCGACTCGAGTCGGATGATGCCTCTTCAAAAATTCCCAGTTTCCCCGTCACTTTCGTCAAATCGCAGGCATGCAATCCGAGTTCGACATTTGTTTCCGTGCCCATCGTGCAGGTGGGCGTTACGATAGATCCGTCCGCGCCCAAGTATAACGAATAATGATGGTCGCCGACGCCGGCGCAATCCGGCTCCGCTCCCACTTTGTAATACCAGCCGCCTTGCGCCAGCGCGAAGGACTGTTTGTTTTGGACTTGTTCGAGCAATTCGTTCAGATCGAACTGCTCGCAAATTTTCTCGCCCGGTTTTGTCTCGTTTTTATCCGCAAGATACTGCAAACAATTTGCCAACAACGTCAGCCGCGATGAACATTCGTTTCCGCGCAATTCCTTCAAGGTATAAAAATAATTGGGAATCGCGACAAAAGCAATCAAGGATATCGCCAGAAGAATGGCGCCGATTTCCCATAGTTCGAGCCCTAACAATCCATGCCTTTTTTGAATCCGCTCCGCTCTTTCACGCCGATGTTGCGGCGCTTCGTCTCGTGATTCGGAGATAGTATTCGTTCGAATTTCAGTCATTGTATCCTCCGCGCCGATACTTGTTGCGCTTCCATTTTGGCTAAATCAAAAATCAGCGTATCGGGAAAATCAAGCATGATTTTCTGATACGCTGTCATATCCGCAATTATTTCCCCGGATGGTTGCGGCAAGCGCGTAAGATTCAAACGGGTTATGCCGTGAATCAACGGATGATCGACATCCAACAGAAGCCGCTCCCATTCTTCCCGCGCGGATTGCCAATTTCCGTTTTCCGCCTCGATTTTACCGATGGCGAAACGAGCCCACTCTTCGGTTTCTTCGCCATACCGTTCCACCGCCAATTGCCGCAGAGCGGGAAGGGCATCGTCCTTTCTGCCCTGCAGCTGATACAATTGACTCAAGCAAAAGAGTTCCAGCGAATCGCCGACCAGCGGCTCCATCGCGCAAAGCAAGGCAAGGGCATCATTGCTATTTTTGTTGTATTGGCGGCTTTCGGCGATTTCCGTCAATAATGCGCGAGCGTCCTCGATTCGATTCAACGCCAGCAATACATTGGCTTTCAAGAAAAACGCATCGCCGGCCACATCGTTGGTTTTCACGGTATCGATTGCATCGAGACCGGGTTGAAACGAACCAAATTGAACGAGCGCTCGACCGCGAGCCAATGATAGCCGGTCTACCGTGGACGAATCCAACGGATGACTCAACGTAATCGAGGAGCTTTCAATGCACCGAACGGCCGACAACGCCTCTCCCGGCTGATATCCGTTTAAACAGTAATTGCCGTATTGTAATAGCCGATCCACGGCCGTCGAAGTCAAACGCACCGGTCCGGTCGCCTCCAACAAATCCACGATCGCCGGTTTGAGCAGTTCCGCCGCCCGGCGCTGGGAGGGGACATCCGTCTCCTCACCGATGAGTGAAGCCAATTCCAAATCAGCCGTCGGTTTGTACAAACTTTCGGCAGAAATTGATTCGAGTAAATGCCGAGTCCATTTTCTTTTTCCCTGATTCAGCGCCTCGCGAGCCATATGAATTTTCCATACGTCGGATTCATCTCCCGTCGTCAACGCTTCCAACTCCGCCTGATGTCCGAATCGGATTGTAATTTGGATCAACGCGTCACGCAGCCAGGAAGGCGTATCGCGAAACGGCGTTTCCGTCGCCGCCTGTAAAAGAGAAGCGACCAGCGGCGACACATCACTTGCCCTTTCCGCATAGGCCGCAATCGAATTTACGATTTGGTCCGGATGCACGGCTCCGGAAGTCGTTGCGAGAGTGTACGCGGACAGCGCTTGATTGATCCGACCAAGCCGCAACGCGATTTCCCCTTCCTGAATCGCCAACGCAGGCGGGATACGCCCTTCGATTTCAGCCATTACATCCATAGCGGTTTCGCTTGAATCGAGATTCATCATTTGCCTGGCCGCATTGATGACTGCCAGTGGATTCGCCCGATTTTTCTGCGCCCAATCCTTCCAAACCTGCAACGCTTCCACTGATTTCCCTTCGCGGAGCAATACGTTAGCCAGTTTTTCATGCCACCGCATATCCATTGGAATCCGCTGCGTGATCCGCCGAATCTGCCGCTCCACTAGTTCCACATCACCGTACCGGTTCGCCAGATCCACCCATTTCACCAGCAAATCGTTTGTATCGGTTCCCACCAAATCTCCAAAATTGGTTATCCCATCCCTTTTTCCCAGTTCCGTTAAGTAGGTTTCGAGAAGATGAAGGGCATCCTCTCCACGATTCGCATGTTCCAATAATTGCATTTCCAGAAGTAAAAAAGGAATTCCGGATGCGCTTGAATCCAGTAACGCATGAATGGCATCCACCAGCTCATCCAACCGTTTCACCGAAATGTAGACTTCCGCCATGGGAGCAACGTAATGAAGGGCCATGTTCGGATTTTTCGGCCATAATTGTTCGTATAATTCGTAGCTTTTCGTGGAGGCTTCACGAATGCGATACAGGTCGGCCAATTCCCATCCCAACGTTTCCAGATTGTCCCGAACGACTCGATCATGCAGCGTCTGCATCTGCTCTTCCGATGGAGTATGAAATCCGTAATTGTGAATCAATCGCTGCAACACGGCAACGTGCATGTTGGAATTGGAGGTTTCCAACATTTGCCGATACAAATCCCCCGCGCGCGCGTAAAAACCTGCCCGCTCCAAACAATCCGCATAACGCAATTCATAGAAAGCAAATGTGCTATCGCCCGTGGACGATTCCTGTTCGGCCAGGATTGCCAACACTTCGCGATAATACTCCACTGCTTCTCTATATTGGCTTTGATTTTCATGAATCATTCCCAATTTATTGAGAACGTCCATCCGATTCGGATAGAGGGGCCAATCCTCGGATTCCCGAATGCGGTCAAAATAATATTTTGCAGTGACATAATCCATTTGCGCCAAAGCCATATCTCCGGCGGAGCGTAATTCCTCCAATTCCACTGCCGCCGCAATCGGCAAATAGCACCCCAGCAGCAGATACAATCCAATTCCGCATGGTTTTCTCATCAAACACCTCATGTCCTATTCGTCTCTCCAAAAATCAGATTCCTCCGTATTATACCGGTTGCAACAGAGAATGCTCCTGATACCAATCGAGAAGGAACCGTTGCCCCCGTCGGAAGAATGGCGTGAAATTTTCACCTTTCACGAAATCCATTTCTTTATCGAATACTAAACGAAGCAATACTCACAGAGTAATGGAAAGCGAGATGAATTCAATCAATCCCCGCCGCAATGAAGAGGGAAACCATCGAATTAGAACCGGAATGCCTGGCTTGTTCAACAATCAAACTTTCATGGTATGGATCAATCGCCCGCATCCGAATCAACGGAATCTGTTTTCAGTGATGCAACAGAAGCGCGCGATTCATTTTTCGCAGAACCCGTTCCGTCGTGCTGCCCAAAACCATTTCCCGCATGTGGCTGTGACCATACGCCCCCATTGCGATCAGATCAACATCTTCCTCTCGCGACGCATCCACAATAATTTCCGCCGGATCGCCGCTTTTGTAAACGAAAATATCGTGCATTTGATATGCATCCAGATATTTTAACGCTTTTTGCGCGAGTTGCCGGGCCGTCTCTTCCGAATTCTGGACGACCAAAAGGCGCAAAGAAACATTCCTGTCCGTGATACTTGCCGCCAAATGCGCCGCCGTACGAAGCGCCTGTAACGAGTATTCACTCCCGTCGAAACAGACCAGAATCTTCTGCAACGTACGGTACACATGCGGCGTTACGATGACCGGCAGGCGCGAACGGCGCACGACGCTCTCCAAATTCGATCCCAAAAGGCCGGTACTGAATTCCGCTCCCAATCCTCGTTGCCCCACGAATAACAAATCGCTGCTCTGCACTTCCTCCAAAATGATTTCCGCCACGATTCCTTCCTGCATCGCGCAGGAAAAACTGACTTCCAGGTGTTCACATTCCGAGCGAATCCGGCTTAATAAATGCTCCGCACGTTTCCGTTGCTTGTCATACAATTCATTCCGTTCAAAGACCGATTCGTCAAAAACGGGAGGAAAATCGGCGGACGGGTAATAATAAGGAAACACCGTCGCATACTCTTTTCGATCCAACACCGTTAAGATATTGATATGCGCATTGAGGACTTTGGTATATTCCAGCGCATAACGGGTACAGACTTCGCTATAATGAGACGAATCCACGGCAAGCAATATTGATTTGTACATAGTTTGGCCACCTGTACCTTTTTTGATAAACCGCCTGCTCCCTTACTGTGCTATTGTAACACAATCCGTTGATTCTCTCTAACATTATCCGCTTGATTCACGGTTTGCTTTCCAACTTTGGCAAAAAAAATTCGATGACGGTTCTTCCATATCCCTTGGTTCGCACATGATCCAAATACGGCCAATCCAAATCCACCGTTTCCGGATTGTCCCGCTGTATAAAAATCACCGTATCATCCGTCAACAAACTTCGATGTTGTTCCAATAGTTCCAACGTGCGATTGCATAGATTTTTTCCATACGGCGGCGTCACTCCGATGATATCGAACGGTTCTTCCTGTATAGCCAGGCGGGGAATGGTTTGCAGCACATCGCCTTGCAGAATGTGGTACGCATCGCCGGGACATACCCGCGCCTGGTTTCTCCTGGCAATTTGAATCGTTTTCCGATCCGCTTCCACGCTGATCGCATAGGAAGCGCCACGGCTCAGCGCCTCGATGGCGACCGCGCCGGTTCCAGAAAACAAATCCAGAATACGAGCGCCCGGCAAATAGGGTTGCAGGATATCGAACAAGGATTTCCGAACCCTTGTCAATAAGGGGCGCGTGGTTTCGCCCGTCGGCGCCAGGATTTCCCGATTTTTATATTTTCCCGCAATGATCCGCATTTGAATTTCTTTTTTCCTGAACATCGGGTTTTAAACCGTTATAAAGAACGAGAGACAATGCGCACTTGACCTTTTTATAATTGGCGGCATAGTAAATCGAAACTGCCATTGACTATTACGTGAAAACGGATTCAACAAATCGATGTCATCGATAGCCAATCCCCACGATCGATTTTTCAAACAGATATTTACTGATACCGAGGTGGCAAAAGATTTTGTATTGAATTATCTGCCGCCAGAAATCCTTCGTCATATTCGCCCAAATTCGTTAACATTGAGAAAGGATTCCTTTGTCGATCCGTCTCTTCACGAACATTTTTCCGATATGCTGTATCAAGTCATTCTTGCCAACAATCAAAAGGCATTCCTCTATCTGCTGCTGGAACACAAAAGTAAGCCGGAATCTTTCGTGGCTCTTCACTTGCTTCGATACATGCTGCAAATCTGGGAACAGGAAGTGAACCGAGAAAAAAGCGCCGTTTTACCGGTTATCATACCCCTGGTGTTGTATCATGGAAAAGAAAACTGGAAAATCGATACAAATTTTTCCGGATTGTTCTCCTGTCCCCTCGATTTCGCTCCTTATCTCCCCAATTTTCATTATGTACTATATGATCTTTCCCGCTATACTGAAAGTGAAATCAAAGGAATGGTTTTATTGCGGGTATGTCTCCTTCTTTTGAAAAACATTTATCATGAAGATTTTGTAAAGCATTTCTTAAAGATTTGTGAATTGATTCGCGATGAGATTACAGAAAAAAACGGATTGGAATTTTTAAAAACCGTATTAATCTATATCACAAATGCGACGGATCAAATCAGCGAGGAAGAGGTTAATTCCATTCTCGAAAAAACATGGGCGATTCCGGGAGGCGCTATTATGCCGACAATTGCGGAAAAATGGATCGAGCAAGGCATCGAGCAAGGCATCGAGCAAGGCATCGAGCAAGGCATTGAGCAAGGCATTGAGCAAGGCATCGAACAAGGTCGAGTCGAAGGATTGCAAGATGGTATTCTGTTTGGATTGGAATTAAAATTCGGAGAGGATGGTTTGCGGTTGGCGGAAAAAATCAAACAAATCTCTTCCCTCTCAAGACTCCAGGAAATCAAATCCATGATCACGCGATCAACCGATCTTCATGAAATAGAAAAATTTCTTGCATAAAACAATCGCTTGTCATAAGTAACCGTTTTGAAAAAGGAATCTCATAATGAACCAACGTTTCCATAGGGTTCTATTTTCGCTTCCGACTATCCTTGCCTATTTTGCCATTCCCATTGCAGCAGATCATTATTTTGAAGAAGTGTTGATCGACCATTCGCTTCCACGCGCCTATCAAGTCGCCCTCGCGGATATAAACAACGATGGCCGTCCGGACATCGCCGCATTGGGGGAAGGCGAAAAATCTTTCGTCGCGTGGTATGAAAATCCCTCCTGGCAACGGCGGCCTATCAGCGGCGAAGGAACCATCAACCACATCGACCTGGCTTTCTACGACGTGGACCGGGATGGTGAATTGGAAGTCGCGCTGGCATCCGATTTCAATATATCCCAAACCACTGAAGGCGGCAAAATCAGTTGGTTGAAACGAAAAAAGGATATCAACGAGCCGTGGACCATCCATTCCATTTACGCCGAACCTACAACGCACCGCCTTCGCTGGGCGAATGTGAATGGGAACGGACGAAAGGAACTCATCGTTGCTCCAATCATGGGCGTTGGTTCCGTCGGTCCGGAATTTAATCAAAAACCGATACGTCTTCTTCGTTTTGAAATCCCGAACGATCCAGAAAAAGACATTTGGAAAATGAATGTCATCGATGAAACTCTCCACATCGCTCACGGATTATTCGTTCTCGACCTGCAAGCAGGTGGAAAAGACGAAATTTACACCGCCGCCCTTGAGGGAATCCATCTATTCCACATGAATGACAACTCAACATGGCAAAAACAGCAAATTGCTTTTGGCAATCGAAAAGAGGGAGAAAAATCCGGCTCCAGCGAAGTGGCTCTCGGGCGTTTGAACGATGGCCAACATTTTTTCGCAAGCATTGATCCCTGGCACGGAAATCAGGTCGCCGTTTACACTCACCCACAGGAAGGTCCACGGTTTCCCCTGCAGCGAACGGTTATCGACGATACTTTTCAAAACGGGCACGCGGTCGGATGTGGAGATTTCGACGGCGACGGTGACGACGAAATCATCGCCGGATACCGCGGTGAAGGGTATACCATCTATCTTTATGATTTCAATCGAGAAACGAAGGCTTGGCAGCGCAATGTGATTGATCGCGGCGGCGTCGCTGCACAAGGATTCGCCATTGGAGATGTGAATCAGGACGGCAAATTCGATTTTGTGGCAGCTGGTGGAACCACGAACAATGTGAAACTCTATGTAAACGTGAGAAATAAACAGCAATAAAAAAAGGCTCTCAAGTTGTGAGAGCCTTTTTGAGATCATTTCACCAAAGTTCAGGCATTAATAAATTTCCCACAAATCCACCGCCGTCAGACTTCCCGCTTGTGGATCATAAGCGCCATTGGTGCCGGCTGTCACCCAATCGAATTGTAAAATTCCAACGGAAGTGGCGCCAGCTTGTTCCAAATTAATCGACAATTCCGGATTGCCCGTCCAGGCGGCATTACTTTGCAGACTCTCCGGATCACCGCCGGCGCCTCCTGCGCCTTCACGGACGATTTCATATTCG
>QZKN01000038.1 GCA_003598175.1 Candidatus Omnitrophota bacterium
CCGGTACCGCCGACGGATACGCCGCTTCCGGCGACAGAGACGCCAACGGCAACACCGCCGCCGCCGACGGATACACCAGTTCCGTCAACAGAGACGCCCACGGCCACGCCGGTGCCGCCGACGGATACACCGCTGCCGGCGACAGAGACGCCAACGGCAACGCCTATACCGCCGACGGATACACCGGTGCCGCCGACGGATACACCGCTTCCGGCGACAGAAACGCCCACGGCAACGCCGGTACCGCCGACGGATACGCCGGTACCACCTACAGAAACGCCGGTGATGCCGACGGAAACGCCGGTGATGCCAACGGATACTCCCACAGCGACGCCGACGGCAACGTTGGAGCCGACTCCGGAAATACCGACTGCGACGCCGACGCCAACGCCGACTGCAACTCAGCCGCCGGTTCCGACTGCGACGCCGGTTACCGATATCGGATCAGATAATGGCATTGTTGTCATGTCGCGAAGCGGTGATTTACTGATTCGCGGTATGGAAAGCGGATCGCAAATTGGTCCGATTTCCGGACAACCTCAAGATGTCGAGATTGTTAATGGACAGGCGGTGGTTCTACTCACTAATGGAACCGTATTGCCTGAAGGTACATTAACCGATGATGGTGTAGGATCGGAAATTGTCGAAGCCATCGATATCGAAGCGATTGGAACGACTGGATATCTGATTCTTGATCGTAAAGGTGGTGTACGCGCATATGGAACCGCCGTCTATCAAAGTGACTTGGTCCGCGAACAACAGGTTCGCTTGGGTCGTAACACATTCACCGTGGATATTCCTGCAGTGGATCTCGAAGTAGTGCCAGATCCTGCCCGACCGGGCGTCAATCTGGGGTATTACGTAACCTATATCGACGGATTCATTGCGGAATTCGGCGCGGTTCCTCCGCTGGATCCGGTATTCATGCCAACCGGCAATTCGGTTGCGGCCTTGAGCCTGACGGTCGACGCTGCCGGAACCTTAGGTTACGTGGCAATGGATACGTATGGCCGATTCTATTCATCCTCCACGGGTCGATTGCCGGGTCCGGCATTGCGTGATCATCCGGAAAGTCCGGTGGCGGTCGACTTTGCCCAACTGGGTGATGGATTTGTGGCTGTCAACGAAGTAGGCGTCGTATACATGATCAGTGCGGGTGGTTCTGTTACCGTGCTGCCAAATGCGCCTGTCGATTATGCCAGACTTATCGGTAACAAAGGATTTATCGACATTGAAGTTGGTTTGCTGGCGCAGTAGTGTTCTGCGGCGGCGCCGGAATAACGATATATGTTATCCAGTATGAAACCCATGATGAAAAAACCATATGAAAAGTGTGGGGGTTCAAGAATATGATTCAACATCGTCTGACACTCTTGGCACTAGGCGTACTGTCATCGGTTCTGTTCTTACCGCCAATCGCCGACGCCCAGGATGATTTTTATGCTCTGTATAATCGCTATCAATTTCACCAAATTGGCGTATCCGCGCGTTCCGTCGGGATGGGCGGCGTCTATTCCGCTTTGACGGGCGGCGATATGAGTTTGCTCGGCAACCCGGCTAGTTTGGGTTTCCAGGATCAGCGTTATGTCATGTTTCAAACGGATCTTGGTGATTTGTCGAGCGATATTTCCGCCGAAGACCCGTTTACTGGGATTGGCCAGGCGAAAAAATCCGATGCAGATATGTTGGCGCTTGGCGGTGGTCTCGCCTATCCCTTCGAGTGGGGCGGACTTGGACTGTATTATGATTACCGTGACGATGACGTTGATTACAATTCGTTCCGGATGTCGACCGGTTCGTTGAAACAATCCGGAGATTTGCAACGTCATGCTATTTCCTTCGGCGGCGGATATCGTGTTCGGGAAGACATTTCCATCGGTTATCGATACACGTACATGGATGGCGATATGGATACGGTTGGATCGTTGGATGGTTTAATTCCTCTTTCCTTTTCGGTAAATGAAGATTTTGAAGGCCATCGGAATCATTTTGGAGTCCAGTACAAAGCCAATGAGATGTTGATGTTCGGTCTTGACGGGATCTATGGTTTCGGCGACCGCGATGTTAAGAATGTTTTCACCATGGGTGGAACGACAACCGACAAAGGCGACAGCGATGCGGATTCGTGGTTCGTACGCGGCGGCGTTGCCTGGCAGGCCGAACAGATTCCCTTGCTGTTGGCGATGGATCTGAAATTCGAAAACCGCGAATTGAGAGGCGGCTTGATGGATGTCGATGAATATCTATGGGGCATGCATCTTGGCGCGGAATATGAAGTGTACGAGAACCTGTTCCTGCGCGCCGGTTATACGTTTGAAGAATATGATTTTCAGGATCGACCGGCCGAAATCAACGAATCTCCCACGATTGGTTCATATTCAGCCGGTTTGGGGTATCGATATGAGCAGTTTTCAATCGATTATGGATTTATCTGGTCGGATACGGGCGCTAGCGGAGATTTCACTCACGTGATCGGCGTCGGTTTTCATTTTTAACAGGATGGTACATAATACGGATGAACAAGGCAGCTTTTTCAGGCTGCCTTTTTTCTTTATTCCTTGATGAGATTAATTGTGAGCGTCGGAAAAATTAAGAATTATCCTAATAAAGCAAACCTACCAAATGCATCGCTTGACAAGAACTTCTGTTTTTTGAGATAATCATTTCGTGCAGATAAATAATACTCCACGTATGTTTCTTGAAATTGTCATCATGCTTTGCTGTATACATCCGAACCTTTTCCGACATTGATTTATAAGTTGTTCTCACAGAAAGTGACATCACATGAGTCAAAGGAATATCGATGGATCTCCATTCTCTTTTCAATTCCATAGTTTCTTTCTATTTACATGATACTACAACCGCCGGTTTGTGGATCGGATTGGGTACGGTTTGTCTTGGCACAGGAATTTGCCTTCTTTTTAGTGTGCCGTTGGCAAGATTGGTTGAACTGATATGGGTTCCACCTCAAATTTTCAGAAAATTTTCGAGTTTAGTGGAGTCCGTTGCCATTCTGGTTTCATTTGCCGAACGGGCCAGAAGGGAAGGAATCCTGGCGCTGGAAACCGTGCTGGATGAAATTGAAAATGATTTCATGCGGGATGGTCTGCGATTGGCGGTGGATGGTGTGGAACCGGAATTGATCAAGGATATACTGCAAACCGAATTGGCGTTTGTCGAGGAAAGGCACCGACAGTATCAAGGCATTTTGCGGCTGGCGGGACATCTGTCTCTCGCGATGGGGGCGGCGTCCGCATTTCTGAATTTCATGCTGTTGTTTTTTCATTTGGATTCCGTTTCTTTGGGAACGGGGATAGCGGTTGCCTTGTTCGGCCCTATATTTTCCATCTTCATAAGTTTTGCCATTTTTTATGCATGGGCGGAAAAATTACGCTTTATCAGTAACGAAGAGGTTTTGAGAAAAGAAATCATGATTGAGGGCGTGATGAGTATTCAGTCGGGAGACAATCCAAGAATTTTGGAGGCGAAACTACTGGCGTTTCTCCCGCCGTATCAACGTTCGCCAAAGGAATGATATGTAACAAACATGCCGGAACTCGGGTATCCTGTCCGCAATATCCAACGGATGCCTATCATCATTTGCGCCGACCGATTCGTCATGTCGGTTTGTGTAAGAATAAAAGGGGATGGAGCAGTCATCTCGCTGACGCTTTAATGCAAGCGAGACGCTTGCTTAACCCATTAACGATCCTAATGGCGCTTTATGCGGAACGAGTCATGATATGAGCAATCAACATTTGAATCGATTCGATATTCTGTTATTTTATGCGGGGATTGGCGCGGTATTTCTCTCTATTACGGGCGGAATCTTCGGTCTCTATCCAATCCTATCCCTCTATGAAATCGTCGATTTGTTCCTTTTGTTTTTTTGTTTATTTACAGGTTTTCAATTTTTTTATGTAATAAGTAGATACTCGGAGCCAACAATCACAGAGCAATTCAACGAATTTTTATCGCGGCCTTTGCCCAAATGGTTTTTGGGAATCATTTCCGTTTTACCTTTTATTTATTGGTTTTGCATGGTGAAATGGGGAATCGTTTTTCCTTTCGTCGAATCGAATTTCATTTGGTTTGACCATATCCGTCTGGTTGCCTATCGGATATCCTGGTTTTTGATTTTTCTTCTTGTCTGGTTTTATTTGATTCCACGAAAATGGCTTTCTTCTCGCTCGTCCAGGCAGGATTCCTGGGAAGAAGAGGAACCGGATATTGAACCGTTCGAGATAATGACTCCCATTGCAAAAGTGCGGCCGGGGATGAAAACCACGGAACCGGTTTATAATCGAAATGGGGGATTGCTGGTGGATGCCGGCGTCGTTCTGACTCCGGAAATGATTCGGATTTTAAAAGACAATCAGGTCGCGGAAATCGACATCGAAGCCGATGGAAAGAGGACTCTCGATTCTTCATTCCGAGAGGAGGATTTGACGGATTTGTTTGCCGAATTGGAGCTTGACGAGTCGGGTGACGGCAGTTCCATGACAGAAGAAGAACGACAATTCAAGATGCGGAAAGCGATTGCTCGTTATTCCGCCGAAAAGCCGGAGGAAGCGGCTACCGTATGCAAAGTTTGGCTTTCGGAAGGAGAAACGATGGAGTCCTTTGTCGCGGATATCCCGCCTCCGTCTCCCCCTTCTCCTTCGCCCGTTATGGAAACGATAAGGCAGAGAGAACCATTGTGGGATTTGGATCCGGAAATACCGTCGGATGCCTCTTCGATGACCGATGCATTTCTCCAGGGAGGCGTACAAGAGCGGGAAATCGTTTATCAACGGGCGTTTTCGGGTTCGCAGGAGGCGCAGAACGCGCTTATGGAATTGGTCATGCGAGGAAACGGAGACGCCGTAGTAATGTTGTTGCGCGCCAATCTGCTCGATGAATCCCGCGGAATTTTGTATCGAAACGACGAATGGATTGTTACGCAAATATCCCGTCTTTTAAAGCAGGAGTACCCGGCGGACGGAGGAGTGACTCGTTTCGTCAAAGGAATGATTTTCCATCAAAACAAGGTATTTGCCGGGTATTTGCTCAATCATATCATTCGTTTGCATGGCGCGACGGTTCTCTATGATACGAATGTATGTAGTAAACCGATTTTGTTGACGGAAAGAAGAAAAAGAGAGATTCGGCTTGAAAAGGAGAAATCCGACCAGGCGTCCGACAGGAAAGATGGTCATAACGAAATCCAAAAAGAGGATGTGGAACAATCCAACGATCAACTCGCGTTGATTCATTCGGCGCGGCTGGCCGCCATGTTTTACCTCCATTCTCCGGCAAGCGCTCTGCGCTATTTTGGTTCGGCGTATGATCCGTTTTTACGACGGGAATCCGTGTTATTTGAAGAATGGGCACATGATCCCATTATCGCCCATGCGTTTCTTATCCAAGTCCAATCCGATTCGAATTATCATTCGCTGCTGATGGATGTTGTCCGAGAGGCGATTGTTTCCGACCGTTTACGACCGGATCAGTTTGAGTTCCACCGATTCCCGGGATTTGTGGAATTCATACTCCCGACTTTGATCCAACGAGATGAAACCGTTCGTTCTTTCGCTGACAAAATCGCTTCGTGAAGTAAAGAGACAGGTTTTTACATAGGTCGGGCCATTATTTGAGAAAACGAGGCAGGTTCAGATCATGGAAGAAACTCCAGAAATTGAAAAATTGAGTAAAAAAGAAATTGATGATTTGTTGTCTCAATTCGCGGAGAAGGAAAAGGAAACGGAAGCGGATGCAGATCAGGTGGAAGCGGATCTATATTATTTTAATCCGTTGACTCAGGATCAAGTCGATACGTTACACTCCATTCATCAACACGTGGCGCGATTGTTTTCTGGTTCCTTGTTGTCTTTTTTGCGATGTGAAAGTCATGTTGATCTGGTATCCACGGATCAGATTACCTATGAAGAGTTTTATCGCAGCCTTCCGAACCCGACATTTATCGTTTTATTGACGGTTGAGCCGATTGGAGAGAAAATGGTTGTGGAATTTTCGCCTACGGTTTCTTTTCCCGTGATCGATCGTCTTGCGGGTGGGTATGGTAATGTGTTCCTGCGCAATCGAGAAAGCACTGAATTGGAGGAGATCCTACTTGAAAAGGTGGTATATCGATTGCTGGATTGCCTCCAGGAAGCCTGGGCTCCTTTCTTTCGTCTGACTTTTCATGTCGAGGAAGAGATGCAGAATCCCGCTCATCTACTCGGCTTATATCCAAACGGGGGAAATTTCGTTTTGGATACATTGGAGGTTAGAATACGGGAAATCAGCGGAACGGTCAGTATTGGTTATCCCTTTCCTGTTTTATCGCCGATCCGCACGAGTTTTTCGCAATGGTGTAGAAATCTCTATTCCGAGATGGCTTATCGATCCTTGTCGTCTCGATTACGGAATGGAACGACGCCGGTATTTACGGCAATGGAGACTTGTGAACGAGTATTATTCAACGACATCAGATGGTTTGCTGTCGGGAGCCATGATATTCAACCCTTTACAGTGGGAAAAGTACCAATTGTTCGGATCGGAGAAGAATGTAAAATTTAATCATCGAACCGAATAAAAGTATGTTTGGGTGGAGCGGCTATCAAATTTCCGAACGAATCCGGTCGCGCGGAATAATATCCTGAATCCGTCCATTGTGCTGTTTGATTAATTCCTCGGCGGCTTCCCGACTGCAATCGCAGAAATGCATAACCAGGGCTGTTTTCAAACGCCCATGGGCCTGTTGAATCAGTACATCCGCTTCTTCATAGGATATACCGGTTACGAGATGAAGGATGCGGCGGGAACGAATTTCCAATTTATTGCATGTGGCGTTCAAATCCACCATCAGGTTTTGAAACACCTTGCCGATGCGGATCATGGCGGTGGTGGTGATCATATTGAGCACGAGTTTCGTTGCGGTGCCGGCTTTCAAGCGGGTGGAGCCGGTGATCACCTCTGCCCCCACTTCCAGGCAGATGGTGACGTCGGCTTCCGGCACGGCGTCCTGGCCGGGGTTGCAGGTGATGAAGACGGTTTTGGCCTGGCGTTGATGGGCTTCCTTCAATGCGCCGACGACGAACGGAGTCGTGCTGGACGAGGCAATGCCAGCGACGACGTCGTTTGCGCACACATTGCGTTCGCGAATTTCCGCCGCGCCGTTTTCGGGGAAATCTTCCGCTTTTTCCACCGATCGCCGTAAGGCCGTCCAGCCGCCGGCAATAATCCCTTGCACCATTTCCGGATCGACGCCGAAGGTGGGGGGACATTCGGAGGCGTCGAGCACACCGAGCCTTCCGCTGGTTCCTGCTCCGACATAAATCAGGCGTCCACCACGGCGAAACGCTTCCACAACATGTTCCACCGCCTGCTCGATTTGTCCGAGTTGGGAATCCACGGCGCGGCAGGCGTTATAATCCTCTTGATGAATAATTTCCAGGATTTCCCGCGTCGGCAGAATATCGATATTCATGGAATGAGGATTTCGCTGTTCGGTGAGCAGCGAAGCCATTTTTTCGGGCGTCAGACTCATGCGATTTCCTCGACGATTTGCTCGAAATGCAGGTCGTTGCTGGGCATGATTTTCAACACGGCGTTGAAGCGTTCCTGGAGGGATTCCAACTGTTTCTGTCGTTCTTCATTGATTTTTACGGCAAGGCGGGGATGCACGCGCAGCGTAACGTTTTTCGCGCCTTCTTCCCGGCAGATTTCCTCAAAGGTGCGGAAGATTTTGATAATCATGGTTTCCATTGACAGAATGTAACCTTCCCGCTTGCAATACGGGCAGGGCTGGGTGACGGATTTGTTCAGGCTTTTGCGAACGCGCTTGCGCGTCATTTGCAACAATCCCAATTCGGTGAGCGGGTAGATATGCGAGCGGGAGCGGTCTCGTTTGAGCAAATCGAGAAAATGTTCGATGAGTCCGTCCTGATTTTCTTTCGACCGCATATCGATAAAATCGATGATGATGATCCCGCCGATGTCGCGCAATCGAAGTTGCCGGGCGATTTCCGTCGCCGCTTCAAGATTCGTGCGATAGACGGTTTCTTCGAGATTGTGTTTGCCGATGTAACGGCCGGTGTTGACGTCGATGACGGTCATCGCCTCGGTTTCATCGATAATGATATAACCGCCGCAATTCAACCAAACCTTTTTGGAGCGCAGGGCGGAAATTTCGGTTTCCACTCCATAAGCGCGGAACACGGGCGAGGAATCATCGTAAAATGTGACCTTGTGAGCGGAATAGGGCGCCAATTCCTTCATGAAAGACAAGACTTCGGAATACAATTTAGCATCGTCGACCACGATGTCTTCAATGCCGTCGCTGATCATGTCGCGAATCATGCGGAACACGATGCTGGGATTTTGAAACACCAAAGCCGGCGCGGCGCATTGTTCGCTTTTACTCTTGATTTTCTGCCATTCGGCGATGAGGAATTCCATATCCTTTTTGAATTCCTCTTTTTCCGTTCCATTTCCCGCCGTGCGCACGATCGCGCCCATTTTTTCCGGAAGCAGTTCCGTTGCCAGATTCTTCAGCCGTTCCCGTTCTTCTTCGTTTTCGATGCGGCGGGAAATGCCGATGTGGCGAGTGCAGGGCAGCAACACGAGATAGCGGCCCGCCAGGGAAATGTTGGTCGTGACGCGGCTGCCCTTGGCCCCGATCGGCTCTTTATGTAGTTGCACCAGAATTTGCTGTTGTTCCTTCAACAAGTCCTGAATTGTCAGGGAAGGGAGTTCCGATTCCCCTTCCTCCTCCTGCGAGTCGTCGGATTCGAGGTCGCTGTCGTCTTCCGATAAATATTCGAAATCCTCATAACGCGGGTACAGGTCGTTGACGTAAAGAAAGGCGTTGCGAGGCAGCCCGATATCGATGAACGCCGCCTCGATACCGGGTATGATCGCCGTCACGATTCCTTTATAAATATTTCCAACGATCCTTCGTTCTTCCCGCCGTTCGAAAAAATATTCCGCCAATTTGGTATTTTCGATCACGGCGACTCGAGTTTCGTAATCATCCACACTGATCAATATTTGACGTTGCATATCTTTTTATTATTATCATAAAAAGGTTCGTTGGTAGGGGCGGTTCGCGAACCGCCCCTACAACATGTATGTTCATATAAACCACCATGACCAATTGGTCACAACGAAGGATGAAAATACATCGTAGGGGTAGGTTTCAAACCTGCCCCTACGATGCACATTTTCATCCAAAAGATTAACAAGGGCGGAAACAACCCTGCCCTTACTACTCGGTATTCATGCATATGAAGCGTCCTCGCTTGCCTGAACAGCGCAGACGGGGACGCCTGCTCTACCCACGTTTTTCGTTTTGTAGAAGCATGTCCATTCGCATCACGTGGTCGATTTCAAGCGGAATTTCAAGCGTCTCTCGCAATGTGGAAACAATGGCTTCCGCTTTGGTATACTTACCCCCATTGACCTGGCAGGTATAGATTATCCTGACATTCCGTTCCGATTCTTCAATCTCCATCGAACATAAATTCAATGCTCGTTTGAATTCACTGAAATTGGGGATTTTCGCTATTATACTGCCTTGTTGCGAAAATGGGTGGGGGAGCGAAGCATGGATTTCATATTTAAATGCGACAACGGCAGCCGTCACTTTTTTTTCTTGCGAATGCAAGGCGCGAATGTCCTCGAAACAGATACCTTGAGGACAAAAACGATTGAGATGATCTAATAAATCATTCGATTCATAATACGTACTGGTTTGGATATCCGCATATTCACCAACGCTGGCGACGCCGACCGGCAAGGCCGAAGCAAACATGATTTTAGGGTGTGGATGATATCCTTCTGAAAATGAAATCGCGATTCCAGCCCGCCGAAAAATAGATTCGAAGAGCATCATCGTATCGTGATGAGAGGCATATGCCATCTTATCGGTTTTGGAAAAACGGAAACGGTAGCGATAGGTCGAATTTTTATCATCGATGCCCTCAAGCGTCGAGGAAATGGATTTTGCCACGCCATGCTCCATATTATATTGACTTTTTTGATCGATGGATCGCATGATGGAATCCATTGCGGATTTGGCGTGAACCGTGATGGTTTCCACGCCGTCGCAAACCTTGCACACACGGCACATTTCATTGCCGCAATGCCTGCTTTCCTTGTTGCGAAACGTTTTTTCCCATTCTCTCCATAAATAACGGGGATCAATGCGCACAGATATGGAGCTCCAGGGAAGCCGATCATCTTTTTCATATTGTTTGGTCGCGTATTGACTAATGGATAAGTTGTTGATTTCAAATGCCTTAATCCATTTTTCATAGAAAAAATGTTCATTCCATTCCTCAAAACGCGAACCGTGCTCATATAAATAACGGATCACCTTGCCCAGACAAATATCCCCTCGCGCCAATGCGCTTTCCACGACGCTTTTTTGCGGATCGTGCCAGTTCACTTTAACCTTTGCGGCTTTTAAACGCGAGGCGACGTAATGAATCCGCCTTTTCATCTCTTCCAAAGGGATTTGTCCATACCATTGATACGCCGTATGCGGTTTGGGTACGAACGGGGAGATTCCGACGTGCAATTTGGCGCGATGTTTCCCTTCTTCCCGCAGAATTTTTTTGATATTCGACACCATGTCGACGATTCCTTGCAGATCGTCGTCGGTTTCTGTCGGCAAACCGATCATGAAATAGAATTTGACGGTATCCTGATTCGATGTGACAGATTCGCGGACTTTCGCGTAAATTTCCGCATCGTATATCAATTTGTTGATCGCCCATCGCAGCCGTTCCGTTCCTGCTTCCGGCGCAAACGTCAAACCGGTGCTGCGCACTTTGCCGATTTCTTCCGTCACGCGGGACGGGAAACTGTCGATGCGCAGGGAAGGGAGGGAAAGCGCGATTCGCCGGGGGTAAAATTCCTTGATCATGGTTTCACACAACACCGGTAAGGCGCTGTAATCCGCCGTGGAAAGGGAAAGCAATCCCAGTTCGTCCAATCCAGTCTGCCGCAGGCTGTCTCTGGCGTCGTTCATCAGGCGCTGAGGCGAACGCTCGCGCACCGGACGGTCAGTGTAACCCGCCTGGCAAAATCGGCAGCCTCCGGGACAACCGCGCATCACCTCCAACGCCAGGCGATGATGGACAATATTCGTATTGGGAACGATTTGTTTGATCGGATAATAGGAATTCTCGAAATCCATGACGATACGTTTCGGCACAACAGCGGGAACATCGTCGCGCATTGGTTGATCGGAAAATTCCTCTCCCAAACGATTTGTCTCCATCGTATAAAAAAACGGAACGAAGACGCCGGGTATTTTTGCCAGTTGGTAAAGAATCTCAGTTCGATCCGATTGCGATTTTCGCATTCGCCGAACCCATTCACAGACTTCGATGATGACTTCTTCCGCCTCGCCGATGACAAACGCATCAATAAAATTCGTCATCGGCATGGGATTATACGCGCAAGGACCGCCGGCGATGACGATGGGGTGCTCGTTGGCGCGTTCGTGGGCTTCAATGGGAATGCCTCCCAAATCGAGGATGGCCAGCACGTTCGTATATAACATTTCATGTTGCAACGAAAAGCCGACGATGTGCATTTCGTGGAGCGGCGTATCGCTTTCGATTGTGCTTAAACGCTGCTTCTCACTCTTTAATTGTTCTTCCCGGTCCGGCCAGGGCGCGAATGCGCGCTCACACCAAATCCAATTCTGTTCGTTCAGCAATCCATAAAGAATTTGCAGGCCGAGAAAAGACATGCCGACTTCGTACACGTCCGGATAGATTAAGGCAAAACGCAAATCGGCGTCGGTTTTGGAATGAACGGCGTTCCATTCACCGCCGATATAGCGAACCGGTTTTTCCACGGCATTTAAATGAATCATAGAGCTTTCAATCTTTACTATTTTTTCAACGTTGAATCGGCGATGTAGCACCAGAGGATGACTAATGTTTTTTCATCCCATCAGCAATGAGAACTCAACGATGGATTCAAACGACAGAATCCATCCTATGATTAGGGCTACGGTCCGGTTTATAATGATACTCATTTGGAAATATTTGAGAAGTAATGAAATATAGGGTGATTGGCCGGAGAAATGAAACTCATGTGACATGAAGAATTAGGCGTAGGGTGGATTGCGCTTTTTCAATCCATGAGAGCGCCGGTGAAAACCGGTAAGGAGTCGTGGATGAAAGAGCCATACGGTGAAGGCAACATCGGGCGTTTTCAGGCGCGGCATGAGGGCGATGTGATTTCCTATCGCTTAGCCGGTCTCGGTTACGGACGCGGGGCGGCGTTTCGGTACGATTTCCATTCACAGCTATGCCGGTAGGAAACCAGCGGAATATTTTGTTACAAACGATGGACATGTCAATATTACGGAATGGTTCGATCGTTTTGAAGAACTCTACGATATTAACTGTGAATTCGGGTTTATCCCCAATTTTGCCACGACGGAATATGGCTGGAGTATCTTGGCAGCAGCAGATAATGGATGGTCACCGTATGGCATAACGGAGCCGTGGCAGTCCGTCTATTACCTCTGTTCCTTGTCTGATCAACGCAACCATGCGACCGAAAAACGGAATCGGCTGGGAATTCAGTTCCCGATTCCGTCATAATAAAGGGATCACGTATCCAACCGATTTCGGATTTCACTATGACGACATCGGCGACTTGATGGTGTGAGTTAAAGCGGATAACTCAAATGAGTACATCAAATCATCCGAATGATTATTTCCTGAAAATAGCTGCAAAAATATTTGCCAAAATCCGGTTGTGTGGTTACAATGTATTCAAGAACCTTGTTTTGTCCCCTTTTATGATGGAATCAGCTTCTATACGTTGGTTTTTTTGTGTAACCATTATTTACTTTTTTGGGTAATGATTTATAATTCGAGAAAGTAATGAAGGGAAAAATGGAAGGAATGTGTTTTACTGTATGGGAGCTGTACATTTTTGTTGAAAATGGTGGGTAATAAAATGAACAAAAAAAGGGATAAACAGAAGGGATCGGTTTTACCGCTCGTTATGGTGTTTATGATGGTGTTTTTTCTGATGCTTGCATTTGTCGTCGATATCAGCTGGATTTTGAATTCTCGGGCGCAATTGCAAAACGCGGCTGATGCCGCGGCGCTGGCGGCGGCGGCGCAATTGGTCGATGAGGATATTTTGTATGGTTCGCCGAATCCAATCGACGATATCATCGAAGCCAGAGATTACGCGGAAATGTATGCTTTCTACAACAAAGCCGCGCGTCGAGCGATCACGGTGGATCGAAACGACTTGAATGAAATCGAAGGCGGGGTGGTGGTAGGTTACATTAGCGATCCTTACGATCTCGATGCTCCTCTCGAAATCGATGGAATGAATGGCTATAACGCGGTACAGGTCACCACGAAATTTGCGCATGATTTGAACGGACCGTTGGGATTGTTTTTAGGCGCGTTCACCAAAGTGGAAGACGTCGAAATTGGCGCAAAAGCCACGGCGGCGATTGATGATCGCGTGACCGGATTCGCATTGAGCGAGGGCGAAACGTTGGATATTTTGCCGTTCACCATTTATGAACAGGCTTGGTACGCAGCTCTCGGACTTCCCTCCACCTGCCCCAGCGAAACGCTGCAAGACAATTTCGCCTACATCGACGGCGTAGTGTATAAAAATCAGAGCGACGGGATTCCGGAAATAAAGTTATATCCGAATAAAGAAGATGTGTGCGGCGTTCCCAGCCTGCCGGGAAATTTCGGAACCATCGATATCGGATCTTCCAACAATTCGACAGCGGATTTAGCTCGTCAAATTCGATATGGAGTAACGGCGGAAGATATCGCGATTATCGGCGGTTTGATGCTCACGGATGAAGACGGCGATGGTATCTTCAGCAAGTGGTTTAACGGCGATACCGGCGTGAGCGCTTCCATTAAAGACGATCTGGCGTCGATTATCGGCGAACCGCGTTTCATCACTCTTTATCTCAATGCTTATGGGCAGGGAAATGGCGCTTATTACGAAATTGTTAAATTTGTCGGTGTGCGAATTATGGAGGTGGTTTTGACCGGAAAAATGTCGCAAAAACATGTCACGGTTCAACCGACGTTCATCACCGCGCAACATGCGATCATCAATCCCAATGCGCCCCGTTCCGGTTACATTTATGCCATCGCTTTGGTGCGGTAAGGGACAATTCCGGAAACGAAATCGAATTTACCGCCTGGAGGATAAAAATGCGATATCAATCAATGGATTTGAAAACCATTATTTTGTCGATCATGAAAAAAAGCGCCCTATCATTCGGAATCGTTCTTTTTATGGTCGCTGTGATTGCAGTGGCAGAGGAAACTCCTCCTCCGCAGCCCGGCGATACGATCGTCGTCAATATTCCCCATTTGGCCGCGGGAGCGAAACCGCTGGAAATGGTTTATATACCCGCCGGCTCGTTTCAAATGGGATCGCCGGAAAGTGAGATTCATCGCGAGCTGGACGAAAGTCCACAACATCATGTCTCCATTTCGCAGCCGTTTTATTTGGGGAAATATGAAGTCACACAAGCGCAGTGGCTGGCGGTGATGGGGAGCAATCCTTATTATGATTACGGCGTCGGAAACGATTATCCGGTATATTACGTCAGCTGGTACGACTGCCTGACCTTCATCAATCGGTTGAATGGAATGGGTTTGGGATTCTTTCGGCTGCCAACGGAAGCGGAGTGGGAATACGCCTGCCGGGCGGGAACTTCAACCCGATTTTTTTGGGGAGATGATCCGGATTACGCTCTGATTGGTGATTATGCCTGGTTTGATGGAAACAACGAACCGTTTGGCACAAAACCTGTAGGGTTGAAATCGCCGAATCCGTGGAATTTATTCGACATGTGCGGCAATGTGTATGAATGGTGTTACGATCGGTATGGCGCTTATCCTGCTTCCGCGCAAACCGATCCGCAAGGGCCGGATTATGGCACGATATTCGTCTACCGCGGCGGAAGCTGGAGTTATGGCATGGAAGCGTGCCGTTCGGCGAATCGCTATCGTCATTCGAATGAATTTCGTTTTTATGTTTTGGGGCTTCGGCTGTATAAATCGTATCCTTAAAACGGTTGGCCTCCAATCACTATTTTATTTATTGATTTTTGTAACTAAAACCGCCCAGTCACTATCCGCGTCTGCGGGGGGATTGCCGATCGACTGATCGCCCGGACCGACGATTGTTTTTATCGAACCTTCCACCCATTCACCGCCGGTGCGCGGATTGTACCATTTCACGGAAAATTCACCGCTTGCCAGATTTAAATTTGTTCCACCGCCGTTAGGTAAATAGATTGCGTACACTTCTCCTACTTTTGCGAGGCAATAATCATTTTCAGCGGAGGTTAATTCATCATCCGGTTTCATTTCTGCGAAAGGAATTTGCCGGAAAAAATCCAGCGCATGGCGGGTGAGATCCCACATATGATCGCGGCTGCGCCAGTCTTCGCAGTTGAGGTCGTTGTGTGCGAATTTGTAACCGAAATACCATTCGCATCCCGCTCCGCCGGCCATCAGATTGCCCCACAACGCTTCTTTTCGCACCTGATCGTGCCAAAAATCATCCGCATCCGGTTTCACGCCGACATCCGCGGGACCGATTTCATCCAGACAAACCACCCAGGGATGTCCCGCATCGGCGGATCGGCGTACCCATTTCAACGTTTCCGCATGGGTTTTACTCATGTTGCCCATTTGCAGCGAAGGGCCTTGCAGATACTTGTATCCCAACAGCGGTTCGTACACTTGATCGTAGTGACCCGGATAGGTGTGGATCACGACCGGATGATCGTACGGATCGAGATCGTGAATGTATCGGGCAAAAGCTTTTCGCTGCTCATCCGTGTTGGTGTTTTCCTCGCCAAGATTCCATACCAACGCCGGATGGTGGGCAAAACGCGCAATCAATTCGCGATAATAAAGTTTTCGTTGTCGTCCCAACTCGCCTTCGTCAAGCAATTGATCGTTTTCCGTTTCCTGCGTGATGACGTGCAGCATCAATCCCACGTTGTCCATATGCGAGAACACGATTTCCCATTGATCCAGCTTGCTGCAATCGAAGCGGTAGCGCTCGTCGTAAGCGGTCCACGGCCAGACATCTTTTCCGTCGCCGATCACGTTCATGGTCAGGAAATAAACGGAATTCATGCCTTTGCCTGCCAGATAATTCAATGCGCCGATGATAGTTTTGCCTTTTCCGTTTTTCCACGTGGGATCGCCCGGCTTCCAGTCCTGCGCGTGAGGTTCGTAGCGATGCAATTTGAGATGGGGATCGGCTTCCCCCGCTGACGTTTTGGTTGGGCTTGCGCCGCCGTACAGGGTTTGATCGAAATCGGCATAAGCCAGGAAATTTTCCGGACTGTCCGCGCCGCCTTTGATGAAATATTCGCCGGTTCCGGCGAATTGCAGGTAACGTTTGCCCACGTAACGCAACATCCCTTTGCCGCGAAAATCCCGCCCGCTTTTGTCGGACGGTTCGATGCGGAACGAGCCGCTGACTCCATCGAAGGATGTGGGGATTCCCTCGTTGTCGGGATGGATGGCGATGTCCAATCCGCTCACAAAAAAGGCTTTGTATTGCCAGACGCCCGCCTCGTCGGGTGTGAAATGAACGCGCCATTGATTTCCTGCGTCCGCGCTGCTTTCTCCCGCCCTGCCGTCGGCGGCGAAATAGCCGGGGACCGAGTATTGTTTGCTGTCTTTCATGAAAACGACGTCCAGCCGGTAATTGAGGAACGGATTGGGCAAGGCGGTTTCGCTGGTTTCCGGTCCCGTGAATGTTAGGGTAATAGGATGCCATGTTTTAAGCTCGCCTGTGATGTTTACCTCTTGCGCGGACAGATTGCTTCCCGTTATGATCGAAAATAAGAGAATCCAATTTACGATTCGATAGTTCATGTTCCTCTCCCGCAAATGAAATGGATTTTTTGTCATTCCGATGACGAATTCGAAGATGATTCAAACGATTCTCCTTCATGATTCTCTCTGATTTTGACAGAAAGGGAGTGAGATTGGAAGTGATCGAATATATTAGTAGGATTTTTTAAGCCAATTGCGGTAATCATCATACAATTTTGTCGAATCGGGATGGCCGGCGAATGCGGATGAGCCGGGTTTGTTCATCATGCCTTGATATTGATAGACTAAAATGGTATCCACGTGCGGGGAAATCGCCGCGAGTTGGTTTTGGATGCGGGAGAAAGGCGCCGGAATCAAATTGCTTTTGTAGGTATCTCCTTCAAAATCGAAAATTTCCATATCCGCCCACAAAGCTACGCGTGGAACCCGATCGTGGATATTTCGCAAACGCGCAAAAATCGCGTCCAATTCCTCCACGCGGGTTTTGCGCACTCCCACTTCGTCCTGATAGGCGATGATGTCCACATTCAGGTTGTCCAATTGCCGCGCAAAGTGATCGTCGTTGACCGTTTTACGAGTTCCATAAGGAGCGATCAGGATTTTTGCGTGAGGTGTGAGTCGGCGCGCTTCCGCGCTGGTTTCATTGCAATAGCGGATGAAATTGTCCTCAAAATAAGGATTCAGCGACGCTTCGTTCGGCCAATACCAGCCATAAAAACTTTCATGTTGGCCATAGCGCTCCACCAGTTCCTGCATGGCCTGCAATCGCTTTTTTGTTCCTTCCGCTCCGGCGAGAACGCCGATTTTTTCATCGAAAAAACCGCCGCTGATAAAAAATTTGAGATGAACCTCGTCCGCCGCGGTAAGAACCGCATCCAACGGATCGGGACAATTCAATGGCCAGGACGGGAATAATTTTGAAGAATAAAAAGTTTTTCCATCCTGCGCGACGGAAAGGAGTACTAAATATTTCATGCCGAGTTCCGCGATTTCATGAATTTTCTGTTTCCACTGCTCGCAGGAAAACGCGGCGCAGGCGGCGTCCCAATATCCGCTCTCATGCGCCCAGCAGTGCTGAAATTCAAACCAGCTGCCGCGGATGGGTTGGAGGAGAGATGGATTTTTCTCTTGATTGGTTTCGGCGGATGCGCCGGAATAATGGAATCCCGCGCTGAAAGCCGACAATTGCAAAAATTGCCTGCGCTTCATGCTTTGTATTGTCATGATCGGCTCTTTCTTCCCGTTATTATAGGTCCGCAAGTATTGCATACTGCTGTGAAAGAAAATTTAATGGTCTTTAACCGTGAAGTCCATACCGAAGTCGCATAGGAAGGAGACTTTCATGTTGCCTTTGTTTTCTCGGAGAAACTTCTTGGGGACCGGTGTTTCCTGTCTTCTCTCCGCAACGGGAATCCGTTCCTTTTCCGCAAACACGGCGACCAATAGCGCCCAATTCAATGCAAGCGAAGTAACAAAATCTCAAAAAAAATATTCTTTCGGAGAACGCAGAATTTACTACAACAATTTTGCCGAGCATCTTCTGAATGCCTACAATCCGAATATGATCTATCCCGATCTGCCCTATTGTTGGTCGGATGAGGACTGGCGCGGCGTCATCGATATGATCGCGGGATTCGGATTCAACACCTTTGAATTCTGGCTGGTTCCGCGATTGTTTTCACGCGAAGGATTGTCCGCGAAATTCGGCGATGAATTTACCCGGCAAATGAGGATGATCATCGAATATGCCCGGGAACGGAACGTGCAGACGTCGATGCTGTGTATCTTGACGACTGTCGGCAAGGATTGGCGAACCTATTGCCCCAATGTAAAGGAAGAATGGGAAGAAGTACGGTTTTTATGGGATGCCTGGACGCGGCGTTTTCCTGACCTGAGCCTGATCGACATATTTCCGGGCGATCCGGGAGGATGTTCCCGCAATGGATGCACTGCTGAAACCTATATCGATAAGTCTATTGAAATTGCGGCGTTGATCCGGCGCAATCTGCCGAAAGCTGAAATTCAATTCAATACGTGGGGACCGCCGTTTTGGGGATGGGGAATTTTTAAAGGGCCTGTCGGTTGGCAGGGAGAATTCATTCAACAATATCAATCGTCCGGCTGGAAATTGGAGAAACGCCGCGTCGAACGATCCATGAATTATTTGTTGAAACGCTTACCGGATTTTCCGGAATCCACGTCGGTATTCATCAATATGGGATTCAATTCCAACGGCGATCCAACGGGGGACGCCGATGCGCGATCCTGGGTGCGCGCGATCGCGAAAACGCATTGCATTATGACCTGGGATTTTAGTTTGATGGAAGGAGAGAACGCCATCCTTCCGCATTACCGTTTCGACCGCCTCTTCCGGCGGCGGCGGGAAGAGCGGGATACGGCGTCCTACAGCGGGGGAATCTGTTTTACGATGACGCCTCTGCTCAATCAGCTTTCATTGTATTTGGCTGCGCAATCCTTTCTGCAACCGGATGCGGAACCGATCGAAATTGCGACGCAATTCTATTTTCAACTTTTCGGTGATACCGGCCGTATGCTTCCCGATTATCTGCCTCTTTTTGAAATCGTTCCGGATTGGGGGAATACCCAACAAATTCAGCTTTCGCGGCAAGAATTCTACAAGAAAATGAAGCAATTTTGTGAACTGCTCGAATCGTTGCAACCGGTGGGAGACGGGAACATGGCGTTGCATCCCGGCGTGGATCGTTACCGTGAGGAATTGTTATTTTTTGCCCGTCTGTTTACTTGCCTTACCGGCCCGACGCCCGATTACGACCAACTCGAACGGGAGTACTGGCGGCGAGTCTATGCGATTTACGATTTCCTGCCCGATCACGTGGACCCGCGGCCTAAACATGCGACGGCCAACCTGATACGTTTTTTTAAAGAATACAGATAGAAACGGCAAAAATTTCTTTCCAACACGGCTGAATCGCGGCGAGGTGTGGATTCTGCGCCAACTTTCCGCCGCCGCCATCTGCCAGGGAAGACAAAACCGACAAACATGATTTTCGCGATCAATTGAGAAGCGCATTCCAAAGGTTCTGCGTAAAGGCTAAAATGAGCGAGGGATGAATTTGCTGTAGTTTCTCATTCTCAAGTGCAAAGGGAGGTTCATATGCCTGAATTGAATTATCGCATTCACTGTTTCGTCGTGTTGTGTTGCCTTGTGTATTTCGCCGCTTTTTCGGATAATGGGATTTCATTATCGATGCCAGACGGGGGAGAAATGACTGACTCGGTTACCGAAAGCAGCGCGGGTGACATTATCTCAGTTTCTTTGCCTGGCTTACCGTCGGGCGCGAAGCCGCTGGAGATGGTATTGATCCCGGCGGGGACATTCACGATGGGTTCGCCGAGTAGTGAGAAAGACAGAGATGATGATGAAGGTCCACAGCATCAAGTGACCATCAGCAAGCCGTTTTATATAGGAAAATATCCGGTAACGCAGGCGCAGTGGCTGGCAGTGATGGGGACAAATCCGGCAGAGGGTTATGGGGTGGGTAACGATTATCCGGTTTATAATATTTCCTGGAATGATTGCCAGGAGTTCATCAAAAAGTTGAATCAAATGGGGCAAGGGGAATTTCGATTGCCGACAGAGGCGGAGTGGGAATATGCGTGCCGGGCGGGAACAACAACACGGTTTTTTTGGGGGAATGACCTAAATTACACGGAAATCAAGGATTATGCGTGGTATGATGGAAATAACAATCCGAGAGGGACGAAGGAAGTGGGA
>QZKN01000120.1 GCA_003598175.1 Candidatus Omnitrophota bacterium
GGAAGCTGGGCGATTCATGATAAACGTTTTTGGGTTGTGAGCGAAGCGGGGGCAATGGAAGGAGGCCGTAGGCCGACTGGAATTGCCCCCGCTTCGCTCCTGTAATTTTTGCACTCCTCCCGGAATATGGGGTTATTATTTTGGGGATGATTCGTCATTGGATGTTTTGAGTTTGGATGTTTTCTTCCGCATGGATTCTCCTTTCAAAGTGATTTTATAGGCGTCGTGAACCAGGTGGTCGAGGATGGCGTCGGCCAAAGTGGGATGGCCGAGATACTCGTGCCAGTGGTCGAGCGGCAACTGACTGGTGATCAAGGTCGAACGTTTGCCGGTGCGATCTTCCAGGAGTTCCAACAGGTCGCGCCTGGCATCGTCGGTGAAGGGGTAGAGTCCCCAGTCGTCCAGAATCACCAAATCGGTCTTGGCCAGGCGGCGGAGAATGGTTCCGTAGCGTCCGTCGCCTTTGGCCAGAGCCAAGTCGGAGAAGAGCCGAGGCACGCGATGATATTCCACCGTGAATCCTTCGCGGCAGGCTTTCTGACCCAAGGCGCAGGCCAGATACGATTTGCCCACGCCGGTCGCTCCCGTCACGAGAAGGTTCAGGTGCGAGGCGATCCATTCACAGGACTGTAACCGGGCCAGGAGCGAGGGGTCCAGACCGCGTCGGGCATTGTTTGGCGGTCCGAACATCATGAATTATTGATAATCTTGCGTGAATAGGGATTCTCGTAAGGGCAGGGAAAAACCGTTCGGTTTCCTCTCCGGTGGTAGCATAGTGGTAGCATGGATTTTTTCGATGTTTCCGGAATGAAGCGTAAGTCTAATGAAATCAAAGCGCGCCCAGCAGGACTCGAACCTGCGACCCACTGCTTAGAAGGCAGTTGCTCTATCCGACTGAGCTATGGGCGCTCGTGGGATCTCGAATTATTAGTATAGCAGTTTCAAAACCGCAGGGTAGGGGTGTTTTGTGAACCGTTTCTGTCTCCCGCGTTAATTTCATGTGGAGAATGGGCGGCGGAGCCGGCGATTGTTTTTGATTATTTGCTGCCCACCTGCCATACGCTCGAAATTTCATCCAATTGCTTGAGCACTTTTTCAATCTGCAGCACGTTGTCGATGACAATCGCTTCCGGGTGGTCCTGAAACGAGAAAATCAACCGTCCGGAATTCACCAGCGGCAGATAATATTCGATCACGTCCTGCACGTCTTTCGTATATTTCATTCCGATAGTCGGAAATCGCTGCTGTCGCTCCAACAAACCGCCGACCACCACCACTTCGTTGGATTCCACTTTCACGTAATGGAATTTTACAACGAATAACGTAATTAACATTAAAATCACCCAGATGCCGAAAATGGAAAAGTAAAATTGCGGGCTGGCAGTGGGAGAAAGAGTCGCCAGCGTCGCCAGGACCGCCGGCAGGAACGGAATCCGTTCATGCAGGATGAACAACAATAAACAGACCACGATCACGGCGGAAAACGTGATCAAAGCCCAGCGGATTTCCAAATCGACGCAAAGCGCAAACAGAGAAAACGCTAACAAAATAATGAAAATCGTGCCAAAAAAACGATCTACTTGATGGCCGGCAAGAATTTTGTCGAGTTTCTCTTGCGCCGTCGCTTCGTCCGTTACCGTTCCGGCGTTTTGAGCGTCCGCGGGAGCTCCTGCCGCCGTTTGTTCAACAACCGCCGAGTTCTTACTCATTTGAATGATATGCGGGGATGCGCCCCAGAAATAGCCGCAGATTCCGCAGATCAAGGCAAAAACCGCCATCGGGTACAGAACCGGCGTCTTCGGCCACATACGGATGATGATGCGTTCCGGTATTGCTTTTTTCACCCCCGGATTCCCGACTTTGGCGCCGTCGGGCACGGAAATTTGGGATTTCGTGTCTTCTGAAAACATGCGTTTGACCTTTCTTTATATGGAATCAAAGTAAACCGACATAATGGCATTGTAATGCAATTCTCTCCGCATCCGTCATTTTTTCGAAGCCATTTGTATTTATACGGTTTGAGAAGAAAAAAAGTTCAGATACTCGTTGTTCAGGCGAAGTATTCTACGCCGATCCCCTGTTTTTTCAAATGGTCATGCCAGTCAATGTGCTCGTTTAATACCGTTTTTCACAAACAATGAATTCGAAAATTCCTGTAAAAACGCCCCATCCGCTTACGATCGCATCCAAAAAATTCACAAAGATTCCCTTCAGGGCAAATCCGATCCCTCGTCTTTTTACCAGATCCATTTCGAACGGTAGGATCAGATACAAAAAAGAGAGCAAAAGCGGGAGCAAGGCGATACCAAACACCGGCAAGAAACACGATAGGACAAGAACCGGCAAAATCGCGTAAACGATCGGAATGCGAAGCATGGTGGAGGGGGCGTTCGTGCCAAAACGGCCGTGTTCATCCATCGGCGCAACGGTTGGCTCCGCCGGCGCGGTTTTTTCCGCGCGGCTGCGCAGGAGAAATTTCGCCAGATCGCGCGAACGGCGGTATTGATTGCGGACGAATCCCGCGAACGTCAGGCGTTTGTTGTGAATCACTTCCATCCCTCGATCCAAAAAAATGCGATAGCCGCGACGGCGCAGATGGCGGCCGAGCGTGCGATCTTCAATCGAGGCGGTGCGAATTCGTTCGTCGAAACCGCCGCATTGTAGAAACGCATCCCGCTTCACCGCCGTCACCGACGTGAACGTGGTATCGATCCAATCGGGAAGTTGATTCAACACATAACGGTTATACAGATTTTTGTATTGAGAAAAATAATTTGCATATGGACACACTTCGGAAAAGGTACCCTGCACCGCGTCGGCTTGGGTTTTCGAAAAGGTATTATCCAATTCAGCGAGAAGGCCGCGCGATAGCAGAACGTCGCTGTCGGTAAACAGCAGCGTATCGTATGCCGCTTCAAGCGCACCCCGATTGCGCGCCGCGGCCGGGCCGGAATTGCATGCAAGAGAGATGACGCGCGCTCCCGCCGCGCGGGCAATTTCCGCCGAACGATCCGTCGATCCGTCATCCACCACCAGCACCTCGAACGGATCGTATTTCAATAAAAAAAGGCTGCGCAAGGTATCGGGCAGGGTTTTTTCGCCGTTAAAAACGGGAACGATGACCGAATACCCTCGTTTGCTTTCGCACTTCGTTGGTGCGGATGTGACTGTGGCCGTCTCGTCATTCATGCCAACACTTCCTCATACATGGTTTGCACGCGTTCCAGCATTGTTTCGAGTGAAAAGTTCGAGGCAATCCGTTTTTGCGCCGCCGCGCCATATCGAAGAGCCTTTTCTTCGTCCGTGATCAATTCCATTATCGCGGACGCCAGCGCTTCGCGATCATTGCAAGGGATCAGAATTCCATTCACACCCGCATTCAAAATGCTTTCGATGCCTCCGACGCGGGTCGAAACGACCGGAATGCCCATCGCCAGCGCTTCCAGCATGGCGTTGGGAACGCCTTCGGAGCGGGAGGAACAGATAAACAGGGTAAAAGCCTCCAGACACGAGGCAATGTCGGTGACATACCCGCAAAACACGACGGGGAGAGGAAAACCTGAACTCTCCGCCTGTTTTTGGAGTGGTAATCGCAGCGGACCGTCGCCGACGATGACCAGTCTCGCGTCCGGCCGGATTTGCGCGACGCGACGAAACGCCTCCAACAGAATATCGTATCCCTTCACATGATCGAGTCGTCCGACGCCGCCGATGATCGGCGCGTCGGGAGCGATGCCGTAGGATTGGCGAAACCGTTCCCCCGTTCCTTGTTTCTTGTAAATTGATAAATCGACGCCGTTGGGAATGAGAAATACCCGCTGTGGTGGGTGCGGCCGGTTCTTGATGTATTCCTCCAATTGCGGCGAAATCACTTGCAGCGCGTCGGCGCGGCGAATGAGAGAATTATTCAACCAATGAAAGATTTGTCCCTGAATGGGATTTTTATAATCGCGGCGGTTGATATTGGGAAGCCGCACAATCCACTTGCCATCCAAATGCTTTCTTGCCAATGCCGCCAGCAGATTGGAGCGTAGACCGAAGGTGTGAATGATTCCCGCATTCCAGCGGCGGGCGATATCGATCAGCGCGCGGCTTGCCGGCATGACGGAAAATCGGTTTTTCATTGGAATAAATTCGGATGCGATTCCCTTCGCTTTGGCCATGCGGGCCAATTCTCCGTCATTCGCGATCGTGACGACGATCGGGCGAAACCGGGAGGTATCCAATCCCGTTGCCAGCGAAAGGAGATTTCGTTCCACTCCGCCGAAATTTCCATCGATGCGGCATAAAAGCACGTTCGTGGTCAAAGCGCTTGTCCTGAATCCATCTATTGATAAATCCGAGCGCTGGTGCCGATAATATCGCCGCTGGAAGCCAGGCCGTTGCTGACCGAGTAAAAAATGCCGCCGTCGCGGTTGGGGCCGGCAGTGCCGGGATTCCGAAGCGTTTGCAGGCCGGCCGCCCAATTTGTCCACGGCCAATCGAGATCTCGATCCGGTCCCCACGAACTTATGACGTAGGTCACGCCGGCCTTGCGGTATTCCGCAATGCGCGCCTGACCATCCGCGGCGTTGGGATCCAAACCACGCCGCAAGGCCGCGCCGTATTCGCAATATAACGTGCCACTGGTATCCACGCTGGACGCGAAAATATCGCGGCAGGCATCGATGCTGGAAAGATAGGCGACCGGCGAGGTCAAGGCGATATAGCTTTTCCCGTCCACCACTTCATTGCCGAGATCGATGGGCGCCCAATTGTGATCGACGGTGTACGCGCCGATTGCGGTTTGCACGCTCTTCAATTGCGCGTAGGTGTGAGCCAATTTCGCGCGTAGTTGGGCGTTTAAAAAGTTGGGAACCGCTATCGCGGCCAAAATCCCGATAATTGCAACGACGATCAGCAATTCAATCAAGGTGAATCCCCTCTGTCCTTTTTTCATCAAGATACACTCCTCACTTGATTATTTCATCACATCAAAAAAATGAAAATGAATTTTACTCGTTGCCAAATTCTTTCGAAAGGGAGACTGGTTGATAAATAGATTTTATACTTTGTCTCCCTTTTCTTTCAGGGCTTGCAGGATATAATCATTTTTTGTTTTGTCTACCTGTAAACCGTCATGACCGATTGGCCATAACGAAGGGTGAAAATAGATGGTGGTGCGGACCTCTGGTCTGCACGTGCAGACCAGAGGTCCGCACCAAAATATTTTCATATAAACCGACATGATCGGTTGATCACAACGATGGATGAAAAATGTTTACGGTTCAAGATGCGGACGGGACGTCCGCGCTCCGGCATTTTTATATTAAATATCTCGTAAATTGGAGGATAAAAATGGCGCGTTCCTGTTATTTTTGCGGTAAGGGACCGGCGGTTGGCAATAACGTCAGTCACGCCAACAATAAAACCAAACGGCGTTTTCTCCCGAATCTGCAGCAAGTGAAATTCAAAAAAGGCGGTCAGACGAAGCGGGTTCTTGCTTGCACCCGTTGCATGAGAACCGGTGATTTTCTTGACTGACGAGTGATAGTATCATGATAAAGGCGTGGACTTCTGATCCACAAGAGCGGGCAAGATGCCCGCGCTCCATCGTTTTCGGATATGAATTCCTGTTTTCGGGTTGACACTCTTTCCTACTCCGCTTAGACTCCTACAACTTTATTTCTATAGATGACGCGCCGGCAATAAGTCGGATTCAATTTTGAAACTGGCACGTTTTGTGGTATTAATCAACATTCTGTCTCCATATATGGTGCAGACAGGATGTCTGCACCACAATTTTTGACTTATTGCCGGGGCATCTTATAGAATACTATCGCCGGGGGCAATAGGGGAATTATTTCAGAAACGGAGAGGATCGATGGCGGAAACGTTTACCTACGACTTGATCTCATTTCTTCGCGTGATTTACTTGCGGCGATATTTCATTCTCAAGGGAACGTTCTGTATCACCGTGCTGACCGCTTTGGCGACCTTGATCTGGCCGGAGACGTGGCGGGCGGAAGGACGGATTCTGGTTTCCACGCCGAAATTCAAGGAAAAACTACTTCTTGTGCCGGAGCCGTTTGACGTGCTGACTTACCAAGGCATCATGAATCAGGACGGCCTTTTTCTCGAAGTGATTCATTCGTTAAAATGGATCCGCAACGCCGTCCATCACTTGCTGAGCAATCCGGAAGCCATGCGGAGAATGCAGGACAATTTGCGGGAAAAGGCGCAAACTCTTGATAAATTTCAATTGATTCAAAATACCAATTTGCCATTGCTTTCCGAATTGCTTCCCAACGACGAATTGAAAGAGGAGGATCGAAAATTTCTCATTGACACGCTCGGCCATTTAAGCGATGAGGAATTGGCGATCGCGCACCATTTTGACCTGGACCGTTTGGATGATTTGTCCGTCTTTGATTTGAGAAAAATGATGAAAACCAGCGTGGCGGTCGTCAAGGAAACCAACCTGGAGACTGTGTATTCCCGCATGATTCACGTATCCGGCGAATTCGACACCGCCGCCGGGGCGAAGATGCTCACCAATGTGTGGATCGATTTGTTTTTAAATCGAGCCGAGCAGATTGTGCGGGAGAAAGTGGAACAGCAAATCCATTTTAAACGGCAGCAGGCCGCCGATCTCGAAATCGCCCTGGTTTCCGCTGAAACCGCATTGACTGCGCATCGCAAATCCGCGCAAATGGAATCGTTGAAAGCGGAAACGGCGGCGAAATTGGTGAAATTGACCGGTATGGCGGAAATCCGCCGGTTGGATACGCAAAAAGAAGAATATTTCGATTTGGAAGCGGAAAATCAACCGTTTCTCACCGAACGGCGCGAGCAGAGTGATGTCACTACATTTCAGGTGACATCGGAATACGAGCAAGCCTTGATCCCACAAAAAACGAGATTGCAACAGGAGATTGCTTCTTTTCAAAACCTTCTCGCCAAGGAGCCGAATCTCGAATCGGCGGTGCAGAAATATCAAATGGAAATGAAACAAGCGGAAGCGAAATTAAACGCCGTGACAGCGCAAATCAGTGCGATTTCGGCGGAAATCAAAAACGCCATGAGTTTGATATACGATCACGAAATGGAAATCGCGGCGCTGCAACGGACTGCACAGCAGCATAAAAGCGCGCTGCTCGCCATGCGCCCGCTGTTGGAAGAAGCGGCGTTGTTGGAAAACAGCCAGGGTATGGCCAAATATGCGGATGTCAGCGCCTTTCGCGCCATCAAACCGGATAAACGGATTTTTCCGAAACGCGCGTTGATGACTCTCGTCGGCGCGGCGGTTTCTTTCTTTCTGTTTATCGCATTGGCTTTTTTCATGGATATTTGGCATAAGGTGGTGCGTCCGGAAGAGAAGGTGGATTTTCACTCGGAATCGGTTATGTGAATCTTCTGTATGGATTCTATGAAAATATTGTGGCGCGGGCTTCTCGCCTGCATGTGCAGACCGGAGGTCCGCACTACAATTTATTTTCATCGTTCGTTGTGACCATACAATCATGGTCATTTGTATCATTTGCGGGAGATTTCCCAACGGAGAGGGAAAAATGGGAGTAACTTTTGCCGCTGTTATTAATTGTATGGATGGACGAGTGCAGGAACCTGTTGCGAAGTGGGTAAAGGAAACGTTTGCTGTTGATTATGCAGACATGATTACCTTGGCCGGCCCGGATAAGGTGTTATCCGGTCCCAATTTCAGCGTTGTCAACAACATTCGCGAACGGGTGATGGTTTCCCGCCAGGCGCATGGTTCGGAGATTATTGTTATGGTCAGTCATCACGACTGCGCGGGAAATCCGGTATCGAAAGAGGAACACGTGGCGCACAATCATAAAAGCGTAAGGGTGATCCAATCGTGGGGATTGCCGATGCGGATTGTGGGGATTTGGCTGGATGAGAATTGGCAAGTGGAAGTATTGTCCGACAGCGAGGGACACTTGCAAAGTCAAGCGCCCAAAAAATAAAACCACAATCCGATCACGATTGCTTGCGTTACCACAACGATCCAAAATTGGATGCGGAATGATTTCTTGATCGTTTTATGGTGAAACAGCTTCTGCCCAAGCAACGCCGCGGGCGTTCCGCCCGCAAACGTGAGAATGTGAAGCACGTGTTCGGGAATCCGCATCAGATCGGATGCCGCTATGCATTTGTCGTAGGCATAGAAGATCATCGTACTGAGATTGACGCCTGCCAGGTAGGAAGTCATCCACGAACAATCAAAGCGAAGTTTGAAAACCAAACAGATCATTGTTGTCAGACTTATCCCCACGCCGAGAAAGATCGTGTGAGGGCTTTGCCTTCTGCCGATCCATTTCACTTTTTTTACCTGATTTCTCACTTCTGCCGGATTATCGAATCAATATTTTATGGAATCCCGTATATTCATATAGGCGTGGGAGAATTCCGCGACTTCATCATAAAACAAAGCCGAGGCGTCGATGTTGTTCTCGTGAACATGCCGATGGAAAGTACCCACGACTCCAACTCTCTCTCCCAACGGCGCAATCACGAAAATGAATATCCAGATCAGAAATAAAGAGAGGAATAGTTTGCACCAATTTCGTAAAGTCGTTTTCATTTTTAAATTTTATCGTTTTCTTATATCTTTGCGGTGATATCCGGGAAGACCAGATAGAACATGATGTACGCGACCAACAGCGTTAACATCAAGTTGAACGACTGGCCGCAGACGTAAAGAATCAGCGGTTTTCCGCCTTTGAAATATCCCTTCAACTCGCGGAAATTCGTGGCCAGGCCGATGCTGACGAACGCCAGGCAGAAGAACCATTCGCGGAAGTAACGGAGAAAACCGCGAATGACGCCGTTGTCGATCATGGTATAGCCCACATCCGAACCGATCGATTGGTAGATGATGGAGAAAATGATCGAAGCGGAAATGAATCCCAGCACGAATTTCGGAAAGCGATGCCAAATTTCCCAGGCGCTCACGGCGCATCCCGGCTGCCTTTCCACGCGGCAGCACCAATACACCGCCACGCAGAACGCGATCACGCCGATCATGATGTTTTGAATCATTTTGATTGTGGCGGCCACGTACAATGCGCGATCGCTTAAAAACGCGCCGGCGGCGGCGACGGCGCCGGTGGCGTCGATGGTGCCTCCCATCCAGGCGCCGCCGAGAACGTGATCCATTCCGACTAATTTAATGAAGTTCGGCATGACGATCATCATGATCGCGGTGAAAATCAGCGACATGCCGACGGCAAGCGTCAGTTCTTCCTTTTTGGCGCGGCAGGCGGCGGCGGTGGCGATTGCCGCGGAGACGCCGCATACGGACATATCGGCGGAGACGGTGATATTCAAGGTTTTGGAAGGGATTTTTAAAATGCGTTGGCCGAACATGTAGGTACAAACCAACACGATCGGCGTAACCACCCACGCCACGAAAATTCCCGGCGTGCCGATCGCCAAGATTTTGCCGAAAAGGATTTCCGCGCCGAGCAGGACCAAACCGGTTTTGATGTAATATTCGGTTTGCACCGCCGTCATCAACCATTTCGGGACGCCGATGGTATTGCTGATCAGCAGGCCGAAAATGATGGCCCAGGCTGCATAGCCGATGCCGTACGCTTTCATGGTGGATTGTTCTTCCAGCATGTAGGCCAGAATGGCGAGAAGGAAAACGAAGGGGAACGCCGAAAGAAATTTAGTCGGCGAGAGTCCCATGAATATGACGCCGATAGTGAAAAAAAGAGCCAGAATAATACACAAACCAAGAAAACTGCCAATCTGGTTGTAGGCGCCGACGGCGGTTTTCTTTTTGGCGGACGATTCGGCGTTTTTCGCGCCTCTCCATTTTCCGATTTCTTCTTTTGCCTTGGTATTCAGGCTTTCATTGCCGAAATTCTCGGCGCGGGCGTCGTCTTCCGCCGTTTGGGCTGCCGCGAGAGCGGCCGCGGTGTTTTCTTTGGCGGCATTGTATTTTTCCATGGCCTTCGCTTTTTTGGCTTCGGCTTTTTCTTCACTTAATAGAAAGGCCTCGATCGGATTCGACGTCCAACCGTGAGGAAAACCAAGCCATTTGGCGATGGTTTTGGCATAGGTTGCGTCATCCGCCTTCACTTTCAATTTGGCGTCGTTTGCATCATGCCACGCAATCGTTTTAAAGGGCGAGGTTTCCGCTTCTTTTTCCATGATCGCATTGGACTGTGCGATGGTTTCCCGCATTCCATCCGGCGGATTGGGTAAAAAGATGAGTAAAGCAATAATGATCAAGCCGAAACCAAGCCAGATCGCCCAATAATCTTCCTTTGTATATAGATCCGACCAGCCCGATTTCCCTACATCGGTGACGACTTCCGATGCGGCGTTTTCGTTTGTCAATTTTTCCTCTGCCATGAATGATCTCCTTTTTGTAGAAGAATAGGTTTTGCCCGGTTGTCTTTCCCATCATAGAAAACTCCCCCGTTCTTTTCAACCCTTGTCTATTTGATACTTATCCGATGAAATCATTCAAAATACGTTGTAATACGGCGGATTTGCCATGCTCCATCCACAATCGAATTTTAAAATCGTTTTGGTTCGCGCCAAAATTGCGGAAAATGTCGGATTTACGGCTCGTTCCATGCAGGCGTTCGGATTTTCGTCTCTGGCTCTCGTTTCACCCGCATTTGATTGGCATGACGAGTCGCCTGCTTTCAAAACCGCGAGCGGCGCGGAGAATCTATTACACGAGATCCGATTCCACCCGACTCCGGCGGAAGCCGTGGCGGATTGTCATCGGGTCATCGGTTTTTCGCGGCGAACCTATAAATTTAAACGTCCGCAAATGGATTTGCCGACGTGGATCGGGCAAATGGATGAGGAATCCATGAATCAGCGGACGGCGCTGGTTTTCGGGGCGGAAGATTTTGGATTGTCGAATGAAGAAAAAAGCCTTTGCGACGGATTGGTTTCCATTCCGACTTATACGGAGACGCTGAGTTTGAATCTCTCTCATGCAATCACGGTGGTTTTGCATAGTATGTATACCAAATTTCGAGAAGACTCGAAACTCAACGCAACCGCGATCGGTTCATCAAACGATTTCGCTCGCCAGGAGGATATTCAGCGGTTGCTGCATGATTGGACGGGGGGATTGGATCAAACCACATTTTTTAAATCCGGCCGCCGTGAATTTCAAATCGAAATTCTCAACGATTTGATTCGCCGCCTGCGTCTTACTCTTTCCGAATATGAATATCTGATGGGAATGATCAACGCCTGGAGGAAGAAAATCCGATAAATTTCAATCAAGAAAAACCGGAAACCATTCCGCCTTCTTTCAATTTCCCGTCAATGCGTAATCGACCGAATAAAACAATTTCCAGATTTGATTGACCAGTTTCTTGCGCATTTTCGAGATACCGCTGAAATCCCTGTCGGTCACTTCGAATTCGACGCCGACGAAGGTTTTATTCGCCCATCCTCTCATGCCGCTGTGAGCCGGTTGCAAATAAATGATGAAGATCGGAGCTTGCGTGCCGTATTCGTTTTGCGCATAGACGTTCATCGTATCCACCACGTCGATCGAGTCTTTGCCGGTAACGTCGCTGCCGATTTCCAAATCGAAGTGAATGCGGAAATGATCGGGAAACTCGGCGCGTTGAATGACGAATCCCAAACCGGTTCGTTTCACGTCCCGCTTTTTACTTATTTTGGCGAGATAAAATTGCGTTTCGGGATTGGAGCCGATGTATTTGCAGATGCCGTGGCCGCCGTCCGGCATGGACAGCACTTCGTATCGTTGGCTGAGTTCCTCGTAGATGTCGGTGATGAGGTCAGCCAGTTGTTTGCTCTCATATTCTCGTGAATGCAATCCATCCATCGATTGTTTTCTCCATAATAAAAAGCGGGTAGTGTGGGCGTCTCGCCATACACAACATAAATTGTACAATCTGAGGGGAAAAGAGGAACAGCGGGGGGAGAGAATTTATACGATTGAAGACGAACGAATCGATGCTTGAGCATCTCTATCCGTATTTTTTTCGTTTTTAGATCGGAATGACGATTCTCTTTGGCAACGATTTTATTATGAAAAAACGCGAACATTTATTTGGTTTTATATTGATTTTATACGAATATCATAATAATTTCGTGTTCTCTTTGCTTGTGGCTTTAGGGCGCATACACCTTCCCCATCACTGCGATGGGCTCGTCGTAGGGATTTTTTAGGATGGTAACCGTGGCGTTGGGGAACTTTTCCCGTAGCAGATGTTCGTAATCGGGCGGCATAACGAAGGTGTTCCATCCCGGCGCCAAAGCGGGCGTGCGGGTTTTTACGTCGAGAATCGTGTACCGTTGATTGACGACCTTCGCATGTTTTGCTCCGACATTTTCCACTTCCAAAAAATAGGTGTACATGGTAAACGTGGTGGTGGTAATAGGCGCGTAGACAAACAGCCTTTCCCGGCCGATGGTTTCGGGCGTCAAGTGGCTGTAGATCAAATGCTGCCGCGCGCCCATCGAGCCGTCCCAGGTTTCTTTGGTCGGATATTGTTTAAAATATCTTACGTAATTCCACGTACCGATCGAGGAGAAAATCATTACAAGCAGGATCACGATCCACCATTGATTTTTGCCGTTCTCGATAAATTTCTCGCGGAGATCGGACAGCGACGCGAGAGGAAGGGCGGCCATCAGGCACAATACCGGTCCCGCCAACCCCAATCGAAAGCTGTTCGGCGCTTCGATGGCGGAGCTGAGGATTCCGCCGATCATGGCGACGCCGAACGCCGACAGCAGCGCGCGTTCGTTGGGACGAAAGCAGCGCAGGAGGCAGAGTCCCAGGCCGGCGAGGAACAGCCCGCCGGTGAGCGGATCGAGAATCGGTTTGTTGGCGATATTGTGTCGCGGATTGTTCTCGCCCGGTCGGTGAAAGGCGGTTGCGTAGCGATGGAAATTTTCTTTCAACGGATCGAGCGATTGCGCCTGTTTGAGCTGGCTGAAGACGCCCACTTTATTCGCGCGCGTCATGAACGTGCCCGGATTCTCCACAAAATGCCCCCACAGCGGCGCAAACACGATCGTCAGCATCACTGCGCCGATGCACAATTGCTTGAAATGAATCAAGCGGTCTTTCTCAAAAAATGATACAATAAATAAGCCGACGATGGTTGCCGTCGTCAGCACGATCGGGACGTACGTATAAAAGCCGTAGCCAAGGCACAATCCCGCCAGCGCGGCGGAACGCGGGCATTTCCATTTATAGGATCGTATATAAAACGCCAGCGCCAGCACGGCCAGCATGACGTACAGCTGCTGCAGCCATCCCCATCGCGCAAATGTAACCTGCCAGGAGTTCATGGCGATCATCAACGCGCCGAAGCGCGCCGCCCACGGACCGAACGTCCACTTTCCCAAACAATACACGCCCAAAACGATCCCGAACGCGGGCAGGAGCGACAGCCATTTGACCATCATGAAGGATGCGCCGATGGTTTTTGACAGCCACACCAGAATGAGTAGATACATATTGGCGATTTCAAATTCATTGGCGCGCACCAGCGGCTGGGTCTGAAATGGAGCGATTCCATGCGTTTCGCTGCCCAGCAGCGCTTTCCAGATCGCGTAGGTTTCGTCCAGCCACAAACCGCATGGCAGTTCGTATATTCGGTAGAGCCGGAAAAACGCCGCCGCCGCGAAAATCAGCGTCAGCCATACAATATCGACGGGCGCCATCATCTCGCGGGAGCGTTTGTGAAAACCAAAAAGCGCGAGGCACGGCGCGAGAATCCACAACACCACCGGCCACTGATCCATCGACCACGAACGGGACCAGATGAACACGAACCACGAAAGAATCAAGCCGAAATAGAGTAACAGCGGCGAGCGGATGATGGTTTCATTCCATTCCTCCTCGTTCGTTTCCAATATCTCGTTTTCCTCTTTCGGCGGATGATCGAACCACGTATCGCGAGACAGTCGGGATAGTATCAAAAAAAAGACGCCACCAATCACGGCATACCATCCCCATCGAATCGTTCCGTTCGCGAACCACCATGAACCCACCATGCATAACAACATACCCACCGCGAAAATCAATTGGCAATAACGCCGATTGAGCCGGTTCAGGCATTGAAAAACGGTTTTGAATAGCAGTAATGTGTTTTGTCCCCATCGGCTGACCAAAAGGAACAACAAAGCGAGAACAATCGAACCTCCCAACCATATCAAAACGCTTTTCAATCTGGCCGTCGACGAACTGGAGACGATATCGTTCGGCGTGAGGGGGAAAAACGGTTCGATACCAATCAACAGCAGTTGATTTTCCGGGGAAAAAGCGACGCAGGTGGGACGGTTCAGATTTGCCGTCAAAACGTATTGTTTTTCAGGCGGTATCACAACCACCACCCGCCGCATGTCCGAATCCGCCACCAAAATGTTATTGTCCTCAAGCAATTGGATGTGGCGGGGATGATTGAATCCCTCCATTTTCATGAGAATATTGTTCTGTCGATCAACTTCCAGCAGCCGGTGATGATCGAAATCCGCGATGATGATCGTATCGCGGGGAGTCAATATTGCTTCGAACGGATTGCGCAAGGGAACGGCGCTGATCCAGACCTGCGAACCGTCCTGCCGGATTTCCCGGATGCGATTTTGGATGCTTTCCGTTAAAAGAATGTTGCCGTTCGGCAGTAGATTGACGTCGTTGCAGCCTTTTGGGATCGGGAGAGCGCCGATTTCATTGCCGGCATCGTCGAGCAGCCTGGCCACGTCGTCGTTATACCACACCGTCAGATAGGTGGGACGAAGGCCAAGAATGGTTTTTCCCTTCACTACGTCGACATCCTGTAAAAATTCCGGCCCGAAGTAGTTGGAGATGTTCCCGGTGCGAGGATCAAGAATCGTCAGCCCTCGTCCATCCACCGCCACGACTGCGTTTCCATCCTCCAACATCACGATATCCCGCGGCACGCCGCGCAAACCGACGGAACGGCGGATCAATACGCCGTCCGCATTGAAGATCAGGACTTCGTTGCGGGTGGAAAAATGGGGATTCACTTCCGACGGAAGTTCACATCCACTGAAAAAAAATGAAAAGAAAGCTATCCCGGAAAAAACAATGGAGTGATAAAATAGATTCTTTGTTCCCCGTTTCATAATTGTCCTCTGCAATTCGAATAGGTTGAATTTGACAGCACTCCGGTCGGAGTGTCAATAGCTGGAGAAAATACCGGTTCATTTTATGTGATGTATCACGTCGAATGAGAAGGAAAAAAATAAAGTTGGGAGTCTTTCACAACGGCTGCCGTTGATTCCGGAGCGAGGCAATTTTAACATCGTTTTCATGAATGGTTGTATCGGATAATCAAATGGCACAGGGCGGTTAATGCCGGAGAGATGCCGGCGTTACACATGTAACGCCGCCGTCTCGGCGGCTTCTCGACAAAGCCGGCAGGATGCCGACGTTACGGATCGAAAGAAGGTACACAATGAAAGTATTTGTCACCGGCGCGACAGGTTTTGTCGGACGCCATATCGTCGAATTGCTTTTGGAAAAAGGCCATACGGTTCGAATTCTAACCCATCGAGCCGTTATCAATGAATCGTGGAATCATCAAAAGGTGGAATGCGTAACCGGCGACGTGGGGAACGCCGAATCGCTTCGCGGCCAATTGGCCGGAAGCGACGCGGTGATTCATCTGGTTGGAATCATCGTCGAATCGGGTGAAAACACATTTGAACGTGTGCATTTTCAAGGCGCAAGGAACCTGCTGGCGGAAGCGGTGAGAGCCGGCGCGTCCCGCTTTGTGCACATGAGCGCTTTAGGCAGCCGCAATTCCGCCGCCAGCTGTTATCACATCACCAAATTTATGGCGGAAAAACTGGTGGAAGAGGCGCCGATTGCACAGACTATTTTTCGACCATCCGTCATTTTTGGAAAAGGAGATGAATTCACAAAACAAATTGCCAATGTGATTCGCTATTCCCCCATCGTTCCGGTCATTCAGACGAATTCGGGACGGTTGCAACCTGTTTCCGTCAACGAAGTTGCTCATTGCTTTGTGGATTGTCTCGAACGGGTGGAAACGTTTTATCAAACCTATGAATTGGGGGGACCGGCAACCTATACCTTGCGGGAACTGATGGAAACCTTTACGACCATTATGGGGAAAAAGCGTGTTTTTCTTCCTGTTCCGGCGGCATTGATGGCATGGCCCGCCATGCTCATGGAGCGACTGCCGTTGAAGCCGCCCATCACGCTTGATCAACTGCGGATGATCGGCGAGGATAACACCTGCAATGTGGTGCGGACGCAGCAAACGTTTGGCGTTCCGAAAATCCGGTTGGAAGATTGGTTGAAGGTTGAAGGTTGAAGGTTGAAGGTTGAAGGTTGAAGGTTGAAGGTTGAAGGTTGAAGGTTGAAGGTTGAAGGTTGAAGGTTGTGTGCTCATTCAAGAGCGGAAATCCAAAGGCGAGCGGCTTCATTATTTTTCTCGGCTTCCTTCTTCTCGTCCCCCTTGTCATCCTCAACAAACACAATGTGAAGCATTGCCTTTATTTGTTCAGTTTTCCTTTACGCTGATTAGACGGATTTGGAGTGGAATTGATGCAAGATTCGCCTGTTATCGAGAAAATTAATTTTAAATAAATAAGAAAACGTTGTTTTTTATGGAATCTCTTTCGAATCGGAATGGAGCGATGATAAAATAAACAGTGGTTACTTTAATAGTAGAAACGGATTGTGAATTATGGTAACGTACTTTTTTAGGAAACCCAAATATCCAATTATATGCGAGGTCGATGGATGCGTTTTCGCGGCGAAATCAGAAATATCGTTTGTGAAGAAAATCAAGGAAATGGGGATAGAATCGGAAAATATTCATAATGCGGTGGATATTTCGGGAGCGAATTGGTGATGTTGCCCTGTCCGCATGTTTTTTTCTCCGTTGTCATTTAAGCGGAAATGGACAAAAAAAAGGAAGTGATATCTCTTTATAACAATCGCATAAATGCAACCGAACCAAGTGAATTATATATTGAGAAATTACTTTCAAGTATGCGTTTTGATCGAATTTTTGTTGAAATTGTTGAACGTTTGGATAAAACGTCAAAAACCAAAAAGGGCGCGGAAGTATCCGCGCCCTGATGATTCTTTGTTGCGAAAAAAGCGGTTGTTACAACGTCCAACCTTTTCGATAGTGGATGTGAAGGAGATCCGTCGCTTCCTTGCTGTTGGTAAATTCAAATTTTTCTTCATCCCAATATAACTTGCCGGGCACACGCAACGCGATGACGCCGAGTAGAATCCAAGACGTGAACGGCGCGGCATATTCGAAACTGCCGGGGGATTGCAATCCGCCTTTGCAGGCCATCAACCATTCCTCATAATGGCCGATGGAACGGGGGATCATCTGCCGCGGGGCTTTGAATTCCTCCATTTTCGAACCGGGCAGCAAACGCGAGCCGTCCGCGTAGGTGCCGGTTGTGGCGATGCCGCTGTCGCCGATAAACAGCGAACCGTTGCGTTGGTCGCGGTCTCCGATCCGATCGCGTTCTTCGAGTCCTTCCGGCCGCGGCGGCATCAGTCCGCCGTCGTACCACGTCAACGTGACCGGCGGCATCGTACCGCGCGCGGGGAATTCGAAACGAATGATGGATTTATTGGGATAGGTCTGTTGGCTGTACGTATCCTGTTCGATGCATTCGACGCTGGTCGGCGCCGTCAATTTCAAGGCCCAGTTCGGCGCATCGAGAATGTGACAGGCCATATCGCCCAATGCGCCGGTGCCGTAATCGTACCAACCGCGCCAGTTGAACGGTGCATAGCCGGAATTGTAGGGACGATAGGGCGCCGGTCCCAGCCACGTGTCCCATTCCATCGTTTCCGGAATTTCTTCTTCCGGCAGCGGATCGGCGATTCCCTGCGGCCAAATCGGACGATTGGTCCATGCGTGTACTTCCCGCACCGGTCCGATGGCGTCCGACCAGATGATTTCACACATTTTCCGAATTCCATCGCCGGAATGTCCCTGATTTCCCATCTGCGTGGCAACGCCGTATTCGCGAGCCGCCTGCAGCAGGGCGTGGGCTTCGTAAACCGTGTGCACCATCGGTTTTTGCACGTACACGTGAATGCCCTGCCTGATGGCAAGCATACAAGCCGGTGCATGGTTGTGATCCGGCGTCGAGATGGTAACGGCGTCGAGATTTTTTCCCTCTTTTTCGAGCAATTCCCGATAATCCTTGTAACGCTTCGCCGCCGGATATTGTTCGAATTTCGAACCCGCTTTTGCCCAATCCGGATCACAAAGGGCGTAGACGTTATCTCCCATCGCGGCTGCCCCATCAATGTCCGAACTGCCCTTGCCTCCACAGCCGATGGCGGCGATATTGAGTTTTTCATTCGGAGATTTATAGTCGAGTTTGCTGAGAGAAGGTTTTTTCCGAACGGCCGCACAACCGCCCATAGCTGCGGCGGCGCCCATCAGGAAAATACGGCGTGAAAGTTTGTTTTGACTCATAATTCGTTCCTTCCGATTGCATAGTAAGATAAAAAATCAAGGTTCGGCCCTTCCTGTATAACGTTGGCGGAACCATTACCTCCATAAATCCAGACCTATTCAACTCAAATGGCTTGAATGAGGAGAAAACCAATCATGTATTATTCCATGATAAAAGTACGATTACCCGCATAAAGACAATTCATACTAAACCATATTTTCGTATTTCTCAACCCGTTTAGAGGCGTTATCATTCATCGCCGGTGCGAAGAAAAAAGGCATGGATCAGTCGAGAGGCATGATGGTGATATTGCGGTAAGCCACAGGCCCATGATCGCCCTGCAGCATGAGAGGCCCTTTGGCCCTTTCCGGATATTTTTCCGGATGGAATTCATGCAGCGAGGCGCGGGTGGGGCCATTCAACTCCACGTCTTCATGAATGACGACGCCGTTGTGTTTGACCAGCACGAAACGGGCGTTTTCGATTTTCTTGCCGTCTTCATCGAAGCGGGGCGCGCGGAATACCACGTCGAACGATTGCCACGTGCCCGGTTTTTTGCTGGCATTTTCCCGCGGCGCATGCCCTTCATAGGTTTTTCCGTCTTTATAACGGGCGTAAATTCCACCACAATCGGAATATTGCACGCCGCTTTTTCCATAACTGTCGAAAATCTGTATTTCATATTGCCCTTGAAAATAGATGCCGGAATTGGATTCGACCGGCACACAAAATTCAATATGCAATTGGCAGTCGCCGTGCTCGAATCGGCTCAGTAAATTTGTGGTTTTCCCTTTGTTGCCATTCACGAAAATCCCTTCCCCCACTTCGAAATCGAATGATTTGTTGTTTGTTTTGCTGATTGTTACATCCTTGGCGACCATCCATTTGTTTTCGAGTTTGAGTTCAGGCAAATCCGTCCACTCGGAAAGGTCTTTCCCGTTAAACAAATCAATCACCGCGGGTTCATTCGTTTCCGCGGCGAAGATCGATGTGGGGAATAAACCGAAAACCATCATCCCCATGAATATCGATAATAATTGGATTATCCGTCTCGATTCGGTCATTGTGCTTTCTCCTTCTAGAATTCAATCTGCAGAGCCATTGTATGAGAATAAAAACCTGTACGCCAGAGGATCAAACGATCAATAATCGAGCAAGGGATTGGTTCGATTGTCCAGAGGAAAATGAATTCGTTGCCTGCTTTTGTGGGATTGATACACCGCCGAGACCATTTCAATGGTCCAGCGTCCGTCGTGGCCGCTACATAACGGCTGCGTGTCGGTTTCGATGGCATGAATCAGGTTGAGAATGGGGTGTTTTTCATAATCGGGAATTTCCCATTTCTCCGGTTGAGGCAGTTCTTTCCACTTGATATCGTCATGTTTCCGCGCCGAAAATGGAGAAGGCCATATCGCGGTATCCAAACCTTCCTGCCAGACGATGATCTGTTTCGTGCCGTGGAACTCGATTTGCCATTTCGCCTGGTCGGAAAAATTCGTGTTCCAATGATCGTCGGTTTTCACCGAATTCCAATAACATTGAATATTTTCCGGAAACGCAAACATGGCCCGGACCGTGTCGCCGGCCACCCAAATCGGTTCGCGCCCTTTGCGAACGTGGTCGCGGGAGATGTCTTTCCCGTTTTGGGTCACGCCGGCAAAACACCACAGCG
>QZKN01000063.1 GCA_003598175.1 Candidatus Omnitrophota bacterium
AGCCGCCACGGCGAAATCCTGCGCCCGCGGATCGGACAGGACGGAAGCCAGTCGTGCATTGGCATCGCATCCGTACCATCGCAGCGATCGCAACCGTTCCTGATCAAAAGCGGAAATAAAAATATCTTTTGCTTCTTCATAAGAAAAAAGCACGACTGCGACGAATTTGTCGCCGAATTGTTGCCTCGCGCTGTTGACTTGATCGTTCAGGGTTTGGATGAGTGATGAAAAATCGGTTGTGTTGGGATCATAACGCACTCCCTCCAGAACGACGCCGTCGGCTGCGAGCATTTTATCTCGTAGTTGCGATTGTAGGTCATTGCCATACGTGTCATTTCGCCAGACCGGAATGACGGCGCGAACCATTTCCTGGCGCATCAAACCGACGAGGGCTTGCGCTTGCTTGGCGTTGTCGAGAATCAAACGGTAGATATGATCCGGAACGGAAAGAGACGATGCGGTGCTGGCGGGACTGATTACAATCAAGCCCTCGCTGTCGACAAACTCTTTCACCGCCGCCACGGAGGCGCTGTCAAAAGGACCAATAACAATGCGCGCGGAGTCGCTCGCGGCGATTTGCTGCAATTTATGCAACGTAACCGCCGGATCCGTCTGCGTATCTTCAATCGTTAGCGAAATGCGACCCGCCACGCCTTCCGCTTGCAGATAGGAGTTCAAGTTATTCGCGGAAATTTCGAGAATGCGTTGGGCGGATTGGCCGGCGCCGGATAATTCTCCACTCAACGGAAGCAAGGCGGCAATGTTCAAGTTGGGCAAATCGGCGGGTATTTCCACGCCGGTCAGGCGTAATGGAACCTGACCTTGCGGCCTTCCACTGCGAAAACGGAACGAACCGACGTTGATCCAGTCATACGCGTTTGCGGCAGTTTCCTTTACCGAGTAAAAACCATAGGTTCCCACATCGCGATCTCCCGCTGCATTCCAAACGATGCGGGCGAAATAACCGATATAAATGATCGATGCTTCCGCCAATGAACTTTTTAATGTATTCAAATCGGTGGAATTGCCGGAACGGGAAGCCGCCAGCGCCGATAACCAAATCGCATCATAGACATGAATGGAAAATTCGTCTCCGTTACGTCCGATCTTTGCGCGCATGCGTTGCATAAAATGTTGGGTAAAGGGAAAACTGGGAATAACCACGGTGGAAGTGTCATCCATGCGCAAAATCGGACTGACAAAACCGGCGCGAACCGCGAAAGCGGCGGCGTCCGCGTTTTCCAACAAGCGTTGGTTTTCCGTGATGCCGTCGTTTCCGATCCATAGTACGCCGGCTAGAGCCGGGTAGTTTTTCGCTAGTTGAAACAGTTGCACGGTCTGTTCAAAGGCGATCAGGTGCACGGCGACCGCATCGGCGCCTTCCTGCGCGATTGCGCTTTCGACTCGAGCATTGATGGTTTGCAGCAATGCGTCAAAATTATTGGTCTCAGGGGGGAATGGAATGCCGTCTTCGCAGACTGACTCCAATGTTTCAAACGCCCGTCGGGTGGATTCATACAAACTGTTACCAAAAGAATCATCCATAAAGACCGGAATCAATCGCTTTTTTCCGACTCCGGCGAGATAATGGGCAATCGCCAATCCCTGATTGCTATCATCGGCGACCATGCGGTAAATATTGTCGCCTGCGATCGAAAGCGAAACGGAAGAACTGGCGGGGCTTAAAATCAGAATATCGTTTTGGTCGGCGAAATCCTTGACTCCGGCCACTGTGGAACTGGCGTAGGGCCCGATGACAATTTGGATTCCCTGATTGGCGAATTTTTGCAGTGCGGTGAGTGCGGCGGCTGGATCCGTGGCGGAATCTTCAACCAGTACCTGGATTTGATAGGGAATACCGGCGCGTGCGAAATACGCGTTCACATCCTCTACCGCGATTTGCGCGGCGGCCTGGCCGGTTTCTCCATACGATGACATGCTGCCGGTAATCGGAAGTAGTGCGCCGAAAGTAATGTCCTCGGCCTGTGTACTTGGATTCGCGAGTAAACTGAAGGCAATCTAAATAATGATCGATGTAGCGATTGATTTTATGGCATCTCCAACTTTTTGTGATTTTGGAATAGAATTAAACAACTTGAGAAATAATAATATAACTCATTGGAATGTAATCAAGAGATAATTTCCATTTTCACGATCTAAAAATGGCATGATGCCATTTTTCAGCGACCGCCCGACTGGAGAGCGGTTCATGAATTTCCCTGCCGGTTACGTTTTCATTAGTAAACAGAAGAAGAAAACTATTTCACACCACTCGATTTACGGTCAAAGATGATATAAATTGTATTGTTATTTGATTCAAAACGAAGGAGATTGGCAATGGAGATATACGAGCAGATTGCGGATGCCATTTATAAAGGGAAGCATCAAGACGTGCGGCAGCTGGTTGAACAATGTCTCAATGAGGGAAAATCGGCGTCCGACGTGTTGACCAACGGTTTGGTTGCCGGCATGGGCAAAGTCGGTTGTGATTTCAAGGAAAACGTGATCTTTATTCCCGAAGTGCTCATTGCGGCCAAGGCGATGAAGGCGGGGATGGAAGTCTTGCGCCCCAAACTGGTCGAAACCGGTGTGCAACCCGTTGCGAAAGCGGTGATCGGAACGGTGGCGGGGGATTTGCACGATATCGGCAAGAATCTGGTCAGTATGATGCTCGAAGGCGCCGGTTTTGAAGTAATCGACATTGGCGTGGATTGCAGTGAAGAAAAATATATCAACGCCGTGAAGGAACATCAGGCGCAATTGGTGGGCTTGTCGGCCATGCTGACGACGACGATGACGGCCATGCAGCGCATCATCAAAGCGATCGACGCCAGCGGGATTCGCGGGCAGATCAAGATTATGGTCGGCGGCGCGCCGCTCAGCCAGAAATACGCGGATGAGATCGGGGCGGACGCCTACGCGCCGGATGCGGCTTCGGCGGTGGAGAAGGCGAAGGAATTGGTGGCGTAAGAAGCGACGCTTATTCATTTGTGGGTAGAGCAGGCGTTCTCGCCTTGTGAAACAGCGCAGGCGAGGACGCCTGCTCTACCCATGTTTATTTTGTTGGAAAGGCTTCAAAGACTGCATGGTTTTATTTTCGTGTTCGTCCCTCCTGTTTTTCTTTTTTTAGTAAATCTGCCATTTCCTTTATTCTTTGTGGATTCTCGGAGGCGAGGTTGTGTTTCTCGCCGAGATCGGTTTTCAAATTGTAGAGCTGCGGCTGCGGGCCGTTGCCCAGTTCGATGTTGATGTTTTTATTGATTTTGGGACCTTTTCCCGGTTCGATGTATTTCCATTCGTCTTTGATGATGGAAAGAACGCCGGCGTGTTCGATCAAATGGTCGCGGCCGGTTTGCGATTTGCCAAGCAGGACGGGAAGAAGGTTGAAACTGTCCGGCGCATCGTTGTCGGCGAGTTGTTGGCCGGTCAGCGCGGCAAGAGAAGCCATGTAATCGATTTGGCTGACCAATGCGGCGGATTCCTTTGCCTGCGCCTGCCCGGGACGGCGGACGATGAACGGAACCCGCGTTCCGGCGTCGAAGGCGCTGTATTTGCCGCCGCGCAGTGGGCCGGGCGTGATGTCGCCATTCTGATCAAGATTGCCTTTGTCCAAACCGAGATGCCATTTGCCGACGACGCCGGTGGTGTATCCGGCTTGCTTCAATATCGATGGCAAGGTGGTACGCCCCGGCTGAATGATCAGGGCGGCGTTGCCGGGAAGCACTCCCGTTCCTTTTTAACGCCACGCGTACTCGCCGGTGAGCATGGAATAGCGCGAAGGTGTGCAAGTGGCCGACGACGAATGCGCGTTCGTAAATCGCACGCCCTGCGAAGCCAATCTGTCGATGTTCGGCGTCTTGACTTTCGTTGCGCCATAACAACCGACATCGCCATAGCCCAAATCGTCGGCATAGATTAGGACGATGTTGGGGAAAGGATTGTTTGTCGCCTTGAGAATTGTGGGATATGTTGCTGTGAAAGTAGACAGGCCGAAAGTTTGCATAAAAGTCCGACGAGACAAATGACATGAATTCATTCTGTATCTCCTGTTTCCTTCATTATTTTTTAGAAATTGGCCTGTGATGCATTCACGTGGATTGATTCTTCACCATTCTTTCGGCTTAAAATTAATGTCGTTGAGGATCATGACCATATCTCCGCTTTGCGCGATAACGAACAGGCCTTGTTTAAATGCATAGGATTCGGTATTTTTCTTGATCACAATCCCCGCCACGGCCCCAACCACTTTTCGTTCTTTGTACTCCGGAAAATAGGTTTTAAATTTGTCCATTCGTTTCAGATGATCTTTCACATCCTGAATGCCAAGGGTACTTTTCACTTCGATCAAAACCACGTATTCGCGATTAATACCCAGGATGTCGATTTCCATGCCTTCCTTGCCGTTCTTGGAAACCTTGAAACGCTGGGTGATCCGTTCAATTTCGATCCCTCGTTCGGAAAACAACTTTATGGCGGCCGGGCTGACCAAACCTTCAACAAATTCTCCCCACTTGTCGGTTAACTTTTGAAAACGTTTATCTGTTTCCTTCATTTGAACGGAAACTTCTTTGATTCTCTTGTCCGTTTCTTTGAACTGTCTATCCGTTTCTTTAAACATCTCTTTCGTTTCTGCCCACATTTTCTCGACTTTTCTATCTGTCTCGGCGAACAGTTTCCAGATTTCCTGAAATCCTTTTTCCAACTCCGGATTCGTCATTTTTTTGATGCTCCGTCAGCTTGATATGAAATAATTATAACACAAAAATCATTCGATTCAGGCAGAAGCCTCCCAAACAAATGAAAAAAAAATTATTTTGGTTGATGCAGACAATCCATCATCATGTTCTTTCGTTATCGTGAAAAACTGGTTACTCCATGCAGTATTTCTACGTATTGTAAATAATGATAATAATGGAATCATAACAACAGCTGGAGCATACGACATGACTCCTTCTATGCTTGCTGCGATTGAATCAACGATTTACATGCAAAATACACTTCCCCACGCAGTCCACGCCCCTTTTTCCCCGGTTTGATCCAAAACGGACATAGCTCCTCCATTACGTCGAATCCTTCGAAGAAGTTGAAGGCGGAGCCGGGGCCGTCCTGGCGTTGTGTCACGCCGCAGGAAATGCTGTAGGGGCCTTCGAGAAGATTGAGCGATTCGAAATGAAAGGTCGTGACTCCTTTCCCGTTGATTTGATCGATATCGCCGAAGGTGACGTCAGTAGCAACGGTGAAGAGGTAATCGCTGTCGTCATTTAAGATCGACATGCCGAAGACGGGGAATTTGATCGCTTGGCGCGCAGACCAGGCAAAGTCGACGCGGACCGGTTCGCCGGTTTCGTACACGTAACGTTCGATTCCATCCGCGTCAAACATGCGAATGCTTTCAAATTGCAGTTCGAAGGTGCCGAAGCGGTTGCGCTTGATGATATCGGCGGGAGGGGATTCTCCCCGCCGACGGGATAATTCGAATAAATGTTGTTTATAAAGACCGATCATTTCGTACGGCGGGCCGTCGCCGAGGATTTTCCCTTTGTCGAGAACGATGGCGCGGTCGCAAACGCTCAATATCGCGTCCATGTCGTGCGAGACGACGATAATGGTCTTGCCGGAATTGCGTAGAGCGCGGATGTGGTCCTTGCATTTGCGTTGAAAACGCTGGTCGCCGACCGCCAGAATTTCATCCACCAGCAAAACCTGCGGATGCACGTGGATGCCGATGGCAAAACCCAGCCGCAGGTACATGCCGGAAGAATAATGCTTGACGGGCGAATCGATGAAATCCTCCAATTCGCTGAAGGCGATGATGTGCGGCAGTTGACGGGTGATTTCGCCGTGCGGGATGCCCAACAGTGTGCCGGAAAGGTACACGTTTTCGCGACCGGTCATTTCCGGATGGAAGCCGACGCCGACTTCCAACAAACTGGAGACGGTTCCGTTGACTGTGATGGAGCCGGAAGTGGGATCGGTGATGCCGGCGATCAATTTCAGCAGCGTGCTTTTGCCGGAACCGTTATCGCCGATCAACCCAACCGTTTCCCCGTTGTGAATCGTTAAATCGATGTTGTCCAATGCGTGGATAAGGGTAGTGGAACGCTTGCCGCGTCCGCCGCGCAGGACGGTTTCTTTCCACGTTGTCATACGCTCGGCTGAGAGCGTGTACGTTTTTGTTAAATTACGGCAATGGATGGCCGGTTTGTTTTGTTTGTTTACATCGTTCATGTTATTCTTAAATTGAAATGATGATCGGTTTATTTCAACGTGGATTATCCGCTGTGAGAACAGCGCTTTTTGGAGTTTACAATTTTTTCGTTTTCTTTCTCTATCCACTTTTTGAAAGTTACGTTTTTTCGGGAGATCGTCATCAAGTGATTTTTTACATGCTTCGGCTTCGGCCCCCCAATGTGATTGCGTGCGTTGACACATTCGTTCGGATTTTGTAGAGATGCGAATTCCTTGTCCGTGAAACGTGTAATTTTGTGTTTGGATAGCAGCTGGTTGATTTCGTCAAATGTGAAATGGTTTTGTTGGGCCGAGCCGACGGCGTCCGATAGCAGGTGATACGTAGTGCGGAATGGAAGGCTGCGGGTACGGGCTAGATGATCGGCGAGATCGACGGCATTGAGGAAACCGTTTTGCGCCGCGTTTTCCATGCGATTACGATGCACGTTCATGCCTTGAAAAACATTGGCGAGCAGAGTCGCCGCGCCAGATGCCTCGCGGACCGCATCCATAAATAGATATTTGGACCATTGTACGTCCTTGTTGTAGCCGGAAAGGTTGGAGCCGTCGATGGCAAGCAGCGATGTCACGTACCCCAGCAACACATAGGCTTTACCTTTGATCGCTTCGGCAAAATCGGGATTGCGTTTCTGCGGCATGATGGAACTGCCGGTGGTAAAATCTTGGGGCAGGGATAGGTACCCGAATTCGTCGGTGGAAAAGAGGATCAAATCCTGCGAAATGCCGGCAAGGCGTTTCATCAGCATAAATAGCGCGTGCGTGATTTCCGCTTCCGCTTCGCCGCGATTGCGCACGGCGTCGAGTGTGTTTTCCTGCACGCTATCGAATGCGAGAAGTTCAGCGACGAGTTTGCGATCGAGCGGCCATGTGGTTCCATACGCGGCGGCCGCGCCCAGCGGACAGGTATTGATGCGCGCGTAAATGCTCATCAAGCGGTCGGCGTCGCGCAACAGCGCCTGGCAGTACGAGGCGCACCAATGTCCCCACGTCGTGATGGTGGCTTTGCGGTGGTGGGTGTAGCCGGGCATGGGCGCTTTGATATGTTCATGTGCATGCGCCAGCAAAGATTTGAGAAGTTCGTGAATTTCATTCGCGAAATTTAAAACCACGTCGCGAGCGTAGAGTTTCATGTCCGCGGCGACCTGATCATTGCGGCTTCTGCCGGAATGCAGGCGGCCGCCGAGTTCCTCGCCGCAGGTTTCCGAGATGTAGGATTCAATGTTGATATGCACATCTTCCAGCGCGGGATCGAGTTTCCATGAACCTCGCGTCCATTCGGTTTCGAGTTTTGTCAGGGCTTGCAGGATTTTCTGCAGCTGCGGCGCGGAAAACACATCGATGCGATGCAGGCCGATGGCGTGGGCCTGATTGGTCCAGATATCGTATGGAACGAGAATCTCGTCCGCGCCGGGAAGAGGGAGGACGTCGCGCCCGGCGGAGAATTTGACGAATTCCGTGCGCGCGGTTCCTTTTTTCGAACTATGCCAAATTGGTTTTTTCACGAGATCACCTCAATTTTTCATGGTGGTGATTATATCGTTGTCTTTTTCCCGCGTCACCCGGTGGGGAGAATTCCATGCGAACGAGTCGTTATGCTGAATTGACATTGTTTAAATCCGGATTGCGAATTTGGCGTCAATGCGCTGAAATGATTGCTAAAATTACTCGCGCGGAGGCGCAGAGACGCAGCGGAATTTTTTGTCAACAAATCTCGGCGGCACAGCGTCTCTGCGCGAAATTACTATCTGGAGGATCTTTCATAACCGAAAAAGAAGCGGCAAGATCAAAGAGTTGAGCGTGTTTCAATAGACGTCACCACAATCGCAATTGCAAATCATTTTCAGCCGCATTGTCAGCGCAATCATCCGCATCGGTTTCAAATCCGGCGACCCGAACTCCCAGCAGGCGCACTTTGCGGTGCGTCAAATCAATGCGTTCGAGAAGCAGTTTCGCGATCTTGGTAATTTCTTTGGGATCGCGCGTGGGATGGTCGATCGTGAAGGAACGGGTGGCGATTTGAAAATTATCAAATCGGACTTTGATGCCGATGGTTCGTCCTTTCAAATCCATTTTCTCGAGTTCCTCGGCGACTTGCGCCGATAACACACTCAAAAACTCATTCATCTTGCTTCCATCGGCGAGATCGTGCGAAAACGTATGTTCCTGGGAAAGCGATTTACGGCGTTGATCAGCAACAACCGGCGACGGATCGACGCCGCGCGCGAGATTGTATAAACTCAAACCGTGCTTGTTTCCGAAAACCTGTTGTAGATTGCTTAACGGACATTCTCGTAATTGTTGAATGGTGTGTATCGTGAGTTGCGTGAGAATCCGTTCGGTTTTTTCCCCCACGCCGGGAATGCGGCGGACGGGAAGCGGGGTAAGGAAATCCTGCACTTCTTCCGGATGCACGATGAAAAAGCCGTCGGGCTTGTCGTAATCGGACGCGATTTTTGCGAGGAATTTATTTGGACCAATACCGACGGACGCATTGAGTTGGGTGGAAATGCGAATGTCGCGTTTCAGCCCTCTTCCCACCGCGGCGGCATGAGCAAAGTCCATGACATGATCGGACATGTCGAGATAAGCCTCATCCAACGAAACGGGCTCCACCAGTGGAGTGATATTGCGGAAATGAAAGTGAATGATTCGCGACGCGTCCTGATACGCTTGGAAATTCGGTGGTCGGCGAATCGCGTGGGGGCAGAGGCGCAACGCCAACGACATCGGCATGGCGGAGCGAATGCCGTATTCGCGCGCTTCGTACGAAGCGGCGGCCACCACGCCGCGATCGACGGGACTGCCGCCGACCACGACCGGTTTACCCCGCAATTCGGGATGGTCGCGTTGTTCAACGGAGGCATAAAATGCATCCATGTCGACGTGCATGATGATGCGATGAGGAGCAAATTCGTCTTGAGTCATTCCGCGTCAAACTGCTAATGAATTCGTTTCGCGGCGTCTGTAAAACAACGCCGCCGTTGTCAGACCGATGGCGCAAACCAAAAAAATAATGCCGTTCGGCGTACGTTGGGTCCAATCCGCCCACGGCCAGGGAAAACGGAAAAATGCGAAATTGATGAGAAAGTAAGTCCAGGTACAAAATAAAAAAGAAAAGCGAGTGAAATCAAGTCCTGACTTGAATGTGGCGGCATGGCGGCCGATCCAAATCGCCGCCGTCGTGGCAATGAGCAGCGGCGCGATTAGATAAGCGAACCATCCGGTCAACGGCGCGATTGCCGTTTCCTGATAAACGAGCTGGTCAACGGTCTTGCCCGCGATGGGCAATAATGTGATTGGATACACGATCAAATACGGCCACCAGCGCCCGCCGGCGATGGCGACGATGGGAATGATTCCCATGACAAGGCCGATATCGTAAATCATATCGACTGCCCGTACGCTCATGAATTCAACCGCGACCAGCAATGCCAGGTGAACGGCAAGCAAAATCCACTCCATCGGAGGTGAGAACTCTCCGTCTGCTTCGTTCATCGTTCGAATTCGCTTTCGATTGAGCCACAAACCCAATCCCAACATCCCTCCCATGACCGCGCCGAAGGTGGTTTCCATCATGTTCCACCAATTCATGAACGGATCGAGTTGTGACCACCATCCTTCTTTAAAGTAGGCGAGGTTCCAGGCGTGGTTGGCTTGCAGGCATTGCCCCAGTGGAAAACCAACGACTCCTCCCAATATACCCCACGATGCAAGCCGGGGAGCGAGAGAGTCTTTACGCCCCCTTGCGGTGTAGACAATCAGGACAATAAGCGCAAATAAAAGGCCGCCCCAACATTCGGGACGCGGTTGCAAATTCACCGCATCCGGCTCCCAATACCAATCCGCCGAGAAATAGATTGCCGGGAGGCTTTGATTGGCGGGATCAAACGGCGAGTTCAGCAGGAAAACGCCAAGAAAATAAGCGGCAACCAATGCAATCATCAGCAGCAGCAGTTCGCGGGAGCGATAACGGATTCCGCTGAATCCCATACCCAAAAAAGCGCCGGCGAAACCGATCCACAGCGCGCCTTTGATCGAGAGGCCGAGCATTCCCCAGCCGAGAGCCGCCCAGTTGCCGATCATCGACGTATTCTGTGTCAGACCGATTGTCTGGCCGTATGTCATGGACCCGCCGAATCCCATTGCCACCGCTCCCCACGCGACGATTCTCGCCGTATTGATTACAGACGCTCGTGGATACATGAAAAACACCAGGGTGAGACTAACAAGAAGGCCGGGAACCATCGCGCCGGTTTCGTGGCCGTATTGACCGCGGATTCCCCAACCCATGCCGCCGGCCAGGGCGGCGAATACGACCGGCTGCCACCACCGAATTTCACTCTCAGGTTGATTGTCGGTTTGACGCTGTATCCTATCCATTACCTTACCTTGTGCGGACAGGATGTCCGCACCACAATTTAAATTTTTTTACCGTAGCAGATTACAAATCAAACTTGAAGGCGTCTCCCTACCGCTTTTTGTTGTTATTTATGAAGGATAGGGCCGTTTCACTGATGGGTTGGATGGTGGATTGAATGTGGAGGAATGGAATCGGCAATATGTTAATTTAGTGGAGGCGACGCCAGTCTTTCACCCAGGTTGCCGGGGGAATAAACTCGATCGCGCCGATATCGATAAAATGCGGAATTCCCGCGCCGGTGTTGGGAATGAAGGATATATCGGACCGTTCGTTTCCGTGAAAATCATAGGGCAAAATTCCCTCTCCGCCCCAACCGGCGTCGATGGCGGGGGATTCGGACGATAAACCATACATCCCGTTTTCCTCATCGATAAACCGGGGATGGGAATTGAGGTTTCCCGTCCCCGGATACACATCATTTCCCTGCACGATGGAATAGGAAATATCAATCGTTGATCCCGGCTCCAATTTGACGGGCACTTGGGTTTCTTCTCCCCAAATAATCGTGTTGATCACACGCGCATGGGTGGGATTTTGATGGAGCCAGATTCCGCGATCGCAATTAATGATCGTATTGTTGATCACGGTAATCTGTGCGCCGTTTTTAAAGCCGATGCCGGATTCGCAATTGAGCACGATATTGTTAACAATAATGGGCCGCGCATTTTGATCGCCGGAAATTCCGTTGGGATCGTTATTGCCGCCGCGGCAGTTCATGACCAGGTTTCCTTCGACATAGGCGTCGCATTCGTCCAAGTCGATGGCGTCATCGTCGCTGCCCAGAAACACGTTGCGTCGGATTATGGGGCCTGGATTTGTCGTATTCCCGATATCCACGGCGTCGCTGTATCCGAAACGCCGCGCGAAGATATTGTATTCCACCACGGCCGGACTGTTCACGCCGTGGACCGCCTCGTTTCTTCCCTCGCCGAAATAACAGCGGGAGACTCGCACGTTGGGCGAGTGGTAGATCTCGACCGCCTTCGAGTTGAAATCGTCCGGCCAGTTCGTGAAGGTGCAATCGCTGATCGTGACGGCCCCTGCACAACGATAAACGCTCACCATGCCGATGCGGTTACCCGAGCCGGTGGAGCCGCGATTGACAATGCAATGAGACAGCGAGCCCGCGGCCGTCTGCTCGAAGGAAAGAGTTCCCCATCGACCATTCCCTTCCGATTGGATGACAATTGGGTGATCCATGTGACCGACGGCGTCTAATCGCCCTTGAACGGTGATCGAAGCGCGTTCACCCAATCGGAGTTCCGTTCCCGCTTTGATTTTGATTTCTATCCCTTCGGAAATGGTTACGTTGCTCGGGATAACGACAGGTGAATCCGCTGTCGTCCAGGTTTCGTCAGTGGTGAGCGTTCCCGAACGTATCAATTCACTTCTGCATGGAAAAACAACAAAAATTGTAAGAAATATGGCTATGATAATTGATCCATATCGATTACGCTGGTTTGAAATTCGGTGAAAAAGGTATTTAATCAACATAATGCTCCATCCGGATGAGTGGGAATAACGAACATCCCAACAAGATAAAATGATCGCACTTTTTGCATGGGTAAAGGATAAAAATGGATCAGAACCCCCCTTCCAATCTTAATCGACGAGAATTTTTCCTTGCCGGTGGATTCGGCGGCGCGTGTTTCATGCGGCCTTTTTCAAAATTTTCGTTTTTCCGCGACGCCAAACCGGCGCGAGCCTGCGTGCTGATCTGGCTGGATGGAGGACTCAGCCAACTCGACACCTTCGATCCCAAACCCTATGCGCCATATAACATTCGCGGTCCCTTTAAAACGCTTCCTACTTGTGCGCCTGCCGTCCTTGTTTGTGAGCATTTACCTCGTATCGCGGAAATGATGGAACATGTCACTCTGATTCGATCCATTTGCAGCAACGAAACCAACCACGATCGCGCATCCTATCAAATGCAAACCGGCTGTACACCTCCGTCAGCGTTTCAACCGGCCCGATTAGGAGATTTCTTTAATGAGAAACCTCAAACCGGCCCGATTTTCCCCGCGCAAATCACAATCCACTCAAAACCGGATTGCATATCAAATCATTATACACAAAAACTCTTCGATTTCCGCATGGAAGGGAACAAATTTCTAAAAATGTACGGTCAAACAACGCTGGGGAAAAACTGCTTGATCGCGCGGCGTTGCGTGGAAGCGGAAATCCGGTTCATCACCGTTGTGGATCAAGGATGGGATCAACATGACAACATTCACATGCATTTGCAAAATGACAAGTTGCCGGCTCTCGATCAAGCGTATTCCGCGCTGATTCAAGATTTGCTCGTGCGCGATTTGTTGGACGAAACGCTGGTCGTGCTGATGAGCGAATTCGGACGTTCGCCGGTCATCAATCAATATAACGGGCGCGACCACTGGCCACATGCCAGTAGTGTGCTGCTGGCCGGCGGGCCGGTTGCCAGAGGAAAAGTGATCGGCGAAACCGATGAAACCGGCGCGAACGTCATCCAATCCCCCATCACCCCGGCGGAATTGGTCAGCGCCATTTATACGGCGAATGGAATCCTGATCGATGAAAATCGGAATGAAGCAAATCTCAGCGAATTACTCGCAGCTCGGATTCATAGTGAATTTTTTGCCTGAACCACCAACTCCATCAATTCTTTCCATCTTACGAAACCTCGCGCCTGTCGCCACGTCCCGCGCCCACTGATTCCAGTAAATCAAAACCACAAATGGCAGAGTGATGATTGCCAAAAACGATAGAATAACGAAGGGAGCCATCCACGGCGCATTCTGCCTACTCAAATCCGATTCCACGGCTCGCGGGGAACACGAGTCAGCAGTTTCGCGGCTTCCTCGTCGCCGATAATCGTTTCGTTTTCTCGATCCCAGCGAATCGCCCGGCCGGTGCGATAAGCGATATTGGCGAGATGGGCGGTGATGCTGGAAACATGGCCGGTTTCGATGTCCGAATCGGTGCGTTTGCGGGTTTTGACGCTGTCCAGGAACTTCTGTTTGTGTTGATCTTCCATCCCACGTGATTTGACGATGATGGGATTTTTGCGGTCCTTTTCCGGATACAGCTCATATTGATTGCGGTTGATGAAGATCGTTCCCTCGGTTCCGAAAAAGAAAATGCCGTGATCCATCTCGCCGTGCAGCGGATACCCGTTGGTGTGGCGCATCGTGTAGTTCATGATGTAATTCGGATAATGAAAAACCGCTTCGGCGGTGTCGGGCGTATCGATATTGTGTTTATAATAGTATTGCCCGCCGGACGCGACGACGTGATCGAGCTGATCGCCCATGATCCACTGCACCGTGTCGAAGATATGCACTCCCCATGCGCCCATCATGCCGCTGGAATAATCCCAATTGTAGTAAAACGTGAAGTGAAAACGGTTGGGATTGAACGGCCGTTTCGGCGCGGGTCCGAGCCACAGATCGTAATCCACTCCTTCCGGCGGATCGGAATCGGGATGCGCGCCAAGCCCCTGCGGGCCGTTGTGTCCCATGCCGTACATATCCCACTGGTTGAATGTCTGTACTTGAGTGATTTCCCCTAATTTCCCCTCGCGAATCATCTCGGCGACTTCGATGAAGTGTGGACCGCTGCGATGCTGCAAGCCGATTTGCACGATGCGGTCGTATTTCCGCGCCGCGTTCACCGCCGCCCGTCCTTCCTTGATATTCTGACCCAGCGGTTTTTCGACATAGACATCCTTTCCCGCCTCGCAGGCCAGAATGGTGGGGATGCAATGCCAATGATCGGGCGGCGCGATGATGACCGCATCGATTTCCTTCATTTCGAGCAGATTGCGAAAATCCTTGAATTTTTTGACGTTACCCCCAGCCAGTTCTGCTCCCTTATCCAGCCGGTTTTGATCGACGTCGCATACCGCCAGTACATTTACTCCACCCAACCTTAAAAAACTGCTCAAATGGTAAGTATTCCTGCCGCCCACGGCAATAAATCCCAAATTCACTTTCTCATTCGCTCCCACCGCCCCGATAGCCGGCGCGACTTGAGAGGCCAGGCATATCCCTAATGCACTGTCGCGTAAAAAATCTCTTCGAACCACATTTGTTTTCATTGCATTTGCTCTCCGTGTTACAAAAGTGAATATCAGGATTTCATCATAACAGAATAAACTCGGAATTGTCAAAGCGGCGCGTTGCGTTTTCATCGGCAACGCATCCCAATCGTCGAGCGGATTTCCCGTTTTCAACTGAGTCTCGAATTCAATTACCGTACAATCATTTTTGTTTCTTTATCATGCGCCGAAGGGATTCCGTGGGGAGGTCCGGACGAACCGATTCCGATTCAGGGTATTACATTGACAGATGTTAGTTTTCTATAATTGCGAAAATTTTCTCAATTCTCATCTACGAATCAATCGTTCAAACCGGTGAGATCGAATTCCAATTTCTCCTTGGTTTTCAACATCTCATTCCATCGCACGACGCTTCGTGTATATGCGGCGGTCCGCCCGAGAATGGCGACCAGATTGCTGCGCACGCTCGGTTCCACGGTGGGATTATCATAAACGCCGTTGACGATGTTATTGCGAAACGTCGCAATGTTGTTGACCGCGCCTTCCGTGAAAATTTGTGGTGTTTTTCCGCCGGGATAGGGATGTTCACCCCGAATCAGCACCTGTCCGCCGTATTGTGTTTCGAGAACGCCTTTCGATCCGAACATGCGGTTGTTGATGCCCCCCGCGCTCTCGTGCCCTTCAAACTGGCGTGAGCTGAAGCTGATGCCGACGTCGTTGGGATATTCGAAAACCACAGTGAAACAGTCGTGGCAGTTTCCCAGGTCTTTTCGCACCTTGCGTGCGCACAATCCCGACGCTTGCAGCGGCGGTTCGTTCATGATCCAGCTGGCCACGTCGAGCGTGTGAATATTCTGTTCGGTGATGATGTCGCCGGAAAGCGTTTTGTCCAATCCCCACGCCCGCAAACGGTTTTCCGGATTGGCGGGATCATCTTCCAAATATTGAAACTGGCGATCCCATGGACAACCCGCATGGTAGGAGGATTCGCCGAATGCGAAATTGCCGATGTCGCCGGCGTGCACCCGCCGAATCGCTTCAATGTAAAATTCGTTGGCGCGCGTTTGGAAATCGACCAGAAAACAGAGTCGTTTTTCCGTTGCCTTTTTTCCGCTCGCGGCAATGGTTTCGCAGCCCGGCGCGTCCACCGCGATGGGTTTGGCCACATAGACATGAACGCCCGCATCCACTCCCGCCGCCGCCTGTTCGGGATGAAAATACGGCGGCGTTTCGATGGCGACGGCGTCGACGCCATCGGCCAGCAGCCTTTTATAACCGGAAAGGCCAGAAAAACAATGCGCTGCGGAAACATGGAATCGTTCGCCATATGCGTTCACACGATCGGCAAAATAATCGAATGCCGCAACGATTTCATATCCGCCGTTTTGCACGAATAGATTGGAAATCCATGCGCCGCGTCCGCCGCAGCCGATCAATCCCAGTTTGATTTTTGTATTGGCCGAAGTTCCCATTACGAATTGCGGTTGAATAATGGAAAATGCCAGCGTGGATGCGCCTGCGCCTGCAATGAACGTTCTCCGATTCAACGATTCGGATTCTTTTCCCCCGATTGTTTTTTCGATTTTCTTCGTCATTTTTTCATTTCCTCCATTTTGCTTGCAACCACTATTCGAATTCAATCATTCAACTGTTAACAGGACGACCGATTTGGCTGGAAGTGTGACTTGAACGTTCCCATCTTTGATCGAAGCGGCGTGAAAGGAAACAGGTTTGACGACATCCGGCTTCTCAATCGTGTTGTGAGAAGTGATTTGATCCGCTGTGAGAATTTGTCCGGAAACACTTTTCGCTGTGACGCCGCTCAATGCGCAATTCAATTCGGCGGCATGGTTCGGATCGAAATTGCAGAGCGTCACATGGATTTTTCCTGACTTTTTGGATGCGGAAACGTTAAGCGCGGGGATTTTGTCTCCGCCGAACGCATAATCGGCGCATTGTAAATCGGTGGGCAGCAGCGTTGCGTCCTGATGAACTTTATATAAGTCGAAAACGTGATACGTTGGCGTCAATATCATTCTTTCCTTGTCGGTCAAGACCATTGCCTGCAGAACGTTGATGGTCTGGGCGATGTTGGCCATTTGTACGCGATCACAATGCTGATTGAGGATATTGAGCGTCAGCCCGGCGACGAGCGCATCGCGCAGGGAATTCTGCTGGTAGAGAAAACCGCGATTGGTGCCCGGTTCGACGGCGTGCCAGGCGCCCCATTCGTCCACCATCATGCCGACTTTTTTATCCGGATCGAATTTATCCATAATCGCGGAATGGGCGGTGAGAATGTCTTCCATCATCAGCGCGCGTTTAATCTGTTCGAACCAATCCTCTTCCTCGAATTTCGTGGCGGAGCGGCTGTTCTTGCCGGATCCGCAATAATAATGCAGACTTAGCCCATTCATGTGCCTTCCGGCTTTTTTCATCAACACTTCGGTCCAATCGTAGCGCTCGCCATAGGATCCGCAGGCAATTTTATAAATGCGATTTCCGGAAAAATTGCGAACATACGTTTGAAAACGTAAATACAGATCGGCATAAAATTCGGGCGTCATATTTCCACCGCAGCCCCAGTTTTCGTTGCCGACGCCCCAATATTTGATTTTCCACGGCTCTTCACGGCCGTTTTGACGCCGCAGATTCGCCATCGGGCTATTGCCGGCGAAGGTGATGTATTCCACCCATTGCTGCATTTCGAGCACCGATCCGCTGCCCACGTTCCCGCTGATGTAGGATTCGCATTCGAGTTGTTCGCATAAATCCAGAAATTCGTGCGTGCCGAAATGGTTGTTTTCCGTCACCATGCCCCAATGCGTGTTTACCATCGGCGGGCGTTTCTCTTTCGGGCCGATGCCGTCCATCCAGTGATATTCGTCGGCAAAGCAACCGCCCGGCCAACGGAGAACCGGAATCTCGATTCGTTTCAACGCTTCGACGATATCCTTGCGAATCCCGCGTGTGTTCGGAATCGGACTGTCCTCGCCCACCCAAATCCCGCCGTAAATGCACCAACCCAAATGTTCGGCGAAATGGCCATAGATGTTCCGGTTGATCGTTTGCGCACCCTGATCGGCGTGAACGACCAACTGATTTTTCGTCGTTGCGCTTGAATCCGCGCCTATCGATTGTGGTGGTGGGAAAAGAGAGACTGCAAAAATCACAAAAACAAAGGGAACGATTGCACCGCGAGTCTTCAACATAAATCGTAGGTTTCGGCGTAGATTCTGTTTCATGATATTCACCTTTCAAATAATGTATTGACAATCGGAGGTATTATCCAATAAGCGTTACCGATCCAAAAGGGGGAACGCGCAAGTCGGAATGAAAGCCGGAGCGCAGGCATCCTGCCCGCATAAATGGATAGAATATCCACACTCTGGCATGAATATCTGAAATCGGATGCGATTGATTTAAGTTTTTCTAAGATTTCTCAAGGATTGACTTCCGCAGTTGCATTCTTTCATACATTGCATCAAAATTAAGCAACTGAAAAAACGGGGAGAATGATGCCATGACTGAAAACCATGTGGATCGTCGAAATTTCTTGAAGAAGTCCGCCCTTGCCTCCGCCGGAGCGACGTTGGCGTTCGGGTTTGAAGAGAAAGCCCTTCTGGCAAGAGCCGAAGAAGCGCCAACGGCATCAAGCCCGCAAGGCGCATCGAAAGATTTTCCGATGGGAAAATTGGGCGACTTGAATGTCAGCCGCGTTATTTGCGGAGGAAACCTGATCAGTGGTTTTGCGCACAGCCGCGATTTGATTTACGTTTCCCCGCTGCTGAAGCAATATTTCACTGACGAGAAAGTCTGTGAAACATTGGAACTGTGTGAAGAGCATGGAATCAACACCGCCATTTTACGCTACGATCAAAATACCCTGCGCATCATCAACAAATATTGGAACGAATGGGGCGGGCAGATCCAATGGATTTGCCAGGCCAAACTCAAGGAGAACGATCTGACGTCCGAACTTTTCGGCGCAATCGACGCCGGGGCGAAAGCGGTCTATATCCACGGCGGCGTGGGAGACGATTTCGTGCAGCAGGGGAAAGTTGATTTGCTGGGGAAAGCGATTGAACAGGTCAAAAAAAGTGGGGTGATGTGCGGAATCGCCGGGCATATGCTGGAATCCGTACAGGCGTATGAAAAAGCCGACGTCGGGGCCGACTTTTATATGAAAACCATCAACAGCAAGAAATATTGGTCCGCCGGTCCGATGCCGCGAAACGACAGCGTGTGGGCGGAAACGCCGGAGGAAACCATCGCCTTCATGAAAACCGTGAAAAAACCGTGGATCGGATATAAAGTGTTGGGCGCAGGCGCCATTCATCCGTCGGAAGGATTTCAATACGCCTTCGAAAACGGCGCTGATTTCATATGCGTGGGGATGTTCGATTTTCAGATCACGGAAGATACAATCATCGCCAGGAAAATCTTCTCGGAAAATCTGAAACGAGAACGCGCCTGGTTTGCGTGAAAATGAGAAGGTAGGGTGGGTTGAACGGAGTGAAATCCACCGAGTTTCTATATTTTATGGAGAATCATTGAAATCGTGCAAAAAAGAGAAAACCTTAATCAATGGAATCGACGAAACTTCATCCGCTCCACCGCGATGGCCGGTGGATTGGTTCTCTCATCGAGCGCCATCGGAAAAGCCGCTCCCGCCGACGCGGAGGAACTGAATATCGCGATTATCGGCATAGGGGCGCAGGGGCAGCAATTAATCAACACCTGCATGAAAATGACGGGCGTGCGAATCCAAGCGATTTGCGATATCTGGGAAAATTATAACCTGAAACAAGGCTCACGGATTCTGACAGGATTTCAGCAGGAACATAAAACCTATGTCGATTATCAGGATATGCTTGCGGGCGAAAAGGATCTCCACGCGGTGCTCATCGCCACTCCCGATTTTTGTCATGCGGAACAAACGGTCGCCTGCCTACAAGCCGGTTTGCCCGTATATTGCGAAAGCATGATGGCCAACCGCCTCGACGATGCGCGAAAAATGGCGCAGGCGGCGAAAGAAACCGGCAAGCCGCTGCAAATCGGCTTTCAACGTCGAAGCCATCCGAAATATCAATATTGCCTCGATCATATCGTCAACGAAACGAAATTGTTGGGGGAGATCACGGCTCTGAATGGGCAGTGGAATCGCCCGGTGCAAACCGACCGTGGGTATCCGCGACGCTCTCCGCTCGACGAAGCCGTTCTTAATAAATACGGATATCGCTCGATGCAGCAGTTTAGAAATTGGCAATGGTACAGGGATTTGGGTGGTGGACCGATCGCTGAACTGGGCTCGCATCAAATTGATATATTCAATTGGTTCATGAATACTCCTCCAAAATCCGTCTATGCTGGCGGCGGAACGGAATTTTATG
>QZKN01000030.1 GCA_003598175.1 Candidatus Omnitrophota bacterium
CATCGCATTGCTTCTTCGTTCGTTGGTCATGAGGAAAGTCAGCCAAGCCAACCTTCCGATGTCGATGAATCATCTGCATGAAAAATTGGCCGGCATTCGTGAAATCATCAATGTATTCAAGAAATCCAAAAAGGCGAATCTCACTCAATCCGTGATTTCCCAACAGGATAAAATCCAAAAACAGCTGTTTGATCTCTTTGAAATGAAGAGGTATCTCGAAAGTTAGGGAGTAGGATGTGTTGTACCTAAACCCTTATTTATCAAGATATTACGAGATTACATTTTGCTAATTCGTAAACTCACGCTAGACGTCCGATTCTCAACATAACCTTTGCGTACGGTTTTCACGAATTCTTTTGCTGTGCTATGATGGTGAAACCATTATTTTTTTTATTGTACCTGCTTTTTTCAAACAGGTAATCTTGAACCACATCACAAAGTTAAGGGAGTAAATTGGGATGTTTGCCAAGCGAATTTTAATCCTCTTTCTATTGCTCATCGCGCCGATTTATCCTTGGATCACATTACACGCGGCGCAAAACAATTTCCTGATGGAAAACGGCGAAACCATCGTCTTTTTAGGCGACAGCATTACGCAAGCCGGCGCCGCGCCGGAGGGTTATGTATCCCTCTTCAAACTGGCCTGCGATGTGAACGGCCATACCGTAAACGTCATCAACGCCGGAATCGGCGGTCATAAATCCAACGATATGCTGGCGCGGCTGCAAAAAGACGTTATTGATCACAAACCGGCCTGGGTGAGCATATCCTGCGGCGTCAACGATGTTTGGCACGGCGAAAAAGGTGTGCCGCTGCCCGAATACAAGAAAAACATGGCCGAAATCGTGGATCGATGCCTGCAAGCGGGAATCAAAGTGCTGTTACTCACGGCGACTCCGATTTTCGAAGACCTGCAAAGCCCTGAAAATGCGAAACTGCGCGATTACAACGATTTCCTGCGGCAATTGGCGAAGGATAAGGAAATTCTGTTATGCGATTTGTTTCAGACGTTCGAAAAATTCTATGAAATCAAGATGAACTCCGATAATTTGATGACCACCGACGGCGTGCACATGAATCCGCGCGGCAACCGCATTATGGCGGCGGAAATCCTGCGCGCACTGGGAATGCCGGGGCAGCAATTATCCTTCGCGAAAAAACGGTGGGAACTGGTTAACAACATGTAATAAGAGGTGAATCATGACAAATTCATTCGATCATACAACATCACGACGGAATTTTTTGGGGATGGCGGCGGCGGGCGCGACATTTCCGTATGTCAACACGCTGGTTTCGCCGGCAGCCAACGCTGCCGACAAACGGAGAAACATCATTTTCATCCTGATTGATGACATGCGTTTCGATTCCATGAGCTGCATGGGGCATCCGTTTCTGCAAACGCCCAATCTCGACCGCATGGTGAACGGCGGCATCCTCTTCAATCACGGCTACGTCACCACATCGCTCTGCTCGCCCAGCCGCGCCAGCATTTTGAGCGGGCAATATGCGCATACGCACGGCGTGATGGACAATTCCACCCTGCTTCCCGCCGGAACCCCGATTTTTCCGATTGAATTGCAAAAAAACGGGTACGAAACCGCCTTCATCGGCAAATGGCATATGGGCGGCAGCAGCGATCAGCCCCGCCCGGGCTTCGATCATTGGATCAGTTTCCGCGGCCAAGGTGTATATAACGATCCCACATACAACATCAACGGGCAGAGCGTCCGACGGCAGGGCTACATGACCGACATGTTGACCGATTACGCCATCGATTTCATCCAAAAAGATCACGAGAAGCCGTTTTTCCTTTATCTTTCCCATAAAGCCGTTCACGCCGATTTTTATCCGGCGGAACGTCACAAAACCGCTTATTCCGACGTCAAAATCGAACATCCCGCGTCGATGGCGAACACGCCGGAGAATTACGAAGGCAAGCCGTCGTGGGTAAAACGACAGCGGCACAGCTGGCACGGCGTGGATTATATGTACCACGATTTGACTTATTTTGACAAATTCATTCTCGATTACAACCGCACCATGCTGGCCGTCGACGACAGCATCGGTCAGGTGCTGGATACGCTCGAAAAGAAAGGATTGCTTGATTCCACCCTTATATTATTTATGGGCGACAACGGTTTTCTGCACGGCGAACACGGGCTGATCGACAAGCGCTGTATGTACGAAGAATCCATCCGCGTGCCGATGCTGGCGCATTGCCCGGAATTAATTCGACCAGGAAGCCGCACCGACCGTATCGCGCTCAACATCGATATCTGCCCGACCATCCTTGACGCCGCAGGCATCCGCATCCCCGATACCGTGCAGGGCGCATCGTTCCTGCCCATCCTGCAAGGCGAGAACGCCGACTGGCGCGAAGGGATGCTCTACGAATATTTTTGGGAGCGCGCATTCCCACAGACGCCGACAGTTTTCGGCGTGCGCACCGAACAATATAAATATATGCACTATCACGGCATCTTCGATCTCGATGAATTATACGATCTCGAAAAGGATCCGAAAGAAATGCACAACCTGATCGATGATCCGGCGCATAATGATGTGCGGCAGGATATGCACCGGCGGTTGCTATCGCTGCTGAAGGAGTATGGGGCGACGATGACGCCAGGTTGGAAGTTGGGGTAATTTCATATCCATGTTGACGAGAACAGAAGCGTTTTTCGCAACGCTTCTGTTCTTGTCATCCCTTACTTCAAAGAGGTTTATGATGATGAAATTAGATTGTGTGGAGACGCAACACCAAGCCACTTTAAACATATATAAGAAATTGAAAGGCAAAACAATCGAGGTACAAATGGAATTTTGCCATATAAAAAACCATGAGATGTTGAAACCGAATAGAAACGATTCGGCAATGGAAAGGTTTTTTGATAGGGATCGATACAAACATAAATAGTCCAAAAAGATAGATTGGAAGAGGAAATGTTTTTATAAGTTACTGTTATACCAAACCATTAATGTAGTCATCACAAGTTTTAATAAATAGATTGAATTTTTCATGTAATTCTTTTTTGATTTTTACAAGTTCCTCATCATGCGTTTTTTCACAATCCGCTACAATTTTGCACCAATGAACAACATCTTTTGCCGCATTTGCTACTGAGGGATATTTATTCATTTTTCCAATGAGTGTATGATCATTATCAAATATTGAAATGTAAGAATTTTGTTTAGCCTCGAAGGACTACCAATTAGCGGATATCTCGTAAATAACGCCAACCTGATTTTTTAGATCCTCTATCTCAGAATAAATCATTTCCCTCTTATATTTACCAAATTTCCTCTTCTCCTCAATAATTGAAATTAACATGTCGATAAATTTTGTGAAAGCAAAAGAAGAGAGCGCCACAATAAGTGTTTGTAACCAGCTCATCACTACCTCCTATATACACAATATTAGACTTCAGCCGGTTCAATTTCAAGTCTTTTCCCCGGCGTTAATCAATAACGAGAGGCAAGCGCCGAATTCTTAACCGATTGATTTGCACCGTCACCATGGCTCCCAACTCAAGTTCTTCGCTACACTCTTCAAGAACTTTACGAAGCAGTTCCACCAGTCCTTCGGCTCGCAATCCTTCAATCCGAATTCTTATTATGGAGGGGGAGATTGCGCCGGATAGAGCAAGCAAGGCATGGAAATCGGCGTCCAATGTCACAATCACACGCATTTCTTGGCGACAATGGATTAAAATGTCCATATCTGCAACGGATGACATTCCTATTTCGCCCACATGGAATGTGTCAATGCCGAAGTTCCGTAATAGAACAGCCGCAGAACGAGGTAAGCCCTGATCCAACAGTAGTTTCATGCCACATACTCGATGACGCGATCGTCAAGGTATGTAGCCGCGTAGATCAAAGCCTGACGCAGGTCTTCGTCTTCGAGTTCCGGATATTCGCGTTGTAACTCATTGCGATCAAGGTAAAGTGCGAGCAGTTCAATAATTCGTCGCACGGTCAAGCGCATATTACGGATGCAGGGCTGTCCATTCATGCGCGCCGGATCAATCGTGATACGATCAAGTTTGGTCATCGACTCTCCTTCACACGGTTCCTGGCTTTTTCACCAGTGCAACCATAAGTAGTTTTTACCCTCAATCAGCAGTATCATTCTTCTATTGAAATCACTCTACCTTCGTTGTCGGATCATCGTGATCCAACAATTATTATACAAGCCGGATTAGCCGAGTAATAGCCCATTAATGGGATTCAATACCGCCAGACAGCCGTAAAGTTGTCATACAGATTATTCAATCCCCAGAAACTCCACGTTCCCCGCGGTCAGGAAAGGTCCATAAAATCGTGGCGTCCCACTAGCTGTGATGACATACACGGAAAAGGCATAGCGATGTCCGAATTCCGGTCCGTTGCCGAATGGCGCATTCAGAAAACGCTGCCCGGCTTTCCATTCATAATCATTCGCCTCCGCATTACCCGGCCGGCCTAAAAATTGAAATTGTCCATCGTCCACTTTCACATAAACATGATAATCGGAAACATTCGTCGCATCAAAGTTCCAACGAATGACGAGGCTGCGATCCGTCTCGTGGTCAAAATCCTGTCCGTTGCTTACATCCGTATAACTTGAAAGGTCATCCGTCACGATCACCGTATTGAACGTCATGGAAACGGGAGTTGGAGTCGTGATCGCAATCGGCGTCGGCGTGGCCGTTGGCGTCGGAGCGGCGATCTCCGTTTGCAAAGGTGTGGGCGTGGCGATTGGATGCAGCGCGAGAGCGGCCGCGACTGCATCATCCGCATATAACAACCCCCAGCCGGTGAACCGGTCAATTCCTTTTTCGAAAATATCCGTGGCGGAATCGCGAACGAGATCGAGAATTTCCCTTGCCGTCAATGACGGATTCGCCTGACGCATCAGCGCAACGATAGCGGCGGCATGTGGGGCGGCGGCGGAGGTGCCGTAGAAGTTGGGATGTTCATCCTTGTCCACGGTTTTGTCATCGACGTTGAAAAAAGAGGTGTTGGTTCCATCCACGCTGGCAATGTCCGGTTTATAACGCAATTCGACGGTTTCCTGTTTTTCACCGGTGGGGGAAAAGAAAAAGGGGATGTCCCCGCCCTGCGAAGTGTAATAAGCGGGATCGATTTGGCGGGGATTGCTTTGGGCGTTGCCATTTGTCTCCAGTTCGACGTAATTGACCGCGGCGACCGCGAGACAGCCGGATGCGGCCGGATGCCCGAAGATCGTTGCGCCATCCGCGCGGCGGATATTGCCCTGAATTCGAAAATCATGGCTGAAAGGAAAGAGTATCTTGAAATGAACCGCCGGGCCATGATGTTTGTTCAATGCCAGATACACGATTTCGATGTCATCACCTTCATTCTTGTAGGAAATGTATTCATAAGGATCGCCTTGCGGAAATTCCACTGTTCCCTGATAATTATCTGACACTTCAATGATATGTTCCGGTTTGAATTCCGCGACGCGTAGCAGGTAAAGGTCGTAATCGGTGGACGCTCCCGGTCCCAATGTGCCGCTGAAAGGATTTTCCCAATTGATGGCGATTTTTACGGAAGCGCCGGGATACAGCGTCAGGTCCAGAAAGGCATCCGGAACGCTCCCGACCGTGTTCCATTGATGCAGGTCATTTCCATGCGGGAGTTTCGGCGACGGACCGTCGTCTTTATTCGGATTGATGTCGTGATAGCTTCCTTCGATGGCGTACATCCCGTCATTGCCGGCCGCGGAGAGATATACTACGTCGTACTCTTTCACCACGCGTTCGATGGCCTGCGAAACTTCGCTGTCTTGAAAAAACGGTTCGTTGGTATATCCCACATCATCCACAATCACCTGACAACCTGCCGTCGCCAATGCGATGATCCCTTGCGCAAAGAAAGCCAGACTTTCGAAGGCGGAATGAAAGGCGATTTCGCTTCCCGGCGCCATTTCATGCACGAGTTCGGCCATACCGCGCCCTTCATCCGTGTAATCAGACAGTTTGATAACCACTTCGCCATCTTCGATAATCTCTTTTCCCTCCTGCAGTAATTCCACCAGTTTAGGAACCTCACCCGCCAGCTGTGAATCGGTTCCCACAATCTCCAAGATTCCATCTTCATCAAAATCATCCACTACGGGCGTGGCTTCTGAAACGAGACCGAACGAATCGGAGAGGATGCCCACCTTGATCCCGCTTCCGTCGAACGCCGGGAACCCGTTTTGAACCACATCCGCCCGTAGCAAGGCCACGCCTTCCCCCACAACCGATCTCAAATTCGGCGGAAAAACCGGATAGACAGTCGAAACGCTTTTCAACGCGGCGATGTCCAGCAATTTCGAAGGAGAAATCACGCCCGAAACCAATCCACCGTAGTGTCCGGTGACTCGCAATCCGAGCCTTTCGAGTTTCTTGATTTCCGCCGGATCCGTCGTATGCAGGCGAAGTTGGATATGCACGAATCGATTGTCTTTTGAAATTGCCTTTTTCATGCTTTTGAGCGATTTTACCAGCGTGGAATCGGTTTGTCCCACAAGAAATTTGAGGCGACAGTCCAGTTTGTCCACTGCGGATGATCGAGCCTCCAATCCGGAGACAAACCAGAAAACGCACAAGCCAAAACAAAAACAGACTTTAAGGATTCGCATCGTATCATCTCTTTTCTTCTAAATGGAATGAATCGTGGATTGCTTCAATAAAGACAAAGCAAAGAACAATATTATTATAACCTGATCATATTGATGCAAAGAAGTGAAAAAGAAAATCGTAAACAAGAGATTTGATGAAAATTTTACTACCTTGAACATTCAAACACAACCGTCATTTCCAGCGGCGTCCAGCCGGTCAAATAGACGCAGATTCCGGCAGGCTTTTCTTCCGCCCCCCGCACTTGTGTGTATTCATGTTCCCCCATGCCCGGCCCGAAACGGATCACATCCTCTCCCACGCGATACGTCGCAAATCCATTTTTCAACAAAAAGCCGTCCTTCCCATCCGCCAGCGGTTCACATCCCCGCAATTTTCCTCCTTCCCGCAAATTGATTTCCACCGCCAGCGGAACGGAATCGGTTCCCCGCGCGTGGATTCGCAATTCGAATCCGTTTGGGATTTCTTTTACAACCGCTCCATAGTCCATTCGGCAGATTTCCGTTCGCCGGCGTTGTCCCCGTGCAGCGCTCCATGCGCCTGCTCCCGACTCCAAAACGTGTGGCGGATCGAGTGGTTGATAATATCCCGCGTCCATGGATTGATAAAAGTGGTAACTGTTTTCCTGTTTTTCCATTCGTTGTGGCACAAATTGGCCTTTGCCGAAAAACGCCGATGCGAACCGAACAGAATCGATCACCACGTTACCACATCGCAACGAGAAGAAACGGCTATTTCCTGCGTGAATCAGCGTCGCGCTGGTTCGCCCGCGCCGAATTCGTGTGATTCCGGCTTCTTTATATTCCTTTTCATAATCATCCGGAACCGATACCGCTTCCGGCAGTGTTTTTTGTAATTCCGAATATTCCATCAGAAGCGCAAGCCTGATCGTTTCCGGCTCCAATTGTTGAACGATATCAGCATACTGTCCGTTTTCATCTTTTATCGCAAGATAACGCAGTGGGAACCAATACCGTTCCATCGTTCCTCGTGTATTCAAGTCCTGCCGTCGGGAGATTTCCGTCACCACCTCATAATTCGGATGCAATAAATAGAGCATGGAATCTAAATTTCTGCGCACCGGCTCCAGCAGTTCAGGGCGTTTCAATTTATACGCCATCACCACCAGCGCATGATCGGTTACGGCATTGTATACCGTCGTGCTGCGTTCGAGAAACTGCCCGTCAGCGTCGATATCGATCCCTTCCGCCAGCCATTGATCGATGCGGCGAACATATGCAGGATTAGGAAACACTTCGTCGATTTGCGCCAGCGCCGAACAGACCACCCAGCGATGATTCGGGGTATGAATCCCGCCTTCCGCCATTCCCTTCCCTGCATTGCGCAGAAACGGCTCCATGACTTTCAACAACTCCCGTTCGCCGTAGGTCTTCGCCAAATTCGCCGTTGCGCCGACATGATGAACCACGAAGCCCGTGTCCGGCGGCGAGTTGAAATTGGTGGTGAGCAGATCGATATTTCCCTGCGGACTTTGTCCCCGCTGCAAGAATTCCGCCGCCAGTTTTATCCGTTCGAACAACAACGAATTTTTATAAAATCCGGATTGTTCGTTCAAAAAAGCGGCCGTGAATATTTCAATGATTCCGCCCGCCGATCCTGCATGAACCAATCCATGACGATCCGGATATCCCCCGCGCCAACGGCTCTGCGCCTCCGTGACCTGTTTTGTAAGTAAATTCTCCACGGTTTCGTCATGTTTTTTAATGATTGCCGAATCGATATCCGCCCAAACCGGCCGCACCAGGCACGTTCCCGCCATCGAAGCCAACATCGTTCGTCTCGAAATGGTTTGATTCATAATGTATCTCTTTTCCGAAAAGCCGTTTTATTTCCCATATACAAAACCATAACCTACCCTATTCTCTCGCGTAAACAACCGGCAAACTAAATTGGAACAGTTAGGCGCAAACGCTTCCTTTCAATCCGACGCTCGTAGTGAGAACTTATGGAAAAGGAGGAAATGCTCATGCTGACAACATTGAAAAATTTCCTGGACAGCCACAACATCAAATACGTTGTCATCAGCCACTCGCCGGCGTATACGGCGCAGGAAGTTGCCGCATCCGCCCACATCCCCGGCAAGGAACTCGCCAAAACGGTCATGATCAAAGTGGATGGAAAAATGACAATGGCGGTTCTGCCCGCATCGTATAAAATTGATTTCCAACAATTAAGGAATGCCATCGGAACGGACCACGTCGAATTGGCAACGGAAGCGGATTTCAAGGATCGCTTTCCCGAATGCGAATTGGGAGCGATGCCGCCGTTCGGCAATTTGTTCGGAATGGAAGTGCTCGTCGCGCAAAGTCTCGCCGAAGACATGGAAATCGCCTTCAACGCGGGCACGCATCGGGAATTGGTCAAGTTGGCCTATCACGATTTCAACGAGCTGGTCAAACCGCAATTGCTGAAATTTTCGGTTCATTGACGGGAGAGTGCGACCTTCGGATTCGAGATGAACAATCACATCCTGAACAACTTCACATAAATCCGCATACAGTTGAACGGGATCATTCCCGTGGATTCCGGTAATCAGATCGGGACATTTGCCGAGATATACCTGATTTTCTTCGCTCCACTCGATCCATTTATGATACAGATCACACGTTTTCATGAATCAATCTCTTCTATAGCCCATTTTACCTGTCGTTCCTGATAAGGCTTGGCGTCGTCGCCGGATTTGCCATAGATTGTGACCGCGCCGGTATGGCGCGCATGGGTATATTAACTATGGGAGATTTTGCCTCCACCTTATTGAGAATTCAGGTTGAGTAAGGGATGGGAGAATAGGAATCAGTAAAAATAATTAGACTGTCACTTCCGTCGCTTCCGGATTCAGTTTCGCGCGTTTGCCGTTGCGGAAGGCGACGTTGGCCAGATGGGGGCCGCAGACCGCCGTGTGGCCGACTTCGACCGGCGCGTTGGGTTCGTTTCGGCTTTTGATGCATTCGATGAAATTATCCACATGCTCCTGGCTGGGCAAATCGCCTTTGAAATCGATATGCGGTTCGCCCGGAAAATCGCTGTCCTTCGGCTTGTCCTTATCCAAATAAACCTGAAAACCGCGTTGATGCAAATGCATGGTTCCATCGACGCCCTGAAACATGATATGCCACCAATCGTAGTAATTGCTGGTGTAATTGATGGTCCAGGTGGCGATGAAACTCGGATACCGGAGGGTGGTGGTGAACACGTCGGGCGTGTCGGCGCCTTCCATTTGTTTGATAAAACCGAACGCATCGGCTTCGAGCGGGGTGACCTGGCCTGCGTACCACTGCACCACATCCATGATGTGGGTTCCCTGATCGTTGGAAATGCCGCCGGAGAACGGCCAGAACACGCGCCAGTTGCGCACGTATTTGGGTTGAAATTCGAGGCCTTCGTTGGGCCATTGAAAGCGTTCCCAATCGACTTCGTATCCCAGCGGCTTGTTGTTCTGCGGACCCGAAGCGTTCCAATTCCACTGCGCCTTGACGAAGGTGATATCGCCTAATACGCCGGATTGCATGACCTTCAGCCCTTCCCGAATCAGCGGAGCGCTGCGGCGCTGCATCCCAATTTGTACGATTTGTTTGGTTTTGCGGACTTCCCTGACGGTCCAGGCCCCTTCCTCGATCGTATGCGACATCGGTTTTTCGCAATAGACGTCTTTTCCCGCCTGCACGGCGGCGACCATTTGGCGGCAATGTTGATGTTCGGGCGTGCCGATGACGACGGCGTCGATATCGTTTCGTTCCAGCAATTTGTTGAAATCGCGGTAGACCTCGATTTCACCGTCGTTGTTTCGTTTGGCTTCCTTGATTCCCGCCGCGATTTTCGGTTCGGTCACATCGCTGATGGCGACGAATACCGCTTCGTTTCTCTGGCACATTCGCATGACGTCGCATCCGCGTCCTCCGGACCCGATCAGTCCCATCACCAGTCGTTCGTTCGCGCCGAAAACCGATGGGGAGACGAACTGCGGCGCCGCCAGAACCGCGCCGGCGGCGATTGTGGATTTTATGGCGTTTCTTCGATTGATTTCCTTTTTCATTTTCTTATAAACCTCCATTTTACGGTGGATGGAATATTTCTTGAATCCCAACGGATACGAGGATTCGTACTCCAATGCTTTGGAGAAATGAACCATTCCATATTCGAATTTACCTCAAATGAGAACAACACGTTCTTCCCAGGCAACATACTTTTATTTGGAAGGAATTTCAACCATCCACGTGAGTTTTGATCAAAAATAAATCGGGTTGGAAGAGATCGATCATTGAAACGGAAGTTACATAACGGAATGATCCCGTCTCAAATTAGTAAACCTGTAATCAGAGAAGCTACTAAAATATTCTTCTTTGTAAATATAGTACTATTAATTTAATGAAACGGAATGTTAATTAATCCATTGAGAACATGAGACTTAATCAAAAATTTCCCAGTCAAAAGCATCGTGGCCATATTCATTCAACTTCAATAGCCATAATGGAATGAAATTTGCTTAACAAGAAAGAAGGTTTCAAATTTAGGAATAGTAAATTAACTTTTGCAACAATTGTTTACACATCAAGGCATTACAAATCATGATTTATGGTAATGATATCCTGCTTGATCTGAATGAGAAATTCATGCGGGTGAGCCTTGAGTTATTAAAAACATGAGAACCAGTAAACAAAAACAATTGGATATCACTTGGTTGATGCGGATGATTCTATTGCCGGTTTTGGGAGTGATCGTTGTGACGATCAACCATCTCGCTTTCCAGCCGGATTACGAATCCGTGCAGGCCATCGATTTATCCGGTTTTCCGACAGGGCGTTGGAGCGGGCTGGAACCGATTTTTTCCTTTTATCCGGATGCGATCCTTTCCATCGAAACGGATTCGATTACGAAACAGCGATTTATTCGCGCGGAGTTTCATAAACCGGAACGGTTTACCGGTTTCGGCGTATTTGTGAATCGATCCATTCCTGATTATTCCAACCTCGAAATGAGCTGGCGAGGCAAGACGAATGCGTCCTATCTTCAAATCGATCTGAAAGACGGCTCTCCCTCGGCGAAAGGCAACGATGACGGGGAAGTGTTTTCCAGCAATGCGCCTCCTCCCGCAATGAATTGGACCACAATCCGGTTGCCATTCGACGAATTCCTACGAAACCAATACCAACCGGCCGATGCACCAAATGATGGAGTATTAGACACGGATGGACTGGAAAGTGTGCAATTCGTCATCGCGCCGGGAACGGAAGCGTTATTGGATATTCGCGACATTCGCTTTGTCTGGGGATTTCCCAAATGGCAACTAATTTCCATTCTGGGGATTTTGTTTCTGTTCGGGATCATTTTATTTTTACGATCCGCAAATCTTTCGTTCCTGCTTCTTGATCAAGAACAGAAAAAAATGATTTCTATCGTTTCAAGAGTTGCCTTTTCTCTGATTGCCGGCGCGATGGCATGGTCTTTTTACAATTTTTCCCAATACCGTTTCGATTTGGCCGCATGGTTCACATTTTCGGGATTGATGGGTCTGGTTATCGTTGACGAATTCTCGAAATTTCATCTTATTCCGAATAAGATATGGGGGCTTCGGTATGCCGCCTTCATGTTGTTTGGTTGGATGTGCGGCCTGGTTTTGAGCCCGGTTTCCCTCTTTCTGTTGCTGCTGTGCATGTATGTTCCCATCATTCAATTTCGGGACATCCGACTTTTTCTAACGATAGCAACAATCAGCGGTGTGGGACTCCTGGTACGTATCCCATCGGATGATTCTCATGCAGTTGGAATCGGTTTATTGTTTATCGGCTCTTCCGCTGTTTTATCCGCGCTGTTGTGGGAAGTGATCAAGAGTCAAAAAACTCGACTCGAGCTGAATCAGGCGAATGTATTGTATGAGGCGATTTTAAATAAAACCTCCGACGCGATTTTCATCTACAATCCTGCCGGCGTGATCGAACAGGTGAATAAAGGATTCCAACAGTTGGTTGGATTGTCGAAACAGGAAATCGTGGGACGTCAACTTGTGGATTTCATTCATCCCGATGATCGTTATCTTGTTGCCGATCGCGAGCATTCGCCCATCGAGACATCACGCCGATACGATCTTCGATTTATGACTCCGAACTACGACATTCGAACCGCATTAACGAATGAACAAACCTTATATCAAAATAACCAATTGATCGGCTTTCAAATCATTGCGACGGATATTACCGAACGCAAGAAGATGGAAGAGGAACTGAAACGGCGGGTGGTCGCCATCGATCAATGCGCCGAAATCATCATGATTACGGATTCGAATGGAACTATCCAGTATGTGAATCCTGCTTTCACGGCGATCTCGGGATATGAAACGAACGAAGTGATCGGCAAAAATCCGCGATTTTTAAAAAGCGGTTTTCAAAATCAATCTTTGTATCGGGAACTATGGCGAACGATTCAAACCGGCAAGGTGTGGAAAGGGCATCTGATCAACCGACGGAAGGATGGTTCGTATTACGAAGAAGAAAGCACGATTTCACCCGTCGTGGATGATACCGGCGCTATCATCAATTATGTTTCGGTGAAACGCGATGTAACCAAAGAACTGGAACTCGAACGGCAATTGCAACAGGCGCAGAAAATGGAGGCGATCGGCCAGTTGGCGGGAGGAGTGGCTCACGATTTCAACAATATCCTGACTGGCATCATCGGAAATATGAGCCTGGCGAAACCGGAATCCAACGAAAAGGGACGCGATTATCTTGCCCAGGCTTTGAGCGCCGCCGATCGCGCGGCGAAATTAGTCAAACAGCTGTTGATGTTCAGTCGAAAGACGCAGATGGAACTGAAACCCTTCGATCTCAACCGGATTCTCGACGAAGCGGTGTCGTTATTGCGATCCACCATCGACCGACGGATCGAAATCGAAGTGGATACCGATGATCATCTTCCGTCCATTCGCGCCGACGAGGTTCAACTCCACCGCATGATCATGAATTTATGCATCAATGCTCGCGACGCGATTATGCCGGTTTTAAATGGGGAGGTTCAATCCGAGCGGCAAGAAAATCAATTCACGATCAAGATCAAGACATATACGATAAAGAAAATTCCTCCCGATTGCATACATACCGAGGATGAACCGGTGAAAGAATTCGTCGTTTTAAGCGTCGCCGACAATGGAACCGGGATGGATTTCGAAACCCAACAACATATTTTTGAACCATTTTTCACGACAAAAAAAATGGATCAGGGCACGGGATTGGGATTGGCAAGCAGTTATGGCATTGTCAAGCAACACGGCGGCTGGATCGATTTTGTCAGTGAGTTAAATTGTGGAACAACATTTCGCATTTATTTACCAGCGGCGCGAGAGGCGGAACAGACCGAGAGCCATGAACACTCTCCTGACATCCGGACGGCCGATAGCCATGCCAAAGGAACCGGCGTGATACTGTTCATCGACGATGAGATTGTAATTCGTGAACTGGCGCAAATCACCCTGGAGCAGGAAGGATACACCCTTTTGCTCGCGGAAAACGGCACAGTCGGCCTTGACCTGTTCCAGCGGGAACAGAAACACATCCGTTTGGTGATCATTGATCTCTCCATGCCACAAATGTCGGGGCGGGAAGTGTTGAAACGTATCCGCGCGATCAATAACACCGTGAATATCATTATCAGCAGTGGCTATTCGAACGATCAAAATTTTGATCAATTGAACGAACTCGGCATCGAAGGATTTTTACCCAAACCCTACCGTCCATCGGATTTGATCCAAATCACGAACGAAATTCTGAATAACCATCATGCATAATGTTTAATCGTTGTTTATTATCCACATCAATTCAACGTCGGTTCTTGCGTTGATCAAGGCGCTCCCCCTGCGGACGGCGGATGGGGAGGTTCAGACCCCCATTCGCTTCCAGTTCATCGAAGAGTTGACGTTTCATGGATTCGATCCGCTCGCGATACGCGGGGACGTTGATCAAATTGTGCCGCTCGTACGGATCGGTTTGCAAATCGTAAAATCCGTCATAATCCCACACGCCATGATAAAAAATATATTTGTATCGTTCGCCGCGGATGGCCAATACGGTCGGCGTCGCGGGAAAATTCCATTCCCAATGATATTCGTAAAGAATATGGTCGCGCCAACCAATCGAGCCACCACGCAACAGCGGAAGAAACGACATGCCGTCCATTTGGGCTTCCGCCGGCGGCGGCACGCCGGCCGCGGCGAGCAGCGTCGACGCGATATCGATATTCTGCACCATCTGCGACACGATCGTGTTCGACGCGATCATGCCCGGCGCGTAAGCGAGCATGGGCGCGCGAATCGATTCCTCGAACGCGTCACGCTTGTCATAAAAACCGTGCTCGCCCAACGCGAACCCGTTGTCGCCCATATACATCACCAGCGTCGATTCACTCAACCCGGTTTCATCCAAATAATGCAGCACGCGCCCGATATTCTCATCCAATCCGTGAACGGTTTCACAGTAGCGGCGATACAAATTATCAAACGAAGGCACGGGATCGTTGTCGTATTGACCCGTTTCCATGTGATCGACGCCGTGAATGCTGTACCGCCGTTCGCGCACCCAATGCGGCTGCGTCTGATAGTTGTCTTCGGTATTGGCCATCGTTTCCGGGCGTACGACTTCCGCTTTTTCATAGCGGCCGCGATGACGAGGGGCGGGTTCGAAGGGGTAATGAACCGCCTTAAATGACAAATAGAGGAAAAATGGACGGCTCTCGTCTCGCTGATTCTGCAGCCACGCCAGCGCATGATCGGTCAAAACGTCGGTTGTGTATCCTTCCACCGTTTGTCGCTCGCCGTCGATGTTCAACGTCGGATTGAAATAGGTTCCCTGCCCTTTAAAACTTGCCCAATGATCGAAACCGGGACGCGGATCGTCGTCCTCGTGCCCCATATGCCATTTGCCGACGAAAGCGGTTTGATAACCGGCCTGTTGCAGATACCGGGGAAAGAAAATGGTTCCTTCCGGCTCCGGCCGTTGGTTGTCCACGATGCCGTGATGGTGCATGTATTGCCCGGTCAGGATCGACGCGCGGCTTGGCGAGCAGAGCGAAGTGCTGACGAATGCGTTGGCGAGATGCGCGCCCTGTCTCGCCATGCGGTCCAGATTCGGCGTTTCTAAAAAAGCCGGCGATTCGTTCAGGAAACTCATGAAATCGTAGCGATGGTCGTCGCTGAGCAGCAGGATGATGTTACGCCGCGGCTGATTCTTCCCTTGCACGGTGTTCATGAATGGTTCGGTAGTGTTCAATATGGAAAGAGCAGCCATACCTTTGCCGACGGTTTTCATGAATGCGCGTCGACTGGAAACATGCCGGTGTGATGATTTTTTTATTTTCATGATTTTTATCCGGACAAGAGCAGAAACAACGCTGCCCTTGCCACCCGAGCGTATACTTATTCAATGTTCAATCCGATTTCCACTTTACCGGCGCTGAGATTCTCGATTTTTGCGCCGCCGGTAAAATGATTGCCGAAAATCGCCGCGGATTTCACGTCGTTCTCCAGTTTGATGTGATGGTTTCCGTTATCGAGAAAATCGCATCCGTTTACAATCAATTTGCCGCCATGCGCCAGGATCGCCGGCGCGTCGGCATGAACTCGTCCCCAGCCCTGAAAATGGCAGGAAGTGAAAATCACCGTACCGCTTCCGTCGATTTGCGCATGATGATCCGTCGTTGGTATTCCCCAAAATCCGCAATTGGAAAATTTCACCGGGCCGCGATTGCTTTTATTCACAATCACCTGCGCCATCATTTGGCAATTGCTGAACGCCAATCCCGCATGGGACTGCGACGCGTCCACCTGCACCGCGATCGGGCCGATATCCGATCCGCATTGCGTCAGCACCACGTTCGGATCGCCGGCGTCGGTATGAACAAAATGAAAACCAATTTTGGGGAAAATCACGAAACAGTTCACCATATATTCCCAATCGGTTTTCCCGATACGGAAGCCGATCAGGTTTTCTCGCAGATAGTCGAGGAAGGCGTCCCATTTCCCTTCCACCGGTTTGTTGGGATAGTTCGCCCGCGCCCACGAATGCGGATTGAAATGCACGTTTTCCACGCGTCCGATGTCGGTGGTTTTATTGATATAAATCCCTTCACGCAGCGGACAACCGAACACGTTGCGAATGCAATGCAGTTCGTTGGATTCCGTGCCGAAATCGATGCCGCGATACGGATTCACCAGCATCACGTCGATGACGCTGCCGAACATGCCCCGTCCGCGAATGGTCCAGGGATAGGGCCGAATGTCGTTGACGTCCTGTTCGGGATAAAAAATGGTGACGCCGCGCAGGCAGCTGCTTTGTTGCAGGGTGATGAACGGCGTTCCCTCTTCCTCGCCCTTTCCGCCGACGACGAAAAGTTGAGTGCCGCGGCCGATGTCGGCGTGATGCATGGCTTCCCACACGCCGCGCAACGTCACGCCCGGCGGGAACAGCAAATTTCCTTTGAACAGATATTGGCCGGCGGGCGCCGCCACGATTCCGCCGCCTTTTTCCGCCGCGAAGTCCAAGGCCTTTTGAAACGCCTCGCTGCAATCCGTCTTGCCGTCGGCGACAGCGCCGTGATCCAACACGGACGTGCAAATGAGCGGATCGGAATTGCCATAAACGGGAGGGTTGAGAAGTGTAATACCAATAATTATTAATAATTTCGTTATAATTTTCATTTTCTTTCTTCCTGTATTTATATGAAAATGTCGGAGCGCGGACGTCCCGTCCGCATCTTCTTGGGTAGAGCAGGCGTCCTCGCCTGTGTCGTTCGTGCAAGCGGAGACGCTTGCTTTACCCACGGATGGGGGACGCTTGCTTTACCCATGTATAAACGGAGTACCGGTTATTTTCATCCTTGTTGTGCTCAGCCAATCATGCCGGTAAATATGAATATACTACCGGGCGCTAGGGCAGTGTTGTTTCTGTCTTTGTTCGGATTACGTGAATTCACTGTCGGCGATGTGCATTCCTATGCAATCCGAATCGCCTGCGCCTGCGCCTCCAGACTGAGCTGCGCCGCCAAAAACGTGTGAGCCTGCGGCATGGCGTTTTCGGTTCCATTCAGGCAATCGAGAATCAATTCACCGAAAAAAGGATAGCCCACTTTGCCGTTCACGTTGAAATGCTGTTCCTTCTCTTCATCAACGAGGTACACATGATCGCCGACTGAATCGCGCGCCACATCGATGTATTTGCGCAGTTCGATCGAGCCTTTGGTTCCCATGATGAAGGTGCGGCCGTCGCCCCATGCGCCCATACCGTTCGGCGTGAACCAGTCCACGCGAAAATAATTGGTCGCGCCGTTGGTTCCGAGCAGCGTGGCGTCGCCGAAATCCTCCAATTCGGGATATTCGGGATGGTTGTAGTTGGCGATTTTGCTGTGCAGCACTTTCGCGTCTTTTACGTTGGCATAATAAAGAAACTGTTCGATTTGATGGCTGCCGAGATCACACAATATACCCCCGTATTGTTCCCGCTTGAAGAACCAATCCGGCCGGCTGGGGGCGTTCAGGCGATGAGGGGCGATGTTAGTGACCTGCAGAACCTTGCCGATCACGCCGTCTTTGATCAGCTGCCCGGCGAACACGGCGCTTTCGTTATGCACGCGCTCGCTGTAGCAGACCGACCAGATTTTGCCGGTTTCGGCGACTTTCGCCTGCGCTTTTTCCAACTGCTCCATCGTCGTGAACGGCGCTTTGTCGCTCAAATAATGTTTGCCGTGATCCAGCACCCGCAATCCCTGCGGTCCGCGCTCGGACGTAATTGCCGCCCCCGCGATCAATTGAAGCGATTCGTCGTTCAACACTTCCTCTTCGCATGACGCCGCCTTGACCTGCGGATAGGCGTCGCAGAAGACGTTCATTTTTGAGGGATCGTCATCGTACACCCAAACCAATTCTCCGCCCGCTTCGGTGAGGCCGTTCGTCATGCCATAAATATGCCCGTGTTTCAAACCCACACAGGCAAAGCGAAACTCTCCTTTCTGACAAACGAAATTCTTTTTCCCTTTCGGCGCGTACATCATTCCGTCGGCTTTTTGCATGGTTGACACTCCTTTTATAAACCTAAATCACTTAAATTTCTCACGGCTTGATCCCACTATTATATTGTCATCGCCGAAATTTTCGACGGACGCCTTTTTTTCATTGAAATGAATGGCGTTCCGTTGTATTCCCTCGGCGGTATAAAAGGGGCTTGCTTTCGTCAACGGCAGGCGAACCGTTTGATCCGTCGAAGCGGATTGATAAATCGCGGTGATCAATTCCAGCGTTTTTCGGCCTTCGCGACCGTTCATGAGCACGTCTCCGCCGGTTTCGATGGCGGTAAGCACATCGTTGAATTCGCCTTCGTACCCTTGAAATGGTAAATCCGGCAACTGACGATAGTATTCTTCGATAACTGCCTTCATGTCCGGATCTTCGTCGGGGAAGCCATTGCTGCGAGATTTGGAGGCGTACACGTTCCATGGAAACGAGAGTCGCGCCTTTTCCGTTTGAAAGACCAACTGCTGTTCCTCGCCGTGATGGACGACGGAACTGGTAATTTGCGCCACACTGCCGTTTGCGTATTTCAATATGGCGATGGAAATATCCTCCACTTCGGCGTTGTCGTGAGCGGTGTTGCTCATGACGGCGCGCACTTCCGCCGGCAGTCCCATCATCCATTGAAACATGTCGATGTGATGCACCGCGTGATTGAGGGTGCAGCCGCCACCCTCTTTCGCCCACGTGCCGCGCCACCACAAATCGTAATAACAATGCCCGCGCCACCACAGCGAATCCACCTGCGCATGCAGCACTCTCCCCGCGACGCCCGAATCCAGCACCGCCTTCAATTTTTGAATCTCGCTGCGATAGCGGTTCTGCGCAATGACGGCCAGCACCTTCCCGCTTGTTTCCTGCGCGGCCAGCATGGCGTCGCATTCGACCAGCGACGACGCCATTGGTTTTTCGCAAATCACGTGCTTGCCCGCGCGCAGACAGGCGGCGCTGATTTCCGCATGAACGTAAGGCGGCACACAAACGGAAACCAGCCCGATATCCGCATCATCCAATATTTTTCCATAATCGCCATACACGGCAACGTCGAGTCCGAGTTCCTCTTTCTTCTTTTCCGCCTTTTCCGGATAGACATCCGCCAGCGCTGTTACGTTGCAACGCTGTGGGAATTTCCGATACGTTTCGATATGCGTGCGCGAGATGCCGCCGGCTCCGATGATGGCTACGTTGATCATGATTGCCTCGTTCCTTTGCTGGAATGGATCAATTGGTACAGTTTAGATTAGAAAAATTCGAGGATTTTGCAAGAGATGTGGAATGAGACACGATTCATTTCTTGACAACTTGACAAATACATCGTTACCATATACTCAACGCGGGAATGATTTGAGCTTTTATAAAAACAAAAAACGTTTATGAAACGATCATTTAAATTGTTTATTTTCAATAACTTGAATGTTTT
>QZKN01000164.1 GCA_003598175.1 Candidatus Omnitrophota bacterium
TTCCGGGAAAACAAGCCGGGCAGTTCTTCCAGTACTCGGTGTTTCCATTGGCGAATTTGATTGACATGGATTTTATACTGGCTGGCGATCTGAGACAGGGGTTTTTTCCCCTTTCATCGCCTCCAAGGCCACTTTCGCTTTCACTGATCCATCGAAACTTTTGCGCATTCTTGTCATTGAGTTCACCTCTTTTCCTTGTCTTCGGCTTCGAGGTTTCCCACCTTAAATCCCTGTCCAAATTTTGGGGTACAGTATATAATATCGCCCCAGCTGCATAACCCGTTGCTGGAATTGTAGGGGATCTCCACCAACTCAGCGCACCGAGAAATATCTTCAGGAGCGAGTAGTCCATCCGGTTTCACGCCCGTAAGAACAAAATCTCCCGTCAATAATGTCCACACAGCTATTACGATTGTAGCACAAAATACGAAGATTGATTATAAAACGAAATTAAAAATGTCACAATAACCACGTTTTGGAATTACTTTCGGTATTTCAGATTGTCTTTCTACAGTATAATCTTCTTCACAATATTTATCGCGAAACACATCCGTCATGACACGAGTACAAATCCGTTCGAATCGATGGGGATGGACCGGTGTAGTCCTGATTCTTATCGTTTGTTTACCTGGTTCTCCTCGATATTCACACAGTGACGAGAAACAAACGGAATCGCCTGCCGCCCTGGCCGTTCGCTCCTTTTCGACGAATCACTATGCGCCGGGTGAATCCGTGCAAGTGGATATACGAATTCTCATTCGGCGGAATCCGGCTTCCTCTCTTTCCGTCATCGAACAAATCCCGGAACAATGGCGCATCGATCAAATCAGCCACGGCGGCGTAAGTCAAAACGGCACATTGATTTGGACGATTCGGGATTATACAACGCCTCTCACACTCCGTTACACCGTATTCCCTCCGCCGGAACAAACCAATGTGGCCGTTTTTCACGGCGTCGTCGACGCCCATCCGATCACCGGCGACGGATACCTTCCCCCTCCCATCAAATTTATCCGCACCCAACCGAGCGGACATTGGCGCTATTGGACCACGGCGGATGGTCTGCGGGAAACCTGCGGCCTGTGTCAGGTGGGTAACGATGGGAAAATCTGGATTCGCCACGGGGCCGTCAATCAAATGAGCTGTCTCGACGGTTATACGGTTCGGAAAATCCCTTCCCCCGGCGTGTGGCGGCAAATTTTCGAAGGCCGTTCCAATCAGCTCTGGTCGTTCGATTTACGCGGCCTGCTTCTTTTCCGAGAAGGAACATGGATTTCCTATCCGATCACGGATTCCGATTTCTCATACGTTAAAATTCTACCGACATATGAAGATCAAGTCTTTCTGTGCTTTCCGGATCGGCTTATCGAATTCAACGCCAAACAACGAAGCATGTCCATTGTGAAATGCGCAACCGACACTGAATTGGGGAGGTTTATCAACATCACTCCCGCAAAAGACGGGGATATTCTGATTGCCGGAAAAAAAGGGGTGGCGCGGTTGATTCTGAAAAATCGGAGTTCATCAGCGGGAGCGACATGGGTGGACTATCCCTTTCCGCCGGAATTCGGCGTATCCGATCTCGATTTTCTGATCGAGGATGAAACCAGCCGGCTGTACGGCTCCGCACAATCAGAAAACCTGAACCTACGTGTTTTGTTGCACTTCGATAAAATGGCCTGGCATTTGAAATTTATGGCGGATCAAAATATTCTTGCTGGTTGGCCCGGCGTCGACAACGGTTTTTGGCTTTGGAAATCCAGCGCTTTTTATCCTTTTCTGGATTATCTCACCATTCAACATAACGAAATATACGAAACGAACGTGCAGCTGCCATCCTTGACCAGCATTCAATTGCCCATTCTGGAAAGCGGTTCGCCGGTCGCGTTCGAATCCGCTCATTCGTTCTGGATCAGTCTCTCGCCGGGCATCGCCCGCTATGCGCCGGCCGCATGGCGTACGCCCGAACCGCTTGCCGATCTGAATGAACACATCAATGCGCAATGCGAAGACGTCTATGGACGCCTATGGTTCACGACGTTCAATAAATTACTTCTTTTACAAAACTGGGACTGGAAAAGCTACTCTCTCCCGCCCGGATTCAGCACGTATCAATGGGAGCCTTACGGCGTGGCGATGCTTCGCAACGGAAAACTCGCCATCCGCACGATGAACGCCGTCCTGCTTCTCTTCGATCCCGAACAGGAAACGTTCCAAACCATCGAACATCCGGAAGGAAGGCGCATCAGTCTGATTTTTCCACGAAAGGACGGGACGCTGTGGATTCAGGCGGAAGATGCGACCTCGACGCGCCAACATTTCGTCTATCGTCTTGAAATCTACGACGGTGAAACGTTTACCGTCGCCGAGGATCACGAGGATCGGTGGAACATCGAACAATTGCGCTATATTTACGAAGATGGGCAGGGAATCGTATGGCTGGGCGGCATGGCGGAGGAGAAAGTCGGTCTGTTGCAGAACGGAGAATACCACACGCTCCGTGAATATCCCGGCGATTCCGCCATGTGCATTTTTCCTTACGACGAGAAACGGATTTGGGTTTCCGACCGCAATGCGATTTATGAATTCGACGGGAATCAATGGTCGACCGTTCGCAGCGACCTGGACGGCGTTCCCTCGATCATTCGCAGCCGCGACGGATCCATTTGGATCGCAACCTGGAACGGCCTGTATCACTACATCAACCATTCCTGGATTCAGCATTCCCGCGAGGAAGGCTTATCCTCCTTTTGCATTTTTAAAGTATTCGAAGACAGCCAAAGTCGAATCTGGGCCGCCACCGCTCGCGGCCTGAATCTCTATCATCCGGAAGCCGATTCCGACCCGCCAAAAGTATTCATCGATAGTGAAGTCAATGCGGACGCCATCGCGCCGGGCGCGGTCGCCAAATTCGTTTTCAGCGGAATCGACAAATGGAAATATACACCGCAAAATCGCTTGCTCTTTTCCCATCGCGTCGATAACGATCCCTGGTCGCCTTATACGGAATCCACCATCGCCAATTATCCCAATTTGACGCCCGGCGCACATCGCTTCGCCGTCAAAGCCATGGACCGAAACCGTAATGAATCTCCATCTCCCGCATTGTTTCAGTTCACGGTTCTGCGTCATTGGTTTGAAGAGCCGCTGTTTCTCACATTGTTGATCAGCGGAAGCCTGATCACTCTTACCGCGGTTGGGTATGCGATTTCCCGCCACATCAACCTCGAAAAATTGGTCGCGAAACGCACGATCGATTTGCAGGACGCCCATCAGAAACTTCTCCTTTATCAACAACAACTGCAATCGTTCGCGTCCGAAATGTCGCTGATCGAGGAACGAGACCGCCGTCAAATCGCCGAGGAACTGCACGATCGTATCGGCCACGGATTGGCCGCATGCCAGATGCAGATCGAAACGATCCGCACCGGTATTCTCGATGCGAACATGATGCGATCTCTTGACCAGGCGCTCGAAATGCTCGAACAAACCATTCAGGAAGCGCGAACCTTGACCTTCGAGATCAGCCCGCCGGTTCTCTACGAGTTGGGATTGGAATCCGCCATCGAATGGCTGATCGAAGAGATGGAAAAACAACACGGCATGCAAATCGACCTGCTGGACGACGGCCGCCACAAAGCGATCAGCGAAGACGCCCGCGGCGTTCTTTTTCGCGCCGTGCGGGAACTGCTTTTCAACGTCCTTAAACATGCCGGGACATTTCATGCAAAAGTTAGTATTTGTCAGGAATCGGATAGGGTCCGCTTATGTGTGGAAGACGACGGCGTGGGATTCGATTTTCAGGAACGGCGATCGTCAATTCCAAAACGCCATAGTTTCGGCCTGTTCAGCATTCGCGAACGGATCGAGTATCTGGGGGGTTCGTTTGCCTGCGAGTCGGCGTCGGGGAAGGGAACTCGTGTGGTTTTAACCATGCCATGCGGCGCGCCGATGTTTCCACACGTTTTTTGAATCGGTCCATTGCAGCACCAAGTGAAAATTCCTGCCAAAACAAGGGATTGTCCCGGTTGTATCTTTTTTATTTTTGGGAATAATGTTCGAATGCGTCAACACCGATTCATGCAGACGTTGTTCGAAAATGAAACCATTGAAAATACTGCTTGCGGATGACCATATGATCGTGCTGGAGGGGATCCGGCGCGTTCTCGCAAACGAGTCGGGGCTGGAAATCGTCGCCGAGGCGATGGATGGCCGCCAGGCGGTCGCTCTCGCATTGGATTCGAAGGTGGATGTGGTCTTTATGGATATCAGTATGCCGAAACTGAACGGCATCGAAGCGGCGCAACAAATCCTGCGTAAAAATCCCCACGTCAAAGTGATCATCCTCTCCATGCACGCCGATAAGCGGTTCGTCGAACGCGCATTCAAAGCGGGCGTATGCGGCTACCTGCTCAAGAACCGCGCCGTGACGGAGGTGGTAAACGCCATTCATTGCGTTTCGCAGGGAAAAATCTATCTCAGCCCGGGAATCACCGATATCGTGGTCAAGGAGTTTGTCGATCGGCTTCCCCAACAGGAAAACGGAATCGGATGTCTGACTCCCCGCGAACGGGAAGTGCTGCAACTCATCGCGGAAGGGCTGACTACGAAAGAAATCGCCGCCTCCATGAATATCAGCGAAAAAACCGTCGAGGGCCACCGACAAAATCTGATGGACAAATTGAAACTCCGCTCGATTGCCCAATTGACCAAATTTGCCGTGCGCGAAGGACTCTCCTCTCTCGAGGATTGATCACTCATCCCCCATCTTATTCCCACTGTTTTGCAACCAAGGGCTTTTTCTCTAAAAAACAGTGGATTCCCCTCATAGACAGGCGTTATAATCTCCTTATGATGAAGGCGATGATCGAATCGAACGATCCGATATCTATTTTCAGGAAAGGGGTACTACCATGTTTCGAAAATTTTTGTTTGCCTTCATGGCTCTCGTGTGTCTCGCCGGAACCGGAATCTGCCAGGACGGCGTGAAAAATGGATTGAAGGTCTGGACCACGGATTGGGATAACGGCAGTCCCGACACCGGCTACGAAATTTATCAATGGACCTATGACGAAAGAGAAATGGGGTATTTTTTGGAAAAGCAATTGGTCATTCCACCGGAAATCGCCGGAGAACCATACGCCGCCAATGTCTATGATATGGGCATGGATATGATCATGTTTCGCGGAAGAACCGATTTAAGCGCAATTTTGACCGTGTCTAAAGGTTCGGGCCATTTTCCCAGCCTGGGAACCGAATTCCAGCACCGCAGACTGAATGCGGACAGCGAATGGGAATTGGTGCAACCGCCGTTGTTTACCACACCCGCTGACATCAGCCCATTGGGCGTGGATATCTATTACGATGGAGATGAAATTCACATCGCCTGGGTCGAAGACAACGACGCCGCCGGCCCACATAGCATGATGTGCGACATATTTGATCAGGCCTACACACTCAACGTGGATGGCACTCTTACGGCGCAAGGCGAGAAAAAGCTGGTGTTTTCCCGCCGTTTGGATTGGGGCGGAAAATACCCCAACAATGGTGGAATCACCGGATTGACAGTCTGTGATTTCGACGGCGACGGCGATATGGACTTCATCGTCGGCGAAATGTTTTATGGTGACAGTCCCGCCTCCTGCGCCATTCAAATGATCGAACGGCTGTCCGCGAACCAATGGGCCACCAGTTTGAAAGAACTGTGGGTCGGCACACCGGGCCATGGCGCGGAAGGGGTATGCCATGCCGACATCGATGGAGACAACACGCTGGATTTGATCATGACCAGCGGTCATTCAAACGCCTGGAGCGTCGTCGTCTAGTTTGAGAAAAATGGTAATTACGTTGATGAAATGGACGTGGTTATCGATTGCAACCTGGAAGCCGAATTTGCCGAACCGGGCTTGAGTATCGGTCATATTTTCGGATTGTACTCGTCGTATCTTCAACCGGTTTCCGTTCCGGATTGGTCGCTGTTCTGATTCTCGTTTGCAGAGTGTCGGATGGATCGCGTTTCTCGATCCATCCACACTTGTTTTCATTGCCGGATCAAACCACTTGATCCACTTGACAACGATTGCCGGTGTGTATGTATCCGCACCGGCAAATTCATTCTCCGCTCCCATCTCTTCTCGCTTTTAAATACATAGTAACTCGAAATCCGCTGGTAGGATATTGCCGGCGGTTTGAGTCGATTCAAATTCGATCTATATTTTATCGACGAGAAACAGGATTCGCTGGAATTGTCGTTATTCGAATAAACGGATGTTCGTAAAAATGATAAAAGAATTTTTCTATGTTTGCCTATGGAGTTTCCTTGCGTTGTCGGCCGGCAACTCGGTGGATTTTTATGTTTCACCGGATGGAAACGACTACCATCCGGGAACACAGGATGCGCCTTATGCAACCTTACAAAAAGCGCAAGACGCAGTGCGAGCTGCGAAACGTTCAAATCAAGAATCCCTGACGGTTTATTTGCGCGGGGGAAAGTATTGTTTGAAGGAACCGCTCGTTTTTACCGCGGAGGATTCCGGTTGGGAAATGCTTCCGGTTGAATTTACAGCGTATACAGGTGAAATTCCGATCATCAGCGGTGGAACCACGTTGAATCTACATTGGGAAATCCACCGCGACGGAATAATGAAGGCGGCGGTGGATTATGACCTGGAAATCGACCAACTCTTTGTCAACGCAAACTGCTATCGCATGGCGCGCTTTCCCAATTTCGACCCCGTCGCCAAATTTTTCGGAGGTACGTCAGGCGACGCCATCGCGCCGGAGCGAGTTCAACGCTGGTCCGATCCGATCGGCGGGTACCTGCACGCGTTGCACGAAGCGATGTGGGGAAGCAAACATTATCGCATCGTGGGAGTTGAAGCAACGGGGGCATTCACATTGCAGGGCGGTTGGCAGGAAAACCGCGGCGGCGACTTCGATCCCTTCTTTCGCGGCGGCTTTCACAAAGACTATTTGTTTGTCGAAAATATTTTTGAGGAATTGGATGCGCCGGGCGAGTGGTTTTACGATCAAAAGAAAAAAGTGTTGTATGCCAATCCATTGCCTGACGACGATTTGAACCACGCGGCGATTATCGCGGCGGGTTTGAAAGAACTTGTTATTTTCACTGGTTCACAAAAAGAACCGGTCAAGCATATTCAGATAAAAGGGCTCCATTTCCAGCACACAAAACGTGTTTTTATGGAGCCGTATGAACGATTGCTGCGAGGCGACTGGTCGATTGCGCGGCTGGGCGCGGTCCGACTGGAAAATGCCGAAGATTGCAAAATCGCAGATTGCGTGTTTGCGGATTTGGGAGGCAACGGAGTATTTATCAGCCGCTACAATCGCCGGATTTCTGTAGAAGGGAACCGATTCACGCGTCTGGGTGAAAGCGCGGTGTGTCTGGTCGGCGATAGCAACGCCGTGCGGAGTCCTGCCGTTGAATACAGTCATACGTTGCCGCAGGATGAAATTGATCTGTTGCCGGGACCGCGAAGCAGGGAGTATCCGGCTTTCTGCATGGTTCATAACAATCTCATGCATCAACTCGGGCGCGTCGGCAAACAAACGGCGGGCGTTTTCATTTCCATGGCGGAAGAAATCACGGTCAGCCACAACACGATTTATGACGTCCCACGCGCCGCGATCTGCATCAACGACGGTTGTTGGGGCGGGCACGTGATCGAATACAACGACGCGTTCGACACGGTTCGCGAAAGCGGCGATCACGGTCCCTTCAACAGCTGGGGACGCGACCGCTATTGGAAAACGTCTTACAACGGTGGGCGGGATATCGAGCCCTTCGCCAAAGAACGCTGTCTGTTGGACAATTATAAAACCACGCACATTCGCAACAACCGTTTTGCCCATGCCGGCGGCCATTCGTGGGGGATCGATCTCGACGACGGCTCCAGCAACTATCGCGTATATGATAATCTTTGTTTGGGCATGGGTGTGAAACTACGCGAGGGATTTTTTCGGCGGGTGGAAAACAACATCATCATTGACGGATTCGGTGGTTTTCATATCTGGTTTCCCGATTGCGATGATGTTATCTCTCACAACATTTTCGTCAGCGAAAAACCGTATCAATTCATACGCGCCAATCCGCATTGTGCGAAAGAATTTGATTTTAATCTTTTTTATAACGATCATGGCGATATTACGATTACCGGCGTTGACTCCGACATGAATTTCGAGCAGTGGCAGGCGAAAGGATTGGATCGCCATTCCTTATTTGCCGATCCCATGTTTGTTGATGCGGAAAACGGAGATTATCGCGTAAGTCCGGATTCTCCCGCGCTCAAACTGGGTTTCAAAAACTTCGCCATGAATCAATTTGGCGTGATGAAACCCGCTTTTTCAGAGGAATTGAATCACAAGCCGCGGTCATACAAGTCCGTAAAAACCGAACCTGCGATCCATTCGAGCCGCGATTCCACACCAATGCAATGGCTGGGCGCAACCGTAAAAAACCTGATCGGGGAAAGTGAAAAATCGGCTGCCGGAATCGGCAGGGAGATCGGCGTGCTGGTCATGAACGTTCCCAGCGGCAGCAAAGCCGCAGAGGCAGGTTTTCAAGCGGGAGATGTGATTCTGCGGATGGGCGAAGAACGGGTGGATTCCATCGCAGACCTTGCGCGGTTGTCGCAGAACAGGCGAGGGAAATCGGATGCCATCCTCGTTTTCAATGCCGTTGAACGGATACGCATGCTACAATGGGACGACTAATCCGATCTGCGGTTTGACAATCCGACATCTGCCGTTCATCCCCGCGGGTGGAACAGGCGTTCTCGCTGTCGCGGTTTGTTTTAATTAATTTTTTAAAAGATGTAACATTTTATGTTGAAAAGGAGAAGATATGAAAATCAACCGAATTTTTTTCTTGCTTGTTTTGGCCCTGATTGTTATCTTTAGCGGATCGGCTGACTCCCGGCAGCTCCTACAATTGCGCGTCCTCACCTACAACATTCATCACGGCGAAGGCATGGACGGCCGATTTGATTACGAGCGACTGGCGAAGGTGATTCTTTCCGAAAAACCGGACGTGGTCGCCGTGCAGGAAGTGGATCGCAAAACCCAGCGGGCTTCCGGCGTCGATCAGGCGGAATTATTGGGCAAATTGACCGGCATGAACTCGGCGTACGGGCGCGCGATGTATTATTCCGGCGGAGAATACGGCGAAGCGATCCTTTCTCGTTTTCCCATCGGCGAAGCGAAATTCCATCCGCTGCCGTTTACCACCGGTCGCGAACCGCGGACGGCGCTCGTCGCGCAGATCAAACCCGATAACGGCCTCCCCGAATTTTTGTTTGCCGGAACGCATCTCTGCCATCAGAGCGAGGAACTGCGCACGGATCAGGCGAGGCAAATCAACTCGCTTTTGCCGGAAACCGGCGAGATGCCGGTCATCCTCGCCGGCGATTTGAATTCGCGTACGGGCAGCAGCACGATGCAGGAATTGCTCGACAAGCGTTGGATCGATGCGACGAAAACCATCTCGCGAATCGACTATATTTTGTTACGGCCTAACGATCCGTGGCAAGTCGTGGAAGTGAAAAACATCGAAGAGCGCGTCGCCTCCGATCACCTGCCGGTTTTGGCGGTGTTGGAATGGACAGGAAACGTGGAGTGAGTCGAATCGGGCTATTTCCCATTTCCTGAAAAATATACTTTGTAAACTAGATTTTTCTTCAATCTCCACTTGTCGTTTTCAATTATTTTCCTGGTTCACGGTTTTGGTTAATTTGATAATCGGCTGTATGCGACTGCGGGTCGCACAGAAATACCACCGTTTCAGCAGCGACTCGCCGTCTTCCGGATCACAGCGCCGATTCCGCCTTTTGGCATCAGCGCCTGGACGACTTGTCGAATATCGTTTTCCGAAACCGGCGCATTTTGCCTCAGGAGAGTTTGCACCGGCTTTCGGATCGCTTCACTGGGTATGATTCCCTCAATAGCATTCCATCTTGTATACTAAATTTACGGTTAAATCTGGCCGGGAGAGTCTTGTAAAGGGGGAAACTACACATTCTGTTATTTTCTTGCTATTTTTTCATTTAAGGTGGCTGACTTGTTACGAAACGGAGGCGCGCGGTGGATTTTGTCGCATCGTTCCCGGAATATCAAAAAACAGTGTTATCGAAGTATCCTCCAATTACACACTCGATTTTAATCCATGTCCGGTCAGCGGAACCACGATCACATCCTGGGTGGGTCCGTCATACTGAGCGAGACCGGCAATCGCCGCGGCGGACGTCGGTTCCACAAAAAAGCCGTTGCGACACAGTTTTTGTGTACAACGTCGTATTTCTTCTTCCGACACCTTTACTACGGTTCCATTCGTTTCGCGCACATATTGAACAATTTGTTTTGCCCGCGCGGGCGAGGCGACGGCGATGCCTTCCGCAATGGTTTTTTGTGGTGAAACAGTGGGGACTTCCGTCAAATTTTCGTGAAACATTTTATACAATGGCGCGCAGCGTTCCGTCTGTACGGCGATCAAGCGCGGTAGTTTCTCGATCAGGTTCAGGGAGTGTAAATCGCGGAATCCCAAATACGCGCCGATCAAAAACGAACCGCTGCCGGTGGGGAAAAGCAGCGCATCCGGCGCGCGATATCCGAGTTGTTCCCATACTTCGAACGCGATCGTTTTCGTGCCTTGATAAAAAAACGGGTTCCACGTATGGCCTGCGTAAAATTCGCTTTCCGCCGCCTTGAGCACCGCCTTCGCCGCTTCGTCGCGAGGCCCCGGAACCGTGCAGACGTTCGCGCCGACGGTTTGGATTTGTTTCAATTTTGCGGGGGACGCATGTTCCGGCACGTACACGTCGCAGGCGATGCCGGCGCGGGCGCAATAGGTCGAGACGGCGCATCCGGCGTTGCCCGACGAATCGATGACGACTTTTTGTATTCCCAATTCCTTCACTTTGCTGACCAGAACGGAAGCGCCGCGATCCTTGAACGAACCGGACGGAAACAGATATTCCAACTTTACGTAAATTTGACGGTTTCCGACGGAAAAGGGCAACAGAGGAGTAAATCCTTCGTGAAACGACACGATCGCTTCCTCGTTATCGATTGGAATCGCTTCCCGATAACGCCATAAGGTGGGGAAACGATTCTTCCAATCGTCGACACGAAATTGGACTTCGCACTCGATGTCCAACACCGATCCGCAATCGCACTTCCAGCGGATTTCTCGCAGGGAATAGGTGGATTGGCATTGCGCGCACTTGAATTGATTCATGAAACACCTCGTTTTGGTTTTCGATTTATGGATGCGCCTCTCTTCCGCAGTGAACAGTTTACAACGTTCGACTTTGGATTTTTATCCATCGTATCTATGATAATGAATTGTTTGTTGTTTTCCGATCATGATAAAAGGTTTGTTCGCCATTATACAGACAGGCGTGCAAAATGAACGCAGTGAGTGGAATGGTTTGGTTGATAAAACGTATTTGTTGGATTTGCATCGTAATAGTGATTCCGTTTTTTGCGGGGCCCTCGTCGGCGTCCGTTTGGAACGCGAAAGACACATGGACCGAGGCGTGGGAAGAGCGTTATGCGCAATGGATCGCCGACGAAGTCGATGAAAACCTGCTTGTTCCAGTACGTTTGGCTGTCGATTGCGCGGATCTGTGTTACGTCGTGCGGGCGATTTTTTCGCGCATTCATCACTTGCCGTTTCTGGCCAGCGATTTGCATGGGGTGAAGATCGGGCATTATTCCAATTCGTGGGATGAAATCGCCGCCGCCAACGATTGGCGAAACGACAAGCGTTTTCGCGCTTTCCTGATTCAATTGATCAGCCATGTCACCACCAAATCCTATCCACATGACGCTTATCCGGTTTGTCTGAATGCGGCGACGGTAAAGCCGGGATTGGTCGTGTATGAAAACATCATTGCCAGTCACGCTTGTTTTGTCGGACGAGTCAATCCCGATCAGATCATCCCCGTGCTTTTTTTCGAGTCGTCCGTTCCGCCGGCGGTGCGATTCAAACTGTCCACCACGACCAATGTCTATATTTATTCGCCGGGAGTGCCGCGAAAACACAGCGGGATCGTTCGCTGGAACTGGCCGATTTCCGACAACGGCAAATGGCGTTACATCCCGGACGAAAGGATGCCTCATTATTCGCTGGATATTTATGACGCATCGTTTCCTTATCGAACCCAACTCAGCAAAGCGCTGAACCGAGTGGTGAAAGAATCCGTCGCAGGAAAGAAACTAACGCAAGAGGATTCCATTCAGGAATTGGTCGACTATTTCAGGACGGAAATCCAATTTCGACTTCATCTGGTCAACCAGGCGGAAACAATCCTGCGGCGACATCAGCCGGGATATCGTTCGGAACAATTTGATTACAATTACAGCACCGATTCCCGCGACGAACGCTTGCGCCTATTGATTCGGCAGATTTGGGCGGGATTGGACGAATACGAAATCCCACGAGAAGCGTTTTTCCAGGCTTTACAATCCATCCCGATCTCACTTTCACCTCGCCTTCCCGCGACAAATTTGTATTATCTATTTATTACCGTGGACCAGCGATGGATTTCCTCGGGCGCCTATGCTTCCGCGGAGCAGCGATGGGGAATGCGTTGGGACGAAAAAGCCGGACAATGGATCTTCGGCGATACCCATCCCGAAGAAAAAATCCTCTCGTGGTATCCGTTACGACAGGAATCAAAAGAGGCAACGAAGGAGCTGATTGATGCGAATTAACCGTGTTTTTTCAAGCCGGTTGCCGATCTTTTTTTGTTGCCGGCTTCTGGTTTTCATATGTTTCACGAATTCAATTTCCGCCGAAGTTTGGATTGCGCGCGAGTCATGGAATCCGCAATGGGAAAACCGATATTCGGATTGGCTCGAAATAGAGGTTCGTCCTGATTTTTTGCGTCCGACCGGTTTGAGAGTGGATTGCGCGGATTTGGTGTATGCGTTTCGCGCCGTGTTCGCGCGCACGCATGGTTTGCCGTTTATGGCGAGCAGTGCGGAGGGGAAACGGTATGGGCATTTTTCCCATCATTGGGATCGATTTCCCACGCATGAAAACTGGAAGCAGGATCGGCGTTTTTGTACCTTTCTTAATGATTTATTTAAAAATATTGTGAGCACGAGATCGCTGCATCACGACACCTATCCCGTCGCCTTGAATCCGGAATCCATCTGTCCCGGCCTGCTTGTCTACGAAGATTTGATCGCGGCGCATGTGGCGATGGTCGGACAAATTCGGAGCGATACGAATTTGCCGGTCACGTTTTACGAATCGTTCATTCCCGGATTCGAAGAATTCACCGTTTCCGGGAAAACGGAAGTGCATCTGTACGGGCCAACGATCGCGCAAACGCACAGCGGCATCGTGGCCTGGAAGTGGCCGGTGGAGTCGGCGGGAGAATGGCGGTATGTTCCCGAAACGGAAATGCCCCATTTTTCGGAGGAGCAATATGCCGACGATTTTTCTTACCGCAGCCGCACGACAGCATTGTTGAATCGTCTGGCGTGGGAAAAACTGCATGGGAAACCGTTCATTGAGGATCAAATCGTGGAGGAGTATGTGAGATATCTGATCGTTTATTTTGCGGACCGCGCCTTGCGGATTCTGCGCGCGGAACAATTGATGGCGAAGCATGGAGATCACAGTCTCCCCGATTATTTTGACGCGCAGTGTGCGACACAAAATACCGATGCTTGGATCACTCGCCTGTTGGAAAAGACGTGGTTTTCTCTACACGGCTTTGACATACCACGCGCCTCATTTCTGCAAAAATTGAATGGCCATACAATCTTAATTTCCTCGTATTATCCTTACGTTTCCCTGGACGTTTTGCTGGAGGCGTTCGATGGGGGGAAATGCTCCGGCGATTTGCGGCGCCCCTTTTACCATCGGTGGGGAATTTTGGTCGAGGAGGAGAAAAAACCGGTTATGATCACATCGGCTGGTTCGTTTACTACTCATCTTGCCGAGGGAGAACGCAAATCAAGATGACGTGCCTGGAATGGTTGGATGCGAAACACTTTTTGCGGATGAACCTATGGGATTTCAGCATTCGCAGTCTCGCGCGAAAATACGGCTGGAATTTTCTTTCGAAAGTGGTTTTCCGGCATCCTTTAAAAACCATGAAAGGAATTCAACGCTATCGCCAAGCGCATCGCCGCGTGTTTTCAACCACCCTTCAGGAACGGATCGATTCCCATCCGGCGGAATCAGGGAAGGGCAGGGAAACGTTCGTTGTCGGCGTCGGATTTTGTCTCAAACCGCTTGATCCGCCCTGCATTTCGGGGCGGGCCAATCATGATTGTGTCTTTTTTGAACGTAATCTTCATGGTCGCGACCATCCGATTCCCGATTGTTGCCAACAATGTTCGATTCGAGAAATCGGTACTCTCGCATCCGCGGCGGGATGCCATTTTTATATCATGACTTCGGCAAATGACATTTTACACGATCTGCTTGCGCCGGCGTTGAAAGATAATCGATTCACGAACGGGCTGTTCGGACTCTGTCGTTATTCCTTCGCGCCGTTTCAACTCGCTTTGTTCATCGCCGGAATCGAAGGAATCTTATTTCCGTATGAGCGCGGCGACTGCCGGGATTATGTCGCTTGGCTGCGGGCCGACAACGGCGTCAAGGACGAGCAAACGGAAATTCATGGCAGCGATTTTCAGACGATGCAAAAATGGTTGAGCGGTTTGTCAATCCACCATTCGACAAAAAAACAATTTAAAAAAATCGGGAATATTTTCCATCCACAATGATCGACTTCCTCAATTTCCCCAGCTTTTTCCCCCCGCTTTATTATTGGTTGAGTATATCCCCTATCGGCATACTCGCCGGCGGCCTGGCCGGCTGGTTCTCCGGGTATGCGAAGGAAACATGGAACCTGCCGGTCGGATATACGCGCAAAATTTTTCATTTCATCATTTTTACTCTTGCCGGGATTATCGGATTGACGGTTGGTTTTCCCGGCGTGCAGGTGTTCGGCGCGTCCATAGGATTCGTGGTCGGCTACGCGGTTCTCAAAGGGCACGAAAGCCGATTTTACCGCGCCATCGCGCGTCCGAGTGACGCGCCGTACGAGCGGTTTTACATCATTGTCCCTTTTTGCATGACCGCGCTGGGGGGGATGATCAGCAATATCTGCTTCGGTCACTATGCCATCGTCGGCTACATAACCACCGGCTGGGGGGACGCCGTGGCCGAACCGGTCGGTACGCGGTGGGGTCGGCACAAATATCAGGTTTCCACCCTTACCGGAATCAAGGCCACGCGCAGTCTGGAAGGCAGTCTTGCGGTGCTGCTCGCTTCGTTTTTCGGTTGTGTTCTCTTGTTTGGGATGGGATTTGACGTGACATTTGTCACCATGATTTCCGTATCCTTACTGATCGCCGTCATTGCGATGATCGTGGAGGCGGCGACGTTTCACAGCATGGATAATTTGACGATTCAGGTGGCGACGTCGGGTGTGTGTTTTTGGATTCTAGGTTGATCTCGTTCGATGAGGCGCAGGAGTCGGTTTCACATGATAGTCGATATCCTTGTCCATCTAAACCGCAACTTTTTTTGAGAGCGCATGGCACGTTTCGCGCAGCGCCGGATACGTGGAACGGTAGATATTATAATAATCGTTATATTCGTTCACGCGCGCTGCATTCGGTTCGGTTCGTTGTACAACCGAGATGATCGCGTCGCAGGCTTCGGGGATGGATTTGTACACGCCGGTTCCGACGCCGGCCATGATCGCCGCGCCGAAGGCGGGACCTTGATCCGAACCGATGACGGCGATTTCGCAGCCGTAAATATCCGCTTGCAGTTGTCTCCAGAACGCGCTTTTCGCGCCGCCGCCGGTGGCGCGAATTTCCTTGATGTCCACGCCCAGCGAACGGATGATTTCCAGCGAGTCGCGCATGGCGAAGGTGATGCCTTCCAGCACCGCGCGAACGAGGTGGCGGCGTTGGTGGCGGATCGTCAGGCCGATGAAGCCGCCGCGCGCGTAGGGATCCTTGTGGGGAGTGCGTTCGCCGGTCAGATAGGGGAGGAAAAGGAGTCCTTCGCTGCCGATCGGGGCTTGTTCCGCGAGGGCGGTAAGAACATCGTACGGATCTGTACCGGCTTGTTCGCCTTGTGTCCGCTCCGAATCCGCGATCACGTCGCGATACCATCGCAGAGACATTCCCGCGGAAAGAACGACGCCCATCAAATACCAGCGGTCGGGAACAGAATGGCAGAAAGTGTGCACCCGGCCTTGCGGATCGGTCTGGCAGGTTTTTGAAGGAGCGAGAACCACGCCGCTGGTGCCGAGGGAGGAGAGAACGCGGCCTTCGACGACCACGCCGGTGCCGGTCGCGCCGCAGGCGTTGTCTGCGCCGCCGCCCACGACGGGAGTTCCGGGCTTTAAACCGGTCCGATTGGCCACATCGGGTGTAATGACGCCGCATACGGCGGTTGATTCGTATATCGGCGGCATCCATTCGCGGGGGATGCCCAGAGCATCCAATATTTCGTTGCTCCAATTTCGCTGCGCCACATTAAATAGCAGCGTTCCCGCGCCGTCGGATACTTCCATCGCGATCTCTCCGGTCAATCGATAGCGCACATAATCTTTCGGCAGAAGTAATTTTTTTGTACGCTGGAAATTTTCCGGTTCGTGTTTTTTCAGCCAAACCGCTTTGGGCGCGGTAAAACCGGTGAGGGCGGGATTGGAGGCCAGTTCGAGCAGGCGTTTTTCCCCGATGGTTTCGGTGATTTCTATGCAGGCGTCGGCGGTGCGGCTGTCGTTCCACAAAATCGCGGGACGCACGACCTGGTTCAGGTCGTCCAGGAAAACCGAACCGTGCATCTGGCCGGACAGGCCGATTCCCCTGATTTCGCCTGGCGAGACGCCGCTTTTCGTCAGGACTCCACTGATCGAATTGACCGTAGCGGTCCACCAATCTTCCGGATCCTGCTCCGTCCAACCCGGATGGGGTGTATGGAGTGGATATTCTTCGGTTACGCCGGCGAGCGCTTGGCCTTCTGCGTCGAACAAAACGGTTTTTGTGCCGGACGTGCCGACGTCAATCCCGATTAAATAAGCCATAATCTTACCTCGATGTATAAGGTTGACTGGAATTATTCATCATACCCGCACTGTATCGATTCCGTAAAGTGAAGGGAAATGGATTTTTGAGGATTCCAAAGAACGATGCGACAGAGATGGATCAAACCATCCAGTGATGGTATGATCGCCTTCATCCAGCAAGGCGGATTGTGATAGCGGAGGCGAAAGGAATCGAAATTATGTATGTCGTATGTATAACCGTTCATGTCGCGCCGGGGCGCGCGAACGATTTTATCGAAGCCACGTTGAAGAACGCAAGCGGTACGAGGAAAGAGCCGGGGAACGTGCGATTCGACGTGCTGCGCGCGATTGACGATGAAAATAGATTTTTCCTTTATGAGGTGTATAAAACACCCGCCGATTTCACGGCGCACCAACAAACCAAACATTATTTGAACTGGCGGGAAACCGTGCAGGACTGGATGGCGGAAAAACGGCAGGGAGTGAAACACCGGAGTATTTTTCCTACTGACGATGAATGGTAAACAGCCAAACCATTCTCTTTTCTGCAAGGCCGAATGGGAGAATGCCTCGTTTCCATTTTGCAGGAACCGCCGATTTTGGTTTTCGCGCGCCTATCGCGTCATATAGACCACCAACCACGTCACCAATCCCATCAGGCCGGCGATAAACAGCAACGCGATCCAATACATTACGGCATTATTCAAAAACCATTTCGCGCTCATGGGAAGACTCGGCGTTGAACTTAGATATCGTCATAATTGCGTTCATACAACAATCCGAGTTTCCACGCGTCGTCAATGATTGCTTTTTTTTCCGATTCGGACAGCGTGGATACCGTCACCTCAAACGGTTTCCAATTGTTGTAATTCGTTGATCCGGCCGGACGGCCTCTGCGACGTTTGGACTTTTCTTCAAACAGTTTTTTCATGATTCCGTTCCTTTGCAGAATGAACTGACTGTCGGATTTCGACCAACGTTCCTAATTATAACCTCTATCCATGTATTTTAAATCGCTCAATAACACAAATTGGAAAAAGCGCCTGTGATTTGAATGCCCTTTCGACGCCGGTCTCTTATATTTCTTCCGCCGAGAGCGTTTGGGATCCGTTTCGTAAAGAGGGTGAGGCCGATGCGGATGGAATCACGAAGCGGCGGTATGGATATTTCGATCCTCATGCCGAGGGGGTGGCCTGGTTCATTGTCGGCTCCCATTATCGGGGCGTCGATTTGCCTGGTTCTTTCCGGTATTGTCTGGATTCTCTCGGTCCGGATAATTTGCAAGGGGTGGAGGGGAGTTATGTAACCTCGATCGGCCATCCCGGCGCCGCCGGATTTATCGTGTACAGTTCCAGCAACGGATTGATCAGCTATGGTGATATTTATCGCTTTGGCCCGTAAATGCAACTCCGCAAAAAAAAACATTGGATCGGTGAAACAACGAGGATGCTCCTGGATAGGATGGGGGAGTCCGGAACGATAGTGTACAATACCCTAAAACCAAATGATTGCATACGAGGGGTACGAATGAAAATTACAGGATTTATTTTCGTGATTGTAGTTTTTATTGTTTGTTTTTCTGAATTTTGCGGCGGCAATGAAGAGCAAGCCGTGAACCTGCGGAGTATGAAATATACACAGCGATCAAAAGCCGAAGCGATGCAATGGCAAGCGGAAATGCGGGAAAGACTGTTTCAATTGTTGAAATTGGATGACCTGCTCTCTGCGAAGATCGCGCTGAATCCGAAAATTCGTTCGACGGAAGACCATAAAACATATGTGCTGTCGGAAATGGAAATTCAATCGACGGTGGACCGGACGATCGACATTATGGTATCGATTCCCAAATCGGATTTGGACGCGTATCCGGCGGTGGTGTGCATTCACGGACACGGCGGCGACCGTAGAAGCGTATATGACGTGGACTCGGTTTATAAAGGATTCGCCGCAAAATTGGCGGAGAAGGACGTCGTGACCATCTCGTGCGACGTCGGGCAACATGAAGTCTATGAAGAAGGCCGGTTGTTGATGGGGGAACGTTTGTGGAACGTAATTCGTTGCGTGGATGTGCTGCAGTCTCTTCCGCGCGTGGATAAACATCGAATCGGTTGCGCGGGCTTGTCGCTGGGTGGGGAGATGGCGATGTGGCTGGGGGCGATGGACGAGCGCGTGCAGGCGGTTGTCAGCTCCGGCTTTTTGACGATGATGGATCAGATGGAACAGAATCATTGCATGTGCTGGAAATTCGACGGATTGCGGGAATTGGTGGATTTTCCGGACATCTATTCCCTGATCGCGCCGCGGGCGCTGCAGTGCCAGAATGGATTGAAGGAAGGGCCGAAGATGTTTTATCCGGCGTTGGCGCAGGCGGCGATGGAGGAAGTGCGGCAGATTTATGAGGATTTGGGGGCCTTCGAGAATGTGGAAATGGATGTGCATGCGGGCGGGCATGAGATGGATTTGGAGGGGATGATGCGATTTTTTGAAAATCGGTTATGACGTAATTTGATTTGAAATTCCGGTTGGTAAAGAATCATAACCTTGGTTCATGAAATGTAATCTTTTAGCCTCCACAAAAAAAGATGAAAAAAATAGGTTCATCCGGAAATTGGCTCCGTACCTTCCAAAAAAGAGAGGTGACTGATCAAAGATAGAAAAAAAGGAGAGCAAGCATGTCCACGAGTTTATTATATCATGGATTGGGAATCCGAGACTATAAATATATGAAAACCGACTTTGGGAAGGGAGGAATTCAATTCACCATTACTCAAGAGCGGGAGAGGCTTTGTGGTTCATCCGGAAATTGAGTACAATACGATATTTCTTAAGGAAATTGGGCTTTTTTGCGCGTTTCCGAATTGATCTGTTTCAAATTTCCGTGGAAAAATTGACCGGAACCTCCACCATCTGGTAATTTCTATCACCCGACTAACCT
>QZKN01000045.1 GCA_003598175.1 Candidatus Omnitrophota bacterium
TCCTTGCCCGCGCGCGACGATTGCAATCCCGCCAGCGTGTGTCCAAGGTTGAGATTCTCGATCGGCGTGAACGAGTCGGAAGCGGCGATGTTCGTCGTGGATTGCAGCAGCATGATGGGAACGGGAATCTTGCGCACTTCGAACAGGATGTACGCCAAAACCAGGTGGTCGTAAATTTCCTGCAGGGTATGCGTATAAAAAACCAGCCAGCCGATCTCTCCCAGCTGCATATACGACCAATTCTGGTCGACTTCCTGCGGCGTCTCCTCCCGCACCGCCATGACGATGACGGGCAGCATTTTCTGTGCGATCTCGAAAATTTGCGCATACCCCTCGATCAATTCATGCGCGGCGCAAAAGAGCAGTGTGTGTTTGTTGTCATCCGCTTTATCCGCCGCGAATTTCAAACCGTTTCGGCTGTTTTCCGTGTGTTTGAATTGCGTCAGTCCTCCCGAGGCGACGGCCATGTTGAAATAGAGTTTTTTGAGAGCCGGCGTAAAGAGTATGCGGTCGAGATTGGCCTGCCGCGTGATGGTTTTCAAGACATTTTCCATGGATCGATCTCCTGCACAATTAGATTTGTATGATTTTATACGTTCTTATAAAATGACATTTCGCCAGCGGCGAAGCACCGTGGTCACTTCCCGTTGCGCCGCTTCGATCAGTGAAACCGGTTTGGGTCCCATGAGTTCCATATCGTCCCGGATCATCCGAACCGTCCGTTCCGAGAGATTTTGAAACACTTTCAGGCGGATCGGTTCGGCGGTTCCTTTCAACGCCAGCGCGAGAGTGGCGCGATGCACTTCCAGCAATGCTTTTTTTAATACCGAATCGTTAAGATTGACAAGATCCTCGAATGTAAAATAAATATCGCTTAATTCGTCCGCCAATTTGGGATTCTGTTGTTTCAATGTGGCGAGAATATGTTTTTCCGTTTTACGGTCCAGCTGATTCAACATCTGCACAAGCGCCGTCAATCCGCCCGGCGATGAGCCCTTTTGCGAAAAGGCTTGAATCAATTGTTTGACTTTGTCGAGTTGATCGGCCATCAGCTTTCTTCCGCGCGTGTTTCCAGGACTTCGAATTTTACCGGATCGAAAAGGCGTTCGATGTTGTATTTTTCCCGCGCCTGTTCCAGCCATTCGTTGAAATGGGTATTCATGGCCTGGTTGATCAGCATCTTCTTGATTTCTTCGCGCGCCTCCTCCAGGGATTCTTCATGATCCGTGCACCAAATGATATGATAGCCGTTCGGCGCTGCGATCGCGTCGCTGATTTCCCCTTCTTTGAGAGAAAAAGCAGCTTGACGGAAAAAATCAAACAGATGGGGATGATCGCGGTCGATGAATCCGAGATCGCCGCCGCGCGATGCCGTGCCTTGCTCCTCAGAATATTGGCGGGCAAGCCCGGAAAATGTTTTCGACGGTTCGTTGCCGATCATTTTGCGCAACTGTTCGGTTTTCTGTTTTGCTTTCGCCATCGCGTCGTCGCCCGCATCCGGATTGGCCAAAACGAAAATATGACTCACCCGAATTCGCCGCGGATAACGGAATTGCGCGTGATTTTGATAATAATATTCCTCGATTTCCTTCTCGCTCGGCTCATATTTCGCCTCGTTCATTTTTTGCAGCTGAAACGCTTCCATCGCCAATTGATCGCCGATGGTCTCGCGAAAGCGCTTTTCCGTCAGCCCCAGCGATTTGGTAAATTTTTCGTACTGCCCCTGCTGCGTCAAGGCGTCCTTGAGCGTCTGAAATTCCGTTTCCACCTCATCCGGCGAGGATTGGAAACCTTCGTCTTCGGCGGCATACTTCATCACATAAATATCGATCAGAGTATTATATAAATTCGGCGCGATTTGGCGATAATGCCGCTGCCCCGCCTCGCTGTCGAAATCGAGCCCGGCCTTGGGCGTCGCCAAACGGCCGAGCAATTCCAACTCATCGATGTAGACAGGATTGCCCTTGATCACGGCGATCAGCGCCAGGTCCTGTTTTTTCGAACAGGATGTGAAAACGACAACCAAAAGGACGATGGCGGCGAACCAATACTTTGCGAATCCGTTCATTACGCGTTACCCTTTTCTTTAACCACATGCAAAGAAGAATTATAGTAGCGAAATGGAGTGGAACGAACAAGAATGAGCCAAAAAATCACAGTATTTCTCCCAACCTATAACGAACGGGCGAATCTTCCGGTCATGGTGGAGCGCCTGATGGCGCTGGGACTCGATCTATCGATTCTCATCGTGGATGATTCGTCGCCGGATGGAACCGGTGATGCGGCGGAGCAATTGGCCGCCGCCCATGCGGGACGAATCCGAGTAATCCACCGCGACGGACCGCGGGGACGAGGTCTCGCGGGGATCGTGGGATTATCGGAAGCGGCAAAAACAGACTGCGATTTTGTCGTCGAGATGGATGCGGATTTGTCGCACGAACCGGAAGAGATTCCGCGATTGCTGCAAGCCGCCGAACAGGCGGATGTGGTTATCGGCTCCCGCTACATTGCCGGCGGCAAGGCGGAAAATTTCGGCTGGCTGCGAACCTTGAACAGCGCGACGGCGCGTTGGCTGAGCATTTTGATTTTAGGTCTGCGTTTCTCGGATCCGACGTCCGGGTATCGCATCTATCGGCGAGAAGTTCTCGCGCAGCTGCCGTGGGAAGGGATGATTTCGCCGGGACCGTCGATTGTGGAAGAAACGCTCTATTATGTCAAGCGTTTAAACGCGCGAATCGTGGAAGTTCCCATCCGCTATGTCGAACGCAAACACGGTTCGTCAAAAATTACGATTGGAATCATCTTGCGATGGATCATGACATTACTGAAAATTCGCTGGGCGGCCAAAACGTGAACGGATCGAGCGAATCACACATTCCATCGTCAATTTTACGACTGTTGACGATTTTGCTGTATGGCTGGTGCGGCCTGTATGCCCTGCTTTTTCTTCATCACGGCATGCGATTGGCGCAATATCCTTTCGACGTGGACAACAGCGAGGCGTATTTGGTTTATCAGGGCATGCGTCTGGCGAATGGGGAGTCGCTTTATTTGCCGTTGGAGGAGCCGCCGTATTTGGTGGATAATTATCCGCCGCTGTATTCGCTGCTCCTGGCGACGGGATTTCACTTTTTCGAACCGAATTTTCATTGGCCGCGTTATCTTTCCTTGCTTTCGACTTGCCTTACCGCCGGATGGATCGGATTTTGGATTGCTCTACTCGTACAACGATGGTCGGCGGGGCTGCTCGGCGCTCTCGTGTTTCTCTCGTTTTACCATGTATATGATTGGGGGGCGCTGGGGCGGGTGGATGCGGTGGGGATTTTCTTTTCCATCGCCGGTCTGGCGCTGTTCGAGAAAACAAACTCGTGGAAACGCGCGCTTCCGTTTTTTGTATTGGCGCTGTCAACCCGGCAAACGCTTTTCGCCGCGCCGCTGGCCGTCTTTTTTGTTCTGTTTTCACGCAACCGGAAAACGGCGTATTCCTTTCTCGCTCTTCTCGCAGGGATTGGAATCGTCGTGTTGGGATTGTTGATCCTCCTTAGCCACGGCAGGGCCTTTGCTCATTTGATTTTGTACAATGCGAACACGTATCGGTTCAGCGACTTGTGGATTTATACCTTTCATTGGATTTCCACGTACACCGTGTGGGGCGTGGTCCCGCTTTTGATTCTGGTTGCAGGATGGAATGTGGGCATCGGGAAGAAAGAGGAACGCGCAGGAGGAGTATCAGCGCTTTTATTTTGGTTTACGATGTTTGCCATCGGGGAAGCGGGATTGTGCGGCAAGATCGGCTCCGCGCCGAACTATCTTTTATCGCTGGTCGCGGCGACTTCCGTCGGAATTGGTTTCTTATACAATTCTTTCGTGGAACATGCCGAGAAAAACAATTCCGTCGATCACCGCCAGGCTTCCGCGCCGCTCCTCTTTTTTCTTCTCGTTTCCCTGTTTCAACTCGGCGCGACGCTGCATTGGCCGCTCAATCGCATTGCATGGTCGCGAACGCCGACGCGGGAGGCGGAAGCCGTCGCGACGCTCGTCAAGAACGAACTGCGGCGCGTCGAGGGCGCGATTTTATCCGATCTGGCCGGGATTCCGCTGATGGCGGGACATCCTCCCGTTCTCGATCCTTTTATCTGCACGCAATTGGCGCAACAGGGATTGTGGGATCAAACGCCCTTGTTGAAACGGGTGCAATCCCGCGAATTTCCCCGCATTCTTCTCCATTTCGACTTATTCGCACCCAATTGGGATCGCGAACGGTTTACGACGGAGATGATTGAGGGAATACGGAGTCGCTATCAATTGAAGCGCCGTTATGATTCGCCCCTGATGAATTACTTTTTGTATGAACCCATTCCGTAGATGGTCTTTCCGATCCCGTTTGCGGGAAAGTGAAGGACGGATTTTTCTTTGTGCGGTAATCGACTTGCATAGGGGCATGGGCGCCGTTCCTGCTGCCGCCCCTGCCGGTCAATTTACTCTCAATTCGAATCATCCAATGAGGTAGAAATTCACCTTCTCCCTACGCTCAAGTGTCGAAAGGGCGCTGGGTGGAAATCCGCCGCTGTCAACCGCCGCGCTAGTCTGACCAACCAGGAGTCACCCAGTTTATCCCTCTATGATCAGCCTGTGCGCCCCCCCCTATGGTCACCCGATATGACCTGTGTAGGTTGCTCTGGAAAGAGAGACCGGAGAGGTCAAAGTCTCCCTATCATGAGATAAGGAGGAAAGAATGAAAAGGATCCATATGAATGAGGTACGAGAAATAATATAACGATTGCATCAGAAAGAAGGCAATCGAATGATAGCGAAAGCAATCGGCGGAACATCGCATTTCGCGCATCGATGAGTTTGTCGCCAATTCGATGAAGGCTTTTGGGAAGACGGATGCGGATTCCGGTGAATAGGTTCCACGAACGGGAGGAGAAGTTTGAATCCAACAATTGTATCCGCCATTGAACGGATTGCCGTCATTCTTCTTCCGGCGCGGCATCCCTCTCGCTGAGAAGATGGTTGAGACTTGTTCCTGAGCCGTTGAACTTGGCCTCCGTTCTCAATCGACAACCGGATCCGTTGGCGTCTCGGCGGATGGGGAAACCGGAATTGCCATTCTCACTGATTTCGCATCCACAATCCACAAACACGCGGCGGCGAGTAATAAAATCACGCCTTCCCAGACGATGATTTTTTTGACGCCGATTTCCGTAATAAGATAAAATGTGGTCAACAGCGTGCCGAAGATGCTGCCCAGCGAGGATATCGCGTAGAGATTCCCCACGCCGGTTCCCAGCCAGGCCAAATCATGGACGCGGAGTTTGATGGCGTAGGGGCTGACCGCGCCCAAAAAAATCGAGGGAATGAAAAAGAGAAACAGGGACGCGATCAGCGCTTCGATCCGCATTTCGAATTGCCGGTCGAACACCCAATCGTTGATGACGTCGCTGTATAACGGAAACAGGCAGAGCATAACGCCGGGAATCGCCAACAATCCGGCGAACAGGGCGTAAGACGCTTTCCAATCCGCCAATTTGCCGCCGATCCAGTACCCCATCGTCAATCCGCTGAGAAACACGCTGATCAAACTGCCCCATACGAAAACCGTATTCCCGAAATACGGCGCGAGCACACGGCTGCCCAAAATTTCGAACGACATCACGATACTGCCGGATAAAAAAACGATGCAAGCAATCAATTTGTATCGGTCCTCCGCGAACGCAGCAACTCGACCGGCGCGAAATCGTCGAGCAGGACATCCGCATTCACTTCCATTGTGGTCAAATCTTCAAACGTACGCACAAACTCACGAATTGAAAAGGGAAACGGTACTTTTTCCTTCAGGATCCCCGCGCGGCGGTTCAATTCCATCTGCGTCATCTCCTGGTTGTTTGCGGTCGCAATAAAAATGTAATTATTCGAGGTAATCGCGTCGAGCAAAAAGAGTTTTGTGAAAACCGTTTGATAGGTTTTCACCTGCGAAGTATAAAATTCGTTGCTGCGCGGTCCCCACACGTTGGCCACCGCAATCCCGTCCGGTTTCAATCGTTGTTTGACGATCTCAAAAAACTCCTTCGTGGTCAAATGGAACGGAACCGCGTCGTTGTTATACGCGTCGAGAAAAATAATGTCGTATTGGTTCTGGTTCCGACGCAGAAATTGCCGCCCGTCCTGAATAAAAACGCGGGTTTTCTCGGTCGGCTCGTAGAAAAAGAACCGTTTGGCCACTTTCACTACGTCGGCGTCGATTTCGGCGATATCCATCCGCACGTCGGGCAGATTTTTTCCCATCACTTTCGGCATGGATCCGCCGCCAAGCCCGACAAACAGAACTTGTTCAGGCAGACGGTCCAGAAACGCCAGCGAAAGGAACATGGCGCGCGTGTAGGGAAACTTCAATTCGTAAGGATCCTTGATATTCGTCGCGCTTTGCGATCCGCGCGTGCGGTCGAAAGAGAGATAGCGGTATCCGCCCGTTTCCGTCACGCGAATGTGATGATAAAGCGAGTCGCCGTCATAGAGAACATCGCTGCGCGGCAACGCCGCCCATGCTGATAAACCAGGGCAGAAAACAATGAATAGAGCCAGCAGGAAAAACAGGGGTTTAAGCATCGTCGCCAATTCAACTCCATCCGTAATGTAAGGACAGCCTGCATTATAAAGGCGGGAAGCAAAAATAAGGAGGGGCAGTTTGCCGTGTTTAGGATTGGTCCATTGTTTCCGTCGTTTTTTCGGAAAGGTGCAATTCACGCAAGGCTTTGTGCATACAATCTTCTTCTTTTGCATTCAACACTTCTTCATACAGCTGTTCGTATTGCGTTGTAATCCTGTCGGATTGAAATTTCTGTAAAACGCGCTGTCGCCCGGCTTTGCCCATGCGCGACTGTAAATCCGGACACGTCAGGATTCGAATCGCCGCTTCCGCCAGCCCCTGCACACATCCCATCGGCGCCAGATATCCCGTCACCCCGTCTTCCACCACTTCCGGCACGCCGCCGACGCACGTCGCCACCACCGGCACTTCACTGGCCATCGCTTCCGCCAGCGTCAGACCAAAGGATTCCATTTCCGAGGTGGAGAGCAGCAAATCCGCCCGTTTGAGCGTCTCGGCCACATCCACTTGTGGTCCCAAAAACGAGACTTTCTCCTTCAATCCCAGGCGTCCCACCAACAAATCCGCCGCCGAACGATCCGGCCCTTCTCCGATAAACAGCAGTTTCGCCGGCGTCGCCGCCGCAATGAGATCAAACGCGAGGATCACGTCGTTGATCCGTTTGACCGGCCGAAAGTTGCTGATATGGACGATGTTTCTCTCGCGATGAATTCGGCTCAGGCTATCGGTCGGCGGTGAAAATAGATTCACGTCGATGGGATTGTAAATCACTCGAATATCCCGATGAATCTCGAACTGCTGCAAGGTGGCCTTCTTTAAATAATGGCTGACCGCCGTTACCGCATTGCTCGCATCGATACTATACTCCACCATCGGCTTGTAAGACGGCATCTGCCCCACCAATTCCATGTCGGTGCCGTGCAGCGTGGTGATGACTTTCATTTTTTGCTCGCCGCGGCTGCAGAGCATCTGTTTGGCCAAAAACGCCGATGTGGAATGCGGAATGGCGTAATGCACGTGAACAAGGTCCAGCGGTTCGACCCGGCTCGTCTCGTAAATCGTGGACGCCAGCGCCAAGGTATACGGCGGAAAGCGAAACAATGGATACAGCGGAACATCCACGTGATGAAAATGAAATTCTTCGGTAGCGCCTTCCAGCTTTCTTGGAATATCGTAACTAAAAAAATGAACCTGGTGTCCACGCCGCGAGAGCGCTTTCCCCAAATCCGTCGCGACCACGCCGCTACCCCCGATGCTGGGATAACATACGATTCCTATTTTCATGATCACCTATTGTAATGAACTATCTTGGGATGGATGTTTTCAGCGACATCATCGACAAATCGACGCAGTGCAGAAAATGATCCAAGAGCGCCGTCATCTCGCCGATGATAAACGTATATTTATTGAACAGGCATAACAGATAGGCGTTGCCGGTTTGATCCTGCATTTTTTCAGTCCGCTGCCGGCGAAAATAAAGATACTGCGGCGACGATCCGAGAAACGCGTCGAACAACGGATCGCCGACCATTTCCAACCAAATTTTATCGAACGCCTGCCAGCAGCCTTCCGCTTCTCTGCGATCGATCGGCTGCTGCGAAATCATCCTCTTCCATTCGCGCAGCATCGCATTCATCCGATCGCACAGCCGACGTCCCTTCGCCAACACCTGCCGCCCGTGTTCCATGCGTTCCAAAACCGATTGCAGTTCCTTCGTTCTTTTGCCTCGCCGCAGCGCGTCCAACCGCGCCGCGACGCCGCCGGTTTTCAACGTTTGTCGCAGCGCTTGATGCATCGGCATGCGCAACGTCCCCGCGAACGCCGCCCCGCCTTCCGTCGCGTCGATCACTTCGAACGGACATTCCTCCACGGTCCGCTCGAGCGCTTTGATATACTGCGAAAACGGCACGGTCGTCGGGACCATATTCTCATAATACCCGGGCACCAGCATCATGCGACCGGATTCTTCCGGCGCTTTCCCTTCTTTCCCGCCGATCCCCACGGTTCCATCCGCCTGCATCGCATCCAAACGACGCGACAACGCCGCATCCGCCGCGTGCGTCCTTCCCCCTTCTCGCGGAAACGCCAAATCGAATCCGGCGAGAACAATCGGCGCGCATCCCAAATGACGCGCCAGGTTGAATGCAATGTGGCCGACGTTCATCGCGCGTGGAATACATCCTGTTTGTTCCGCGTCGAACAGATAATGCAAAAATTCCGATTCGCCGTCAAACAATGGCAACATAAAAGAATGTCCGGTGTATTTTTGTGTGATTTGCCGGTTCACTTCCGGATGAAAAGCGAGAAATGCATTCCCCAATTGATCGATTTCCTCGAAATGACTGAAATTCAACGGTGTGGGATCGGCCGTCACGATCACATGAGGCGTGATGCCATGCCGGCGGAACGTCTTTTGCGCGGTATCGACGATAATCAGGAGCGCCTGGTCCTCCAAATCCCGCAGCTGCGCGACATTTTTATCCAACGAAGGCCCCGCCGCCGACACCACCGCGGGATATCCTTCCATCAATCCCTTGCAATCATTCGGTTCGCAGCCATGAAAAATGGCGGGAAGATTCATAAAAATATTGAATTGGTTTCTCCCGTGATTTTCAAACGTGGTTCGAAGATTGATCTCGTCGTAGGTCAGAGCATCGATGATCGATTCTCTGGCGGAGCGATAATAATTCGTATAACAACGAACCGACGGTTCATGTTCGAGAATCCGGCAATTGTGTAAAATAAAATCGGCTCGCTTCTCCCCGATCAATTCGGGGATAGCCGCCGGCGCCTCTCCCACCATGCACACCGTCCCCTTGCGCGATAAAATCCGCCGCAAATCGACGGCGCTCAGCGCCAGCCGCAGGATTCGCGCATCGGTTTCGATGAGGATCAAATACCGCAAATTCGATTCATGCAAAGTCAACAGAGTCAGCAGATGGTATCCCAATCCGATTCCCAACACCACGACATTGGTCGGTTCGGAAATATCGAGTCCTTCCGCCCAGCGTTTCGCTTCTCGGACGGGATCGTAGGCGCTGTGCAACAAAACCGGTTTTCCGCTTTCCGGCGTCGTAATCCGAGCCGACGGAACTCCGCTCTTCGTGGAAATGATTTCAACCGGAAAGCCTTCCATCGATACGGCGAGCGCCTGTTGGGCAATATCCGGCATACATGCTTTTAAAACGGATACATTCGCATCAAACAACGATTCATTCAACGATTTCGATTTCCCTTATCCTGAAATTTATAAACCTGGAACGAAATTGCTTTCATTGGGAATTTCTTTCGGGTCTTTCGAACCTTCCAGCACGCCGGTGATCATTTCCGATTGGCTGCCCTGCAACAGAAGGATCTCCACGCGGCGGTTCAGCGCGCGATCCTCGGGGGTATCATTGGGAAACCGCGGCCGAAACTCGCCGCACGACATATGGCTCAATCGATCCGCCCTTACCTTCCCTTTATCATCCGCTTGCAATACTTTTAAAACCGAAAATGCACGCGCCTGCGCCAATTTCCAATTGTTGAGAAAGTACGAATTCGGCGGCAACGGCGTCGCGGAGGCGTGGCCTTCCACGCGCACCTTCAATTCGGAAAAGTCGTTGAGAATTTCGGCGATCCCGACCAACAGCGGAATGGCGCCGGGATTCACGTCGGCGGCGCCGGCTTCGAACAACAACCGGCCGGCGATGGAAAAACGAATACCCTCTTCCACGCCCTCCACCACGACTTCCTTCGAGGTCTCGTCCGCCACCAATTTATTTCGCGCTTTTTTCGCGATGGCTTCCTTGGCCCGTTTCAAGGCTTTTGTCCGTTGCGCCGGTTCGACTTTTTGCGGCTGGATGGAAATGGGTTTTACGAATGAAAGATTAAAAAAACTGGGAATGCGTCCGAATGAGCCTTGAATCGCTCCGATGACCTGCTGAAATTTCACTTTTTCGATGGTGGACAAGGAAAACAGCAACACGAAAAAGCAAAGCAACAGCGACATCATGTCGGAAAACGTACACATCCATTCGGGCGCGCCGCCCGCGCTTTCCTCACGTTTTCTTTTCGATGGCGCCATGATTTTCCTCTTTCACAGACAACGGTTATTGGACTGATAACGGTTCCATCAGCGGCGTTCGTGGATTTTTTGCATCCGGTTGTAAGAAAAACGTCCCGTCGCCTTCATCCGATTGCAACAAGGTGATTTCCACGCGACGATTGAGGGATTGGCTGATGGGCGTATCGGCTTCATGCAACGGCGCATATTCGCCGAACGATTCGTACGACATGCGCGATTCCTCCACCTGCCCCCATTCGCAGCCAATATCCCGCAGGAATTCCAAAACGGCATACGCGCGATTCGCAGCGAGGATGAAATTCGCATCCGCGTCGCCGCTGGCGTCGGTATGGCCGTCGATTTTGATCGGATTGGAAGGAAACTGAATCAGCTCGCTCGCGATGAATTTCAATGCAATCAACGCATCCGGTTTAATTTTGTATTGTCCGGGATCGAAAACAAAGTCGCCCGTGATCCGGAACGTGATCCCCTGCTCCGTTCCGGTCACTTGAATCACACTTTGCAGTTTCATGGATTGGACTTTTTGCTTTTCTTCCCGCACCAATTCACTGGTCGCATATGAGGTCCGCCGGACGGTTTGCGCCGGACGGGACATTTCGGGTTTTGTGTGTTTGTTGGGAATATTTTCGAGAACGTAAGGAGCAGGCAATCCTCCGAACGCTCCCCGCAAGGATCCGATCGCCTGAATCGCCTTTTTCTTTTCAATCGTGGAGAGAGAAAACAAAAGCACGAAAAAACAGAGCAACAGAGACATCATGTCGGAAAACGTACACATCCACTCCGGCGCTCCCTGCGGCGGCTCTTCTTCTTTCGGCATCGCACTGACTCCTTTTTCATTCTTCTCGGCGCCGGCGAGAATTGAGATTCTTTACTCCCGATTCCGGCGCGTCTTCATTTTTCATCGCTTCCAGGAAGGAACATCAAAATCTCCGAATTAATCTTCCCGTGGAGGTCGAATGCTGGGCGCCAGAAATGCGAGCAGTTTTTGCTCCAGGATGCGTGGATTATCGCCCGATTGGATCGACATGACGCCCTCGATCGCCACTTCCTTGATCAGGATTTCCTCCTGCGACTTTGCTTTTAGTTTACCCGACAATGGGATAAACATCAAATTGGCCATGACGGCGCCATACAACGTCGTCAGCAACGCAACCGCCATGGAAGGCCCGATCGTATCGGGATCGCTCAAATTTCCGAGCATCTGCACCAAACCAACCAACGTGCCGATCATTCCCATCGCCGGAGACACCGAACCCATATACGATAGGATCGATTGGCCGTTGCGATGCCGCTCCTCGATAAAGGCCAATTCGGTCTGGAGAATGTCTTTGATTAATTCCGGTTCGACGCCATCCACCGCCAGACGCAAACCCGAACGAATAAAATCGTCTTCAATTTCATCCATGGAGCCTTCCAGCGCGAGGATTCCTTCTCGCCGCGCGCGTTCGGCAAAACTGACCAGCGTACTGACGGTATCCAACGCATTTATATTTTTCGTAAAAAATGCGTTTTTGATCACGCCTCCCAAACCCACCACCGTCTTTAATGGAAAATTGGAAAGCGTACATGCAAACGAACCCCCGACCACGATGAGAACCGAAGGCGCATCGATAAATGCCTGAAAACTTCCCCCCACCAAAATAGCGGACGCCACCAATCCGAAAGCCAATACGAGACCGACGACAGTTGATAAATCCACGAGCGAACCTCCTCCACCGGGAAAATGCCCATTCCCTTATTCTCGGCCGGTATAAATTTCCCTTTTATAAGAAATGCATTTTTTTCGCACTTCATCGAGGGACTCACGAACAATGTATTTCCGACCGGTCACCAACGAAATCACCGTATCGGGAGTGGATTCGAGCGTCTCGATCAAGTCGGCGTTCAACACATAGACGGTACCATTCAGTTTTGTCAGTTCGATCACGGCGGCTCTCCTATACACCATCCCAGGCATTGCTTTGGCGATTTCCGCATCGGAAATTGGCGTGTGGAATTGTTTTTCCAGTGTTCGGCGAATGCGATCAATCCGATTTTCATTTAGTGGCTCCAAAATCATTCCGCGTGCGCCTTTCCCAAGAGTGTACCTCTCTTTGGCAAACCAGGTCAAAGAGAATAGTTTACTTCCACAATGGTATTCCCCAAAACCCATCGGCATATTTGCAAAACTATAAATCTCTATCACAAACCACGCAACTCCACAATCCCAATAAACAAAAACCAACCGGAAGGGAAAATCCTTCCGGTTGGCAATACAATCGAAACCGACATTTCACGAATGATGATTTGGTTTACCGTTTCAAGTTCACCAATTCCGTCAGAATCTGATCACCCGTGGTAATCACTCTTGAATTCGCCTGATACGCCCTTTGCGCCACGATCAACCGTGTAAATTCCTGCGCCAGATCGACGTTGGAGAGTTCCAACGAACCCGATTTCACGACGCCGAGTCCATCGACGCCCGCCTGGTTCGTTTTAATGTCACCCGAGTTGGGCCCTTTGACGAACAACGTCGAGCCGACTTGCAACAATCCACCTTCATTATTCACCGAGCCGAGAAGAATCTGGCCGAGATACTGCGTATCGCCGTTGGTAAAGATTCCCAGAATTTCCCCATTGTTGGTAATGCTTACATTATCCAGCGTTCCCATCGGACGGCCATCCTGGCTTTGCATCTGCGCCGTACTGGTGGCGCTGAAATAGGTGATATTCTTCAAATCCAGCGCAAACTGCACGGTCGGAACGCCGCCCTGCAGCGGATCATTGTTGTCCGGATCAAACGAGAGGGTCGGCGTTTGCGCTGCGTTTCCGTAACTCTGGAAACGGCCGCGCGTATTGAAAAACAAGGTTCCCGTCGTTTTGTTGGGAACCGTGCGATAATCGTTGGGAACGGCAACCTGGAAATTCACCATATTACGGTTCTGGCCATCGCGATGAATCGTGTTGATTTCGAAAGGCAAGGGATCATCGGCATTTGCCACGATGCCGATGGGAACTCCCGTGGTGCGATCCACGCCCGGCGCGCCGTCGAAATTCCCCGCAATCCCATATCCTCGCTGATTGAAAAGCGCTCTCAAAGCGGTCGCTTCCTGCGAAAATGCTTGATATCCGCTGAAATTCGCATCATCCAAATCGTCGGATGTTGCATAGGCGCCGGAACTCAGGGCGACCAGATGCACGCCGGAATCCTGAATGCCTGCCAACGCGGCCGGATTTCCGATCACAAAGTCTCCATTATTATCAAGAACGGAATAGTCCGTATTTCCAATCTGAAAGACATCGTTGATATCGCCGAACGGATCGACGGATTGGATAAAACCGGTAATCCCGCCGCCGTCATTATAATTGTTATCCACCCGCCCATCGGCAAAATCGTCCGTCGTAGCGGGCAAGTCGCCCGGATCGACCGTACTCACGCGCACCGATCGTGTTTTGGCGGCCAGATCGAACACCAATCCCAATCCTTCGTCTTTCGGCCAGGCGCCTACGTCTCCTCGCGCTTGTGAGTTTGCGATATTGGTCAGATAGGTCGAGTTCGTGGACGCCACACTTCCCAAATTGCCGAAGTTCGAACGAAATGTAAAACTACCGTCTTCTGTCAATTCTACCGTGATGGGTTTGGCCGGTAAATTGGCCGGGGCCGTGAAACCGCCGGCGGGAACGTTCAGCCGAATGATCGTGGTCGGATCAATGTCGCTAAGATGCGATGACACCTGCTGAATGGCCGCATTGATTCGATTCTCGATGTTTCTGCGGAGGTCTTCCATCGTCGTCGATTGGGTGAATCCTTCATCGCCTAACAATCCGCCGCCTTGATTGACCGCGCTCGGGATGTTCAACATCGAGTCGCCGGTAACGTCGAGGCCATTATCCAAAAACTCCTGGTCGATCGTCCCGTCGGACAGAATCGGAGAGGCGAAATCGTTTCCATTAAATGAAATCGCGCCGTCCGACAAACGAATGGCCACCAGATTCCCACTACCATCTTCGAACGAATAAATCCCTTGCGTCGCCACGATGTTGCTGATCTGCGTCGCCGTAAATACCGCCGTATTCGTGGCGGCATCCAAAATCGGTTCGCTGAATTCCGGCTTGGGAGGCACCACTCCGCCTGGAATCAAAAAACGTCCTTGACTATCCTGCAAATCACCAACCGTGGTTTCCCGCGTCGCTGCCGGAGTTTCCGTATCGACCGCCAGCCCCATACTGACCGTATAGGCGTTTCCCAACGAATCGTATACGTCGATGGAAGAGGTTGAATCCGCTCGCCGAATGACTTCCGTTCGAACCACTTCCTCCGCGCCCACGTTAAGCGTACGAGTAAAATCCGGATCGCCTTGATTGACAAACAGATTTCCCAACAGGCGGTTGGCTTCTTCCGGCGGCTTGCCGGATTCGCCCCGGGGAGTCAAGCCGATTCGAACTCCATTCAAACTGTTGCTGCCCGTGTTTGTGAATTGGAATTCACCGGTTGAATTATCAAACCCCACTTCGATGCCGCTGGCCATTCCCGGACTGATTTGACGAACCGTCGTGGAAAAGAAATCGTTAAAGGCTTGCTGCAGATCTTGCATTGTAGTCGTCGAGGTAATCGTCATTAACACGCCCTCTCCCTTGCCGCTATCGATCGAGGAAAGATTGATCGGGCTTTGGATATGATCGGGCGGATCGTTTAAATCCAAAAATCCGGTTTCGAACCGGATCACGTCTCCATTGATCAATCCCAGAGGAGTCCCTCCCTCATTGAACATTCCCAGGAGATTTGTTGTTTTTTGCGCTGTCGATACTTCGGAATCGCTCGTCGGATTTCCGATTCTCGCATCGAAATTCCCCGAAGCAATAACGTTGCCTGTGGACCGCGCCGGCGCATTTCGGGAAAAATCGATCTGCAGCGGCGCTTCCGCCTGGTCTTCCAGAATCACTCCGTCTTCGCTCGCGACCTTGCCGATTAGCCGGTAGCCGGTGCCAGGGTCGACAATGTATCCCTGGTCATCCAGGGAAAAGTTGCCGGCGCGCGTGAGATATTTCGTATTGGTTTTATCCACCAAAACGAAAAATCCGTTGCCTTCAATGCTCATATCCAACAATCGTCCGGTCGATTGGCTGCTTCCCTGTGTGAAAAGCGTGTCCACACTGGCCAACCGCACGCCGGTTCCGATTTGGCGGGGATTGATTCCGCCCTGATTGCCGCTGGCGCCCACGCCGGAAAACAGCGTCTGATAAAAAATATCGTCGAACGCCGCCCGTCCCGCGCGAAATCCGACGGTGTTCACGTTCGCGATGTTATTACTAATCACGTCGATATCGTGTCCCATCGCGGTGAGACCCGACAACCCAACAAAAAGAGAACGTACTGTCATGGTGAGTATGACCTCCCTGTCATAAGGTGAAAAATAGGCTCCGTTCATCCTTGAACGGAATTGTCCTACGCCCGCAAGACGGGCAAACCGGAGAGCATCCGCTCTCCCACAACCGCGTCAATCGATCTGCGGCTGTAAGGGCTCCCTCCAAAGAGGTCCGGCCCTGTGTATTGATCCATTCCATCGCTCGGCGCACCGGAAAGTAACGGATTCCGCTATGACATCACGATGGTGCTATCAATATTCGTAAACACGCCGCCGCGACTTTCCAAATCGCTCATGGCGGTTACCACGGTTCGTGAATCCACGTTCACGATAAATGCTTTCCCATCGATTAACACCAATGAATCGTGAGCGCCTTTTTCTTTGGCCTTATCCATTGCCTTATCCAGCTGAAGCATATCTTTTCTGTCGATATCGATTCCGCGTGATTGGATTCGGTTTTTCGCGTGCGATGAAAATTTCACTTCCAAATCTGCCGGATTCAACACATCCGAAAGTACATCGGCAAACGATTTTCCTCCATCCAACTTCGACTTCATCTCCACTTTCGGAGACTGCAGAAAATCGGAAATGGACGGCGGGGGAATCATTCCCGGTGGGGGAATTGTTAGTCCATTCATTCCTGATCACTCCTTTCCATAATCGCCTGCACCGAACTGAAATAGACCAGCTGATTGTTGACCGTCAACACCGGCGCTCCATTATCGAACGAAACGCTTTGAACCGTTCCCCGCATGTAGGATGGCAATTCATAGACATTTCCCTCATTATCAATCGCGCCGCCAAAGGCAATCGAATACGCGCCCGCGGGCAAGGTATTGCCATTCTCATCCACGCCGTCGAACGTATAGGAATGTTGCCCACCCGCGTTCACGCGCATAGCTTCGGTATAAACAACCCGTCCCGATTGGTTCGTCACCTGCACCACCACATCCGACGCTCCCGAGGTTTGAAAGATGAAATCCACCGGATTCCCCGCCGTAAAACCAAATTCATTCTGCGCAACGGTGACATCTTTTCCCAATGTCGATAACGCCTGCGATGTGGAATTGGATTGCATGGAATCGACCAACTGTTGTAATAGCGCCGTCTGGTTGGTCTGCTGTTCCAACGAGCTGAACGTCGCCAGTTGCGCCACGAAATCCTGGTTTTCAACGGGATTGAGTGGGTCCTGGTTCTGCAACTGTGCTACCAACAATCGTAAAAAATCATCCCGGCTGACCGCATCCGATCCGGCCGTTGTCTGCCGGCTCGAATTGGTCGCTGAAGATATTCCACTCGTGGAATCTACACTCATTTTTATCACCTGCCTTTATAGAAAATAGTCCATTGTCGTCATGCGGTCTCGCCAGAACGGAAAATCCCGCTGACGATTCCGTTGTTCTTCACCTTTCGCTCCCTGTCCGTAACGCCCTCCCGTTTCCGCGCCTGATTTTCCATACCGGCCGGATTGACGTTCCTCTTTCTCTCCATCCGCATGGGGACGATATTCCGTCGTTTCCTTTACGACGGTTAAGCGCTCCACCCGGATTCCCTGCTCATCGAATGCGGCGCGCAGACTGGAAATCCCCTTTTCCAACATCACTCGTGTTTGTTCGTGTTGCGCGGTGATGTGAGCGCTCAACACACCGCTTTCCATCTTCAACTGAACGGTTATATTCCCTAGCGATTCGGGAACCAAATGAAATGAAATGTGACTTCGTCCCGATCCGATGGAGCCTTGCACCGCCCGCACGATTTGCTGCGAGGCGGCTTCTTGATATTTCTGTATCTGTTCGACGTACTCTTTCGCCATACTCCCCTGCGTTTCCGTCGTCGCCGGTTGATTCACCGAATTCGACTCCGCCGAGACCATTCCTTGTGGACTTGCATTTGTCACGGTAACGGTTTGTGGGGATTGAGATGTGGTCTCCACCATGGGACGAGAAGCGGCAGGAGCCAGCTGAGTGTCGTTCATTTGATCCAATACCGTGCGAACCGGTTCCGCCTTCGCCGGCGCATCGATCCGGTTTTCTTTCGATTCGAGACTGCGTGATAACTGTAAACTCGCTTCCGTCGCTTCCGGAGTGCGATTCATATTGCCTTTTTTATCTTTTGAAGCAAAAAAGGGATTTGGCAACTCTTCGTCATCCCCCTCGTATTCCTCATATTCTTTTGTCTGCGGGACTATTTGCTCTTCGGATACGAGCGCCTTGAACGCCTTTGTATTGTTCAAAATTTCCACCTGTTCTGATTTTTCCATCTCCGCCTTGACCGTCGAGAAAATGATCGGCAATTGGCTTTTATCGATATCCCGCTTGGGAACATCATCCGGATCGATCTGCAACATGATCCTGCCATCACGTTGATCTCCATCGGCGCTCGTTATTAAGATAATGGAGGATTGATCCCCGCGTTTCTCATCCACCGCCGCGCTCTTCGGAGAAACGATTCCTGACTCATCGGTAAAACCGGCAGTTTTTTCCGCTCTCAGATCAAAATCTTCATTAAGAGCCTTCACCACATGGAGACTTTTTACCTCATTCCTCTCATCGGATTTCTCTTTTAATGGGGATATATCATCTTTCGGGCTGGATTCCGGTAATAAAGATGGTGGATCAAGATCGATACGAAAACCTTTTAATGTGGATATATCATCTTTCGGGCTGGATTCTTTTATCCGAGACGACAAAAGCGAATCGATTGAATCAAAGGTGTCTGCCGCTTTTTTATCAACAATTTCGACTTGTGCGGAAATTTTCGATTCGGACGCAACCGCTTTTTTGTTTTCGTTCAAAATGATCTTTGCGTCAGTATTCGGCGTAGTGGATTTCATATCCACTGATTTGTTATCAGTAGTTTTTTGAACCATCGCATCGTCTTTTTCGAGATGGAGAAAGTTTTCTTTTTCTTTTGGTTGAATTGGAAGAGGCTCTTGAGGAAGGAGAGTATGGCTCTTTGAATTGACATCTCCTCGTCCTTTTGGTGAAACTTGATCCTCGGCGTTGTCAATTTTATCTCTACTATGAATAATTTCGTTATCGTTTTTCAATTCATCGGTTTTCAGCTTGTTATCCATGACCGAAGCCGGTATGGAACGCAAGGGATTCTGCCTGGAATCCTTTTGAAACAGAACATTCTTGCCCGATTCGGATGCGGGAATCGATGATTTCTTGTTCGTTTCCACCGCCGGGGAAGCTTCCCGATTCGTATTTTTCAACTCCGAATTTTCAACCTTCACCGCAGGCTGAAACGTAACGATTTTTTCTTTTGTTTCCGGCTGTAACTTCTTATCAGACAATGGCGTCGCGATGGACGATTTATCATCCGCGATGAATAATTTGGCATCGGCTACAGATAATTTGACATCAGTGATGGATAATTTAGCGCCGGTAACCGATGAATTCATGTCAACGACGGCTTCGACGTTATCCGTTGATGATTTATGAACGGGCAATACGGTTTCGCTTCCGGATTCGCCCTGATTTTTGGTGGTCAATTGTAATTTTAAATCCGCATTGTTTTGCAGAGAGGGATTCGATTCATTTTCCGTTTCCTCTTCCGAAAATCCTTCCAGCTGTTTCCCGTCGATCAACTGGCCCGTCAATCCCTTTCCCGAAAGAAGAGCGGCAATAATCGCGTCGTCTCCTGCCGGCGCATTCCCCTCATTCTTCATTTTTTGCAGCTGTTCCCATATGGCCTTGATCGACACGCGCAGGTTTCCTTCGCTATCGATTCTCGCCGATCCTTTCGGCAGTTTGATCATTTTGACGGATTGATCGGATGATGATTCGCTTGCATCATCCATTGAAAATGAATACGGTATAGTAAACAAGTTCTTTTGTAGTTTCGCGACTTGCTCCGTTGATTTCAACTCAGTTTGCGCCGTTGCTTTCAATTCCGCTTGTGACGTTGCTTTCAACTCTGTTTGCGCCGTTGCTTTCAATTCCGCTTGTGACGTTGCTTTCAACTCTGTT
>QZKN01000054.1 GCA_003598175.1 Candidatus Omnitrophota bacterium
CGATGAGCGGGGCGTGGAAGGCCGTTCCTTTCACGCCTCCCCTTGAAAGATATTCATCGGATTGATAGATTCCCCATGCCTAAAAAAACTCATATATTCTCTTTACGAAGTGCTGACTCATCACGGACGATTCTCCATTTCACGCTGAACCAGCACAAAGCGATCAATGTCTCGGGAAATCGAGTATTGGTGAATATCTTTTTCACAGTCTTCAGTTGTGTAAACGAACAATGCCATGGATGCCTCCTTCCGCCTTCGCGATGCGTCTGCATGTATTATTGATTGCACTCAGCTTTCAAATCCGATTCATATTCCTTACATTTTGACTGATTCAAATTTAAAGAACAATCTGTCTGTATTGATAAATAATATATATAATATTAAAATACCCATAATGATCCTCTGTGAACAAAGCAGAGTCAATCCACTTCCCGGAAACTTTTTATCGCAAACCAGATCGGCTATTCCTGGCGGATTACGATCACATAGAACCCATGTCTTATTTTATCAGATAATTTTGATTTTCTTAAATAATGGCAATTCTGTCAAGGGAGACGACGGTTTGTCGGCGCGTTTTCCTATGATCTCGTGCCTCCTAAAGTATTCGATCCCGTTTTTCTTGAATCCGCCGGTTTCATTCTTCCAGTTTATTGTTCGGCTTCAAGTATACAATGGCATTGATAATCAAGTCTTATTATAAATTTCGATAAATTGTTCAGCCCCTGCAGCGTTTTTTCCAGCGAAAGCGGAGGCTCATTCGATTTGATATCCTTTTTTACATTTACCTGTTTCTCGATTTCAAACGGCATCTAATGGTTTATTCGCCATTTCGTGATATCCATTATTGAAAACGGTTCGATTCGGTATAAGATAAGGTAAAGGTGCAAAGGGAATTTACGTTTAAGAGTGAAATAGTAATGGGAAAGAAGAACAAAATGACACGTGAACCTTTAACAGTAGTTTTGCTCATTTCGCTTATGTGCGGAGTCCTATCGCAGGCTTTGGCTGATGAGTCAGCGGCGTGGACGGAGATTGGCAAGTATTATGTTTTTCAAGCGAAAGAGGGAATTTGGGAATCCTCGTGGATCGGACCGGGGAAGGGAATTCGTTCCGACGACGTCGGCAAGGTGTTTTATGTGCGAAAAACGTTTGAAACGGATGATCCGTCCGCGTTCAAGCGTGTGTATGTTTCCGCCGACAGCAAATACAAGATGTGGGTGAACGGACAGCCGGTCGCGCGCGGACCGGCGCGTTTCGATCCGGATCATCAGATTTACGACACGCTGGATATTTCCTCACTGATTCAGCCGGGTAAGAATGTGATTGCCGCCGAGGTGATGTATTGGGGATGGGGAGGACCAATTTTTCAAATCAGCTTGCAGCCGGGATTCGTTTTCGAGTCGAAGGGATTGAAATCGGATGCGAGTTGGAAAGTGCTGGTTTGTCCCGGCATCGAAAGCGCGGGGGACGCCGCGTTATTGAAATGGATCGGATACCTGGCCGGCAATTGGATGGAAAAGGTGGATGCGCGTTATACGCCGGTCGGCTGGCAGGCGCTCGCTTATGATGACGAACGGTGGGATAACGCGGAAAATCTCGGCCATCCGTCGATTTGGGGGGAGCGGGACACGCATTCGCCGTGGAAACTGATCCCGCGGACGATTCCACCGCTCGAGGAGCGCGCGGAGGAAACGTGCAAGGTGGTGCAATCCGGCCTGGTGGTGGACGACAAGGAGAATCCGCCTTTTCAATTTGATGTGAAAGCGGATGCGGAAGCGCCTTCCTTGCCTTTTGTCGCGCCGGGGGACGGAAAGATTCATTATGTCGTATTCGATGCGGGGCGGTTGGTGACCGCGTATCCTCGTCTCGAAGTGGAAAGCGCGGGCGGCGCGATTGTCGAGATCAAATATGGGGAAGCGCCCATTTTGAATGGGAAAAAGGGACGGCGGGATCGGCTCGAAGATAAACGGGTGGAAGGTTATAATGACATTTATATTACTCAGCATGGGCGTCAGGTTTACGAGCCGTTTTTGCATCGCACGTTCTGGTACGTGCGCGTGGCGGTGAAAAGCGATACGCCGGTCACCATTCACGGCCTGAATTACCGCTGGACGAGTTATGCGTTCCCCGAACGCGGAGCGTTTACATGCTCCGATCCGTTGTTGAATCAAATTTGGGAAGTCGGACGTTATACGGCGCGGCTATGTGCGCACGAAAGTTATGAAGACTGCCCGTATTACGAGCAGTTGCAGTATGCGGGGGATACACGCATTCAAATGCTGGTGACGTATTACGCATTTGGCGATCCGCGTCTGCCCGCGTTGGGCCTGCGCCATCTCAACATTTCGCGGATTCCGGAAGGGCTGACGCAATCCCGTTATCCGGCGCATATGTATCAGGTCATTCCCGGTTTTTCCCTGTTTTGGGTGATGATGATCGAGGATTATTATTTGCATACGGGCGATCTCGAGCTGGTGCGGGAAATGACGGGTGGAATTTATTCCGTACTACGGTTTTTTGAGGATTATCAAACGGATAAAGGATTCCTCGCCAATCTGCCGTATTGGAACTACCACGATTGGGCGTTTCGGCGTAACGGTATGCCGCGCGCGGTGAATGAAAATTGCACGATATCCACCCTGTTGTATAAAGGGGCGCTGGATGCCGGCGCGCGGTTGATGGAAGCGCTCGATAATCCGCTGGAAGCAGAACGTTTTCACCGGCTTTCGAAAAAAATGGCAGCGGCGGTCAACGCGAATGCCTGGTCGGAAGCGGAAGGGCTGTATACCGACGGCGTCGCCATTCGCGATTTGAGCCAACATGCGAATATTTACGCCATCCTGTTCGACGTGGCGAATGAAGAGCGGCAAAAACGCATAGCGGAAAGGCTGTTTGAAGACAAAAAACTGACGCAAGCCACGTTTTATTTTTCCTATTACTTGCATCAGGTCGCGGAGAAGTTAGGACAGCCGCAACGGATTCTCGATGACATGATTCGTTGGAAAAACATGCTGGAGACAGGGACCAGCACCTGGTGGGAAACGCCGGAACCTCAATCCGTCCGCAGTGAATGCCATGCGTGGTCGTCTTCGCCGACGTATACATTTATGAAAGTGATTTTGGGCGTGCGGCCGGTCGAGCCGGGATTTGCGCGGGCGGAGATTCGTCCGTTTCCAGCCGGATTGGAGTGGGCGAAGGGAACCACGCCGACCCCACACGGCGACATTCACGTCAGTTGGACGGCGAAACCGGAATTTTCGTTGGAAGTGACGTTGCCGGAATCAGTCAAAGCGGATGTGATTCTGCCGAACGGCCAAAAATTTGAGGCGGGAGCAGGAAAATCCGTCTTTAAATAGGGTTTATCGGATTTATCGGATTTATTAAACATCCATTCTCAACCATCTCCTTCTGTATTGGACGAAGGTTGGAATTTGATGGCCTATTATGAAGACGCCCGCCGCGATGTTAACAATTACGGCAAATCGTTCCTGTTCGCCGACGGATTGCTTTATCATCTTTCTTTTGACGTGAATCGACAAAGTTTGGGCGGCAAAACAGGAAGTGACGCTGAAAAAAGTCTGGACCTGGGCGAAGCCGTTGGAAGAGGAACTTCCCCCGCCGGATTCCCCGGTTACGCAGTGGTTTATTTATTGATGGCCGGTAGGCTCAAACCACTCTATTTGCGCTTGGTTCACCGTTATGAACCGGACTTATGGAAACGAATGGCGATGCTTCCTTTGAGCTCATCCTACATTTTTTCAATCTTGTAGAATCCTATAGAACGGTTTCTTAATAACTCACATTACGCAGAATCTTCAAAACCGGCTGGAATTTCCCCTCCCCAACCCTCCCCGTCAACGGGGAAGGCGTGTTTTTCTCCCTGTTGACGGGGGGATCATAGGGGGGTATGTGTAAGGTGAGTTGATAAACTCAATCATGCAGTTCCCATTGCGAAATGGGAGTCCGGATTTCTTCCACTCCCACCGCACGCGCCGTGGCTTTCGGATCGGCGACGGAGCGAAACATGACCCAATTGCCATTTCCCAAATAAGTCACGCTGGGATGGAAATTGCGGTTTTGGTTATAGGTTTGCGTTTGATAGGCGCCGACATTCGCGACCGGATTTTCATCCAAAACGAATGTATGACCCTCATCGGAAGAGACGTAGGAAATGCAGGGGTGTTCCGAATTCGCCAGAGAGCCCCACGCATACCACATTCCCGTTTTATCCGGATGCTTGACGACGGAAGAAAATTCCATGCTTTCCAATCCTTCCCCATCGTTCGCGCCGGTATAGCCGGTCCAGGTCCAATTGACGCCATCCGCTGAGGTGTAGCGGTGCAGAAATTTTCCTCCCACCGGCGCTTGGTTGATGAGGGGTTCCTCGCAACGAACATACGCGACAAAAGTTCCGTCTTCCAAGCGAACGGCGGTAAACCGCTCTGTCGGGCCGTTTTGTGACGGGTCGGGTTCGGCGATGCCACTGATCCAATCATCCGCTGTCCAATTGATCCCGTCGACGGAGACGCAGGAATTGATGATATACCCGCCGCCGCGATCCTCGGCGGTATACCACATACGGAAAGAATTCGCGGCCAACTGAATCACGAAAGCCTTGCTTTGTTTCGCGGAAATGAAACCTTTGCACAACACATAATTTCCCCATTCGATTCCGTCGGCGTCGCTGGATTCTCCATACCCAATGTCCATCCCGCTACTGGCGTCGAACCACGCGCGCCAAATGTTGGCATAGCGGTCATAAATAACACAGCCGTAATAAGCACGGTTCGCATCGGAAAGGCCGGGTTCGAGAATGACAGGATTGTTCGCTACGTCATCGGTCCAAACAATATCGCTCGGATTGGCGTAAACCGCCGGCATGAAGAAGAGCGCCAATGCCATACACAAAATTGCATATTTCAATTGATTCACTTTATTACCTCCGTTTTTTCTAATAATATCGACTTGACTCATCCTGCCTTTCTATCAGTGTAGCCTGAATATGTTTTCAGGAAAGGAAAAGGGCGCCATCGCGGTTTATTCGGTAATTTCTACCGCCTGCAACGGCGATTCGGCGGAGTTATCTTGATTGAGGCACAACCTGATTGTACCTTTATCCCTCGCGAAACTGGTAATCGGAACGGAAATTCCATCCCTTCGTGTACACAAACCGCTGACACGCGGCGTTTACATGTTGAAGACAGGCTAGCCGAATAATCATGAGATGGGAGATCGTCTTGCGCACGGAAGAGCAACAATTCGAGTGTTTGATTCGATTCAACGAGGAACAGATGATCCGCACAATTTGGCGGATTGTCCGCGATCCCGAGGATGCGAAAGACGCGCTGCAGGAAGCGCTTGCCACGATTTGGAAGCGTTTCCGTAGAGTTAACGGTCATGCCAATCCGCGAGCGCTGATTTTGAGAATTTGTATTAACGCCGCTTACGACGTTATGAGGAGACGCGCCCGGCGGATCGGGGATGCGGACGCGGGGATGGCGGCCGATTGCGCGCCTGATCCGGCTGATCCCATTCGCGATCGGCTTGCGAGACAGGAACAGCAGGAGGAGATTCTCCGCGCGATTCGCCGGCTCTCCTCCAAACAAGCGCAAGCCGTTTTGCTGCGGATACTTCACGGAGAGTCCTACGCTGTGATTGGCGAGGCGCTCGGTTGTACGGAAGCCACCGCGCGAACTCATGTGAAACGCGCCCGTTCGTGTCTCGCGAAACAACTCTCTCATCTCACACAAAACCGTATCAAGGAGGAATCCCGATGAAAAATCGAAACGAAAATGAATCCCCTGTGGATGCGTTGATTGAGAACACCCTTACGGACGATATTCCACCCAATATCCGCCAAGACCTGTATAACCAAATCAATCGGTTCATGAACGGAATCAACTCCGAAAAACGCCCATCGTGGACGCATTTCCGGGAATGGTTCGCGTTTCCGCGTTTGGCCTGGGTTGGAAGCGCGAGCGTCGTGTCGGTTATTGTATTTGTTTTTGCCTTGTTAACTTTCGATACGCCGGGAAATCATGCTTACGCCAGAGTCCTTGAAGCTCTCAAGAAAGTGCGCACAGTCCACGTCACCGGATGGACGAAGTTTCCTAGCTATTCTCATTCCACGGTTCAAGATGAGCCCCTTGATCACTCCATGCAATATGATTTGGATACGTGGGAGTGGATAACCAAGGACGACCACTATCGATTTTATGACCGACAGGGACCGTTTATACGCTGGGATGATGGGGACCGGCGGTACGAGTATCACGAACCATATGATCGTTTGTATGTCAGTGAATCGAAACCGCGTCCGGTGGGGGTGAAATTCGAAAAGATTGGCGAACGGCTGGAAAACTTGAACGAAAGAGGAACGAAAAAAACGAGTTTGGGTGAACAGATCCTTAACGGACGGTTGGCCAAAGGGATGCGTCTTGAACGCTCCGAACAAAAATACGCGGAATATTGGCTTGACGCGGAAACGAATTTACCGATTCGGTCAAAGGTGTTCCGTTGGCGAGAGGACGGCTGGGAACAGACGTGGGAACTGACGGTCACGTATGACGAAGAGGTTCCGGATTCGATCGTGAACGATGAACCTCCGAAGGCAAAGGAAGTGCTTTACGATAGTACGATTGATCCTCAATTTGAAAAATGGCGTCAACGATTGCGGGAACTCGCGGCGCGATATCAGCAAAAACCATTGCCCGAAAGGATGGAACTGATTCCCCGTGAAAGTACAGATCAAATGGATGCGTATTCGTTTGGAAAATTGCCGGGGATCGAAAGCCATGTCGTGGAACCAATACAAACCTCTCTCTGCTTTTACTTACGCAGAATCGCCTGGAATTGTATTCCTCCGGGATTCTTGCGAGTATCGGAGGAATGCAAGGAAATCGAGTTGAATCATGATTTAATCATGAACATTGAACTTGCGCGGCCTTCCGGGCAGCGAGAGCGATTGGCGTTCGTGCTTGACTCCTTGGGCTTGGAATTGGTTGAGATTAGGGAGGAACGAACGATTTGGATCGCTCACTATGATGGTCGGCCATTAAAACCCTGGCAAGAAGTGAAAGCTCCGGTAATCCAAGAAATCACAAAACCACTTGTTCCGGGCGTGGCTTCCGGAAGAGGAACGTATTCTCTCGAATTTCTTTTCGGTTCGTTTGCCTACTGGCAGGACGATGATCTGACCGCTAAGGACATTGTGATTGTTGACAAAACCGGAATCCCTTCCGGACAGCGGCCTGATGGTTCCTCGGATGAGTCGACCGCGGTCAGTTCGGAGAGTCCTTATTGGGGCGGCAAACAATCCATCGATCTGGCCAGGAAATGGTTCGAACAGGAATTCGGCATAACCTTCACCGATGAAATTCAGCCGATGAATATCTTTGTGATTCGGAAGAAAGGTCTTTAGAAAATGATCCCGGCATCCACCATTTCGCCGGTTTTTCAGTGACGTATTTATTGAGCAGGATCATTTGGAATCATGGATGATGAATTCCGTCCGGCGGTTAACCTATCTCGTACATCTGCTGCATTTGTTTTTCCAAAACAAGAATCAATCTTCCCATAGCTGTATTTTGTATCGTCTGAATCACGTATAAAAAAACTGAAAAAAACTATTGACAAAAGAGTCGGAGTATGTATATACTGATTTTATCAAGGTCTGATTGAAATAAAGTTGAGGAGATGGGGCAATTTTATAAGCATTAAACAACGCAATCCATAAAGAAGGGGCGACACACCGCTGTGGTTTTCGCAGACCGCGATGTGCGCCCCCGGAAAGGAGACCACACGCATGTGTCGTCTGCCTGATGATAGTATTGTGCATATATGCCCTGTGTGTCAAGCGTGTATGCGACGACGCGCCAGGGTATTTTCTCGCAGCCCTCCAATACCCTTTGATTTGAAATAGCGTTCAACGAAATTTTGAATCGAATTGGGGTAAGTTACCAAAAATAAGGGATTTGGAGGATTGAAAATGAAAGTTAAAATACCAACAAAGAGCTGGATCATGATCAATCTGGTCATGATAGTCATATTCACAGGTGAAATTCAGGCTCAACCGATCACGGAACTATTCGATTTCATGAATCAAAGGGATGAGGTCGAGTGGACGGATTTGAACGAGAATGATATTGTGCTGAATGGTCGTGATGAGGATTTGAATGTAGTGCGCCAGCGGGTGGATAACGTCCCGACCGGGATTCCACGGTTCGGATCGTATGAAACCGACGCGCTCTATGTGCGGGCGCGAACAGAAACCGGGCGTCAGACATACGGTATTGCGGGACGGCAGGTGATTCGTCTGCCGGAAAAAGGGTATCTCCAGTTTCAAGGCTCAGCGGAACTACTGACCGGCAAGAACAGCAAGATGGAAGTGGGCATGCAGGTCGAGACGCGGAAATCCGAAAACGGAGAATGGATCCCCGTGAAGATGTTTACCGGAACCAGACACAAACGAGATACGTCCGAGCGCGAATTTGTAACGTTCGTCTGCAATCTGAGCGAATGGAAAGGACAGGAAGTGCGCATTTCGCTCGTACAGCGAGTGACGCCCTCTTATTTGCGAGTCAACGGAATCGACCGCATCGAGCCGCAGGAAATCGCGGTGCAATGGCTGGGCGCGGAAATCATCCACTGCCCGATTCGGGTGACATTCGGCGAGGAAGAGAAAGTGAATGTTTTTACAATCATGAAGAACAAATTATCGTCCAAACCGGCATCGGCAAAGTCGGAAGACGTTACGATTGAGATTGATTTTCCTGGCTCGCAGGAATTGGTGTTGGAAGGCGCGACGAGCGGAGCGCACGGTCATATGAAAAATCCGTCGGATGCGCCGTTTGCCGTGGTTCATGTTCCGGCAGCCGGTGGATATGCGGCGCGGGATTTGAGTTATTTCACCTGCATTCTGGATGACAACACGCATTCCGGACAATGTGATGAAGGAACGTATGGCGCATGTGCACGCGTGATCGATTTTTCGCAAAGCAGCGGAAATGACATGTATTCCGCCACTGTTCACGAAATTACGGGGGCAGTGGTGCTGGATGGAAATGGCAAGGCCGTCGCGGCGTTGTCGCCCAGCGGCGATGCTTCGCGTGATTTTGACGATCATTATTGTTCGATCACGGCGGCAACCTCTGCCGTTTTAAGCAACGATGAAAAGGTGATTCACGCCTTCTACGCTTGCGAAGATCATTTTCAATTTGAAAACGTGGGTGCGTCATCCGAGCATAATTATTGGTTGTATCAGAGAGCAACCCCGTTTTATGCGAGCATTGGATATGCGCGTTCCACCCCAAGTTCGAACGATTTTGGAAGATCGTTTACGAAAATGTCTCATTGGATTGAAGAACAAGCCATATACCCTATCCTCACGGCCAGTTACTCGGAAGAGGAAATCCTGATGCCGACCGGTTCGATTCGTTATGATCAACCGGAGTTTTGTGAATATTATGGAGCATTAACAGGCGGTGGCTATATCGAAGATGCCTCGCCGAGTGAAGGTTGGGGATGTGATTCACCCAGCGTTTTCGAATTGGGGGATTACTATTACTTGCTCTATCATGAATATTCCATAAAAGCAGGATATGTACACCCAATCAAAGCAAAGTGTATGATCGGTTTGGCGAGTGCGACGAAAATCAAGGTAAATGATGCGGATTTTGCTTCCAAGGAAAATCCCTGGCGTAAATTCAAGGAATCGATTCCGAATCAATGGAATGATCCGGCCAATTTCACCGAACCCGGCGTTGGCGGGGAATTCAGTTCGGTGTGGAACGCGAAGGTTGTAAATGGGTTACGGACCGATCAGCCTGCGGATAACTCTCAATGGCGAGCTTTTCCGAAAGTCAGTTATAATACACGCCTTGCGCAAAGTGGAAATCTCAACAGGCCTTATGTGATGATGACGCATGGGAACTTAGGTATTTACATCCACACCGGCTCCTCTCTTGCTGAATGGGATATGGGAATGCTCATAGCCGAGTGGTCAGCTTATAATCTCTATCCCACATTAATTGGTGATACAGGTTCTGATACCTTCACCACGAACAACAACAAACTTTACTATTTCAAACTCAATGAAGGGAATACCGGGGTAGTGTATCGGCGTACGATGTGCGTGGATTTTGACAAATGATCATTGCAGTGGACACGTGGGGGACACACACTTTGTGTGTTCCCCCATATTTCCAACCATCGCAATGGAAAGGAATCCAACCATGAATAAAATAGCAATCCTTATTTTTGTATTCATTTTGATTTTTTCCTGTTCGTCAGATTCTGCGAATACAAAGATTCCGGCGCTGGAAATCATACAATGGAAAGGAACCGATCTTCCCATGTCCGATCCATACGAATTTGGAGTTTATGCTGCGATTTATATACTTAATTTTTTAGATACGGAAACACTGGAAGTAATGGGAATCAGTTCAATCGAATCATGGTCGATGGACTATAGTGTATTTTCATTATCTTTATATATTTTAAATCATTTTAATCTTCTTACAAGAATAAATATCAAAACAAAAGAAGGAAAATTTGAAGATTTATCATATAATGAGTTAAACCATGTCGGATTTAAAGTTGATATCAGTGAAGAACAATTCGAATTACAGAAACCGCTTCCTCCAGCCATATATGTTCAGTATATGGAAAGAGACAGGTCAGCGATCATTGGCGACGACATTTCAATGGGACTGCGTCGTGTAATAATATCGCCTGCCAAGGATAAATTCGGAGGAACGGTTGACTTTAAATACATAACTTATATTAAGCGTAAAATGCATAATTTCTATACAATTACCATCTGGAATGCTACGACAGAAGAACTGATTTTTCAGTTTGATCCTCAGCTGGAGAGAAAAAGTACAATGGCAGATTTAGGAAATCGCTCTTTTGAAGTCCAATTTTCACCACGAGGGCGTTTTTTCTATGCGCGAGGATTAAATGCCCCACATGCTATTGATTCGTTCATCCCGCCATTATTGACGGATATGGTCAATGTCGAAACCTTGGAAATTTGGGACGTAAGCAAAGATGTGGCGTTTTCGTCGGATGAACGTTTTTTCGTCACTGAACGAAACGGCAAACCGACCCTGGTCGATGCGTATCGTAATGAGGAATTGCAAACCTACGATATCGGCGAGGAGGAAATGACGGCGGCGACGTTTGCGCCGGATGACGAGAGACTGTATGTCGCAACGTCCGCGAATAATATCCACGTGTTCGCAAGCCGGTTGCCGGCGGCGGGAATTGACGAGTGGGAATTGTATGATGCGTTGGAATAGGCAGTCCAACTATGACATCATGCCTCCAATTCCTCGCAAATAAAAATGAAAAAAAACTGTTGACAAAAACGTGGAAGTGTATATATCTTGTATATATCTTGTATTTATCTTTGCACGCGCACTCAAGAGTGACGTGAATAAAAGTACAAAGAACTATTCGAACAGTGACAATACATGGTATAAGTACAAAGAGGGCAATTCACAATGGAATCACAGCAGCAATTACGTACAACCGGGAAGAGGGGGTACATTCAGCGCGTTGATCAATGCCGTGACGGATGCCAACGGGTATCGCACCGATCAAGCTGCCGACAGGTCGGTTTGGCGGGCATTTCCAAAAGTCAGCTACAATGAATTTCTCGATGATTCCGAAGATTTTGATCGACCGATGGTGATGATGACGCATGGTCCTGCCGGATTTTATCTCCATACGGCCACCAATCTCTCTGATTGGGATGGAGGATTGTTTGTCGAAATGGATACGGGTGAGTACTATCCCACATTGATCGGTACTCAAGGATATGATTCCTACACAACGGAATATAACAAACTCTACTATTTCAAACATGATTACTCTGACAACACCGGTGAGTTATACCGCTGTGATGCACAACTTATCATCGTGCCTTGAGTGAAATAACGATAAGCAGCGATCAGGAGAACTCATCAATTTTGAGTTCTCCTGATCTTGATTCTTTTCAGGAGATTTTATTATGATATACAGATTACAAAAATATATTCTTGCATTATTAATATTGTTCGGTGCAGCCAATTTAGTGGGAAAAACAATTGAAAAGATTGAGATCATTGATTTGGATCAGTCTGCGCTTTTTGAGGAAGAGCCGATAACTACCGGGTACCTTACCGGTATCTATTATCTGCAATTTACAGATCATGAAACAATAAATATTATATCATTGCGTCTTTACCAGTCTTTAGGACCGTATGGCAATCGACTCGATATATTTCATAACAAGCAATCGTTTCTTCATCTCCCTTTAAAAGAGGTATTGAGTTCACAAGAAACGAATTGGGTATTCAAAGTTGGGGAATTGATTTGTGATGCGACATCCGTGATGATAAAGGATCATTATTTGGAATTGGAAAATGCTTACGAAATTTCATCAGACGGTTTTTCCGGCCATCTATTAGAGCACGCCAAATTGTCTCCTGATTTAAAATATATCGGTGGTACCATGTATTATTATAGGTATGGCACCGGAGGGTACGTTCCAGGCATATGGAATTCAGATAATGGATCAATGCTTTTTCAGGAAGATTCACATCCTGAGCAACACACCAGTGATTACGTAATCCCATCGATAGAATTGAAATTCTCTCCGGACAGTAAATATTTTGTCGTGCGTGGTTTGACGCAACCACCTTCTTCTGGCAGAAAATTCTCCTTTCCTGTCGCGGAAATGATCAACCTGGAAACGCATAAGTTCTTGAATGTTGACAATGACGTGGCGTTCACATCGGACGGTCGCTTTTTCGTGACCGAGCGGGAGGGGATGCCGACGCTGGTGGATGCCATTTGGGATTACAACTGGCAGCGCTACGATATCGGCGAGGACATCATGACCGCGGCGACGTTTTCTCCGGATGACGAGCGACTCTATATCGCCACGGATCAGAATCGGATTTTCGTGTTTGAAAGCCGGCTGCCGGCGGCGTGTTTTGAAGAGTGGGAGCTTTTCGAATAGATAAAAAGTAAAAATTTCATTCCCCAATTTTGTCCAGAGAATGAAGGAAACGCTCGATTTGTTCACGGAACAATTGCAACGTTTTCGTGAACTTCAGCGCGACGATGCGTTCTCGTTCCCAATCCAGTTCAACGGTGTAACTGTGACGGAATTTGTGACGAAATCCTCGGAAATCATCCAATAACACATACAGTTCCTCATCGATAACGGAAGGGCGAATCTCGGGAATTTCGAGCATCATTCGTTTCAAAAGGTTGGTATGCCAGCTGTGTTTCGCAAGGTCATTTTCAAAAAACCGGGCAATGGCGAGGAAGATCGTTTCGCAACCGTTATAAAAATTGTGGAGATAATATCCGATTGCGGCGCGATCGTAGTTGGATACATCGGAGGCTGCCGGTTGTAATTTATTCTCAACTTGAAGAAACTCTCTTTCCAGACGTTCCAGTTTCACCATTTCATCGCGGATGTCGGCTTTCAACAACTCAACGGATACGTTCATAGATGATTTCTCCCCGCCTCAGCACCTTTTTGACGAATTCTGCATTGTCGTTTTCCGTATATAAATCCACATCGACGCCGGTCGCTTCCCGCAAATCGTGCAGGCATTGCCAATAACGATCGTTGGGGATGGGCATTGCCAGAATGTCCAAATCCGACGACTCCTCGCACCTTTCTTTCAAGACAGAGCCGAACAATACGATTCGCTGGACGCCATATTGCAGGAGAACGGGGACCGCTTTTTCCATACAGGTGGATCGCATCTTCTCGGATCGATGCTTGCGCTCCGATTCTTCCTTTTGCCATCGTTGGTTGAGCTTACGGAAATTAAACGGCATCGGTTTCGTCCGCAATCAGCGTTACATCTGTAATGATAGCATTATGGAATTGGAGAATAAATGGAGGGATCAGCGGCGTTTCCAGCGCACGCCGTCGCGGGTGTCTTCCAAAATGATTCCTTGGTTCGCCAGTTCGTCACGAATTTTGTCCGCCAATGCGAATTTCTTTTGTTTTCGCGCGTCCTGGCGGAGTTGGATCAATTGCTCGATTTCTTCGTCAAGCAATGCCTCCTCCTCTTTGATGACGCCGATGACCGTGTCGACTCGTTTCAACGTGTCCAGCAGCTGCTTCGCCTGCGATTGGGCGATGGGATTGGCGTCGAGGATTTTATTGCTTTCCTTAATGAAGTCGAATAAAGACGCGAGAGCGCGCGGCGTGTCCAAATCGTCGTCCATATGCGTTTCAAATTGCGTGACGAATTTCTTCCATTCCGCGTCCAACGCTTCCACGCGCGGCGCATCCACTTTGCGTTGAATAATTTCCACGATGCGGGTGTGAAAATCCATAATCCGCGTCCATGCGGCGTGGGAAGCTTTAAGCGCTTCTTCTGACAAATTGAGCGGACTGCGATAATGGCTGGCAACGAGAAAGTAGCGAATCGCCGACGGATGATGTCCCCTTTGAATCAGGTCGCGCAGGGTGAAAAAGTTCCCCTTCGATTTCGCCATTTTCTCGCCATCCACCAGCAAATGGCGGCAATGCAGCCAATAATTGACGAATTTGACGCCCGAGGCAGCTTCGCTTTGGGCGATTTCGTTTTCGTGATGGGGAAAGATATTGTCTTCGCCGCCGGTGTGGATGTCGAAATGGTCTCCCAAAAATTCTTTCGACATCGCCGAGCATTCGATATGCCATCCCGGCCGTCCCGGCCCGAATTCCGATTCCCAAAAATGCTCGTTTTCCTTGCGGCCTTTCCACAAGACGAAATCGCGGGCATCGTCTTTTTCATACTCGTCGGAATCGATGCGCGCGCCGGATTTCACTTCGTCGGGGCGAATGCCGGACAGGCGTCCGTAGGATTGGAATTTGGCAATGCGGTAGTAAATGGAGCCGTCCCGCTCGTAGGTATAGTCTTTTTCCCGCAATGTGCGGATGATTTCGAGCATTTGCGGGATGTAATCCGTGGCGCGGGGGTAGTGTTCGGCCTGTTCGATATTGAGCGTGTCCAAATCCTCAAAAAACGCTTCGATGAACGGGACCGTATGCTCGAAAATCGTGATTCCTTTTTCCTGCGCTCGGCGAATGATTTTGTCTTCCACGTCCGTCAGGTTCATCACCTGTGTGACGCGATAGCCGCGATAGTGAAGATAACGGCGGAGAACGTCTTCGAAGACATAGGCGCGGTAATTGCCGATATGCGCAAAATCATACACCGTCGGACCACAGGTATACATGCGGACGTGACCGGGCTCGATGCTGGTGAACGGTTCTTTCCGTTTGGTCTCTGTGTTGTAAAACTGTAAGGTGTTTGCGGCTTGTGTCATGGTCTCTCTTTTCCAATTCAGTCGTTGCCCGCTGATCGCATTGTCCATTCATTTGGAAAACAAAATTATATCGCAAACCATGAATGATGTAAGTTGGTCTTGCTGTTCACCCGGTAATTCCATCCGTTCATTTCCCCGAGAGAACAAAACGCATGCGCAAACGCCAAAGCTTTGTTATTGAATTTTCAATAGGAATGGGCGCACTTGGCGCTGGTAATCAAGCCGGATGGTTGTCGGTCGCTCTATTTCGATTCATTTATTTTTTCTGGAAAACACCTCCATCACTTGGCGAGTTTTAGGAGATTTGCTACTCTTCATAATTGGAAAAGAAGTTTTTCAGGGAAACGGCATAAAAACGTGAATACGCTTCGGTATCGAATTTGGGCGCCGGCCATTGCCGGCGTTATTGCGCTGTTGCTGATGGGATTCGGCGCGTATGCGATCTCGTATAAAGTCTTCGAAGAGCCGCCGGATGATCCGGACGATCTGTTCGTCCTGTATGAAATGCTGTCCGAGCCGCAGATGGTGATCGACGCTACGTATAGCGGCGTTGCTCGCATGGACAATGGCATTTTTTATTTCACGTATGATCGCACGGAAGCCCTGACCGGCCATAAACCCTGCCCTACGTGAGTGTAATGATCTTTGCGGCTGCGCGTTCGCAGCCGTTTCGAGTTGTCCATGAAAAAACGTCGCTTATCGCAAATTGGATCTTTTTTTGCCTTGTCATTGGGATCGATATTTCAGGCCAAATGGCTTTGCCTTCCGATTCTGCATTGCCATTCGTGCCCGATCGCTTCATTTTCGTGCCCGATCGGGGTGCTGGGACATTATTTATCGATCGGGGTGTTTCCATTTTTTCTGATCGGAACGATGTTGTTGTTCGGCGCGTTGCTGGGGCGAGCGATGTGCGGTTGGGTTTGTCCCTTCGGTCTGCTGCAGGAACTGCTTCACCGCATTCCGAGCCCCAAATTGGAACTGTGGCCGCCTTTGCGGTTTGGAAAATACCTGTCGCTTTTTTTGCTGGTTCTGGCAGCACCGGTTTTATTGGGAACCGAATCGTTTCTTTATTTTTGTCGCCTTTGTCCCGCCGCCGCGATTGAAGCCAGTCTTCCCTACGCGTATATGCAAGGCGGATTCACCGATTTCTGGGGGCCGTTCCTTCGGTTTTCGATTTTAGGAGCGGTATTGCTGGCGTCTGTATTCGTCCTGCGCTTTTTTTGCCGCACTCTTTGCCCGGTCGGCGCAATCACCGCGATTCTAAATTCGATTTCCGCGTTTTCGCTGCGGCACGACGCGGATGCCTGTCCGCAGTGCGGAGAATGCGCGCGCGCCTGTCCGGTCGGCGTGGATTTGCAGGAAGAGTCGCGCAGTGTGATGTATAAAGCGCCGGCGGATTGTATTTTGTGTTTGGAATGCACGAAGGCGTGTCCCACATCCGACGGATTGAAGGGATCATTTGCCGGAAACTTTCGCCGCACGGATTTGAGCGGTTCCTATAAGCAATGATTTTCTGTAGGTGAGTGAGTAATCAAGTGATTTTGATAAAGCCGTACGTGTGCTTATTCCAATACGAGTTTACTTTTTGGGAAAGTACTTCGTCTTGATTTCTTCCTTTTGAATTTTTCGCGTCGCCGTTTTCGGCAAATCCTCGACGAATGTAAATCCTTCGGGGATTTTGTATTCCGCCAAATGCTCGCGGCAGTATTTGCGCAACTGCGATTCGGCGACCTGGCCTTTCGCGTCTTCCTGCAGCACGATGAACGCATGGGGAACTTCCGAGCGCAGTTTGTTCGGTTCCCCGACGACGGCCGCTTCGGCCACGCCCGGGTAGCGTAGCAAAATCTCCTCGATCTCACGCGGATAAATATTTTCTCCGCCGCAGACGATCAAATCCTTTAGTCGACCAACAATTTTCAGATACCCTTCATCATCCATCACCGCCAGATCGCCGCTGCGGAACCACCGATCTTCCCAAAACACCGATTTGGTCATTTCATGATTTTTATAGTATCCCAACATGACGAGGTCCCCGCGCACGCACAGTTCGCCGATTTCTCCGACGCCCAGTTTTTGACCTTGTTCCGTGCGAATTTCCACTTCCACGCCGGGCATGGGAGGACCAATGGTTCCGATTTTATTCCCTTCCGGGGAATTGATCGCTACGACCGGGGAAGTTTCCGTCAGGCCATATCCTTCCAGAATTTCCTGGTTGAATTTCTTCTTATAGGCAAGCGCCATGTCGACCGGCAACGGACCGCCGCCGGAAACAAAGAACCGAATATTATTGTTTTGCGCAATTTCCGGCGGAGTGAAACGAGTGATCAGGTGAATCATCGGCGGAACGGCGACAATCACGACGTTCGGTTCCCGCGCGAAGGCTTCGATCACTTTTTGCGGTGTGAATTGCGGAAACAGAATCACGCGGGAGCCTCGCAACAGCGCGCCGAACAGGATCACCGTCATTGCGTACGTATGAAACAGCGGCAGGATGCATAGGAATGTGTCTTTTTCATTGAAATCCAAAACTTGCGTAAACGAGGCGTAGTTGCTATAGATGTTGCGATGCGAGAGCATCACGCCTTTCGGATTGCCGGTGGTTCCGGAGGTATAGAGAATCATGGAAAGATTGTCCGATTTCACGCCTGGAGAAAGAGGGACGCCATCCGTTTTCTCATTTTGTAGAATCTGTGGGATGGGGATCGTCCGGATATCCGTTTCCATCATTGCCGCGGCCGCCTCGGCGGATTCTTGCAGCAACGGATCGTAGAGCAGCAAAGGCGATTCGGCGTGAGTGAGCAGCGTCGCCACTTCTTCCGGCTTCAACAGTGGATTCAGCGGGACTGCAATATGTTCGGCGCCGAGAATTCCGAATAAAGCAAATGGAAAATTGGGGGTGTTGGCTGAAAGCAATCCCACGTTTTGACGTGGCGAGGAAATCGCTTGCCGCAGAAAGTTGCCGACGATGTTGGATTTTTCCAACAATTGATCATACGTCAACGAACCGCCTTCCCATTCCAATGCGGTATGGCCGGAATACTGTTTTGCCGCCTGTGAAAAAGCCGTGAACAACTCCATCGGATCGACCTCGTGATAAAAAAATAAGGTGGAATTGGAATAAAATAGCACCGTCATGAAGAAAGTAAAACCGAAGCGGCGGAAATTTATCAGTGATCCGGCGATTGTCTGAAATTCACGTGGAAAAAAGTAACTTCCGGCGGGCAAAAGAGACGGGGACGAGTCAATCGGCCGGATCCCACGCCGCGGGTGGTGTGAAACACGCTGCCGTTCATTCGCACCAGGCCGGACGTGAACTGGCGCGGCGCGGTGGTTCGCGTGACGATCGGGCCGACAAACGGCAGGCAGACCTGGCCGCCGTGCGTATGGCCGGAAAAAACCATTACCGGATGATACGCGGAGATTTCTGCGTAACGATCCGGCGTATGCACAAGCACAAAGCAGGGATTTTCTTTTTCATAACCGTCGAATGTTTTGGCAATGTCGTCGCGATAGAGGTAGGGATCGTCAATACCCGCGATGGTGAATACCGTTCCCTCCACATTTACTTCCGTTCGCTCGTTCTGCAGCACGGTGATTCCCATATCCCGCAACGCATCCATAAGACGATTGACATCATTAAAATGGTAACGCCTGCGGGGAGGCGCGCCGGTGCGATGGAATAAGTCGCGAAAACCAATGTGCACATAATCGTGATTTCCGAATACGCAATATATGCCGTATCTCGCCTGCAAGGGCCGTAGCGCCTGCAAACAAAGGTCAATGCCGGAATCATCGTCGATCAAATCGCCGGTGATAAAGATGAAATCAACCGGCTCCGCCGCCAGGGAATGCAAAAAACGAACTCGCGCGGTGCGTCCATGGTAAAAATGGAAATCGGAAAGATGCAAAATGGTCAACGGCGGCAAAAGCCGCCCGGGCAGGTTGATTGTCCGCCGATGAATCCGAAATCGCCTGGGCTCGCAGAGGAGACTGTAAGCGGATATTCCCAGCGCTGCGCTTATTGTTATTTCGAAAAACATGAATAAATCACCTTATAGAGGTAAGGATTTAGGATTCCGGGTATAAGGTTTATTTCGATTCACCGGAGAGTGATTTTACCAATCGATTCAACATTGTACCAACATCCTTCGATAAATGCCACGCTTCTTTGACATCCTTTCATTCCATGCGGCGTAAACGTCCGGCGATTGTCAATTGTATTTCAAGTCCCATCGGGCCATAGTGAAGATTCATAGGGAATGATTAACGATTCCTCTTGCAGCCGGCTCAATTTGTAAAAAAAAGAGGTCATGGTCATCATGGCGGCCATTAAAACGACAATACTCGTGATCGATGATGATGAGAACCTTTTTCGCGCGATTCGCGCATTGATCCG
>QZKN01000171.1 GCA_003598175.1 Candidatus Omnitrophota bacterium
CGAGGGGCGGCCGATTCAGTGCGGAATCACCGGCCGATTTGACGCGGAATGGGCGGCCGATTTAGCGCGGAATCACCGGCCGATTTGGAACGGAATCTGTAACCTGACCAACTTCCTTGATGAAGCACGCCCGGATCGCGAACGCCTACGTTTGATCGCTCAGGCTTTGGCTGGAACCGCGTTAGCGGGCAATGTGGGACAGGCTGTCAGCCTGTCGGGAATGACTACAACTCCCGCAGAGCAGGCGGCGCTCAGGAAACTGGTCGCCGATGAAATTCAGGATTTGGTGCAACGGAAAGGCATGTTGCACCGCGATATTGCCGTTCTATACCGTTGCAACTTCCAATCGAGGATGCCGGAGGAAACCTTCTCCACTCGCAAGATCCCCTACCACATCGAGAACGGAATGAAGTTCTACTCCCGCAAGGAAGTGAAAAACCTGTTGGACTATCTCCGGCTGATCCAAAATCCGTATTACGAACAAGGCAATGAAGCCTTGAAGCAAATCTATAACGTTACCAACCGGCGCCTCAGCTTCTGTTTTACCGGAATGAAGATGTCTTTGTCGACCATCGATATAGATCACCGTTGCTGAGAATTCCATTACTTGGATTGTAAAGCGTCACGGTTAGTAAATTGGACAGCGCTGGCGCGCATACGGGACAATCCGAACCGCCCGTATGTGTAACCGCCGGTGGGAAATAATGGATCTGATTGAGGATGCCATCAGGTCCGGAGCTGGCAATCATGGCGAATTTATCGCCAAGCGCAAGCGTTCCTCTCGGTCCGGCGTAATCGGCGCGTCCGTAACAATAGGCATTGGCTCCATCGATATCCTTTAAATCTATAAAACCTGCTCCATTGTCATACGAATGCGGAAAAGGATCAGCCGGGACCGCTGTTAAATAAGACACAGGGGTTGTCAAATTTCGCAGGCGCGCGCGGAAATCATATATTTCGTAATCATTATCCAAAGGGGGAGGAAACGTGTTTCGTTCCAAACGATACGCTTCCAAAGCAACGAAAATAACACGGGATTCTTCCTCGACTCTGGCCACTCTAGCCCTTGTCAGCGCAGATAAAAAATTGGGAACCGCGATAGATGCCAAGATTCCAATGATGGCAACCACAATCAGTAATTCGATTAAGGTAAATGCAGAATCGATTTTTCGGGTTTTCATGATATGCCTCGGCAATCTGTGTGAATCAGCCGCCTTCGGCTATTTCTTGAAGGCGGCTGATTCGTTCTCTGGATCAATAATGCAACCAAGCGGAAACATCGCTTGCTTCATTCCGTGCGATTACACTCAAAATGTAAGGAGCGGCTTCGCAATCGAATTCGGAAACTGAAAGCGAGGTCACATCCACTCGCATGATCTTATCGGATTGAGTCAAACCCAAGTAAGCGGTTGTACTATCCGGTGAAAAACCTTGCGCGAAGAAACCGATTTGGCTTGGAGACGATAATGGAACCTCTTTGGCGATGCTCATATAATTTGGTGAAATAGGATCGCAATTTATGATTTGGACTTGCTGTATTTCCTGTTCAGGCGGCTTGTTGAAATCTCCCGTGACGATCCATTTTCCATCGGGGCTGTAAGCGTATCCTTTGCAGCTCACGCTCGACACAGTTTTCATTTCTTCTGTTTCCAGGTTGATGGAATAAAAGTAACTCCCTGGTTCTCCGTCCCAATGGCAGTTTCCGACAATATACCTTCCATCGGGAGAAATCTTGAGCGCGGGAGTCATGCGGCCTTCCGTTGTTGGAATCGTTTTTAAATGAACATCCTTCTCATCACCAACCGTACCAAAAACTTCAATCCCTCCAGCGCAAGCGATATACACTTTTCTCGTCACGGGGGAGTACACGACGGAATGAGGGAGAGGGAGAATCTCGTTGTGGGTTATTCGAATTTCCCGAGTATTCCCATCGACAATATCAACTCCTCCCGGATTGCCTGCTCCCAAAAATCGTGTGGCGTAAATGTCATATCCGGATGCGGTTACGGGGAAACCAATCGTGGCATGATGATGGCCACCGGGAATCGTTTCCACCATCAGCGTCAATGGATCAATGAAGCTCAACGTATCGTCTCCATCGTTCGCGACGCAAAACAAATTATCGGGCGTAACATAAGCGTGAAACGGTTTTGCTCCCGTTTCGAGGGTTTGGGCGTGATGAATGGCGCTTTGATTCCCACTATAGTCAAAGATTTCCACCGTGCCTCCAAATTCGGAGTCGCCATTTGGACAGGCGACGAAAAACGTCTTTGCGGCTGGAATCGCTTGGATAAAGCGGGGCGTATTTTCCATCACGGAACCCGGAGGCGCATAAGAATAAACCTGATCACCATCCGGTTCGTAAACCGTGATTTTCTTGTTGATGTCATTTTTATGACTGATCACGATGATATGATCCGCGGGATAGGACATTGAAACGAAAATGAGCGATAGTAAGAAAAACGAACAAAAACGAATTATATTGACTTTTTTTTGCGTAGACATAGTTCAATCTCCTTCATGGAAATGAATGCAATTATCCTTTTCCTCTTCGAGAAAAGGCCTGGATTGGAGTTTCGGATTGAGTAAAAAGATTAGAGGGACAAGAATAAAGGAGGGGCGCGAGTTCTTACCGATAAAATATTCGATTGTTCTATTGAACGAACATCGATGATTTGTTGCGAGTTATTGAAAGAATCGGAAAAAAGAAACGTATTTTGTATAAAGTAAGATTTAACCGTGTTGATAAAACGGCAAAGAGGGCAAGCACAGTCTTCCCATGAATGGGCGTGGTCACAACAATCGGAACACGCATGTAGACATGCAATTTCATGCTCGTGTGCAACGCGGTGATGATGAACGTGTCCACTTGTTCCCGCAATCAGGATGCAATAGAGCCAAACGAGAATGCGGGAAAGAAGAACACGGTTTGAAAAATCTAAAGATAACACGTAAATATAATATTCTCTTTCAAGATTCTTTTTTGATCAATGACTTTCCACAACAGGAAAAAGTGCAAGGATCGCTCGATGGATGACATCCACACTCGCCGGATGATTTGTGGATATTGGCGCATTCCTTAATCACCTGGAGTTCGATACCGCAATCTTCACACACAAAAATCTCACCTTTTTTCATATCGTGGCACGTTGACATTTCGTTAATTCTCCTTCAGGGTGATATGAGTTTCACCCAGATGAAATAATACTGTAAAATTGATTTTTTACCAAGAGGAAACGCACGCGTCGATGAGATCCTTCGTGAAACTTGAACAAGAACGTATCATCAAAATACGTGGACTGACCAACGAAAGGAGCAAGTAGTAATGACGAAAACGACGGAACTGATCGACGAGATCACCCACGAATTCAAACGGGTTCGCGCTCTCACCGAAGATCTACGCGAGCATTACCGCACATTGGGCGCGTTGTTGTTGAGCGCCAAAACTTTGGCGCCGATCGACCGCTGGGAAGCATGGCTGCAAGCCAACATCGATCTGGATTTGCCGACCGCCGAAGTGGTCATCGACGGCGACAGGATGAATCCGCAATGGAATCCGCTGATCCTGCCGAACCAAAGTTCAGCGTGGATTTTTCACGAGGCATTTCATCCTGCCATGCATTTGGGACGACACAGCCGACCAGCGACACGATATTCGGATGCGTAATGGGCGATTGCTGCCGGTTCTGTTCAGCGTGCGATGAAAGTATTGAATTTAATGGAGGTTTTGCGTGAAGATCATCAACTGGTGGAAGAGGGGCAAAAACAGCAGCTTTTGATTCAACAATCACAAAAAGCCTTGATGGCAATGAATGAAGCCATTCAAGAAAAGCGTGTCGATCGTTTGAAAGAATCGGCCAATCAATTGCGGAAATCGTTTTTTGAACTGGTGGCACATGAATATTGAGATTGAATCCAAATTCTTTGGGCTTGTGCACCTTTGCCACTGATGAGTGAACCGTCCTCTCGCCTGTCGAACTCAATCCGTCTGCCAGTCTCCGCGGACGCTGAAGTCGTGAATCTTTGTTTGTCCCACCTGCAGAAGTCAGAACCTATGGCTGGTTGAAGTTCGGCGCTGACGATGGACGTATGATGGCCTTTTTTCGTGAGTTTACGAATTTCACTTCCCCACAGTTCTCCCCCCAGGAACACTCCTCGTTCGGCCAGTTTCATGCGGACCGACTGACCACCTGGCATCTCCACCTCTTCCTCCAGAAATTCCGCTTCCGGCCAATCGTCTTTGGGATATTAGTGATAGGTTTGGCACGCAATCCGTTTTTCCCACATCTTCGCGAAAAAAGCCGGATTGTAGCCTTCCCGATCAAAGATGCAGATCCGTTCCGCCACGCGGGTGCACCCCATCCCCATCGCCGCCGCCCCGTCTTCCACGCTTCGTTCGCTTTTGCTGCTTCCGTCCTTTTCGTTTTTTTTTCCGCTTCCACCAACCGCCCCGACCGAATCACTTTCGACAACGTATCCGATTTCACATGCAATTGCTTCGCCACCTCCGCCCGATTGACGCCGGCCGACAGTAACACTTGCGCCTGCTTCAACACTTCGGGGATCAAGACGCTCGCCCCCCCGGGTTCGCGGCGGGGTATAAAACGCCGCCGTCCCTCACTCCCGATACTTTTCACCGCTTGCTTGACGCTGATCGCGCTCACACCAAACGCGCGAACGATATCCACTTGACGGCAATTCCCACGTTGTGATCAACCGATCATGGCGGTTTATATAAAAATGCCTGTCGTAGGGGCAGGTTTGAAACCTGCCCCTACGAGGAAATTTTCATTCTTCGTTGTGATCCACTGACCATGATTGTTTATATGGTAGAGCATTCAATAAAAGAGGTTCCATATTTATTGTTCGAATGCGATTCTGCAAGTTAATATTTTTTTTATTACATAATTATTTCCGCGATTGATCCATGAACGCATTCTTATTGAATCGAACAGGAGTTTTAAAGTTGGTCGATTACCAGAAGAATCTGCAACGGTTTCCAAAACGGACTCCGGCGGGATTTACCTTAATCGAGTTACTCATCGTGGTCGCCATCATCGGCATCCAGGCGGTCATTGCCATCCCAAACTTCGTCAACGCCCAAATTCGAGCCAAAATCGCGCGTTCGTATGGTGATCTGAATCCCCTCAGTCACGCCATGCACGTTCACCGCATCGATCGAAGCGTTTTGCTTGTCGACAGTTTCGACCAACAGATGGAGTGGGGCAAGCGCCGGATTGAAACCGTCTTCCACGGTGTGGGATGAGGAATCGGAGAATACAACGCCCGTTCGTATCTCGACATTGATTTACCCTTGACGACTCCCATTTGCTATCTTCCGACCATTCCCATCGATTTGTTCGAAAATAATGAGTTGAAAGGCGAGCGCATGGTAGATTTAATGGATTTTGTGGTGTCTTCTTATTATGCTTATGTGGATGATGATCCGGAAGATCCCGGCTACGATCACGGATTGATGATATATATGCGCGAATCCGCCGATCTGTATGGATATCAGCCATTATTGATCGTCGCGAAATGATGGCTCCAGCGCATATAACACAATTTTGGGGTATATTCCTACCCCGGTTTTTACGCGCCTCAATCCGTTATGATTTTTACTTTCATCGAGAAGAAATGCCAGAGACGGGTAGTTCGGCTTCATCATTCGTTCGTCGATAATAAGATACTTGACGTCGTGATAAACGCACCATTCCACGAGCTGTCTCAAATCGGCGACATCCGGCGTTCGCGTATGACAACCGCCCGCATAAAAACTGACCCAGGGATTTCGATGCATTATTTTGGTGGTCGGCAGAATCGTTAGGTGCGTTCGCATCCAATTCCCCATCCACTTATGTTCGAGAGGCAACGCCTGGCCGGTTCGTTCTCGTTTTTCCAGCAGCCGAACGGCGCGGGGACCATAAACGATTCCTCCCATCGCCACAAACAGAAGAATCACGGACGCAATCGTATACGTACGCCCCTCTTCCCCCAACGTGCGCGCCATGACGAAAAGGTCTTCACCAACGCGAGCGATTCCAATACCTATAAATGGTATAAATGCCAAAAGAAACCGGGAATCAATATAAAAAAAAAGAAAGAAAAGAATCGGCGAGAGATGCATGAGGATAAATGCCGTTTTGTGATGGAGTCCGGTTTTCCCCCGCGTCGCCAGGAACCAGAAAAATAGGAGCACTGCCGTCCATCCGAAGGTGATTCCCTTTTGGCGCAACAAATGCAAACTGTTCATAACCACTCTTTGCATCGCCTCCCGCGGATGATGGAGAAGAAAAGAACCAAGAGTCTCCTCGGCTCGATCAATCTCGAAGGTTTGCCCGTCTTCCGCCGGCTTTGACGTGAATTTCGTTTCTGCAGCGAGGTTGCCGTCCGCGGTTTTGACGCGCGCATACTGCAAAAGAATCGCGGTTTTCGTCGAGAGTTGCCATGTTCCCGTGACGTGTTTGATGAATAAAAGATAGGGCGTAATCACGGCAAACAATACGGCCAGACTGAGCGCGCTTTTCCATATCCACCTTCGCCGGTTTTCACGCCGGCGAAAAAAAATATACAGCCATTGCAGCGGCCAATACAAAATCCCGTCGGCTCGGATTAAATACGCATACCCTCCCAATCCGCCCCATAGCGCCCATTTCCACCCTGGCGAGGTCTTCCTTTCGCTCAAATCCCAACAACACAATGAGGAGGCAAGCACGATACAAACAAATAAGGATTCCGATAAAATATCACTGGAAAACCGCAGGAAAGAAGGATGAAATACGACTATCGTCGTCGCAATCAAAACGGACGGGGCGGAGGAACGAATTCGCCAGGCCAGACGAGCGGTAATCAGGATGGATGCCAGATACGAAAACAGCGAAACGAGATGAGCGGACAACTCGGCGTCCCCCAGACCGAGATACAAAACCGCAATGGCAAGCGGATAGCCCGGCGGGTAAAAAAGATAGGGGGCGCCGCAATACCGCAGGCCGATTCCCTCCGCAAGATTGCGGCCGAGCGTTGCGTAAAAGGCCCCGTCCGTGAATATGAAATAGCGCGTCCAAACGGAACAGACGCCGAACCCGATTCCCAATACGAACAGCAGACGGACAATCTGCAAACATCGCCCGGGCATGGCCGGACAATGACTTTCCGGGCTGATTTTTACTGAAGACATCACATCTCGGGAACAATCTTTTGTATATTCTCAACTTGATCCGGATTCCAAATCGGAGCGATATGAAACCACCAGTCGCCCGGCGGCAATTTGACGCGAATGGACAAATCCCGCATGACGGGACTATCCGTGCTGGGACGCCCATGCTCATTTTGATCGATGGCAAAGTAATAGACGCTCTCCTGCCGCGACACCGGTTCCTGCGCCGGTTTTGCATACCAATAACAGGTCCAGTCCTGTTGCGTTTGTACCACCTTTTCCGTATGTAAGGATAGATAGCGAACCGGGCATCCGATTTCCTTGAGGAGAAGCAGCGAGGTGTGAAATGGAATGGAATCCAGCAAATGGAATCGAAAACAGTGCGTCAATCCCCCGGCTTCCGCCGTTCTCATCAAACAGCCATGCGTGGGAACATAAAAATGACTCACCTCATAAAAATAATCCTCTCCGTTGAAATAATTATCTTCTCCCGTCCCCGCCCAGGAGGGGTGTGATTCGCCATCCACGTAAAAATATTCATCACCATCCAAATAGAAGAACTGCGGATCAATCATTTCGGAAGCCGACAACAGGTGGAAACCGACAAAATTGCCTCTGCCTTCCATCTCAAGAAACGGATAGGTGAAACCCATGATGAAATCCCGTTGATGAGTCCGGGTATAAAAATAGAGGGAACGATCATTCCAGGTATGAAAAACCTGATGATATTCAAACGTCACTTCGGTTTCTGTCTCCGAATCGTTGACAAGAAAAATTTGCGCATTTCTTTCAAATGGCATATAGAACTGGCAATAAAAGAGGTTTTTTTCTCCCCAAAATCCCAGCGGCAGGGAATTCCACATTTCCAAATTCAGATTGTTGTAACAAAAAAAGGAACTCACCGAACAATCCACCGCGGGTTCGGTAAGATCGTTCCAATACACTTGCAATTTCAGATTTTTCACTGTTTCCGCCGTAATCGGTTTCAAGGAAAGTTGAAAATAATCGATGGCGGCAGGTCCTTCCAGATTGGCCACCAGTTTTCTTCCCTTCGGCGCAATTTTCAGGGGGCCGATTTGCGTTTTGGGAACGGATTCGTAGCGCACGAAAGCCAAATTGCCAATATACGCATTGACTTTATTGAATGCGGTTTCGATGGCTTCATCCCACTTCGACGGATACGAGATCACCGGGGAAGCGGGATCCAACTTCAACACATTGATCTGGTATTTGAAATTAGTGGTAGCGGTATCCGTCAGAATCGTACAGCGTTTTTGGAACGGTAGCGGGAAATAACTCACCATTCCCCTGCCGGAACTGTTGGACGCATAAATCAAGTAGGTGGCGGATCGAATGTAATCTCCGCCGAAAAATTGTTGGATGGTCGTATCGATTCGCGGCTGTTCCTCATGATCGAAAAAGAATTGCAGCCGTCCCTGCGCGCGGCCGGACATCCACAATCGCGTCACGCAACCGGAGCCTTCCTCGTCCAGCAATACATTCCATTTTTTGCCGCTTAGAATGTATTCCCCTTTAAAATGATCGGCGTCATCCGGTCCTTCATTCGGATCGTGGCTGGAGCGAAGGATCGTGCGTTCCTGCGGCCGGTATCGAGCCAGATGCGAAAGATTCGATAACCGATTCAAGAAATGAACCGTATCCAATTGTTCCGCCGCCGGCGTGTTTGCGGAGGGCGCAACGGTCGCCGATTTTTTAGTCTTTCCGACGTTTTGAGGCGGCGGCGGACCACACGAGATTAGCAGCAGCAGGGGGATGCACAGCAAAAATCCGCATGGCAACACGTGCATTTCAGCGGCGGCTATAAATGGTCGGATCGGGAATATCGGCTTCATGGAATCCTTTCTTTCGCAACAGGCAACTGTCACAGAACCCGCACGCAAGACCTTGCGGGTCCGGATCGTAACAACTATGTGTAAGCGCAAAATCCACCCGCAGGGCCGTTCCGCGACGAATGATTTCCGCTTTGGTGAGATGAATCAACGGCGTGTGAATGCGCACGGGATGCCCTTCGACGCCGGCCTTGGTTCCCACTCGCGCCATTTCTTCAAATTGCTTAATAAACGAAGGACGGCAATCCGGGTAACCACTATAATCCAACGCATTGACGCCGATAAAGAGATCGCGGCTTTCCGTCACTTCCGCCAGAGCCAACGCATACGATAAAAAAATGATATTCCGCGCCGGAACGTAGGTTACCGGAATTTGTCGACTCATCTCGTCCACGGAGCGCCCTTTGGGAACTTCTATCTTATCGGTCAACGCCGATTTTCCCAACTGGCGCAAATCGATGTCAACCACGCGGTGATCGCGGACACCCATTGCCGCAGCGATTCGCCGCGCGGCCTCGAGTTCCACCGCATGGCGCTGGCCATAATGAAAGGTCAATGCGAGACACTCGAATCCTTCCTTCAATGCGATGGCAAGCGTCGTTGACGAATCGATTCCACCACTGAATAAAACAACAGCGGTCTTTTTCATCATTTCTCTCGTATTTTTTGTCCAAACCGTCTTGGATTCAAACAAGGGCAGAAACAACGCTGCCCTTGCCGCCCGTCGGCATTTTCAAATAAACGGCCATGACCGGTTGGTCACAACGAATGATGAAAATAACCGGCGCTCGTTCCTTTGTGGGTAAAGCAAGTGTCCTCGCTTGCATGAACAGCGCAGGCGGGGACACCTGCTCTACTCACGTTTTTTTTCATTTAAACATGGAACCTATTTATTATACAAGGCTTTATTGCAAAGGAAGAATGCGCGTCAGCAGCCATACCCATAGAAATCCGGTGACGCTCATGATCGTAAGCAGCGCCGTCCAGGTTTTTAACGTTTGCGTTTCGTTCAATCCGGTCAATTGGCTGAAAATCCAAAATCCGCTGTCGTTCATCCAGGAAAAGCCGGACGCCCCGAAACCGATCACGCACACCAGATAGACCGGATGAAAGCCGAGTTCCACCATACCGATCGACGGCGCGATAATCCCCGCCGTGGTAATCATGGCGACCGTCGCGGATCCTTGCGCCACGCGAATCAAGGTGGAGGTCAAATAAGCCAACACCAGCAATGAAAGCCCCCAATTCTTTGCCGCGTCCGCAATATAGGTTCCAATTCCGGATTGAGCCAGAATCGAACCGAATGCGCCGCCGGCGCAAGTAATGAAAGCAATGATCGCGCCGCTGCCGATGGCCGGTCCCAGGCGCTCACAAGCGGCATCGAAACTCAACTTCATTTGCGAAATCAGCAATCCGATGGCGATGAGGGCGCCGATGAAAAAGGCCACATTTTTGTCCCCTGCAAATCGAATCCAAACCAAAAGCATTTCGTTGTGCGTGATATACGCGGCGATCGAGGAAAACGCCAAAAGCAGCACCGGCAAAACAAAAGGCAAACAGGAAAAAAACAAATTGGGGAGTTCGCTGTCGGATTTGGATGCGATGGCCTCCAGTTCCTCCTGCGATACGCCCAGCATGGCTTTTGGAATCACGGTCATTTTGCGGTTGATATAATTCGTGTACAGAACGCCTCCGACAAAAACCGGCACGATGGACGCCAACACGCCGACGAGCATCGTCATGAAAATCGTAACCGGTACGTTCATCTCCTGAAATTTCTCCGCCACCGCAATCGGACCCGGCGTCGGCGGAACCAGCGCGTGGGTGATGGCGCCGCCCGCCGCCGCCGCGCAAACAATCATGACGTAATCCTTTTTCCTACGCGTATAGACCGCGCGCGCCAACGGCGCCAGCAAATAGAACACCGTATCGAAAAAAACCGGAATCGCGAGCACGAAACTGCTGGACAACAACGAATAATTTTCTCTTCCCGCGCCAAACAATCGAGTAAATCCTCTTACGATGCGATCGGCGGCGCCGCTATCCATCAAACATTTGCCGATTATGGCCGCCATAATCAGAAGAATCCCGATTTTTTCCATCATTCCACCAAAACCCGCCGTCACCATGGGAATCGCTTCCGCCAGCGGAATTCGGTCCGATAACAAAGCCACCACCAATGCGGCCGAGATCAACGCCAAAAATGCATGAAACCGCAGATATAGAATCAAAAATAGGATCAATCCGACGCCAACGATCAAACAAACGAGTGGACCAAACATAGTTACTCCTTTTCAATGGGTTTGCGAAATATCATCGAATAAAACATGAGGGAAAGTCAATGGTCTGAAATCCGGGAAAAGAACATCGGGAAAGTCCGTCTCTCATTTTTTTTCGCAAAAAGAGAATTTTCCCCTCAAGTTTCCGGTAAAACCGCCGAAAATAAGGACGATAACGTGGGAAAGTGGGATTGGATCGACGCCTGAGACGGAAACGGCAATACAAAAAAGAAAGTAAAAAAAGATGCAGAGAATTGATGCGAATGAAATAGTGATTAAACAAAAAAAGGGGTTAAACTACCAGACCCGTCTACACTTTAAGGCCTCGGAAACCTTGTCACGGAAGTCTGTAATCTAACCCGATAAGATTTTATATAAAAGTTTCTTTTCACTCAAGTGTTTTTCTGTTTTATTATATCGACGTTTACAGAGGAATCTTGAGCACAAATGTGAAAAAAGAACCATTGAAGATACAAATTCGAAGGAGGTGATTACCGAACCACACATGACGCAGGAGCAAGGGGTAAAACCACCGGACCCGTCTACACTTTAAGGCCTCGGAAACCTTGAAACACGGAGAACAAATTCCTCCATTGGGTTCATTCAGTACTTCCTGATTGTTTTATCCCCTCTCAACGTTTTGTAGCATCACAATCGGAATTGATGACCGGGAGCACGTTCGCCTGATTCTCTCCACATGCGGTCGCGGAGATAAAGAGGTGAGCGATTCCCATAACGCAATACGTTAATCCCGGCCCCAAATTCTCTCAGCACCGGATGCTGAACCCAAAAAAAACCTCAAGGAGGAACAGGATCATGGGAATCACTCGAATCAACAGCAATATATCCGCCTTAACGGCGCAACGAAATATCAACGCGACAGGGACAAAACTCGCAACGGCAATTGAACGGTTGTCGTCCGGTTTACGCATCAACCGAGCATCCGATGACTCCGCGGGTATGAGCGTCGCGAATCGTTTGAAGACTCAAACCGAAGGTCTCAACGTCGCCATCGCCAATGCCCAGGACGGAATCAATTTGATCAGCGTGGCGGAAGGCGCATTGCAGGAAACCACCAGCCGTTTGAGTCGTATCCGCGAGCTGTCGCTGCAAGCGGCCAATACCGGCACCAACGATTATAAGGCCCGCCTGGCCATTCAGGACGAAGTGTTTCAGAGCATCGAGGAAATCACCCGTATCGCCAACACCACACAATTCGGCTCCAACTTTCTCTTGAACGGCGATTTTTCCATCAAATCGGAATTAAAAAGCGGACAGTCCAATTTCGGCGCTCATATCGACGTATCACCGGTCGCCAGTTCTCTTTCGAATGGAACCTCGTACCTGAACATCAAACAAACAAAAATCGGATATTCACAAATCGTCGCCGGCGACGCTCCCGGCGGCCAACAAATCCTCAACACGGGCATCCGCAACCAAACCGACGTCGCCGTTTCTCTTGCGCGTTTTTCAAAAACCAGCCTGACCGGAGCAAGAATGGGCGATTCGGATGCGTTAGTCGGCGCGGCCGGAGATCGTAACTTTTTCAACGGCGTATCCATTCAAAATGGAGACGTCTTCGTGTTTTCCGGCGTGCTGGCCGACGGCGTCACGAAATACAACGGCACGTTGAGCCTTTCATCGACAACCACCTTTACCCAATTGCAACAACAGGTTCAACTGGCCATAGACAATGCGGAAAAATCGTTGTTTGGAGTCAGCACAACGGCCAGCGTCCCTTCTTCCTTCGGCACCACAGTTACGATTGCGGGAACCGCGGCCAACGCCGGACGATTGGTATTCTTCAGCGAAAGTAATTACATTAATCAGTCTGATTTTAATATTTCCTTGTTGCGAAGTGGAAATATTGTGACGCAATCGAACGGGGTGACACGATCGGGAACGATCGGGATCCAATCCGCGTTGTCCGGTGTGGGAAAAGTGGGAAATTCCGTCACGGCCATCACTGGATCCACCTTCGGAACCGGCCAGTTCACGATTGAAGTCCAGGACATGCAGTCGGCGCAACAACGAAAAGTGTCAAGCACGATTATGTTTCAGGATCAAAACGGCGCGGTCATCAATCGCACCACGACGTTAACGGGCACCGGAACGCAATCGATCGTGCTGAATGGTTCTTTCGTCGGCGGTATTTACACCGGTGGAACCACGTTGCAAAACGGCGACACGATCACGTTGACCGGAACGAACTCGGACGGGACAACGTTTCAGGGCGTGTTCACGTATGACAAAGTCCCTGCTTCTCCTGCCGTGGAAGATACGACTTTAAACGATTTTCGGTTCAACTCCATGTCCGGACTCATCAAGGAGTTGAACTACCGTACTCGAGATTACACCGGCGCGAGCACATCCGATGGCGTTCAAACCCGTTTTGAAAATGCTCTGTTCACCTATTCCACTGCCGGCGTGATCGAATTGATCGACGATTTGGCGCAATCCAATTCTCAAACGCAATTTACGTTGACATTCCAAAACGGGGCTTCTCATGTAGGGAGTGATTTCACTTTCCAGGATAACGCGGTCCTGGCGCAGGAGGGATACGCCGAGCAGGCGACGTTTCGCATCTCCGGCGGTGAAGTCGTGCGGGCGGAGGCCGGCGACGTCATTACGCTTTTCGGCGCCAAATCCACTGTTGAAGGCGTGCCTCAAGAACAAGTGACATTTCGCGTGGGGACCGGATTCAGCGCGGGAACGGATACGCTGGTAACGGTAGCCAACGAATACACCGGGCGATTGAATGGCGGCGAGGCGGTAACGTTCGGCGCGGGCGAGCAGGACGTGGTGTTCAAAACCCTGGGAACCACAACCGATCCGGCCAAATTCGTCACCATCGATTTCGATTCCATTATCAACGTGACTTCCAGCGGCACAGGAACCGACGCGGGTCTGACCATCCTGATCTCCACCGTCAACACAGGATTGAATTTCCAGATCGGCGGGTATTCCGGGCAGAACATTAATTTCTCCATCGGCGATTTGAAAGCGGATAATTTGGGATTTGGTCGCGGGAGCGGACGAACGGTGCAGAATATCGACGTCACCACATTGAGCGGCGCCAATGAAGCGCTCAGTATTATCGACGAGGCGCTGGATCAGGTGAACAGAACCCGCTCCATTCTCGGCGCGGCCACCAACCGGCTCCAATCCACGATGTCGAATCTGAGCGTCGCTTCCGAAAACCTGACCGCATCGGAATCCCGTATTCGTGACGCGGACATCGCCGCGGAAACATCGCGATTTACGCTTAATCAGGTCATGTTGCAAGCAGGCGTTTCCGTGCTGGCGCAGGCGAATTTCCAAAGTCAAGGTTTTTTAACACTCCTCGGCTAGGGAGGTGAGTCCTTACGTGGACGAAACGAAGAAAAGATTCTTCGTTTCGTCCACCACTAAGGCAGCGATCCCGACCGGCGAATATTCTTAATTCAACGTACAAAAGAAAGGGGGGATAAAAAATGAACATCAGTCCGATTAGTCCTGTAAATGTCTCCACCACCAAACAAAGCATCGGCAATTTGGCGCTGGCATATGGTTCGCAAAATCTGCCGCAAAAAATCCAAACCGATGCAGTCGACCCGGTTTCCGCCACGCAAAAAAACGAAGCGGCGATGAAACAACCGATTTCGAAAGAACAGAATCCTGCGAAAATCGATTTAACCGCGTGAGATTATTATTTGCGATGTGTCCTATAGTGCAGACAGGATGTCTGCACCACAATTTTTGACTTCTTGCCGGGATTTCTTGTAAGACCTGGGTGACTCCGTTTCTGCTATTCCCTCATATTTCATAGACCTCAAGAAACATATTCTTTGATCAAGCGCACATTTTCCGGCGGGGTTTCATACGGCAGGCAGCCGGTTCCGAGCAGGCAGTTGGGGTGGTCTTTCGTGAGGGCGAGGATGCGGTCGATTTCGCGGTAAATGCGGTCGGGTTCGTTGCAGGCGACAACGGTCGGATCCATATTCACGCGGATTTTGACGTGCGGGTGGGTTTGCCGGGCTTTTTCAACAAAGGCTTTCTGGTCGGTTTCGACGTTGCAGACCATGAAGCCGGTGCCGGTGGAGAGGATGTCGTCAAGAATGAGAACGGTATCGCCGCCCATGATGCAGGGGACGGGATGATGGACGATGGTTTCGGCCAGGCTGATGATGCGCTTCAGCGCGGGAAGTTCGATTGCGCGAAACTGGCCGGGGGAAAGCATGGGCGGGGCGGCGGCGGATTCGAAGAAGGCAACGTCCAGGCCGGCGTCGACCACGGCGCGGCAAAAAGCGGCCTGGTTTTCCGCCAACGTCATCAGAAATTGCGCCACGTCGCGGGGACGCAGCGCGACATCTTCACATAAATTATTGATGCCGCGAAGATTGAAGGCGATGGAGAAGGGGCCGGCGACGGGGATCCGGACATCGGCGTCAGGCAGTTCCGCCGCCAGGCGTTTTGCCACTTCGATCACCATGGGAATGCGGCCGTCTTTTTGCGGATCGAAGGGCTTTATCTGCAACGCCTCCTCAAGGGTAGGAAAAAGCGGTTCATGAACGGCGGGAATGCCGTTTCCGTGAGGGACGGAAATGGTTGCGCCGTATGCTTCCGCCTCCAGGTTATAAATATCGATTCCCACCACGACCGGCGTGTGGTGGTAGGCAAGGAAAGCGGCGCGATGGCCGGCGAAAAGCAGGTCGGGATCGCGGGACGCTTCCCACGGCGAGCGGTTGACCAAACGAGCGGCGTGTTCGTAAACGGCGGGGGTGAATGGAATCTTCATTTTGGCCGATTCTCCTTTTCTGTTTCCAACACAATAGCAAAACTACACGGAAAAATGAATTCACGAGATCGTTTTTGCGTTATTTTTTGAAGTGAATTTCGAGTCTCGCTTTCGGGGGAAAATGGAGAAAACAAAAAGCCGAATTTCATTACCGATGCGAAAGTCGAACCGGCGTACTGCAATGATAGCGATGCGCTGCTCCCCGCGATCAAAGAAACGAAAGAAAGAGGATGTGCGCCGGCGGAACTGGTGGCGGATACCGCGTATGGGAGTGACGAGAATGTGCAACAGGCGGCGCAGGAAGGAATCGACGTGATCTCGCCGACCCTGGGAAAACCGAAAAGCAAAGAAGAGAAACTGATCCTGGACGATTTTCCGGTGGACCGGGAAACCGGGCGGGTGACGGGATGTCCCGGGGGAGAAGCGCCGTGTGAAATCCGGGAAGGGGAAAAGGGGAAGTTGACGATTACCTTCGATGCGACGATCTGCGCGGGGTGCGATCATCGGGAATATTGCTGTGTCGGGTTGGACGCCGATCACCGATGGGAATATACCCCGAAGCAATTGCGATTGGCGCAACGACGGGTGGCGGAGGAGTCGGACGAGTTTTGCGAGAAATACCGGCAGCGGTCGGGGATCGAGGCCGTCAACGCGAAGTTGAAGCGCGTGATGAAACTGGGCCGCTTACGAGTCAGGGGACGGGCCCGGGTGCGCTACACGGTCAACCTCAAAGTGCTGGGCTGGAACATCCTGCAGGCGGTTCGGGCGTAAAAAGCCCGAATTTTCGCTGTTTTTGATGAGGAGAAGAGAAAAAGAGGATGGGATCGGAGTCGTTGACTCACGATGATTCCTACGAAATACGTTTCCTGCACTGCCGCGCATTACGAAAGGGGAAAAAGGCCATTTCGGATAGAACGACTTTTTACCGGCTCGTCATCCCTGTTTTTGAGAAAGAAGCCGCTGAGCTTGTTTCTCGATGAATGCGATGTTGCGGGCCATATCCTCCTGAAGATCAGGGGTATCGTGTTCGAAATCGATAACGATCAATCCTTGGTAGCCCAATTTCATTAACGCCTGAAGCGACTTGGCATTATTAGCCTGACCTTGTCCAACGATAGTATTCGGTGAATCCGGATTTCCTTTCTGGGCTACGTCTTTGAGATGAAAATTGTTGATGCGGCCTTTTAATTTGTTTAGACATTCGACCGGATCCAAGCCAGAGCGTACCCATTGACCGTCGTCGCAACAAGCGCCGATGCTGTCGCTGCGATCTTTGCAAACCTCCAAAACAATCTCTGGAGACCAATACTCCGATCGACCTTTCTGGTGATTGTGAACGGCCAACCTCATCTTGTATTCATCGCAAAGTTCCTCAAGCAAGTCGAAGCAATCCGCAGGCGGTTCAGCAACAAGAATCTCTGTGTCAAATCCCTTCCAAAAATCGAAGATTCGTTTGGCCTGATCTGGATTGCCGGTAAAATCTACGAATACACTGGGAACGGAAATACCTTTGTCGTTGAGCGTGGCCTTGAGTTTCTTGATGGCGTCATTCGGCATTTTTTCATCTGAATTAATATCTGGTTTATTCGCATCCAATTTGAGGTTACTTCGAATCTCAATGTGTCGAAGACCGACCTCCGCTACCTTGTCCAGCGCTTCGAAAAGGGGGAAGCGCCGGTAAGTATAATGCTGTACGCTTACCTGCCAACCGAGTTTTTCCGCGAAGGGGGTTGTCGAATTGTTTTCGCGCGCCAATGAAGGCAATCCTTGGCAAAGCCCCAACCCTACGGCCAAGGCTCCACCAGTCTGCAGGAAATCCCGCCGCTTTATCGCTGGGACAATTTCTTCACGTTTATTACTGTTTCTATTTTTATCAATGATATCGTTCGTCATATTACTGATGCTCCTGTCTACAGTTCGATTTTATGATCATTAGATTCCATATGAGTTTCTGAATATACCTCACTCTTATCGATTCTTCTATTCAAAGAATGAATTATAGGCGACCGATTCATGCAGTTAATTGTGTTACCACAGAAACGGATTGATCTCTGTCCGTTTATGAGTCATACCGACCTAAACATTATTCGATTGCGCCTGCCGTCCAACAAATGCTGCGTACGATCAGGTCGCGGTATTCCGGGCAAGCGTAAGCTTGCTTATCGTGACCGAATTGGATGTTGAAAATCCGGGAACGGCCGTATTGGCGCGTCCAGGCGACCGGTTCATCGTTTTCCGGGTGATCCGTCGTCAGGAGAATGTGGTTGTCCTTGGCCCACCAGCGGCCCTTATAGGTTTCATCGTGGATGAGGAAATCCTTCATGCCACGGGTAATCGGGTGCTTGTCATCCCGGACGGTTACGGGGATATCCTCGCCCCCCTTGCACTTGCAGTGCGGCCACAGTTTTCCATCGATCTCCACGTCAAAATAAATATACGCCGTGCCGATGATCTGGTGGTACTCCAACCAACTTTGGAACGCAGCCTCCGCGTGGTGTACTACGACTAGGCCGACGCCACGGTCCTTCAAGAGTCCTACAAAGTTATCCTGCCGTTTTTGGGAAATATTCTGCGTCATGTTGTAGAGCATCACTACGTCATAATCCCAATTGCCGACATCCTCGAGCACCTCGCTGTCATCTTTCAGTTGATGTTCAAAATAGTTAATGTCGTCGCAACCATCAAAGAGAGTGAAGAATGGCTCACGGTCGAAACCATGCCCGCCCGTGACAACGAGGACGTCGATCTTTTCCGGATCTCCAAAAGCAGTCTCAGGGCTCGCTGCGTTTGCTTCAATAGAATACTTTTTCCCTGCACTAGCTGCAAATATCAAGCATTCGCCGTTACTCTTGTCAACCTTAACCGCTACAGGCTCGCTTTTGCCGACTTCATGAACGGTCACAGCCTTGCCCGGCCAGGGATTCATGATACGGCAGGCGTTGTCGCGCCTCGCCTGAACTTCAAGGAAATATACTCTCTCCGCGTTCCTCGCCGCCGATACCAAAAAGCCGCCGCGGGCCTGGAAATTTCGGAAGGCAATGTCAGTATTGGGCGCAACCGCCGGAAACAGGTGCATCCGTCCGCTACGGCTGTTGAGCAGGGTTTCGGCATCGAAACTGTCCCACATCGACTCGGCAAGGACGCCCAAGAGAATCAAGGTTTGCCCCGTGGTTCCCGCATTTGATAGTTTCCTGGCCGTGCGAAGCATTATCTTCTTTTGTTCCTTGGGAGAATCCAAATTGATCTCATCGGCCAGGATCGTCGGATATTCGGCGGCTTCGCCGAAATGATCGCCTGGAACGTGCTTCGGTTCCACACCGGCTATGGCACAGTACATAGGCCCATCCGGCCCCTCCCATGTGGGATAGGGAACAATATTCTCGGCAATCTCACGCCACGCGCCACGCAGCTCTTCATCCACGCCGAGAACCTCCGACGCATCCGCCGTCCGGTTCAGCGCCCATCGGAACATACACAGCGAACTGATCACATCTTTGTTACGGGCCAACTCCCCGTACCAACCCCATTTCTCTGGCTCCATGGATGGTATGATGTGGTAAAAACCGTCGTCTCCCTTCTTAGTATACGCTGCGTAGAAAAGAGCCATCTCGCGCATCAGCGGATAGCATTGCTCGCGCAGAAACTCGATGA
>QZKN01000104.1 GCA_003598175.1 Candidatus Omnitrophota bacterium
CGGCGTCAAGGCAAGACGGAAACGAGCGGGGTGGGATGAAAACTATTTCTTGAATATTATATCCGGGTAATTGCTTGTTTTTTCATGCGATTGCCGTGACTAGTTTACCCTGTGTTTCAAAACTCAAATTATCAAATGCGCCATTATTACCATTAGGAGTTTCCCACAAATTCATTGCATAATATTTGCTTTCAACAATTGAGGGATTAAAATGAATAACACCTCTATCACTACTTGGACTTGGATAACAAGAAATCGTATGTCTATCAAAATCGTCTTCTGAAATTCCAAATGCGTTATTAAATAAATCTTGCCATGTATCCGCTTCAGAAGCTAAACCATGAACAAACAAGACAATATAACGATTTCCCCAACTTTTGTTTGACGAAAACAGCAGAATGGTAAAGAAGAAAATTTGCAATACGATTTTATTTTTACTCATGATTTACCTTTTTATCTTTCATTTTGTCAATGAATTGCTTCACAAGATAAAAAACAAATAATATTCATATATCATCTTTAGAAACAGAAACTTATTGCCAAGAATAATGCCGCAATCGATCTTGAGACAAAACCGTGAGTTTATTGGATTGATATTATAGGGATTTATTAATCCCTGAGAAAAGACAAATGTGTAACAATCATTGACAAATTGATCTGAAACATCTAATTTTAAGTCATACTTATGTTTCGCCGCTTGAACAAGTATCGCACCGAACGAAAACAACAAAAATAGAACAAAAAATGTGAACATTTGATGATATTTCATAATATTAACCATAAAAACAATATTGGCTAATTTGCTATAAAAGAGAAAAAGGGCATAAAATGTTGGAAGGCAGAGGCAATAACTCCTCTGAAAAAGCGACTTCCCCCTACAATTGCATCGATTCAATTCATTTTAGAATACGAAACGTTTCTTGTCAATAGCAAAATATTGTGTATAATATTAATGATGCGGCAACAGTCAAAAAGTGAGGATCAAACATCCTGTCTGTACAATATGTTGTGATTTGATGAATGAAATGACACTACATATATGAAAGTGTACTGAAAATATTCTTTTTACTGCGCTTGTTTCTGTTTTGAGCATAATTCTTTTATCGATCATATTGTCACGCTTTAACATTCAGATTTTGGCCGGTGGAGACGTTCGAGACCAGTTTGGGGAAGACGATCACTCTGGCTTGGCCTCCGCCGACGTGGCGTTCACCGGTTCGCGGATCGATGGTGCTGTGAATAGTAACGGACGTCATCACGCGGCGGCCTTCCAAAAGCGCATCGGAGGTTTCGCGGCGGACGTGTGATAATTCGTGTTGGCGCACGGCGAAGGGGGCCTGCGCGGGTGTAAACGGCGTTGGCGATTGGAACGAGATACCGGAATCGGAGGAGCCATCCTGATAGGTCGTGGTTTCCCGCTGAAACACGTTGCTTCCATCCTGATCAAGAGCGTCGCCGACGGGGGTTTCTTCGTTTTCGGAGTCGGGAGGAGCAAGTTGAACTTCTTCTTTGTTTTCTTTGTTCGGATCGGCGGGATTTTCAATTTCTGCGGTTTCCTTGACTTGCTTCAGGGCTTCGCGGGCTAGGCGTTGCGCGTCGGTGGATTTACCGTTGCCGATATACTGCTCCGCCGTGACCAGCATGGCCATAATACGCGAGGCTTTCGCGCCGGTGATGTGGTTTTCGAGCAGTAGTCTGCGCGCTTCGGCAATGGAACGCGAGGTTTGTTGCGCGCTCATTCCCGATTGCGGCGTTGCGCCGGTGAATGGAACGGGGTGGACCGGTGTAACCATCCTTGTTTTCCCGGTTTCTACGAAGTTTGATGGAAAAGGTGGGTTTCGCTTTGCTCAACCCACCCTACATTATCTGATCCGTAGGGACGGTTCGCGAACCGCCCCTACGTTCTAATCTATAAACTATAGCACATAATCATGAAAAAACAATCGCTTTTTTACATCATGGGCAGAACATCGGCGCCTTTGCCTTGTTGGATGGCGGGGACGTAGGTTTCGAGTTCTTTTTGGACATTCGGGTCGGTTAGATCGATGGTTTTGCCTTTTTCGTGCGCCATGTAGGCGGCCATGACCAGTTTGGTGATTTCAAGACCATATTCCAGATTCAAAAAGGCGTCTTTGCCTTGCAGGAAACAGTTGGCGGCGTCCATGTTTTCATCGGTGTAACCATACAGGTCCGCCTCGTTGTGCTGGACAGCCAACAAGCCGCGGCTGGCGGTGGCTTTTTCGAGAGCCGCTTCCTGATCCGCCACCGCTTCGGCGGCGGCGTCGCCAATGAAAACGCTCAACGGAGAAATAAGGGTGTTGACTTCAAAGGCGTAACCCGGTCCCATACCGTCCATGAAGAGACGAAGACCTTGTTTCTCGAACATCCACGAATTGGTGAACTGGGCTTTGACGATTTGGCCGGTTTCCGGATTTTTGTAGGTGAACATACCGGTCGCGAAGTCTTCGGCGGGAGTTTTGCTGTAATCCACGCCGCGATCCTTCAGTAATTTTTCCCGCCAGAAGGGGATTCCCCATTTCAACAGGCCGAGGTCGCAGGTAACCGACTGCGGCTGCAGGAAAGTTAGCGGTTTGCCGATGGGGGTGAGGGCGTACCAACCGACGGCGATGGAGTGGCAACCCATATCGCAAAGAACGCCGCCGCCCTGGCGCGTGGGATCCCAAAACCAGCCTTCGTGCGGACCGCCGTGTTCTTCCGATGAGCGGGTCAGGGTTAACGGTCCCATCGTGCGTTGTTGCGGCGCCAATTGCTTTAATTGCACCTGAATTGGTTTCATTTGCAGTTGGTTTTCGAAATAAGCGGTCGGGACGCCTGCTTCTTTCCCCAATTCGACCAGCCGTTTTGCTTCCGCCACGTTGCGGCCGAGCGGTTTTTCACAGATGATGCCTTTCAGCGCCGCGCCGGCTTTCACGGCGGCGACGATCTCTTCCATGATCGCGATGCGGGTGTAATTGGGACAATAAATCGCTACGGCGTCTACGTTTTTCGCCAATTCGGTAACGTTCGAATAGACGGTCGCGGGCCCCAGATTGCGTTTACGCGCCGACGCGGACAGTTCTTCCGCGCCTTGCAGCGACGTGATGCCCGCCAATTCCATGTTTCTCACTTGCTCCATCGCCACGGATTGAAAATGGCCCAAAAAGCCGGCTCCGATCATCCCCACTTTTAGTTTTTCCATTAGCGTTGCCTCTTTTATAAAAATAATGTTAACTCTGCCAAGGGCAGAAACAAAACCACCCTTCCCGCCCGCATCTCGAACAAAGATGCAGTCAGTAATCCCGCGCTCGCACGCCTGCGGTTGTACATGATTAGAGAGAGAAAAGCTCTCTCCGGATATACGCGCTCCGGCCTGAAGCCCACTGAAACCGTATCACTGGAAGTAAAAGCGGAGAGTAGCAGAAGGCAACTGACCCGTCCGTAGGCAACGAACTCGATATGGCCAACGAGCCTGCGAGCGAACGAAAAAGTGTAGACCTGAATCCCAAAAGAGGGAAGTGGAAGGCTTGCCGCGCCGAGAGGCGGCCCGCAAGAATAACTGCAAAGATCGAGGTGGTTGGAGACAGATGGGTATGACTTTCCGCTCTCCTTTTTGGTTTTTATCGCAAAGGAAGATAACGCACTTGTCCCTCCCACTCTCCAGGAAAACTGCAATCTGCCAATAACAAAATATCATTGTTGAAATTTTCATCGGCGGCAAACAGAATCATGAACTACACCGATGAGGAGAAACGTCGTGCGAGGAGACGGGCGCGAACGCCTGGCGGATCGAAGCGAGATTCATTTTCCCGGCAAATCACATTCGATCTATTTTTTTGATGATAAAGGTATTTTTCTACCTCTGAATAATTACATAGGTAATACCCAACCACTTGGTATACATCCGATAATTGTAAGGAAGGATACTGCTGAACGATTTCTTCGGCGGTTGCTCAGGCCTGAAATGCTTCAACAACCGTATCCAGTGTAACCCGTGTGTTCCCCACACGAATCACTCCATCCGCGTCATAGGAAAGTGGAACCGTTTCAACGGCAAAACGTAAAGTCATGATATGTACCTCCACCGCTTCATTTTACGCCAATCTTCCAATAAATACAATTTCTCAAACCAAAAAGATATCGTTGTGGATTTCACATTGTTCTTCTGCCTTCCCCGCATTATAATCGATCCACCACGATTAAGGAGAAATAGTATGTTCAACAAAACAATGAGTCGCATGGGTTTGTTCTTGTTTTTGTGTTTCTTTTTATCTTCAACCGTTTGGGGCGATTCCGATCGCATCCGGGTTTGCAGTGAAAATCCCCGGTTCTGGCAATACGAAGGCAAACCGGTCATCCTGCTCGGCGGGACGGACGATGACAACCCGTTTCAATGGCCGAATCTGCGGGAACACCTCGACACGCTGGCCGCAGTCGGGGGGAATTATATCCGCAACACGATGTCCGACCGCAAAGACAAGGGATTTGAATTGTATCCCTTCAAACTGCTGGAGAACGGAAAATACGACCTCGATCAGTGGAATCCCGAGTATTGGCAACGATTCGAAACCATGCTCCAATTGACCCGCGAGCGCGATATCATCGTGCAAATCGAAGTGTGGGATCGTTTCGATTATGCGCGCGACAATTGGGAGCCGCATCCGTACAATCCGAAAAACAATATCAATTATACCTATGAGGAAACCGGTTTTGTCGAGCAGTATCCCGATCACCCCGGCCAGGACAAACAGCCGTTTTTTCACTGCGTCCCGGGAATGAAGAAATATCAGAAAAAATACGATATTTTTCACAAATACCAACTCAAGGCCGTCGACAAAATGCTGTCGGTTTCTCTCCCTTATGGAAACGTGCTCTACTGCATGAATAACGAAACCAATACGGACGCCCAATGGGGACAATATTGGATCAACCACATCAAGCAACGGGCAAAGGAAGCGGACGTGGACGTGTGTTGCACGGACATGTTCGACGCGTGGGATATCAAAAGCGAGCCGCATCATGTCCTTTACGGCAATCCGCAAATCTACGATTTCATCGACGTCTCGCAAAACAATCACAACAAAGGCCAGACGCATTGGGATAATATTCAGTGGGTGCGAGAAAACATCGCGCAGAAACTCCGCCCCATCAACACCGTAAAAATCTACGGCGCGGATACCGGTCGTTACGGCAATACCCGCGACGGCAAGGAACGCTTTTGGCGTAATATTTTCGGCGGAATGGCGGCCACTCGCTTTCACCGTCCCGACAGCGGTCTCGGTTTGAGTGAAACGGCGCAAGCCCACATAAAAAGCATGAGGATGCTGCTGGGCAAAATCGACATGTTTCACTGCACGCCAGACGCAAAGAGTGAATTGCTTAGCGAACGAGAGGAAAACGAAGCCTATTTAACCTGTCAAAAAGGGCAACAATATGCGCTCTTTTTCCCCGACGGCGGCGCGGTTACGCTTGATCTCACGGATGCGGATGGAATGTATGCAATGCAATGGTTGCATATCGAAGAATGCAGTTTGAATCGGAAAGACGAAGTGGCCGGGGGGAAAAAAGTGCGGATCGAAGTTCCCGCGAAAGGCGGATATTGGGTAGCCATTTTGACAAAAGAGTAGAAGCGATTCGATTCCTTACGCCTACAAAAAGATTCCCTTTAAAATCTCTGATTTTGTGAAAGTATTCCGTTTTGTGGATACACGGTACAATAATTGTTATATTTATATTGAAACAGGATGCGAAAAACGGAATTTTCTTCCGTAATCCATCGCGCGAATCCATGGTAAAAGGAAATAGGTATGAAAAAAGCATTTATACTTGGCATGTACATCGTTGTTGCAGGTCTGGCGTATTCTCAAGACGGATCGCGTCTTGACATTACCGGTTTTGAAGACGGTTTGGATTGGCAATTCACGCAAGGCCCGATTCTCGGCTCCTGGATCGAGGAATCCGCGTTGTTCGAGCCGGGCGTGACGCCGAAAGAAGGGAACGCATCGCTTTACGTCGATTATGATAACGCCGGAAGCACGTGGGGCTGGGTGCAGATGAATTTCCCCACGGATGCCATCGACGCCAGCGGCATGACCGAACTGCATATGTGGGTGTATTGGTTCCCTGAATCCGTTCCTGATCCGACGTATGATTTCAACATTCGCTTGTATCTCATTCCCGCCGAGGGAGCGAACGTCGCCATCGGCACGCAGAGCACGACGATCACCGGCGAATGGGTGGAATTGGTTTGGAAAATCGATTCCTTGTCATCCCTGTCCGCGATTTCCGCGTTAACCGCCATCGGCGGCAACATCATCCCCGCGAATGGCGACTCTCGCGGCACGCTATATATCGATGACCTCTACTTTTTCCGTCCCGCGGGCGTCCCTGACGTCGAATCGATCACTGTATACGATTTCAATGAAGAAGATCCCGCCACCGGCTTCGTTAAAGGATGGACCAGCAGCGACGGTTCGCTGCAACCTCCATTTCCCGGCGAAGGCCAGGTTCCCCCGTCAGAAGGCGCGAATTATATGGAACTCCCGCTCGGTTCCGGATGGGTCAACGTGATACACACCGCCAACGCGCAAGCTGATTTCGACCGCTGGGAAGAAGTCACCGAAATTTAGATGGACGCACGCGTCAGCCAGACCATCGCCGGTTGGGGCGCGCAGAGCGCGCTGATCATTCAATCCAATAGCGGCGGTTGGGACCAATATCAGGAAAATGCCTATCGCGATGCCGTTGATCATTGGAAAACGATCGTCTGGCCGGTCAATATGGCCGGACATGCGGAATCGATCCAAAACCAGGACGGCTCCCTGACGATTCGCATTTCGACCAATAACGGCAGTCAAGACGAAGGCGTCTTGATTTTCTTCGATAACTTTCGCGTAGTGGTTCCCCGACGGGTTTCTGTTGCGGATTGGAGTGTTTTTTGAGGAGAAAAATAGTGGGAGGAAACTATAAAATAATAATTCTCAGTTCTCACTAAACTTAATAGTCCGCTCCACGCATCCGGCAAGCGCGGAAATAATCCGAACCGTCGCCGTCGCCTCTTTCTCCGCTTTCACGATATATCGTTGTTCCTTCACTTCTCCGGCGGCAATCGGTCCGAGCATGGTACGCTTGCCGCCCGCGAGGAACGCTTCGCCGGGCAAATCGATTTCGATGCGGGTCGGCAGCACTTCCCGCGTTCGCTCGCCATGCGCAAGGACGGTGGGAAGATAGCCGTCATTTCCCACCAGCACGCGCAGATCGTATACTCCCTCGCCGAGATGCTTGACGGAAAGGTCGCGAATGGCAATGCGGGGCAGTTTGTTCGCGAGTTGAATCAGAAACAACGCCTGATTTTCGGTTAATCGATTCAGCAGCGTTGCCGGCGGCAATACCTTTGCATAAGCGGCAAAACCTCCGACTTCGACGATTTGCCCGGGATAGTCCGGATGTTCGATCCTGCTCCAGGGAATGAATGCGCCGGGCGCGTTCGTATCAAGCCAGGCGAGATAATCACGATCGGTTTTCCCGCGTTCGTCATCTTTTTTCTTATCCGATTGTTGTTCACTCTTTTCGTTTTTCTCCACCTCGCCGTTTTCTTCTTTTTCCGTCGACTCCTCTTTTTTCTCGGGTTGTCCTTCCTTCTTTTTTAGTGCAAGAGCGATTTCCGGATTCCAAACCGGTGCGCTGAGAGCCAGGCGTCCGCGATGGAAATAGATCCAATCCGAAAACGAGCCGGGAACAGAATCGGTTTTGATTTCTTTCGTGATTTGCATCCGTTCACGATAGTCTTTGCCCAACTGCTCGTAATAATTCCCGTCTTCTTCGCGAATTTTGGTTTGCGGATCTCGACGATTGCTTCCCTTATCCGTTTCCGGTTTTTTCAACAGATTTCCCTGGCTTTCCAACGTGAAAACCACGCCGATGTGAGGATGGCTGACGATAAATTCCGCCAAACCCCGTGTTTCCTTTTCGCTCATCTGGTAGATTCCTGCCTGCGGCTCGAACCACGGATACGCAAACGGAAAATTGTTGTTGAAATTCACGCCGCCGAGGCCGTCTTCGTTGATTTTTTCATCGCCGTCGTTGTCCCTGCCTTCCACCTGCAACAGCCAGCGTCCACGCTCGCCTTTCGCCGGATCGGCTTCGATTAAAATACGCATGTCGTCGGGATGCTCGATCCATGTTCCTATCGCATCCTCGATACGCATCCAGCTGATGATTCCATCGCCGTTCCTATCGTCCGGGCCGTCTTCATCCGTCAAACCGTCGCGATCGTCATCGTAAGGTGCGGTATTTGTAACGAATTCCATTTGTGGTTTATGAAAATAGCGTTCCGCTCCGTCCGGATTGAGGCGAGGAATTACATAAATCGTGGTCGTCTTCAGCAAAGCGAGTTTATCCTCGCTCGGATTGCCTGTCCGGCAGAGTTGTTTCACGAACGCCAGCGCCGTTTCGGTTCCGGCGAGATGATTTCCCTCCACCCCGGCGACGACCAGCATGGCCGGACGCGCCAATCGCTCCTCCTCACTTCCCGCGCCGATCTCCAGCAGCCATACCTCACGCCCTTCAGCGGAAACGGCCAAGGAGGAAAGACGTACGAACTCTGAAAACTCACTTTGCAACTCCCGCAAAATGGTGGATAAGCTTGTATAGGTGGAATAAACGTTCTCCGCACTCGCTGAAGCGCACCATGAAAATGATAAAATTAAACAAAATGAGATACTTCGGATACGGCGGATGGAATTCATGGACAACGACCTCCCTTGCCAATTTTCCGCGACGGATTTGGTTATTCCGCGACGGAATTACAAAATGGTTGTTTCTAAAAATACTCGAAAGAATCGATGATATCCAGATATACCACGTCGATGCCAAAATTATGTTTTACATCGGAAAATCATGATCCCCGATTGAACCCTTCTCTGCCGTGATTTACGGAACCTGAACAACGAGGTGTTTTCCCGCTTCGAGATCGCCGCAGGCGGCTTTGAAATCCTTGATGAAATGCATCCCATATTTCATTAAATAGTAAAAAATAGTATAGCGCCGTTCCTGCAAATCTCCTTCGGGAAACAAGGCGGATTGCAGCGCACAAATTTGTCGACGTGTAATCTCATTTTTTTCCGCTTCCCGCCGCAGGATCAGCGCTTCCGTTTGTTCGATATCGCGTTGGATTTTCGCCCGATTTTTTTCCAACGCCTTGATAATGGTCGGATCGACGAATCGGGCCTTGCCGATCGTATATTCGAAGAAATCGTCGAGTGTATGTTCCAGAATAATCCGCTTTTCTTTCATTTCCGCGCGATTTTCTTTTTGTAGAAGAGTTTTTATCAAAGCCATCGTGTCTTGCCGTAAATCGGTCGGAGACAAATCGTATTTTTCCAGTTGACGCAAATCACGGTTTTCGACCAGCGTGAAACCAAACCGATTGGCAAGGGCGGGACGGGGAATCTCATGAGCGCGATACAACCCGTCAAGCAAGAGATGGTATGCCATTTCGCCCGGACCTACAATCGTAATAGCCGTGGGAAACAACGCGTCCTGAATCACCGGGCGTAAAATCGCCGTCGAGGAAAACGATTGCGGCTGATGGTCAAGCAGGAGCAGAAGTTGTTGCAGAGAATAGTGATTGTTTGCATCATCAATAAAGCCGTCACCATCACAAAAAATTGGGATCCGGCGCTCTTCCCGCACTAAAAAGAATGACGTACGTTCTTCGCGTTTGTGGAGCCGCGTTTTCACGCCATGCCGATTGAGCAACAGCCCGATGTCCGCCACGCTTTTTGAACTATGGCGTGGATTATGCAGTTCCCGCCGCAGAATCGCACGCGACTCTTCCCCCACATACGCGTCGTCCGGACGCAGGATGATCAACCCTTCTTCCGGAAACAGCCGCCAAATCAACGCATCCACAAAATCGGGATAGCAGCGGGCATTTTGATGGCAGGAACTGATGAGCTGCAGAATCTCCTCGCTGAATTCGGTTGGATGAGACAGGGATCGGATCCATTCCAGACATTCGGTTAGCGGAAATTCCGCTGCCAGAATGGTGTGAAAAGGACGCCGCCGGTCCGCGTCGCTCGGCCAGGTGAACGATTCCGCATTCCCGTCTTTCGACAACCACCAGCAGGTTGCGATTTCATTGAAATCGTGATCTTCGGAAGCGTTCCAATATGCGGGAAGGAACGTATAAGACATTTCACGGCTTAATCGTTCGGCAAGAATCACGGCGTGAAGGATTTTGTAAAAGGTATATAATGGTCCGGTGAGAATGCCGGGCTGCTGGCCGGCTATGATCAGAAAAGTATTTTCATTTTTTAACAATTCGATATTTTGCAAACTCGATGCCAGCGCATTTCGCTTTTTATGGGCGGTATATAACGATTCGGCCATGTGATTCCGATCGATCGCGCGGTTGAAATACGAAATTCTCTCACGCATGACGGCATGCAATTGATAAAGAGTCGGCGGTAAAATCGCCGCGACCTCCGCGAACGAAGAAGTAAACAATTGCTCATATTCCTGCGGTGTCGCAAGTGAATTTATGTCCCAATGAGTTAGAATATTCATCGGCATTGAACCTTTATAAAATATTGAAATACCATCTCTTGCCGCCGAGACGGCGGCGTTACGTTTTCAAACGGAATCGACTTTACTGACATGAACGAAACTCCTCTAACAATAATGCTAAAACCACGTTGTGGCAAACGGGCCAAAAACGGCCACCCGTGGATTTTCAGCAACGAAATCAATCACCCGCAAACGTTACCCGAAGCCGGACGGATTGCCGCCGTGCGCGACGATGGCGGAAACTTTGTCGGTTACGCGACCTATAATCCGCATTGTCTCATCGCGCTGCGCATCTTATCCCGCGTTGCGGATGAATTTCCCGGCTCTCCGTCGTGGTTCGAACAAAAAATCCGCCAGGCGCTTCAACTGCGCCAACGATTATACCCGCACCGGAAATCGTTGCGAGTGATTTACGCGGAATCGGACGGCCTCCCCGGCATAATCGTCGATCGTTACGAAGATACGCTCGTCGTGCAGATTCAAACGGCAGGAATGGAGCGGATGACGGAGCCAATCAAGGAATCTCTGATTGCTGTGTTCTCGCCCAAATCCATCATTCTTCGCAACACCGGGGAAAAGCGGAAACTGGAGGCGCTGCCGCTTAACACAAAAGTCATTTACGGCGAGGAGCCGGGTATGATCGAAATCGATGATAATGGCGCGCGCCTCCTCGTCGACGTCAAGGCAGGCCAGAAAACCGGCCATTTCTTCGATCAAGCGGATAACCGGCAGGCGTTGATCCCCTTTGCGCGGGACGCCGAAGCGCTGGACCTGTTTTGCCATACCGGCGCATGGTCCATCCAACTTATACTGGCCGGCGCGAAGAGTTCCGTCGCGATCGATGCGTCGAAAGCGGCAATAAATCTGGCGCGCCGCAACGCCGAACGCAACGGGATCGATAAACAAATCGAATGCATCGAATCCGACGCATTCGAATGGCTTGCGAATGCGCGAAAACAGAAAAAACGCTACGATGTTGTCGTCGTCGACCCACCCGCGTTCGCCAAAACCGCAAAGCAGGTGAAAAAAGCCCTGCGTGGCTATGAGGACATCAACCGGCAGGCCATCCATTTGGTTCGCAGCGGAGGAATTCTATGTACCTGTTCCTGCTCCTATTTCATCGATGAGGAACAATTTCATTCCGTCTTGCATAACGCGGCCGCGCGTGAACATCGGACATTGAAACTGCTGCAAATACGCGGCCAGGCCGCCGATCATCCGATTTTGCTCGCCATGCCCGAATCCCGTTATCTCAAATGCGTGATTGCTCTCGTTGAAAACGGATAAGCAGAAGTGTGGCATACGAACAAATTGGCTTCCAATCGATCCATGTAGTTGACGGAGAATATCTGCGGTTATAATACTTGTATCGATCGTGATGTTTTTTGTTTATCGGATCATTGCGGTTAATTCTTATACACCTTCAGTCAATGAACCAATGCGACCAGCGAGTTTTGGATAAGAATTTGATTGGAAAAGAGGATAATTATAATGAGTAATAATGTAACAGCAGAGCAAGAAAAAAGAGTTGCTTTAAGTGTCCAACAGTTGGAAAATATTATTCGCAAGGTGATTCGAGAAGAACTCATGGAGTATACTTCCCAAGAACAAGGAATTCTCGTTCTTAATAAGGAATCTCCTCTTTATGAAGATTTGAATGACATTCACGAAAGAAAAAAAATAAACAAATTACAGTTTCATACTCATGAGGAAGTATGGAATGAGTAAATATAAAGCGATATATGAAATCAGATTCGTCCGAAATCTGGAGCGCTACTCAAGTTTTCGTCAACGCATTAAACGAAGGATCGAACAAATTCTTGAAGATCCATACAGTCAACCAGAACGTCTTGGACGAGTTCCCGGAGAAATAGACCTGCGAGGTTGCCGGAGTTCTCGGATTGATAGAAATTTTCGGATTATCTTTGTTATCTGTGAAGAATGTCGACATATCAAGGGATGCATGTACTGTTTTTGCGAAGACAAAGAAGATAAAACCGTTATATTCTTGACAGTCGGACCACACCATCGTGCTTATTCAATGGAATAAAACGTTGATATTCTCTTAATCCACTAAAGATCACGGAGAATATTTATTCTTTTAATAATAATGCAGGATTCCATTTACGATGGGCTAAAAAAAGTCACGGAGAAAAACATTGCCCATCACTTGTAAAAGAAAAAAAAATGTACGAAATCACAGTAACCCGAGACTTCAGTTCCGCCCATTATTTACATGATTATGAAGGCAAATGCGCCAATCTGCATGGGCATAATTGGAAGGTCGCCATTAGTTTTCGCGGAAAAGAACTGGCGCGGAACGGCATATTGATCGATTTTCTGGATATCGGAAAAGCACTCGACGGCCTGCTGGAAAAGCTCGATCACGGCGTCATCAATGAAATCCCGCCATTCGACGTCATGAATCCCACCGCAGAAAATCTCGCGCGCTGGTTTCACGCGGAAGTCAGTCAAAAACTGCCGCCCGGGGCTCCGCAACCCCATCGCGTCACGGTCTGGGAAACGCCGGACGCCTCCGCCTCGTTTTGGGAAGACGAACCATGAGAATATCGGAACTGTTTCGCAGCATCCAAGGCGAATCCACCTACGCCGGCCTTCCCTGCACCTTCGTGCGCACGGCGGGCTGTTCGCTGCGCTGTTCCTACTGCGACACAAGTTACGCGCTGGATCCCAAAGCGGGTGAAACCATGTCTCTCGATGAGATTCTGAGACGCGTCAAAGAACTGGGAAGCGATTTGGTGGAAATCACCGGCGGCGAACCGCTCGAACAGAAAGAAACGCCGGAATTATGCCGCCGCCTGCTCGATCTCGGCTCCACCGTCCTGATCGAAACCGGCGGCGCTTTTCCCATTGATCCCCTGCCCGCCGCAGTGATCAAAATCCTCGATGTAAAAACCCCCTCCAGCAAAATGAGCGCAAAGAACCGATGGGCCAACCTGCCTTTGCTTTCTCCACAAGACGAAATCAAATTCGTCATCGGCGATCGCGAGGATTTCGACTGGTCGGCTGCCGTCTGCCGAGAACATGGTTTGTTCCACAAACATGCGATTCTGTTCTCCCCCAGTTTCAACGAACTGCCGCTCATCCGCCTTGCGGAGTGGATCCTGACCGATCACCTCCCGGTTCGCTTGCAGCTGCAGCTACACAAATTCATCTGGCCGCCGCATACCCGAGGCGTATGACGAATCTTCTCAAAAACCGTTCTCCATTCCTTGCCGCCGGAAAAACGGCAGGACAAGGATTTCATCGTCGTTGGAGATATTCGCGCAAAAAATCCTCCAACGAGCGGTTTGTTTGGATCAAGGTGTAATCAATGCCCTGTTCGAGGCAACCGTTGCGGTATTCGTCTAAAAATTCATGGATTCGTTCCTGATATTTTTTTCGCAGGCGTTTTGGCGCGGTGGTCAGCGGATCCGTTTCCCCTTCGAGCGCGTGAAATTCCACCGTTCCATGATATGGCAGGTCCACTTCTTCCGGCGCCAGGATGTGAAATACGAGAATCTCCTGCTGCCGTTTGCGCAGCAACGCCAGGCTTTTCAGCACCGCCGCCGGTTCGTCGATCAGATCGGAAATAAGGATCACCATTCCTCGTTTTTTCAGCAATTCTCCCATGCCGGACAGAACGGAAGCGATATCCGATTCTTCCGTGCTCGGCGAAACGGTGAACATCGTTTCCAGCAGCGCGCCCCATTGATCCGAACGATGCCGGGGAGGAATGTAGCCTCGCATCTCGCGATCGAAAACCGCCAATCCCACGCTGTCACCCTGCATGAGCATGAGGTAAGAAAGCGCCGCCGCCAGTTGCCGCGCATACGCGGCTTTGGAAATCGTGGATGCGCCGAACTGCATCGAACCGCTCAAATCGGTCAAAATCAACGCGCGTAAATTGGTGTCTTCTTCGAACAGTTTGACGTGAAATCGGTCGGTTTTCGCATAGACGCGCCAATCGACCAGGCGCAGTTCGTCGCCGGGATTGTAGGGGCGATGTTCGTTGAATTCGACGTTCCGCCCTTGATAACGGCTGTGATGCAGGCCGGAAACCGATCCTTCCACCGCCTGCCGGGCAATCAATTCCAAATGGGCCACCGACGACAGAACCGCCGGATCAATAATGGTTTCATACATAAGTTTATCGCGCCGCCGGCCTGCCGCCGGCAAATGGTTTCCATGTCTTTAAATTCATGGATTCATTGTATCGTTTTTATACTCAAACGTCAGGTGATGGGCAGGGATTCGGGTATCGGAACGGGTGGCAAGAGCAGCGCGGCGTCTGCTCTTGTAGATATTTTCGATGGATCGGAAAAGCCCGATCCTTTCAACAAAAACTTTTGAATAATCCAAAGTGTGGTATAATAAACGTTCATTTGCTTATGAAAAAGGTGAATGCCATGAATATATCATTATCTCCGGATATGGAAAAACAAATTGCCAAATGCGTCGCCTCCGGCAAATATACTTCAATAAATGAGGTTATTGAAAAGGGATTACGCATCTTGTTTGAAATCGAGGAAGAAAAAGAAGTCCTCCATGCGAAATTGAGAAATGAAATTCAAGTTGGATTGGATCAACTCGATCATGGGAAAGGAATCGATGGAGATTTATTTTTTGGAGAATTGACGAATCGATTGGAAACTCTGCAAGAAAAAAGTCAATGAGCCAATTTATTCTTTCCCCTGCAGCACAACGAGATATTTTCGACATCATCGAGTACATTGCAAAAGATAATCCTCGAGCTGCGTTGCGGTTGAGCGATCAATTTTATCAAACATTCGAAAAATTATCGAAAACACCGGGAATGGGATATTATCGAAGCGAAATTGTATCCAAGGAAAAACATGTACGGTTCTGGTCAATAGGGAACTATTTAATCATCTATCGAGAGAAAGAAAAATCCATTGAAATTATCCGTGTATGGAGTCGCTATCGAGATATTCGATCAATCTTAAAAAGTTTAAATTAATCAAACGCCCCATTATATACTCTAACCCCTCTTTTCATCGTTAGCAGGAAATTCAAGAGAACCTTCATGGAAGCCGTTCGATTCGCACCTCGTCCGCGGTGACGCTGCCGGCGACGTTCGGACCGCCGTATTGGATGACCAGCGTCGGCGGAAAGGCCGGATCGATGGTTGCGAAATTTCCACCGACATGAATGGTCGTAAATTCATCGCGTTTCAAATGGCTTCCCGCCAGAAAATAGGTCGCGCTTTGATTTTCGTCGATACACGCGAACGCCGCCATGCCGCCTTCGCCGCCGTTTCGCCTGAGCATCACACGGCCATGTAGCAAACCGGATGGAGGAGGTACGGCAGGAAACAGGATTACCTGCGCGGCCAATTGGTCCGGTTGCAGCGCCAATTGCACCCCTTGCCCGGCAAATCCCTCGGCAAGCGCCACGGTTCCCGGATTCGAATCCGGCGGCAGGAATTGATTGGGATGCAACGCCGCGGCATCGGTTACCGAATCGAAGCTGAGATCGACGGCCATTGCCACGGGCTCTCCCTGCGATTCGTCAAATGGCGCGATTTGCAGATTGTCGAGATAAACGGTCGCGGTTTCCACGCCGGCTTCCCGCGGCAGCACGATTTGCAAGGCCGGGTGAATGCGGGCGGTCGGCGCATCGTAAAGCAATCGCATCCGTTCCCAACGATCGACGGGAAGTTCATCGGCGCGGGGATTGACGTAGGCGAGGCTGCCGTCCATCGAATCGGCAATGGCGACCAGGCCGAGCTGCAGTTGATTGGAGCTGCAACGCAGGGAAACGCTGATTTCGATCAGTGATTGTTCAAGCGTGACCGGCTCCTTCAGCATGAAAAGGTTGCCTTCGCCCGGTTTCAGCACGGCCACGATTCCCTGCCCGTCCGTGGCGTCCGGAAATGCGGAATCCGTCGGAACCGGGCCGAAAGACCAGGAAGTCAGATTCGTGAAATTATCGACGGGAATGACGCCTTCCATCACCCGCTGCAAATCCACATCGATCGGGTCGACCGGCGTGAGTGGAGTGGGAGTGGGAGTGAACGTGGGAACCGTAATCGCGGGAGTGGGAGTATGGCCCGGACCCGAGGAAATGTTGAGAAACAGCACAAGCTCCCCTTTCATGTCATTTAGCAACGCAACATCGTTCACGCCGTCGCGATTGAAATCCAAGGATTCGATGCCCAGGGTGGAAAACGGATCCGATGGGCGATCGGTCAGGAATGTGGCAACACTTTGAAACTCGCCGCGTTGCTCGCCGCAGACCACGTGAATCATTTCCACGCCGAAAACGCCGACGCCTCGACTGACGTAAAGCAGATCGTGTTTTCCGTCGTTGTCCAGATCGGAGATGATGCCGTCATCCAGAATCGCGCCGCTTTCGTTGATGTCGTGAATATCGACGTCGCCGATGCGGATCTGCCTAAGCGCATCCTGGCCGAACGAAGTGTATAAACGCGCGGTTCCATCGAAGGGGAGCGCCAGCAGATCCTGCATGTCGTCTCCGTTTGCGTCTCCGGTTTCAAACGCCGTCATATTATTTCCGAATTGCGTGTCTTCCAGCGAAAATGCGCGTTTGTGCCGAAATTCGACGGCGGAAACCTGCTCGAAGAAATGAACGGACGGATTGCGTAGCGTGACGAGCGCCATTTCCAGAGACGCGGTGGTTTCATAATTGCGGAACGCCAACATTTGGATCAATTCGATTGATTGTCCTGCCAATGAAATTTCTTCCGCCGGCAGAGAATTCTCGTTTGCGGAAAGCGTATATTTGCGGATGCGGTTAAATTGCCGGTTTTGATCGTAGACGAGGAAAATTTCCTCTTTTCCGTCTCCGTCCGTATCGGCGCAGGCCACCGGCTGATTTTTACCGCTATTTTTATTCGCGCGCACATCGTAGAACGGAATCATGACTTCGGCAGCGGGTAAAAACGTACCGTCTCCCCGCCCTAAGAATACGAGCAAACGCTCGTCGATGTAGGAAACCACACAGAGATCTTCCTTGCCGTCGCCGTTCACGTCTCCATGCGCGAGATAATCGGTTTCGACAGGAATGGTGAATGGCTTGTGAATAAAGGGATCGTGAATCAGACCTGTGTTTTGCAACAGTGTGATTTGCATCGATAGAGGATGCGCCACAATCAGATCGTTGTGGCCGTCGTTGGTGAAATCGGCGGAAAGCAAATGCTCCGTGTAACGACCGAAGTTGATCGTCATCATCTGATTCAACGCAAAATTGTTGGTGCAAAGATGCGCAAGAATCGGCGTCGGCGATGCGGTGGCCGTTGGCGACGGCGTCACGGGAACGCTTGGCGTTCGCGTCAGCGTATGGGTAAAGGTCCTCGTGGGCGTCGGAGAAAACGTGGGCGTGAATGTCCGCGTCGGCGTGAAGGTAAACGTCTGCGTCGGCGTAAACGTCCGCGTCGGCGTGTTGGTATAAGTCTGCGTGGGCGTAAATGTCCGCGTCGGTGTGTTGGTATAAGTCTGCGTGGGCGTAAACGTCCGCGTTGGCGTCACGGAGGGCGTGAGCGTCGGCGTGGAGGTGCTCGTTGGGGTAGGCGTTCGAGTCGCTCGCTGGACTCGCGTCGGCGCCGGCGTAAACGTGGGGGTGATTGTCGGCGTTCGGGTAAACGTGGCGGTCGGCGTGGCGGTAAACGTCGGCGTCAACGTATAGGTATTTGTCGGCGTCGATGTGGGCGTGAACGTCGGTGTATTCGTCGGCGTTTGAGTAAAGGTGGGGGTGAACGTGGAGGTCCATGTCGGCGTCAACGTGTGAGTCGGCGTAAAGGTTGGCGTATACGTCGGCGTCGATGTAGATGTCGGGGTAAAGGTAGACGTCAACGTTGGCGTAAACGTAAGCGTTGGCGTGAAGGTCGGCGTAAACGTCGGCGTAGCCGTCGATGTCGGGGTGAATGTGGACGTCCATGTCGGCGTCAATGTATACGTCGGCGTATGCGAAGGCGTTGCGGTGGGAGAGAAGGTTGAAGTCGGCGAAGGCTCGAGTGTGCTTAAAAACAACACCGGCCCTCTCATCTGAAATAATGAGGGAGGATTGTTATCCTGTAGGGCATACACCCAAAATACATAGGTATTCTCGAATTGCGGACCGTCCGCGAACGGCGTCGCGAGCAGCGGCGCATCTTTTTTCCATTCATAATACTCCACCGCTCTCCCCGTCCTCCCCAAAAAAGCCGGCGCGGAATCGTTCACTTTCACGTAGATATGAAAATCGTTCACCTTCAATAAATCTACTTTCCAACGGATCGCCAGAATGCGCGCATCCGGCGGATCCTGATCGAAGCCGAAGGTTAAATCTTCTGTTGTGCTCAAATCGTCGGTTACGATCACCGTTCCGCTTTCGAGGACCACCGGGACAGGCGTCGACGTCGATGTGGGCGTCGCGGTCAGCGTGTTCGTCGGCGTCGACGTGTGGGTATTCGTAGCCGTAAACGTGGCTGTGGGCGTTTGAGTCGGTGAAAATGTCGGCGTCGACGTATTCGACGGAGTCGCCGTCGAGGTAAAAGTCGGCAATCGCGTGTTGGTCGGAATTCGCGTCGGCGTACGGGAGGCCGTGGGAGTTCTGGTCGCGGTTCTCGTCGGCGACGGCGTTTCAGTGGGAGTAAAGGTACTCGTTGGCGTGGCGGTTTGAGTTGAAGTGAGCGTGATCGTCGGCGTATCGGTTGGGATTGCGTCTGCATAAACTTTGTATCTCTGCTGAATCCCGACAGGATGACTGCCATCATATGCATAAACCGTAAAATTGTAAAATACAGGTTGGGAAGCATCCAATAAAAATTCGACAGTTACCAAACCGCGTCCAGTGCTCCCACCAATTTGCTGAAAACCTCCATCCGATACCAAGGTCACCTCGATTTGATCGTTATCGTGATCGCGAGCGGTGACTTGGATTCGGATAGGTATATTGAGCACGGTTTGAAAATGTGGAAACTTGCTTTCATCATAATTGATTTCCAATTCCGGTGGGCGATTATTCGGACGTGGGGAATTGGTGGGAGTGACCGTAGGAGTGGCGGTGGGCAATTCGGATACCACTGTGAACGTTACTTC
>QZKN01000028.1 GCA_003598175.1 Candidatus Omnitrophota bacterium
CCGGCCAGACGATTCCACCCGCTGTCACCGCCCCTTCGTGTTGGCAGGTAAAATGAATCGTTTCAAATGACAATCGAAGGCTTCCCGTAAAAAACTGTCTACGCTTACCCCTTCGAGTGAGGCAATTTCATACATTTGATCCACTTGATAGGATGCATACCCTGCGGATTTACTTATTAATCTATCGTTTTGCATGCGAATTACGGTTTGTCTTGCTTTTTGGCTCGCTTGATAAATCCCTGCGCGAGCGATGCGGAACAATTCCAGCCGGTTTTCCCCATCCTCCGGAAAAACCGCCAAACCACCCTTCAATTTCAGGGATAGCCCCTTTTTTCGAATCATCTTTTTGGCCATGTCGTGAAAACGGCGGCAAATTTCATCCCCCGCCGTTAACGCCTGGTCGGGATTGACGGCGGGAATGAGAACAATGAATTCGTTGACTTCCACGCAATCCACATAGACCACGTCAGGCGTTTGCTCCATCAAAATCGTCAACAAACCTTCAATCAGTTTCCAGATCTGTTGTTCCTCGCACAATTGGATGAGTTGCATGAACGGCTCTATCTTGAAAAGAATCAAGGATAGTGGAATGTTTTCACGCGCGGTGGACGGTAACAAGCGGTCGATGACGCGGTACGTTTCGTTATGGTATGGATGATACATCGCCGATTGAACGACGTCCGATAGGTTTTTGGATTGGACTAGCAGGTTTCCCATCGTACTTTCGTGGTTCTTTTTTTGATTGTTTATTATCGATAGCATTCATCGCAAATCCGACAGTATTTAGTTATCGGTTCGCAGGGGAAAAGTCTGAAGGGATTGCAAAAAAAACTTTGAGACCGATATTCGTTCCTTCGCGGGTAAAGCAAGCGTCCCCGCTTGCACGAACAACGCAGGCGGGGACGCCTGCTCTACCCGCGTTATGTTCCAACAAATTAAACAAGAACACGCCCGCAGCATTTCTTGTATTTTTTCCCGCTGTTGCAGGGGCAGGGATCGTTGCGGCCGACTTTGAGGTGAGAGGAATGAATGACGGCTTCCGTCATCCGCCGGCGATGGGCTTCTTCTTCTCTTTGCTGCCGTTGCATCCATTCCACCGCCAATCGGCGAAGATCGGCGTCCGCGTGATCGAAAAACATCATATAGGACCGGCAAAAATGATTGGAGCCGTGATCCGCGGGATCGCTGATCCGATCCTTCGTGCATCCACCCCGGCAGTGCGCCAGCCATCGGCACGAGGGACATTCGGGCGGGAGTTCTTTCTTCCAGCAACCGAATTCGCGCTGTCGCGGGTGATTGAGCATATCGATGATTCGCCCTTCCATCACGTTTCCGAGTTTCCAGTCCGGTTCGACAAAAAAATCGCAGGAATAGACGTCTCCATTATGTTCGACGACGACGTAGCAGCCGCATTCCTCCAACAACGTACATTCCGGCGGGGGCAAATCGACGTACGTGTGAAAGACCGAATCAAAATAGCGCACCGACGTGGTGGGAATGCTTTCGCGGAAATCGGCAATCCAGCAATCGAAAATGTCGCATAGAAATCGACCATATTGTTCCGCCGTGACCGAAAAAGGCGCCGCTTGTCCCGCATGATGCGGATCGGGCTCGACGCAGGGGATGAATTGCATGAATTCGAATCCCAGACTTTTGTGAAATTCATAGATTTCCCGCGGGAATTGCGCGGAATAATCATTGACGACAACCAAGGCGTTGACCGCCACGCCGCCATCCAACATGCGTTTCGCCGCATTCGTGACGTTGGCCCAACTCGGCCTTTTTCCCTTCGTGAAACGATAGTGATCATGAATATGTTCGGGACCGTCCAGCGACAAGCCGACTAAGAATGAGTATTCGTTAAATAATTTTATCCAATCGTTATTGATCAACATCCCATTGGTTTGCATTCCATTGCCGACGGATTGGCCGCTTCGCCCATATTTTTGTTGGAATTGCACGGCCTTGCGGAAAAAATCCACACCCATCAGCGTGGGCTCCCCTCCCTGCCAGCCGAACGAAAGAGCCGCCTCCCCATCCCGCATCATTTGCCGGACCATTTCTTCCATGACCGAGAGAGACATGCGATGTTTTTTCGTTTCCGGATACAATCCGGATTTTTCGAGATAAAAACAATACGTACAATCGAGATTGCAATCCGCGCCGGTCGGTTTGATCAGGATGGATTGAAGCGGTTTTCGCCGCACGGATTGGATGATGGGCAGTTCCGTCATAAACGATATTCCTTCCACTCCGCTACAATTTTTTGAATCTTTCATTTAATATAGCCTATGAAATAGAGCACCTGTCGGCGAAGAGGTATTATAAAATGATTTGAGCGGACCGTCCAATCGTTCGATCATGCGCCGGAGATCCACAATTTCATAGCTAGTCGCGCGGATTGATAAATTGCATCGCGCCAGACGGAGAACGATGAAATTTTTATTCGGGATGCTTTCCGTGATATGGCTCGTGTTCGGGTGGGGATGCTATATTGCCCTGCGCTGGGAACCCACAATGAAACCGCCCTGGCATATCGAGGCAAAGTTGAACGAAATTCCCGCGGACCTTCTTGAAGATCGAATCGAATTTGCCAGGATCCGTCTCCAATCGGAAGACATTACGGAAATGCAGCGAGCGTACGTGCACGCCGCGCTTGCCGGCGAATATTTGTTGAAAGCGTATAAACAACAGTCGAAAAAATTGCAGACGGCTTATCTCAAATTGTCGTTACAGCACAGTTTGTCCGCGTTGACGTTGATCCCCGATCACCCGAATTTTATGTATCAGGCTGCGGATATTTATCATCAATTGAAAGAATATGGAATGGCCGAACTGTTGTATGCCGGGGCGTTGAAATTGGATCCGAACAATGCTCTCATCCGGCGGCGTTATCACGACATGGTGAACGAAATGGACGAATTGGAAGAAGCGAAATCATGATCGATTCTCCCGCACGATCAGTAGGGATGGAAACGGAACCAAATTCATGTTGATATGGGTATTCGTCGCCGTCGTGGTCGGCGCATCCGTTACGATTCAATTCATTATCAGCTCATTCGTGATGGGTTTGGGGGGAGTGAAACTGCAAATTTATCCGCCCTGGCTGATCGAGTTGCATTTGTCTTTTTTCTGGTTTTCCTACGTGTTCAGTTGTCTGCGGCGACGTTTTTTCGACGTAACCAAAAAAAATGTATATAAATTTAATATGAGAAAATTGCTCGGCAACCTGTTTTTCGCCCATTTGGTTGCGGCAAATCTGCTGCGGTTCGCGTTGGGACAGGGAATTCTGGTTTCGTATGTCGGTTCGCTGATCGGAACCATCGTGATTCCGCTGATGGCAGCTTTTCTGATTCAACCCATGCTGGAAAAACATGCCGCCAAACCGCGAATCCGTGGGGCAGACATGAAGGAAATCGCCTTGCAAAGCGCTACCGTAAAGAAATTCCTTTCCCAATTTCCACAATGTAAAGCATTCGTGTTCGAAAATGAGAATCGGCATGATGTGGGAACCTGTATCTTTCTGCATCGCAGGATTCGTCCGGAACGAAACGATATTTTTGAAGATGTACTTGTGGAAATACCGATCGATCTGAAAAAGCGTATGCCATTACAAGGTACGGAAAAATATCGTCGTTATATATTCGCCCTTGCGGAAGAGGGGAGTTGTGTATTGGATCTTCCATGCGAAGGAATTCTCGAACGTACCATTCTCGATACGCCGTTGGAGACGTTCGATTTGGAGCGATTCGATTCGTTGCTGGTCCGATTCCCTTCTCTTCGCGACGTCCCGCTGCCTGTCGCCGTACGTGAAGAGGGAGACTATGAAACTGTTTGAATTTGGTGAAGGATGGAAATGAATCACGATCAAAACAAATGGGAACAACGTTGGCATCCGCTGTGGCGCGAGTGGATCGTGTATGCCGCCCACCGCAATTTTCGGCCGTGGAACGGAGAAGGCGCGCCGTCGCCGTCCGATGCGCCCGCTTATGTCCCGGATTGTTATCTCTGTCCGGGAAACGCCCGCATTCACGGCCATCGCAATCCGGATTACAACGATGTCTTCATCTTTGATAACGATCATCCCGTTGTGGGAATGGATGCTCCGATTATTGCGCCGGTTCAAGCATCCGTTCATGACGGATTGTATACCCGCCGGCGCGCGGACGGCATTGCGCGGGTGGTTTGCTACGATTCGCGCCACAACGTCTCGCTGGCGCAGATCCCCTGCGAAAAAGTCGCCCGTGTTTTTCTCGCCTGGCGCGAGCAGATGCGGGAATTTCAAGCGATACCGGCAATCAAGTTTGTCCTTATTTTTGAAAACAAGGGAGAAGTGGTCGGCGTCTCCAATCCGCATCCTCATTGCCAGATTTACGCAACCAACTTCACGTTTATGCACGTCGAGCGGGAACTGGCGGCGGCGGCCGATTACAGACGGGAAACCGGCAGGAATCTGTTTGCCGCCGTCATCGCGGCGGAACAAACAGATTCCATCCGCATCATCGCGGAAAATGAAGGCGCGGTCGCTTTTGTTCCCTTTTTTGCACGGTACGCGTATGAAATCCTCGTATTTCCGAAGCAACGTCACTCCACCTTGATCACGATGGCGGATGAAGAACTGTATCATCTCGCCGACGCCTTTCAGCAAGTCATTCGGCGATATGATTTGCTTTTCGGCTTCAGTTTTCCTTACGTCATGTCCATCCTGCAAGCGCCGGTGGATGGAGGCGACTATTCCGATTATCATTTGCATCTATCGATGCAACCGCCGTTGCGCCTACCCGGTTTGAAAAAATTTCTTGCCGGACCGGAAATCGGCGGTGGAAATTTCATGGCGGATACGATGCCGGAAGAGAAGGCGCTCGAACTCAAAAATACGGATTTATCAACCTACCGGGAATGTGACTGATATGAAACAAGAACAGATCAGAGATGTCCTCTGCAACATCGGCATGCAGGTATGCAAACGGTTGTTCCATTCCCTGCAAAGCCAATCTCTCGAAGAACGTTCGGCGGTTCATGCGGAATCCGCCGACGATACCATTTACCGCATCGATCGGGATGTCGAAGATATCCTCGTCTCCGCGCTCGACGCCAAATCCGCCGAATTGGGCGGTATCGTTCTGATCGCGGAGGGCGTCGGTGAAGAAGGGCAACCACCCGTTTTTCCGCAAGGCGCACACGCGGATCGCGCCGCATTGCGTATCATTATCGATCCCATCGACGGCACGCGCGGATTGATGTACGACAAACGATCCGCATTTTTTCTCGCCGGGTCGGCGCCCAATCGCGGCGATTCGACGACTCTGCAAGACATTGAAGTCGCGGCGATGGTGGAGTTGCCGACAACGCGCAGCCGTCTCAGCGATACTCTCTGGGCCATCCGCGGCCAGGGCGTCGGCGGTTTTACCCGCGACCTGGAGACCGGCGAACGCACGTTACGGCCGATTGCGCCTTCGCGAGCGAAATCCATTTTGGGCGGTTTCGCGCAAATCAGCCGTTTTTTCCCGCCGGGACGGCACATTCTTGCGCAAATCGAAGAAGAAATGATCGAAACGCTATTTCCGGATGCGCCCTTGGGCCGCGCCATTCTCTTCGAGGATCAATACATTTCCACCGGCGGGCAGTTGTATGAAATCCTGATGGGGCGGGACCGCTTCATCGCCGACCTGCGCGGAGGATTGTATCGACAAATGAGTCGCGAGGGACGATCGCCGGGATTGATTTGTCATCCGTATGACGTTTGCGCCTGCCTGATCGGCGTGGAAGCGGGCGTGATCATAACCGGCGGAGACGGAAAACCGCTCGACGCGCCGCTGGATACGACGTCGCCGGTCGACTGGATCGCGTACGCCAATCCGTACATCCGCGCCGAAGTCGAACCGGTTTTGCGAGCGCTGCTTGATCGGTATGGTTTTTACCACAATAAATCCTGATGTTATTTTTCCACGTAAGCGTAAGTTTCGCATTTGTCTTGATCTTCAATATTGCATGGGAACGTAACTATCAGTATTGTGGACCGTTATATTAAGACAAGACCTTGAGTTGAAATATGGAACAGATTTTGCTTACATTTACTGATAGCATGATCTGTTGCAGAATTTGAAAAAGTGTAAAAAATATTTACAATACATGTGTTTTCTGTAGGGCAGTAGAGAAAATCTCTTATTCTGGTTTCGAAGATATCAGGAAAGTGTGATATCTTTCACTGATGGAAGGGAAAAAGAAGATATAATAAGAGGTGGACTCCATATTGAAAGCAGGCGTTACTGTGACGCGACATATATTTTTCTTCCATTAAAGATGCTTAAGAAGGGTGAATATGTGCCGACATTTCTGTTTTTACTAAAGTTTTTTTAAAAAAGGACTTGCAATGATTCACTGAATCTGTTATAAGATGGGGTTTGCACGTGTATTGAAATATGATTAGAGGTGGAAGGATCGAATTGGATTTATAAAACAAATGGAGATTTCAAATGCAAGCGTTAATGGACATCGTAAAAAGGGACTTTGTGAATCGGAAAACAATAAATGAATCGGAAATCCCGTTCAATTTGGCTTTTCGAGAACTAAATGATAATATACTATCCTTATCTTCCATGCATAAAAAAGGAGAAATCAACGAAGCAGAGCTTGCTTTGCTTTTAAAAATATCGCTGTCGATTTTTGTTCAAAATGAAATTGACGCCAGAATGCAGGTATTTGAAAAAAGGATGAATAATTTTTTTGGTTTTATAAAATCAGAGTAATCAATGGGGGGGAAGAGTCAAGATGGAAGAGAAAAATGGTTCGCACGATTGCATAAATGAACCGGTTAATCGGAAATCTGACGTGATTGAAAAGAAACCGCCCACGGGTAAAAAAACAGATGAAAAAGAACCATCCATTGAAATTGTTGAAAAAATGCCCGGCAACATGAGAGACCATTTTTTTGCATTGATCTCCAAACAATTGAAAGATCCTTTTTCTTTCGGCATAAATGAAAAATTGACGGAAGAACACATCAATAAAATCATCGATTATACGGAAAAAGATAATGAGAGAAATTATCGTTTTGCGGACAGCGCAAGAAAATATCATTTGATCTATACTGTGATAGGAGTATTGTTGTTTGTCTTCTTAACATGGTTTTTATCAACCAATAGTTCTGCTGTTTATAGTGATATATTGAAAATGATGGCAATTTTTGCGGGTGGATTGGGCGCAGGATATGGTATCAAATCCGCAAAAAAATAGCCACGTAATTGAAATGCTCCCATTTATTCCCATCGTTTCTGCATAATAAAAAATTGAGTTTTGGGGTGGGGTCTATTGCTCTCATGAATTATGGTAACGGAGATTCACGTCATATCGAATTCGCAACATTCCATGATTTTTGTAAAAGGTGTAGAAGCATGGAATCGGTAGAAGAAGAACGTGTATACACCAAAGAAGTTCGTTTTGTTTTCCATTCGGCTGAACGATTCATCATGAAAACAGCATAAGCGAATTTCCATTCCTATATTGGATGCAAACTATCTTAAATCAAACTTTCAGCAAGAACATGTTTGGATGCCTCTTGAATAGAAAGAGATTATAAGTGAATGCAAAGCAAATCGAAATCTTACAAACAATACTTCGGTTCAAAACGCAAAGTATATCAGGCCGCCGCTCCCGGACGCCTGGATGTAATGGGCGGCATTGCCGATTATTCCGGCTCGCTGGTCCTGCAGATGCCGATTCGGCAGACCACTACAGCGACATTGGCGTTACGAACCGATGGAAGGATTCGGGTTCACAGCGAATCGATCGTGAATTCAGACGGGCAAAATGAAATTACCTTTTCTCTGGATCAATTCTGCGACGACGATCCGGAATATGTCCGTTCCCGCAAACACTTGTCGACAATTCCCGGTGGGGATTGGGCTTCGTATGTCATTGGTTGTTTTTTGGTGCTGCGACAGGAAAAGAAGGTCAAAATTGAGGGAGCGGATGTATGGGTCGATTCGCACGTGCCGATTGGAAAAGGCGTTTCTTCCTCCGCCGCGCTCGAAATCGCGGTCATGACCACGTTAAATGAAATGTACGGGCTGAAACTTGGACCGACGGAACTCCCGATCCTGGCGCAGAAAGTGGAAAACCTGGTCGTCGGCGCTCCTTGTGGTTTGATGGACCAGTTGGCGTCTTATTTGGGAGAAAAAGACCGCCTTCTGCCTATTTTGTGTCAGCCGGATCAAATTGGTCCCCCGTTGGAAATTCCTCAGGATATCCATTTTGTTGGAATCGACAGCGGCGTGCGCCATGCGGTCGGCGGAGCGTCGTATGGCGACGTTCGCATCGCCGCGTTCATGGGGTATTCCATCATTGCCCAACACGAAGGAGCCCGTCTTGCCGAATTGCTGACCGCCAAAGAACGGAAAGATTGCTCGAAATTGCCGTTTCAAGGTTATCTGGCGAACATTACCCCTTCTCTATTTGAAATGAAATATCGCGGCTTACTCCCGGAGAAGTTAAAAAGAAATAGTTTTTCCAAGTTATTTGGCGTAACCACGGATTGGGTGACTTCTATCGATGAACGACGGAGTTACGCCGTAAGGAATTGCAGCGCTCATCCGATTTATGAGAACCACCGGGTGAAGTTTTTTTCGTTATTGTTGCGTTCTCTCAACCATCCGAACCTGGCTTCCGCGGAGAAACAACCTTATTTGGAAGCGCTGGGGGAATTGATGTACCAATCGCATGCCAGTTATTCACTCTGCGGGTTGGGCAATTCCGTGACCGACGAATTGGTGGAGGCGGTTCGTCATGCCGGTCCGGAGGCGGGCGTGTTCGGAGCCAAAATTACCGGCGGCGGAAGCGGCGGGACGGTTTGTGTGTTATGCCAGGGGAAAAAGGGAATTGCGACCGTAAAAACCATTGCCGATGAAAATGCGAAAAAGCAAAATAGGGAAGCGCTTGTTTTTGAAGCAAGCGGAGATGGAGCATGTAAAAACGGCGTTCAGTCTTTTTCCGTATAAAATGAAAATACCATCCCCATTGTAAACAAAAGAAACGAATCCGCGCCGGGGGAAACCGTAACAGGGTTTAATATGGAAACATTGACAGTAAACTATCCACAAGATAAAGTTTACGGTCTACCTGTTCAATCGAGTCTTTCATGCGAGCAGGCCGGCTCTTCGTCACTATTCCCATAAGGAGTTCATAGGATTATGCAGAGGGTCCCGCTTTGGAAAATCGTAGTGATTGTGTTTGTCATCCTTTTTTCCCTCTGGATGCTAACCCCCACATTGACATTTTACTCATACAGCGCGCTGGTGCGCAATTCCGGCGAGACGCCGGAAATGGCCGTGATTCAGGAGCAAATCAAACAGAATCCGCCGAACGTTCTCGAACTGCAAAATCGCCTGAAGACATTAAAACAGGATTTTAGCGCTCTCCGCAATGATAGCATCCGTCTGGGACTCGACCTCCAAGGCGGGGTGCATTTGGTGATTGAAGTCGATCAGGAAAAATTTCTCGAAAATCTGCGCTTGAAAAATCCGAACGCAACCGAAGAAGAAAAAGAGTATGCGCTCACGATGGCGTTGGATAGCGCCGCGGCAGTGGTGGAAAATCGCGTCAACCAATACGGCGTGGCCGAATCGGCAATCGTCAAACAACCGCCGACTCGGCTGGTGCTCGAATTGCCGGGTTTCAGCGATCCCGAACAGGTTGAAAACCTCGTCCAGGCCGAAGCGGTGCTTCATTTCCAAATCGTCGGGAATGACGAACGCAAACGGCTCGGCGAATTGATTGATCCCATCGATACGGTTGTGCCGGAAGATTTCAAGAGTCTGCTCGCGTCGACGGATCCGTATCGCGCCGCTCTCATCGTTCAATACCCGGAAAACGTGGAAATCGTAAAAAATATTTTACAGCGAGAAGTTGTGCAAAGCATAATCGACCGCGATTTGGTTTTTAAATGGGGGCAGGTGGAGGAGTCGAATTCTTCGTTCAATTATCGGCATCAATATTTATATCTGCTGAAAAAGAAAGTGGAATTGACGGGCGAGGAACTTGAGGATGCCTGGTTGTATATGAATCAACAGAATCAGCCGGTGGTCACGTTGACGTTCAATTCGGCGGGCGCGCGCATTTTCCGCCGCGTCACTCGCGATTTTCTGCACGAACATCTCGCCGTGGTGCTGAACGACATCGTCTATGCCGCGCCGGAAATTATCACGGAAATTCGGGATGGACGAGCGGAAATCACCGGCATCAACGATTTTACCGAAGCGCGGCAAATTTCCGTGGTTCTGCGCGCCGGCGCTCTCCCCGCGCCGCTGAAAATCGCGGAAAGCCGCGTCGTGGGTCCGTCTCTCGGACGCGATTCGATCCGACAAGGAATTTGGGGTGGAATCGTTGGCGGTCTCGTGGTACTGGTATTTATGGTGGGATATTACGCCGTGGCGGGCGTCATCGCCGATTTCGGCGTTCTGTTCAGTTTGTTTCTCCTGATTTCGGGTATGGCCATGTTCAAAGCCACGCTGACGTTGCCGGGTATCGCCGGCATCGTGTTGATGATCGGTATGGCCGTGGACGCCAACGTTCTGATTTTCGAACGTCTGCGGGAGGAAATGCACGGCAAAAAAGCCAAGACCGTGCAACTGGTGCTGGAAAAAGGATATGGACGCGCCTTCATGACGATTTTCGACGCCAATATCACCACGTTGATCACGGCGCTGGTTCTTTTCCAATTCGGCACCGGTCCCATCAAGGGGTTCGCGGTTACGTTGTCATTGGGTATTTTGGTCTCCATGTTCAGCGCCGTCTTCGTGTCGCGTGTGATTTACGACACGATGGTCGGATACGGCATGAAGGAGCTTTCCGTCGGGAAATTGCGCTTTTTCGAATCGCCGAGTTTCGATTTCTTCAGCCGTCCCAAATTATACATGGGGGCGACCACGTTATTCGGCGTGCTTGGTTTTCTCTTTCTCTCTCTCAACTGGAACACGTTGAAAGGAATCGACTTCGCCGGGGGAGCGGAAATCAACATTCAATTCGAAGATGTGGCGACCGTGGAAAAACAAACCCTGCTTGCCGACGAGGAACAGGCGGAGCTGAAAGTCCAATTCAACGATCCGATCACACTGGGCGTCATTCGTGAAAAACTGGGGGCGCGGGGATACAAGGATTCCGTGGTTCGCGAAGTGTCCGGAGAGACGAATCAGATTTTGATCCGCGTCATCGGCGATCTCGGAGACGCTGCGAATACCCCGGAAACTCTCGAAGAGAAATTGAAAGCGGCCTTGCCGGACAATCCTTTTACGGTTCTCGAATATTATGCCGTGAAAGATCCCACGGATCGGGTTCGCGTGCAAAGCGTTCGCGACGGATTGACCGGAATCGGCTTGACCGACACGGTGATCCAGGAAGTATTGGGACAGCAGAATCAAATGCTGGTTCGGGTACGGGAAGGCGTGGTCGCCAGCCCCACCGAACTGGAATCCAAAGTCAGGCAGGCGCTTCCCGATCATGCGTTGACCGTGCTGAGCACGGACATCGTGGGGGAAAAGGTCGGCGGCGAGTTGTTGCTGAAAGGATTGTATTGCATTATTTTTTCCAGTATCGGCATTTTGCTCTATATCACGGTTCGATTCGAATTCCGATTTGCCGTGGCGGCTGTAGTCGCGTTGTTTCACGATCTTCTATTCACCCTCGCCATCCTGGCCATCACGGGAACGGAGTTCAATCTGCCCATTGTCGCCGCTCTGTTGACGGTGTTGGGGTATTCTCTCAACGACACCATCGTGGTGTTCGACCGCATTCGGGAAAACTACAGCTCCGCGCAGATGAATTTTAGAGAAGTAGTGAATCACAGCATCAATCAAACCTTGTCGCGGACCGTCAATACCTCCATGACGACGTTGTTCGTCGTTACCACGTTACACCTGCTGGGCGGACCGGTGATTCACGATTTCGCCTTTACGCTGATGATCGGCATCATTATCGGAACGTATTCGTCCATCTTCGTTGCCAGTCCCATCCTTCTCATGATGGGCAAGGAAGGATTCAAACCCGCGCCGGTGAAGAATGTAAAAGCCGCTCCGGCTTCCTGATCGATTGCCGACGCTGGTTTTACATATTAAAATACTTGGTTTGGGCGAGGCAAGCCTGTTTTTTCCGAGCGGGCTTGCCTCGTTTTTCTCAATAAATGCAAAGGAAAAGCCGGTACGCACTTCGTGAGAGTCATCGAGTTGCTACAATAAATGTACCGATTCTTTTCAAAGGAAAGGTACGAACGCATGGTTCGCAAAATTGCCATCATCACATTACTTATTGTTATAATAGGAGCATCCGGCGCAGCTTATTATCTTTTTCGTAATCGTCAGGTCGACGACGACTGCTGGAAGAAGGTGCATCTGGCGGAAGCCATGATCGAGGCGAATGATTTTCAAGGCGCGGTGACGCACCTGCTTCCGGTCGTGCAACTCGGCAAGCGTTTTCGCGCCGCCGATGCGGCGTTATTCGCGCTGGCGCGCGCCTATGAAGGCGCCGGGTCGACCGAATCGCATTTGATATGGAAACGGTTGGTGGTTGAATTTCCCCGCAGCCAATATCACGACGAAGCGCGATTGCGTGAGGCAAAATCTCTGCTGGCGAAAGATCCGGCCGCGGCGCGTGACGTATTCGAGAAATTGGCGCAAAACGCTCTGGCAGACGTACGCGACGCCGCTTTTGTGGGCCTGGCTCAAACCTTTGAAGCGGAAAACAATGTCAGCGAAGCGCGCTCGTTATATTATAAAGTATTGGAATCGGCAACGATGGAAACGACGATCGCCCAGGCGAAAGATCGCTTGACCGAAATCAATACACAAATGCTATGGTCTCCCATCCTGGACGATTTCTGTGAATTATACGAAATTCAACGCGGCGATGCGCCGATCAAGATTGCCGCCAAGTTCAAGACGACCGCCTGGTTTATTCTCGAATCCAACAAGTTGAGAGGCTCCTTGCGACCGGGCAGCCGAATCAAGGTTCCCAAGGAACCGCTCCGAATCGTGGTGGATAAAAGCACGTGTCGATTGAATCTGCTGACCGAAAGCGGCAGATTCGTGAAATGGTATCCGGTCGGAATCGGCGAGCAAAGCTACAAAACCCCTGCCGGGGATTACACGATCAAAACCAAGGAAGTCGATCCGACCTGGTTCAGTCCCAACGAAGGCGTGAAAAAACCGGGGGATCCGGATAACGCGTTGGGAACTCGCTGGATGGGCATCGGCAGCAGCCTCGGCATTCATGGAACCAACGCTCCGGAAACCATAGGCTTTCGCAAAAGCGCGGGTTGCATCCGGATGTACAATCACGACGTCGAGGAATTGTACAAGCTTGTCACGTATGGAACCAACGTCACGATTACCGAAAAATTAATCGCGTCGTCGCAATAAAAGCATGAGAAATTGACATCGTACCCAAGCGAGGCATTCACTGATGTCCGATCGTGATCTGTTTTCCAAGCATCTAATCGAGGCGCTTCCTTATATCCGTTATTTCCACGCCAAAACCATCGTCATCAAATATGGCGGCGCCGCCATGGCGGAGGAATCGCTGAAACAGGAATTCTGTAGAGATATCGTTCTGATGGACTACGTCGGCATGCGCCCGATCGTGGTTCACGGCGGCGGCCCCCAAGTCACTTCGTTGATGAAACGGCTCGGTAAGGATACGAAATTCGTGGATGGATTGCGGGTAACCGACAAGGAAACCATCGACATCGCCGAAATGGTGCTTACCGGAGGCGTCGGTAAAGACATCGTCGCTCGCATGAATCTGGAAGGAGGACGCGCCGTCGGATTGTCAGGAAAAGACGCCAATCTGATTCGCGCGAAAAAGTTTCTTCCCCGCAGCCAGGCCGATCCCACTCAGGCAATCGATATCGGCTATGTCGGCGAAGTGGAATCCATCGATCCGCTCGTACTCAATACGCTGGAAGCAGGCGGCTTCATTCCGGTGATCTCCTCCGTCGGTATGGGCAGCGACGGACATGCGTATAACATCAACGCGGATACGGTCGCTGGCGAGATTGCGCGAGCCTTGAAAGCCGAGCGGTTGGTCCTCCTGACCGATACCCCGGGTGTGATGGAGAAAAAAGAGGATATTCATTCGCTTTTCACTTCGTTAAGCGCCGGCGAAGCTCAAAATTTGATCGTTTCCGGCATTGCCGCCGGCGGGATGATCCCCAAAATCCAGGCGTGCCTGCGCGCGCTCGGTGGAGGCGTGAAAAAAACTCATATCATCGATGGACGGCTTCCTCATTCCGTGCTGCTCGAATTATTCACCGATACCGGCATCGGCACCCAGATTTACCCGGACGCATGAATTTTCATTTCGCCGGCTTCCGGCCGGCCTATTTCCATCTCTCGTTGTACGGAAACGAAGATGTTGTTGGTTAAGAAAGGATACTGCAATGACAAGTCCAGCTGAGATGATTCGTTCACGCGCCGAACAGTATTTGATGAACAATTATGGCGCTCGGGATCTCGCACTGGTTCGCGGCGAAGGGATATTCGTCTGGGACGCGAATGGAAATCGATATATCGATCTCCTCAGCGGTTTGGGAGTCAACAATCTCGGACATTGTCACCCGAAAGTGGTCTCAGCGATACGGCGACAGGCGGAAACGTTGCTGCACGTCTCGAATTTGTATTTAATCGAGCCTCAAACTCGTTTGGCCGAACTCCTGGTGAAGCATAGCCCCGCCGACAAGGTCTTTTTCTGCAACAGCGGAACCGAAGCGGTGGAAGCCGCCATTAAAATGGCGCGGCGCTTTTCCTTCGATCACCACGGAAGCGGCAGGCACAAAATCATCGCGCTGCAAAATTCCTTCCACGGACGCACGCTCGGCGCGTTGTCGGCGACAGGCCAGACCAAATATCACGAGGGATTTCACCCGTTGCTCGATGGCATGATCCACGCGCCGGCCAACGATATCGACGCCATGCGCAAAGCCGTGGATGATTCCGTTTGCGCCGTGATTTTGGAGCCGGTCCAGGGAGAAGGCGGCATTTATCCCTGCGCCGCCGAATACCTGCGCGCCGTTCGCGCCTTGTGCGACGAAAAAAATCTCTTGCTGATCTACGACGAGATCCAATGCGGCCTGGGTCGCAGCGGCCATCTCTTCGCCAGCGATGAATTCGGCGTGGAGCCGGATCTCATCACGTTGGCCAAAAGCCTGGCCGGCGGCGTTCCCATCGGCGCCTTGCTGGCGAAGGAGAAACCGGCCGCGTCATTCGTTGCGGGAACCCATGCCGCCACGTTCGGCGGCAATCCTCTCGCCGCCGCCGCCGGCGTCGCCGCGTTTCAAGTCCTTCTCGATGAACAGTTGCCCGCGAGAAGCAAGCGCCTGGGCGAACAATTCGTTCAAAAATTAAGCGCATTACGAGAAAAACACGATTGTATTCTGGAAATCCGTGGCCGTGGATTGATGATCGGCGTTCAATTCAATGGACCGGTTGCCGATACCATCAAAACGTTACGGGAACGGGGCTATCTGGCTGGACCCGCGGGTCCGAACGTGTTAAGGTTTTTACCTCCATTGATTATCGAAGAGGACGTTCTTTTCGAAACCGTGGAAGTATTGGATCAAATTCTGACGCAAAACAAATAAATAAATTGATGGAACGCTACGCCAGGGGCGGTTTTTCGCCGCCCCTGTTACTTTTTTTGAACGGAAGAAAATTCCAGGGAGAGAGATGATGAATAAACGTGATTTTCGTTTAGTCGACGACTTGAACAAGGATGAACTGTCTTCCCTCTTCGAGTTAACCCTGCAAATGAAAACGCAGCCGGAACGATTCACCACCTGCCTGGCCGGAAAAACCATGGCCATGATCAACGAAAAACAGTCTCTCCGCACCAAAGTGACGTTCGAGGCGGGCATTCAGCAAATGGGTGGTTTTTCCGTTTACCTGACCAACCACGACATCAATCTGGGCAAACGGGAACCGGTGAAAGATATCGCCCGCAATCTCTCGCGTTGGGTGGATATCATCGTGGCGCGCGTCTATCAACAAAGCACCATCACCGAAATGGCGGACTACGCGGATATTCCGGTGATCAACGCCCTGTCCGATGCGGATCATCCCTGCCAGGCCGTCGCCGATCTGTTCACGCTTTGGGACTTTGTTCGTCAGCACAAAAGTCTGAACCATTTCAACCTGACGTACGTGGGAGACGGCAATAACGTGTGCAATTCTCTGATTCGCATCGCCGCGTTGACCGGCGTCAATCTGACCGTCAGCACGCCGGCGGGATACGAACCCGATTCGGCGCTGATGGAACGAAGCCGCGACAACGGCGCTTCCGTGACGTACGAACGCGACCCACAAAAGGCGGTTGCCTCCGCCGACGCCATTTACACGGACGTCTGGGCCAGCATGGGGCAGGAAAAGGAGGCGGAACAGCGAAAGCAGGATTTTGCGAATTACCAGGTCAATGACGCCCTTCTCGGTTTCGCGCCGTCGCACGCGGTGATCATGCACTGCCTTCCCGCGCACCGCGGCGAGGAAATCACCGACGAGGTGTTGGAATCTCCCCGCTCCATCGTTTTCGAGCAGGCCGAAAACCGCCTGCATGGACAGAAGGCGTTGATGTATTTTCTGCTGACCGGGAAAACAAAGATTTAACGCGCGTTGAGCGGCGGTCGGAAATGCGACAAGGTCCCCCCTCCGACTTCCTTAACAAAGTTAATCCCTACCATCGGATCAAATGAACCACCTGTATCTTTCAACTGCTTGATTTATGGATATTTGAATCGCGAGGAGGAAAACAAAGCGTCCTTGTTCGAATATGGCGTATATCACTACTGTCCGGTTAAAACTCATTGAATTTAAAGGACTTACAAAATGATGTACCAACAAAAGGTTTTTTGAAACTTGTAGATTCGGACAGATTGGATATTTCTTTAGAATCATTGGTGCTAGAGAAAAAATGGCGTAAACTTTTTACTAAACAAGAACAAGAAATAGCAGAATCACGCCTTCGCCGATATGGATATCTTGAAAATAGTAAACAAGTTAAACGAAGGGAATCTGTTATTCCTCAGGAAATCGAAGATAGTGATAATTTATTTGAGGGATCAAAAAAATGTATATCGTTTAATCAGTACGAACGAAACGCGAAAGCTCGAAAAAAATGTATAGCCCATTATGGTTCGATTTGTTTTATCTGCGGTTTTGATTTCGGTGAAAAATACGGATCATTAGTGAAAGGATTCATTCACGTTCATCACATCGTTTCGCTTTCCTACATCGATGGAAAATATAAAGTTGATCCAATCGCCGATTTAAGGCCAGTTTGCCCTAATTGTCATGCTGTTATTCATTCACATGAACCACCATTTAAAATAGAAAAAGATGATAAAAGATAATCAATTATAAAAAATGCCAATATTCCTGTAATAGTAAATTTTTTACTCCCAACAATCAATTTATACTCCTCATCACCCCTCTTTATTTTTCCATAAATGACTGATAAGGTCAATTTTGTGAAAACCACGATTTTGAATCGACTCGTGAAGACAACGGAGGTAGAGGACCATGACGAATCAGTTTGAAACGCATTTTACGTCGTGCAGTTGCTGTATGTCGAAGGCGTGCAAGCATTCCATGAATGCGGGGGTATCGCGGCGGGAATTTTTGGCGGGGGCGGGGATGATGAGCAGCGGGTTGGCGCTGTCTTCGTTGGCGACCACCGCGTTTGCGCAGGGAAGAGAGCCGGAGCATCTTTCACCAATTCGACTGCCGCTGAAAGTGCAACCGGTGTTGATCTACAACATCGCCCAACGGCGCGAAGGCACCAGCTGGCGTGGGTGGGGCGGCATTCACACCGAGCAGGACGCGACGGAGGAGCGCGAACGAATTACCAAAGAATTGGCGGGAATGCAGGTCTTAGCCGATTTTCCGCTGGAAATCTTGCCTCTCGTCTCCGTACAAAATCCGGAACAGGCGGCGAATACGGCGAAAGGGGATCACGACGTGCTGATCATGTACGCCGCCAGTTCGTGGGGAGAAACGCTGGAGGCGCTGGTCGATCCGAAAAAATGGACGCTGATGTTTCTGCGTCACAAATCGGGGCCGGTGTATTTGTGGTACGAAATCGTCTCCAATCGTTTCCTGCGCAAGACGGTCGACGAATTCGGGCAGCCCGGCGTAGGCACGAAGGACGTCGTGGTGGATAAGGTCAGCGAACTGGAATGGCGGCTGCGATCCCTCGCCGCTCTTAAAAATACGATCGGCAAAAAGGTTATTTGCATCGGCGGAGCTTCCGGCTGGGGCGCGGGCGGGCAGGCGGCCCCGGAACATTCCCGCAACGTCTTCCATATGGATCTTGTCGACGTTTCGTACGACGAATTGGGGAAACTGATCCGGCAGGCGCGCGACAATCAAACGCTGGTGAAACGTTGCGAGGAAGAAGCAAAGAAACTCATCCGGCAGGACGGCGTCACGCTGGACACGTCGGAAGATTTCGTATCCAAGGCGTTGTTGCTCACGGAGGTGTTTCACGGATTGATGGCCGAGGCCGGAACCGACGCCATTACCGTCAATCATTGTATGGGAACGATTATGCAGGTGTCGGAAACGACGGCCTGTATGCCGCTTTCGTGGCTGAATGACGCCAATTATCTGGCGTTTTGCGAATCGGACTTCGTCGTCATCCCCTCCGGCGTGCTGTTGCACTATATTTCCGGTTTGCCTGTCTTCCTGAATGATCCCACGTACCCGCACGACGGAGTGGTCACGCTCGCCCATTGCACCGCGCCGCGCAAGAACGACGGTAAGAATTTGGATCCGGTCAAGATTCTTACCCACTTCGAATCCGACTGGGGCGCCGCGCCAAAAGTGGACATGCAGCTGGGGCGAAAAATCACCGTCATCGATCCCGATTTCAATTTCAAGAAGTGGTGCGGATTCGAGGCGGAAATCATCGACAATCCGTTTCTCGACATCTGCCGCTCGCAGATCGATGTGCAATTCGACGTGGATACCGACAAACTCAACGACGAGACGCGCGGATTCCATTGGATGGTGTGTTACGACAATTATTTGAAGGAAATGGAATACGCGGTGAAGAAACTCGGCATGGAGTGGGTGGATTTGGGGTAAGCGTATTTACGTATTTACATGAAAACGTCCGTCGTAGAGGCGGTTCGCGAACCGCCCCTACGACGGATTGTCATCCTTCGTTGTGATCAACCGATTATGATCGTTACCATGCGGCGGGCAAATGAACCGA
>QZKN01000099.1 GCA_003598175.1 Candidatus Omnitrophota bacterium
GAAAGCCCATCAAGGTTTTCAACAGCGTGCTTTTTCCCGCGCCGTTGGGCCCCAAAAGACCGATCGCGCCCGTCTGCATTTTCACGTTCAAACCGTGAAGGATTTCTTTTTTTCCATAACTGACGTGTAAATCGGATAATTGAAATGCTATTTTTTCGCTCATCGCCTCTACCGGCTTTATTTGGATTCGTAGATACTATACGACAGGGAATCGGAATTAATTCAATTACGAAGTCAAAAACATTGAAAATTTGCGAACTCCCGTCCGTATAGATTATGAACGAAAACGAGGAATTTGAAAACAGGCCGAAAGGAAACACTCGTGAAGCCATGAGTGAAGCGGCATCGAGTACGGTAGAAATCACGGAGATCACGTTTTGCGAGAAGACACAGGAAAATCCCGACGTGACCGCTTTGCGTTTGTGGAAAAACGGGAACATGCGCGGGTATAACGATCTGGTGCAACGTTACGAACGGCCTCTGTTCTGTTTTATCCATCGCTTGATTCGCGACGCGGATGAAACCAAAGATATTTTACAGGAAACGTACGTGCGGCTGTATCGTTCGCTGCCGAGTTTGCGGGAAGATAAAAATTTGAAATCGTGGCTTTTTCAGACGGCCAATCGGCTTTGCATCGATCATTTTCGCAAAATCAAGCCGAATCGAGTCATGACGGTGGATCATCAGGACGCTTCGTTCGTGGCCTCGATCGAAGCGGAGGCGGCGGAGCATCCCGAACAACCGGACGCATGTCTGCAGGATCGGCAGATGCAGGGTAAAATTCAAGAAGCGATACAGGCGCTGCCGCAGAAACAACGGATGATCATGAATCTGCGCAGCAGCAAGGATCTGAGTTTGAAAGAGATTGCGGAAATCATGGGCTGTTCCGAAAAAACCGTGGGAACGGCTTTGTTTTCCGCGCGGAAGAAATTGGTAAAAATTTTAAAACCACTTCTCGAAGACATGTATGGGCGATCCGCATCCCAGCTGGTGAGAAAAGGAGTCGGACTATGAACAGGAAAACCCATTTGACCGAAAAACAACTCTCGTTTTATTTCGACGGCCTGTTGGACGAGGAAGAAACGCGGTCGGTTGCGGCTCATTTGGCGGAATGCGAATCGTGCCGCTATGTGTTAAATACATTTGCGTGTTTTGACAAAGCCTGGCAACCGGATTTGTCCGACGAAGAAATGCGGCGCCTGCTCGGCAATACCGTGCAGGATGTTCATGCGCGCATTATCGAATCGGAACGGCGGGAACGGTCGATGGCGCAGCCGGCGTGGGTTTGGTTTTTCAATCCGAAAAATTTGCTGGCCGCCATGGGCGCGATGATTCTGGTTTGCGGCGCGATCTCGCTGTGGATGCAGGAGTCCGGAAATTTCACGGCGGCGGGCGTTGTGGCGGTCAACGAAGAATTCGAACCGTTGCCGGAAGCGAGTCAACCGCAAAAAGAAGCGCTGATCACCGTGGCGCAGTGGGCAAAGTCCACGGCGGCAGGGGGATTGGATTATGCGATCGAAAAAAAGGACGTTGTCGGAAAAACCCTGTCCTCGTTGCAGAAAGAAACGGATAAAGCGCTGGGGAAAGGGATTTTGATCACCGGGCAAGGGGCGGAGGAAACAGAACCGGCGGACGGCAATGCGAGTTCCTCTCCCGGCGCGTTTCATAATTTCATGCGGGTGGGACGGGAACAGGTGTTGCTGGGATTGGTGAGTTTGTGCGCTTCGATTTTAACGTTGTTACCGCTGTTTTAGATAGATTACATGGAGATGCCGCCGGGACGGCGGCGTTACACGGTATACTCGTCAGTTGTCGCGGATGGCGGCGAATAGTTTCTTGAAACAATCGGCGCTTTCAATGGCGGAATTACTTTTTCTTCCGCTTTCTTCACCATTATAAGCGCGTACGAAGGGGGCCATGCCACACCAGGTGGTGTGTAAAACGCCTTGCAGGCGGTCGGAGATGGCAGGCTTCGAGTATTTGCGCACCATGCGAATTTGATCGAGCAGGGCGAGGGCTACATCCGGCTTTCGCCACGGCGACGAAACAACGTTGAATCCTTTGAGGGCGAAATAGGAGGCGGTGGGGGGCGCCCATTCGTAGTGCCAGTCGCAGATCATGATATCTTTCGGAACCAGATCGATGGCGGGGGCGGTGTCGTTGGTGCTGGCTTCCCATTTGCCGATTTCCGTGATTTTCCCATCGATGAACCGATCGCCCCACATCCACAACGTGCGATCTTTCTCAGCCAGATGATTGCGGAGTTTCGTTATTTCACCCGCAAACAATTCGGCTTTGTTTTTGCCTTTGCAGCGTTCACAATCGTCTTCACCCAACAGGAATACTTCGTCCATTCCGACGTGAAATGCCTTGGTTTCACAGACGTCCGCCAGTTCGTCGATGAGGGCGAAAATGATCTTGTGGACGTCGGGATGAAGGGGGCAATAGCTACGGCAATAAATGCCTTCGTTAGCGGGATATTTGCCCGGCGTCTCGTCGAATTCGGGATATTGGGTCAAGAGAGGAAAGGTGCTTTTGGACCACGATTGATGGCCGAGGCAGTTGAACTGGGGAATCAGTTGCACGCCGGCATCCTTGCATGCGGCGACCAATTCTTTGACCTCTTCCTTCGACAACGCGCGACCGGCGACTAGTTCGGGATGGGAGGTATATTGATAGCCGTAATTGAATTCGAGGACGAGAACGTTGACGCCCTCTTTCGGTAAGGCTTCGCGGATGAATTGAACGCATAAAGTCAGGTCGTTACTGCCGGGAGCGCTGCAGTGAAGGCCGCGAATGGGGAGGTCGGGGGTCGCCGCGGAGCAGAAGAGACTTGTGCTCGCAATAAGCAATGCAATTGTCAATGAAAATCGGATCATGCGTATCTCCTTTTACGATGAAGATTGTGTTTGTTCGAATGTAAACGAAAATGCGGATTTGTCTATGTGGATGACGTATTGTGACGTAATGAGCAAGTCCCGTTTGTGAGTGGGAACGGTTTTATAGTTTACGGATCGCTTTTTCCAGAAGATACGGAGGCGAAAACATTGTGAAGAAACGGCGGAACGGCAAAAAGCGCATGAAATGTGTTTGGCGAAATGATCCGCAGATCGTGCAGCGCCCTTTGATTGAGTCGGTTTTCCACGTCTTCCAATGGGATCAGCTCCCGTTCCATTTTCATACACAACAAAAATCCCATCAGCGATCCATAACTGGGAATGAAATGAAGGTAAGGGTAGCCGCAGGAGAAAATTTCATGGACTTCCTGCACGATGCGGGTGGAGTTTTTCTCGAAAAGCAAAGGCGCGCCGATGTTCAGGCTTACATACCCGTCCGGCGCCAATCGCTGGTGAACGTCTTGATAAAATTCTCTGGAAAACAGAATTTCAGCGCAACCGACGGGATCGGTATTGTCCAGAATGATCACGTCGAACGAAGAACGGGTCGTGTGTACAAAGTCGACAGCGTTCTGAATTTGGATGTGAATCCGCGGATCGACAAGCGAACCTTGATGGATTACGCCCAAGTGGTCCCTGGCCAGGGAAACCACTTCCGCATCGATATCGACTATGGTGCAGGATTGTACGCAAGGGTGTTTTAAAACTTCTCGGGCGGCGCCGCCATCTCCTCCGCCGCAAATCAGGACGTTTTGAGGATGGGGATGGGAAAGCATGGGGACGTGAACGAGCGGTTCGTGATAAAAACAATCATCCTTCTCGGACGTTTGCATGATTCCGTCCAATAAAAGAACTCGACCGAATGCGGCCGTATCGGCGATGATGATATCCTGGAACCTGCTTTTCCGAGACGTGATCAGAGAATCCAATTCCATCCGAAATCCATAACCTTCGACATTTTTCGTGCAAATCCGTGGTATCATCGAGGTGATTTCATCGAGAATATCGACCGGTTGAAACAATTCCGCCAACCGGTCGCCTAATCGAATCGTTTTTTCCCGGTTGACCTGCGTGAAATCGCATACGCTGATTTCGATCAAGACCAACTTGTTATGTTCCGGCCACGTGTGAATCACGAGATGAGATTCCGCCAAAATAATGGCAATCGTATATCCGCTTTCCGCAAAGGCGTAGGACGTGTGATTGATCGCTTGAAAGCCGACCGATTGGATCATTTGCATGATTTGTGAAACGACGGATTCCGGTCGATACAGGGTATGTTCATCGCATCGGCAATGTTGATACAAAATTCGCAGATTGGTTCCTGTGGGCAATTTATGACGAGGGAGCATGGAACTTCACCTGTGTATCCGGATCGGATAGGAGGCAACATGGGAACAAGAAGCGTGGGTAAAGCAAGCGTCCCCGCTTGCGCCAACAACACAGGCGCGGACGCCTGTTCTACCCATTTTTTTGATGCAAAATAGTGTTAGACGAATCCCAAGATCCGATACCCGATTTTCAATCAATTACACCGCCGCCGCGTGCACTTTGGCGTTGATGAATTGTAAAATCCGACCGGCCGCTTGTTTGGGCAATAAGTTATGTTCTTCGAACACTTCGTCACGTAATCCTTGTTCGATAATCTCGTCCGGAACCGCCAACCGCAGCAAGGGAATGGTTTCCAAACCCAAATCATGCAGCGCTTCCGATACGGCGCTGCCGAAACCGCCGCTGATTGTGTGGTCTTCATAAGTCACGAAATGGGTATGATTGGGAATCAATTCCTGTATGAGTTCCACATCCAGCGGTTTGGCAAATCGCATGTTGACGACGGTCGGCCGAATTCCATTTTTCCGCAGCAATTCCGCCGCTTCGAGGGCGCGATACACCATATACCCATAAGCGAGGATAGCGATTTCCGAACCTTCCTGTAAAACGGTTCCTTTTCCGATCGGCAACGGCTCCTCTTCGTCGGACCAAGCGACGCCCTCGCCGTTTGAACGTGGATACCTTACCGCAAACGGACCCGAATGCTGCAATCCGGTCCACAATAGTTGTGATAATTCTTTCTCGTCCGCCGCGGCGGAAACGACGATATTGGGAAACGCGCGAAGATAAGCGATATCGTACAAACCTTGATGCGTGGCGCCGTCGTCGCCCACAACGCCGCCGCGATCGATGGCGAAGATGACGGGAAGATTTTGAATGCAGGTTTCGTGATAAATTTGGTCATACGCGCGCTGCAGGAATGTGGAATAAATTGCAACCACCGGCCGGATTCCTTCGCAGGCCAGCCCGGCCGCGAGCGTGACGGCGTGTTGTTCCGCAATGCCGACGTCAAAAAATTGATTCGGAAACTTTTTCTGCAAGCCGGAAAGACCGGTTCCGGAAGCCATGGCCGCCGTGATTCCCACGACGCGGGGATTTTTTCCCGCCATTTTGCACATGACTTTGCCGAAAACCTGCGTGTAGGCGGGCGGACTCGGTTTCGTGATTTTCTTTACGATGGGTTCGCCCGTGATTTTGTCGAAGGGTTTGGCGCCGTGCCAATTGGCCGGATCGTTCTCGGCGGGCTCGTATCCGTGCCCTTTTTCCGTGATGATGTGTAAAAGAAGCGGACCTTTCAGATCTCTCAAACTGCGCAACGTGTCTTCCAAAAGATGCACGTCGTGACCGTCGATGGGGCCGAAATAACGAAAGCCCAATTCCTCGAAAAACACGCCGGGAACGATGAGCGATTTGATGCTTTCCTCCACTTTTTGCAAGCGGCGCATCAACGTATTCCCCATTTGCTTTTCCAGAAAGTTTTCGACGCCTTCTTTGGTTTTGTTGTAGTAATAGCTGCTGAGGATGCGGTTCAAATAATGAGAGATGCCGCCGACATTGGGCGAAATCGACATGTCGTTGTCGTTGAGGATGACCAGCAGGTCTTTTTTCAATTCTCCGGCATGATCCAGTCCTTCATAGGCGATGCCTCCGGTCAATCCGCCGTCGCCGATAATGGCGACCACTTTATAATCCTCGCCTTTCAAATCCCGCGCGACCGCCATGCCCACCGCCGCGGAAACGGAAGTGCTCGCATGGCCGGTTCCATAATGATCGTGAGGATTTTCCCAGCGGCGAGGAAATCCGCTGATTCCTTTATATTGCCGGAGCGTATGAAAGCGATCCATCCGGCCGGTCAGGAGTTTATGACCGTAGGTTTGATGGCCGACATCCCAAATAATTTTGTCTTTCGGACTTTCATAGACGCGGTGAAGCGCGATGGTCAGTTCGACTGCGCCGAGGCTGGGGGCAAGGTGCCCGCCTTTTTCACTTACCGTGTCGATAATCGCATGTCGCAGTTCTTTTGCGAGCGCATCCAATTCGGTTTTTTCCAATTGCCGAACATCATCGGGGCCATTAATTCGTTCGAGAATATGACTGCTCAACTTATTCCACCTTTATTCAGATTGTTTATCCTGTCGATCAGGGAGTATCCCTTTGAAACAACGTCATCGTCGTCGAGTGAGGAGTCGAATCGCAGGATTCGATTGTTCCATATCATGGAAACGCAAATCATTTATTTTCGTTCGGTTTTTCATACGGATATGGAATCATTCAAAATGATTACCCAAAGCAACACCTTATAATAGCGATTCTTTGCGGAAATGTTGAGTGGAGTGATTCAAAAGGATTTCCATCGTCAGCCCACTCGTTACCTATGTAATTGTGCAAGAAGCATAGTCCTGGAAATGAGCTGATTTTGCAATTACTCTTATCAAAGAACTTCAATGATCCTCAAGATCAGGTTTGTCTTCGCACTAATTCATTGGTGATATCGATCAGGATGGCGGCCCGGTCTTTTTCCGGTTCCAAAAGCGCCATGATTTCGTTCTTTAATTTTTCCACTCGGTTTTTGGATTCTTCGAGGCCGATCAAGGAAGGATATGTCAATTTCGCATGGGCCTGGTCGCTTCCGGTCTTTTTTCCCAATAAGCGGGTATCCCCGACCACATCCAGGATATCATCAACCACTTGAAAAATCAAACCTAAATTGTATCCGACCTTGCGCAAAATCTCACGATCCCGATCCTGTCCCGACGCCATGATGGCGCCCATTTGCAGGGATGCCTGAATCAGCGCCGCCGTTTTGTGCAGGTGGATGAACTCAAGGACTTCTTCGTTGCCCGGCTTGGATTCGTATTCCAGATCAACAACCTGCCCCGCCACCATTCCCGGATAGCCACAAGCGACGGCCAATTCCCGCACCACGCGAAATCCTTCCAATGCGAAACGCTCGGGAATGCTGGCAATCATTTGAAAACCAAGCGTATGCAAGGCGTCGGCGGAAAGAACCGCCATCGCTTCCCCATAAACGATGTGGGAAGTCGGCCGCCCACGGCGCAGATCGTCGTCGTCCATGCACGGCAAATCGTCATGAATCAACGAATAGGTATGAATCATTTCAATGGCACAGGCAACCGTTAACAAGGCCTGTCGAAATTCCATATCCACGCCGGCCCAACTCTCGCCTCGATAGGCCTGTTCCGTGGTAATCCGGCGGCAAAAGTCCGCGCCGACAAGCGCTAAAATCGGTCGAATTCGCTTCCCCCCCGCCTCGAGCGGATATCGTATGGCCTCGTTCAAGCGTTTCGAGTGTCCTTCCGGTTCCGGCAATAGCGCATTCAATGCTTGTTCGATTTCTTCTTTCCGTTTTTTCAGATAAGCCTTAATAAGTGATGGCTGGTTCGTTGAAGATTGCTGATCTGACGTATTCATTGGTATAATTTTTACCTTTTGCTATCCTTTCTCCTGAAATCGTGAGGAGATGGTCGGTGATGCACGAAAATCGTAACGAAATCTGCCGATCAAGTATACGGATCCGGCTTTTCATGCACGAACATCTTCCATAGTGTAGAGGGAAACCGCGCGAACATGAATAGATCGAGAAAAAGAGAGGGATCGGGAATTGCTATTCTTCCTCACCGGATTCCAAAGGCGGATCGGTATCATTTTCCTTCACCAATAACGTGATTCTCGTTTCCACCTGGTTTAACCGTTTGGAACAGCGTTGGACCAAATCCATCCCTTCGAGAAAGTTTTTTTCCATTTGATCGAGAGTCAATCCCCCCGCGTCAAAAAGGGAAACGATCTCTTCCAGCCGTTTCATCCCCTTTTCAAAGTCGAATTCGTTTTCCTGTGCTTTTTTCATGGTTTCGTATCAACCTCGATAACCTTTGAATCGATGGAACCGTCGGAGACCGTGATCCGGAGAGTATCATCAGGCGCCACGTCGGCGACTCGCATGACCAGGCGACCGTTTTTTCTGCAGATGCAAAATCCTCGCGCCAGCGTTTGCGCCGGATCATAACTTTTCAGAAGATTTTCATAGCGATGCAGGCTGTTTTTATGCCGTTCCAGTTCATGTTTCGCCGCTCGCAGGAGTTCTTTTTTTCGTTCGTTCAACTGCCGGCGGCGATCGTGGAAAACGATTTTGATATGTTGGAATAGATCATCGTGCAATTCGTCCAGCCGTTGCCGCTTTTGATTGATCAGAGAAATCGGATGATATCGTTCGATGATTTTTTGCGTGAGATCAAGCCGTTCTCTCCATCGTTCCACCTGCGGCAAAGCGATGCGCAATAAGCGATCCGAGAATAAGGATAATTGGTATCGATGATGATCAAACAGATCGCAAATGGATTGCGCCGCTCCGGTCGGCGTGGGAGCACGCACGTCCGCGACAAAATCGGCGATCGTAAAATCGATTTCATGTCCGATGCCCGTAATCACGGGAGTTTTTGCGCCGAAAATCGCGCGAGCCGTAATTTCTTCATTGAAAGCCCAAAGATCTTCCAAACTGCCGCCTCCCCGGCACAGCACGATCAAATCAAAAACGTTCATGGCATTGACGCGGCGTATCATTTGAGCGATGTCTGCCGCGGCATTTTCGCCTTGCACCAAAACCGGACAGATGGTCACATCAACCGGGCAGTGATTGCTGTGTAATATTTTCAGAAAATCCTGCACGGCCGCGCCTGTGGGAGATGTAATTACGGCAACTTTTTCGGGGAAAGCGGGTAACGAGCGCTTTCGCGCCGCGTCGAACAGCCCTTCGCGCGCCAGGCGTTGCTTGAGTTCCTCAAATCGCTGTTGGAGAATTCCGATCCCGGCGGGCTGAATGGTCGAAACCACCAATTGATATTGTCCCCGCGGCGGATAGACGGTGATTCTTCCTCCCGCAATGACTTCCCGACCGTCTTCCAAATCCAGGCCGGCCCATCGAACGACGGTTCCTTTCCATGCCACACATTCCAATACGGCGTCTAGATCCTTCAAGCGAAAATACGCATGGCCGGAGGGCGCTTTTTTGTACGTGGAGAGTTCCCCCCGCACGTGCACCCATTCGTACCGTTCTTCGAGATTGCGGCGGATTTCCTCGGTTAATTCTCGAACGGTATAGGGAATCTGTGTTTCCTGACGGAGTTTCATTCGTTCCATCTTACTCGTGTTTTGGGTATGAATTCGGTTCGGCCAACGGGATCAATATGCGTTCGATTGATTTTGCTTTTCCGGTGGTTTCGTTCACATCGAACAGAACACCTGCAATTTTTACATTATGCTGGGCGATTTTAAAAGGTTTCTTCAAGGTGGTGATCAATTGTTGTGTCGCGACATCGATATCCATCCCGATGACGGAATCGTAGGGGCCCGTCATCCCCACATCGGTGATATAGGCTGTTCCTTTGGGTAAAATCCGTTCATCGGCGGTGGGAATGTGGGTATGCGTGCCGATGACGGCGCTGACGCGGCCGTCCAGGTACCAACCCATTGATACTTTTTCCGAAGTCGCTTCCGCGTGGATGTCGATGATAATGATATCGGAATCCTTTACCGCATCCACCAATTCGTCCGCCTTGCGAAAAGGGCAGTCCACGTTTTTCATGAACAAGCGTCCGAGCAGTTGAGAAACGGTGATCGTTATCCCTCCGGGCGTTTCGATGGTTGCATAACCGTATCCCGGTAATCCCGGCGCATAGTTATACGCACGAACGAGCCGCCGTTCATCGTGAATAAACGAAAAAACGTCCTTGTTGTCCCATGCATGATTGCCCAAAGTAAGCACGTCCGCGCCGGCGTTGAGCAATTGGCGAGCCACATCGTGGGTGATCCCTTTTCCGGCGGCCGCGTTTTCACTGTTGGCGATACAAAAATCAACGTTGTATTGCGATTTGATTTGCCGCAGGTGGGAGTCGATCGCGTTTCGGCCCGGACGGCCGAAAATATCGCCGATAAATAATATCCGCATTATGTTGTTTCATTTCTTTCGATTCGTTTGAATGGTTTGATCGGATTGTTTATCTCGAAGCGAGCCTCTCAATCCGTCACAATTCCTCGCGCAAAAATAAAGTATCGAAATGCGAGCGTTTCGCTCGCATTTCGATCTCACCATGTTCTTGTTCTTGGTTTGGCGTGCAAAAGCTTATTTCGCGTAAGCCACCGCTCGAGTTTCCCGGATGATCGTCACTTTGATCTGTCCGGGATACTCCATTTCCTCTTCGATCTTCTTAGATACATCGTATGCAAGTTTTACCGCGTTCTGATCGTCCACTTCTTCGGGTTCGACCATAATGCGGATTTCACGTCCCGCCTGGATCGCGAAACATTTTTCGACGCCGTTGAAGGATTCCGCCAGAGTTTCCAGTTTTTCGAGGCGTTTCACATAGGTTTCAATTGTTTCCCGCCGCGCGCCGGGACGGGCGGCGGAGAGGGCATCGGCGACTTGAACGATCACGGCTTCGACGGTCTCCATTTCCACATCCTCGTGGTGAGCGGCAATGGCGTTGACCACTTCCTTGGATTCACCCAATTTTCGAGCCATTTCGGCGCCGATGGCCGCATGGGTTCCGTCCCGTTCGAAGTCGATGCCTTTTCCGAGGTCGTGAAGCAAGGCGCCGCGTTTGCAGATTTCGATGTCCGCGCCCAGTTCGGATGCGATGGCGCCGGCCAGAAAGGCCACTTCCCGCGCATGATACAATTGATTTTGGCCGTAAGAAAAACGGTATTTCAAGCGGCCGAAAATTTTGATCAATTCCGGATTCATATCCACGATTCCGAGATCGAATACGACGCGCTCCGCCGCTTCCCGCATGTCTTCTTCCATCTCTTTCATGACTTTGTCGTAGATTTCCTCGATGCGTCCCGGATGAATGCGTCCATCCGAGATGAGTCGTTCGAGGGTTTGTCGGGCGGCTTCCCGCCGGACGGGATCGAACGCGGAAAGAACGACCGTATCCGGCGTATCGTCAATAATCAAATTGACGCCGGTCAGCGATTCGAAGGCGCGAATGTTCCGTCCTTCTCTTCCGATGATGCGGCCTTTGATGTCGTCGGAAGGCAATGCCACGGTGGAGACGGTGGATTCGTTGACGTATTCCGTACAGCCGCGCTGCATGGTGGTGGCGATGATTCGCCGCGCTTCGCGGTTGGCTTTCTCCTTGGCTTCGTCGGTGATTTGTTTGATAATCCGCGCGGATTCGCGGCGTACGTCGCTTTCCAGAGAACGAAGCAATAATTCTTTCGCTGCATCGCTGGTCAAGCCGGATATCTTTTCCAACTGACTGCGTTGTTCCTGGATCAAGTCGCTCAATTCCGCGTCTTTCTTTTCCAGATCCTTGGATCGCCGTTCCAATTGTTTGGACAAATTGTTATTTTCTTTTTCTAGTTTTTCTACATCTTCCTGCCGTTTGTCGATGGTTTCTTCCCGGCGATCCAGTTTCTTTTCGAGAGCCGTGATTTCCGCTCTTCGTTCTTTGGCTTCTTGTTCTATTTTGGTTTTTTCCTGATAGAGCTGTTCCTTAGCTTCAAGGGCCGCTTCCTTTTTAATGGTTGCCGCCTCTTTTTGCGCTTCTTCACGGATTTTTATGGATAATTGCTCAATGCTGCCGATTTCTCGTTCCGTGAGAATTTTTCGGATCAGGAAGCCAATCAGGAAGCCCACTGCAAGTCCGACGAGGAGAGCTATTCCTGTCCCAATCCATTCCATAGTTATCGTGTTCCTTTCTAAACGATTCCGTAAATCTGTTCCGGACGGCGTGAACGATTTGAATTCGTACGCCTATTCACGGTTTCCTGTTTTTCGAATCCGACAAAGCGCCGGTTGAATTTTGCCAATGACCTGCGAAGCGGCGACCGCTTCCGCGCCGGTTTCCTCAACCAACAGATCGGCGGCGAGACCATGCAAATAAACGCCGGATGCCGCGGCAGGAATAGGATCGATCCCTTTTGCCAGCAGCGCTCCGATCATTCCGGCCAACACATCACCCATTCCGCCGGAAGCCATAGCCGGATTTCCCGTCGGATTGACATAAAGCGTCGCCCTGGGGGAAGCGATAGCGGTTTTGGCGCCCTTTAAAACCACCACGCCGCTTTTGCTTCCCGCCAATCGTTTCGCATAATCCCACCGATTCGCCTGGATGGTGGGGACATCGGTTTGAAATAAACGAGCCATCTCGCCGGGATGAGGTGTGGCAATCCACGGATGCTTACGTTCCGCCAAAAGTACCGGCGTCACCGCGGATAATCCGTCGCCGTCGATGAGTACGGGTTTTTCTATCTCGCAAACGACCTTCCGCACCAATGCCGCCGTCGACGGATGCCGGCTCAAACCCGGCCCGACGACCACGGCGGAAAATCGGATGGTTCCATTGGTCAGGAGTTCCCAGGTATTTTCATCCAAACTCCCTTCCGGAGTTTCCTCCGCGGGAAGGGTCAACATTTCCCACACGCCTCCCGCGTAAATCGGGAGGAGAGATTTCGGGCAAACGGTGGTAACCAGCCCCACGCCGGTTACGATCGCGGCTTTGGCGCACAGCAATGCCGCGCCGGTCATGCCGCGAGAGCCGGCCAGGATGAGCAGATGCCCTTCGCTGCCCTTGTGAGCGGAGAGATTTCGCGGCGGCAACCATGGTGAAATCAACCGTTCCGTCAACAGTTCCGCTTCCGCTTCAACCGTATGCAGCAGGTCGAGCGGAAAACCGATGTCCGCTATAATCAACTTATTGTAGTAATTCAGGCCAGGCGGCAATACGTGACCGACTTTGGGCAGACCCATCGTCACCACTTCATCCGCTTTGATTGCTTCGCCTTCGACGTTGCCGGTGTTCGCCTCCACTCCGGAAGAAATATCCACGGAAACAATATGTTTACGCTTGGCGCAACGATTCAGCGCCGTAATGGATTCGGCAATCAATCCTCGCGGTGCTCCTCGAACTCCCGTGCCGAGGATGGCATCCACGAAAACACGGGAACCGGAGGTTGCCGACATCCATTCATCCAAATCGGAGGAGGTTAGACATTCCCGAATTACGATTCCTTGTTGGCGAAACTGATCGAAATTGATTCGCGCATCCCCTTTGAGCTCCTTGCCCGAACCGATGGTTGCCACAATCGGTTCGAGTCCCAATTCCGCCAGTCGGCGGGCGACAACGTATCCGTCGCCGCCGTTGTTTCCCTTGCCGCACACGATTGCGGTCCGAATCAAATCCGGACGGGAAAAACGCGCGAGAAGTCCGTTGGCAATCGCTTCGCCCGCTCGCTCCATCAAATACAGACCGGAAATACCACGCGCTTCTATCGCTTGTCGATCGATAGAAGCCATGATGCTTCCCGTAACGATTCGCAATGGATATTTTGGAAATACCACAGACCCGCTCATGGGTTGCTCAAGACCCATGGCTTGAAAAAAGAAAGAATTGAACCGGATGAGGTGTTCTTTTACTTATGGAATGTTATCTTCCACATCTTTGTAGAAGAAGTCATGCAGCCAAACAAGTAAAGCCACGATGACGAATCCTTTCCATAAGGTATCAAAGAAAAAATTTAACGCCAGTTCTTCCAATTCGGCTCCGCGTAATATCTTAAATGCCACATATTTTTGAAGATAGCAAAAGAGTATAAAAAAAATACAAACGAGCACATACTCCCAAAATGCAAAACGTTGACGCCGTCCCGTATTCTTTTCCGGCGAATCTGCCGCACGCGAATCCTGCATATCCTGAACGTTCGTTACCGATTTTCGACCTTTCTTTCCTCGTACCATGACAGGGTCATCCCTTATTTCATTCAATAATCAACAAGTGTTATTATTGTAGTCTCAAAATAGCGAATTGGGGAAGGGCTAGTCCTTTTCCGAAAATAGCCCCTTGACAAATCCACGTGATCCTGATACAAATTCACACTATTCAATTTGAAAATATCGGTCATACCGATAGAAACGCATTTTTATAACTCTATGAATCGTATCTTTTCTCTCTTTGTAGCGCGGGAAATCGTAAACGTACTTATCGTAGTCGTCGGTGTAGGTACGCCCGCAGCGTTCGGGAGAGACGGGTAACGTAAATTTCGTACTCCTGAAAGCCGTGGGCGAACCGGAAAACGCCCACGGCTTTTTTTATTTTACCCGTGGGAACCAACCGGATCGATCGTCGGATACGATCGGCGCTTCACTGAAAAACGAATCAGAAAACAAATTGGCAACTGGAACACGCATAAAAAATAAACAAAAAGGAGAATTGAAAATGGCGAATGAATCCGCAACAAAAATGAAACCGAAGGCAAAAAAGAAAAAAGAGAACGGGAAACCAGGCGTCGACAAACGAGGCGCTGAAATCGTTATCGATGCATTGGAACAGGAAGGGGTGGAGGTGGTGTTCGGATATCCCGGCGGCGCGATCATCGACGTGTTCGATCTGATCAATCAATCCGATAAATTTCAGTTCATTCTCACGCGGCACGAGCAGGGGGCGATTCACATGGCCGAAGGGTATGCGCGCGCGACCGGAAAAGTGGGAGTGGTGTTGGTCACTTCCGGTCCGGGAGCCACCAACACGGTGACCGGCCTGGCGGACGCGATGATGGATTCCACTCCGGTGGTGGTCATTTCCGGTCAGGTCCCGACCGCGCTGATCGGCAACGATGCGTTTCAAGAGGCGGATGTCGTGGGAATCACGCGATCGGTGACCAAACACAATTATTTGGTGAAAACGTTGGAAGAACTTCCGATTCTTTTGAAAAATACATTTCACATCGCGCGCAGCGGGCGACAGGGCCCCGTCGTGATCGACATTCCCAAGGACATTCAAAAACATACGCTCGTGAATTATGCCTATCCCGACAAGCCGGAACTGCCGGGATATCATATTCAGATGCATGCGCCGCTGGAGAAGGTCGAACAAGCCTGGAAACTGATTCATTCCGCAAAAAGACCGTTGATTTACGCCGGCGGCGGCGTCATCAACGCCGACGCGGCCGATGAATTGTTCTTATTCGCCACGAAAGCCAATATTCCCGTCACCACTACGCTGATGGGGCTGGGCGCGTTTCCGGAAACGCATCCGCTTTCCCTGCTGATGCTGGGAATGCATGGAACCGTGTACGCCAACAAGGCCGTGCAGAATTGCGATGTGTTGATTGCCGTAGGATCGCGTTTCGACGACCGCGTGACCGGGAAATTGGAAGAATTTGCGCCCCATGCGAAGATCATTCACATGGACATCGATCCCTCGTCCATCAGCAAGAACGTCAAAGTGGACGTGGATCTGGTCGGCGACGTGAAATGTATTCTGCGGGATTTGAATCCGTTCGTGGAACGATGCGACACGGAAGCGTGGCTCCCGCAATTGGACGAGTGGAAGCGGCAATATCCTTTGCGCTTCGTTTTGCCTGACAACGACCTGATTCTGCCTCAACATTTGATCCAGCTCATCGATGAACTGGCCGATGACAATGCGATCATCACCAGCGAAGTGGGGCAGCATCAAATGTGGGCGGCGCAGTATTATACGTTTACCCGTCCGAGAACCTGGATTACGTCAGGGGGATTGGGTACGATGGGCTTTGGTTTTCCCGCCGCGCTTGGCGCTCAGCGGGCGTTTCCCGGGCGGCAGGTCATCAATGTCGCGGGAGACGGGTCCATTCAAATGAATATTCAGGAACTGGCCACCGCTATGTATTACAACCTGCCGGTGAAGAACATTATCAGCAACAACGGCTGGCTGGGCATGGTGCGGCAGTGGCAGGATATGTTTTACGGCAAAAATTATTCGGCGACGAATCTGACCCTGCCCGCGCGCGGTGCGGCTCTGTCGGATGCTTCCGCGAGCGATTGGATGAATGCCGAGTATTTGCCCAACTTCGCGAAACTGGCGGAAGCCTACGGCTGTTGGGGCCGCAAAGTCACCAAACGCGGCGAGTTGAAGGATGCAATTCGCGAATGCCTGGCAGGCGATCAACCGGCGCTTCTCGACGTATGGGTGGCGCGCGAAGAAAATGTGTACCCGATGGTTCCCGCCGGCGCTTCCCTCAATCAAATGATCGAAGGGATGGCATGATTCGGATACACACGGCACGAGTGGGATCACTCGATCTCCTCCGAGCCAAGAATGGAAATAATTGCGAGAAGGTATAAATTCTCCTCCCCAACCCTCTCCGTCAACGGAGAGAGAGCGACAGCTCCCCCCCCCAGTTGACAGGGAATCGTAAGAGGAAAATTTCACTTCGTGAATACAAATAAAACATAAAGAAAAGGAAAAACATGATGCGACGTCATATCTTCTATGTGCTGGTGGAAAATCGATCAGGCGTGTTGGCGCGGGTGGCCGGGCTGTTTTCCGCCCGTGGATTCAATATCGAGAGTCTCACCGTCGGTGAAACCGATAGTCCTCGCATTTCGCGCATGACCATCGTCGTTCCCGGTGATGACAAAATTCTCGACCAGGTGCGCAAGCAGCTGGGGAAACTGATCGACGTGCACGATGTGCGCGATTTTTCGATGGAGACCCACGATATCGTCAATCGCGAGCTGGTTCTCTGCAAAGTCAACGCCGAACCTTCCCAACGCGGCGACATTGTCGAAATTGCCAACATCTTCCGCGCGAGGATTGCCGATGTCAGTCCGCAGAGCATGATTGTGGAAGCGACCGGCAGTGAAAATAAGATTGCGGGACTCTTAAAACTGCTTGCGCCTTACGGTATCATTGAAGTGGCGCGCAGCGGACGAGTGGCGATGGCTCGGGGTAATAACGAAAGCATTCAAAACGCGCGCGCGGTAGCTTGAAGGCTGATGTATATATATTGTAGTTTTTCAAAAACCTTCAGCCTTCAACCTAAACACCTTCAGTTTGAACACCTTCAGTCTTAAAAAATAAAGGAGAACGAATTATGGTGAAAATGTATTATGACAACGACGCCGATTTGGGTAGATTGCAAGGCAAAACGATTGCGATCATCGGCTACGGCAGCCAGGGACACGCCCATTCGCAAAATCTGCGAGAAAGCGGCGTGAAAGTGGTGGTGGCGGAAATTCCCGGCCCCAACGCCGATCAGGCAAAAAAAGATAAATTCGAAGTGCTTTCCGCCCGTGAAGCGGCCAAACGCGGCGATATCATCACGATCACGGTTCCGGATCAGCTGCAGCCGGACGTATACCACCGCGAAATCGAAGACGAACTGTGCGCCGGAAAATCCCTGCTGTTCGCGCACGGTTTCAACATTCATTATGGTCAGATCATCCCTCCGAAAGAAATTGATGTCATCATGTGCGCGCCGAAAGGCCCCGGCCATCTCGTTCGCCGCGTCTTTACGCAAGGCGGCGGCGTGCCGGCGCTGATCGCCGTGCATCAGAACGCTTCCGGCAACGCCAAAGAGAACGCGCTCGCCTACGCGAAAGGCATCGGCGCGGGGCGCGCAGGCATTATCGAAACCACCTTCCTCGAAGAAACCGAAACCGATCTCTTCGGCGAACAGGTGGTGCTCTGCGGCGGACTCACCGCCCTCATCAAGGCCGGTTTCGAGACGCTGGTGGATGCGGGCTATCAGCCGGAAATGGCCTACTTCGAATGCGTGCACGAAATCAAACTGATCGTCGATCTCATTCACGAAAACGGCCTTGCCGGGATGCGCTACAGCATTTCCGACACCGCCGAATACGGCGACCTGACCCGCGGTCCGCGGCTGATCACCGCCGAGACGAAAAAAGAAATGAAGAAAATCCTCGACGAAATCCAAAACGGTGAATTCGCCCGCGAATGGATTCTCGAAAACAAGGCCAACCGCCCCGTCTTCAACGCCCTGCGCAATAAAGATATGAACAGCCAGGTCGAGAAGGTGGGCAGGGAACTACGCGGCTTGATGTCGTGGTTGAAGAAATAGGTTTGGTAAGAATCCTATCTGCAAAAGGGCGCGTTCATCGCGCCCTTTTTGATTTTCCGACCATTCTCTCATTGTCCTTTTGAAATGCTACTTCAATAACCAGCCAACGCCAAAACAAAGCGCCGGAGTAAAACCGGTGATGAAGAAGATGATGATCAACATCAGCCTCGTAGGATTCGGCTGTTTGAATCCGGCGATTGAATCCATCCTACGTTTCGAAGGATTAAATACTCCATCCTGCGCGCCTGATTTTTTCACGTTCCCTTTCAGCGAAATCATTCGTTATATGATTCATCGATATCGCCTCCGTATTACAATTGTCTATTGAACTGTATATATTTGTGCGAATTTAAAAAATTAAATTTTCCTATTGACATCTCTTTCGGACTTATGTTATATTAGTCGTTGAGCAATTGTCAGAAACCGAAAATATCATTAAATGTAACTTTAATAACGTCATTACGCGAGGTGGGATGGCGTTTCATCCATCTGGCGAATGATGAACGATTCAAAGCGGATTTAATAACAGGAATAAAAAATAAAAGGACGCGCACTCAGCCTGGCAGCTATTAAATACGCGCCCCGATGAAAAAGGTGTTACTTATGCAAGGACCTTTTTCAGTTCATATTAGAACATGGTTGGGGGGATTCTGTCAAGGGAAAATTTCCTGCAGCAGAATCCCCCGCGCGCCTCCGTTTGCGTTTGAGAAATTACACGAAACATAACTATTCAAACGCAAATAATTCAAAGAGCTATGCTAAAAGAATAATGGAGGCTGACCATGTTTATTGCAAAACAAATCAATCCAAAACAAGCGCTCCGGCGGCTGTTGGCGCTGGGGGTGTTTGTCACATTTCTTGTCGACAACGTAGCGGCGCAGGTCATCGAATCGTATCCGCAACCGGCGTCGGAATATGCGGAGAAAACCGGGCCGGGGACGATGACGTTT
>QZKN01000167.1 GCA_003598175.1 Candidatus Omnitrophota bacterium
GGAGTATGAGAGGAAAGACAATTTCTGGAAGCTTTGTTTGAGCATCCCTGGTTTGAAATTTCGGGATTATACGCATCCGAGCGCTCGGAAGGCAAACCCTATGGAACCGCCGCGGTTTGGCATTCTCCGACGCCGTTGCCGAATTCCGTTTCCGCGATGATGGTTAAAAATATCGAACATGTCGTCGAGGAATTGGACCAATACGATATCGTATTCTCGGCATTGCCGTCCGACGTGGCGGAAAGCATTGAAGGACGCTGCGCCGTCAAGAAACCGGTGATCAGCACCGCATCCGCTTTTCGCTATAAAGAGGATGTTCCCATTCTCGTGCCGGAGGTCAACGCCGGACATGCGCCGTTGATCGAACGGCAGAAAAAAGAGCGGGGATGGAAAGGATTTGTTGTGCCGGGACCGAATTGCACCACGATGGGACTGATCATTTCCTTGAAGCCTATTTATGATACGTTTGGCATCAAGCGCGTGTTCATGACGTCGATGCAAGCTCTGTCCGGCGCCGGTTATCCCGGCAATTCGGCGTTGGATATCGTGGATAACGTGATCCCGTTTATCGCCAAGGAAGAAGGAAAAGTGGTGCTGGAAACGGTGAAAACTCTCGGACGCTGTGAAAATCAGGTGGTGCACAACGCGAATTTCGCCGTGAGTTGCACCTGCACACGGGTTCCGACCATCGATGGACACTTTCTGTCCATTTTCGTCGAAACCGAAAAGGAATGCACGCCGGAGGATTATAAAAAAGCCATTGCCGAGTATAACGCGGCGTGTTTTCAGACGTTCGGCGATCTGCCTTCCGCCCCCAAAGAGACGATCGTGGTCAAGGAAGAAGACAACCGTCCGCAGCCGCGCCTGGATCGCGAACTGGGCGGGGGGATGTCAACCGTCGTTGGCCGAATTCGCCAGGATGAGGTTTTCGGGACGCATGGAATCAAATATTGCTCGTTGTCTCACAACACCAAGCGCGGCGCGGCAAAAGGGGAATTGTTGGCCACCGAGTATTTGATGACAAAAGGCTATCTTTAAAATCAAATCGGAATGAACGGGGGAGGGCAGGAGATTACCACGCCTTCCCCCTTTACCATTTCCCACCGACTTGCAGGGTGACTCATGAACATGATTCGGGACGAATTGGTTCGAATCCTCGGCGAAACGGTCGTTATTCACGCGGAAAATCTCCCCGATTCCCTATTTGCGGAGAGGAAATGGGAGCGATTGCCGGAACTGGTGCAGCACAGTGAAAAACTGCATCGGCTCGGCTTATTCGAGGCGCGTCGTTCTTTTTTGCTGGGGGTGGAACCGCAGCTCCGTATTCTTCTGGTGCGGCATCTTCTCGATACGCAAATGGTGAGTTCTCTCTGAACAGCGTTTTTCTTCTGTTCCGCCTTTTCATTGCGAAGAGGCTTGATCAAAAAACGAGAATTCAGGCGTTTCCCCGCTTCATGATTCCGTCCGCCCTATTCGAACCGAAAAGGATTAGGATTCTTCCGAACAGTCGCCGCATCGGCCGTAAAACAGTAGTTTGTGGCCGTCCAGTTGAAAATTATCCGGCGTGTTCGGTTTCTTTTTCACGACGCATCCTTCCACTTCGAAAACGCGGTGGCATTGTTTGCAGAAGAAATGGTGATGGTGAGGTTTGCCTGCTATCTCATACCGCGGGGGTTCGCCGGGGATTTCCACCGGCACAATCAGTCCTTCTTCCATAAAGCCTTTGAGCGTCCGATAAACCGTGGCTATGCCCAATCGCGGCGCATACGTTTGCGCGGCCTTCAGCACCTCTTGGGGGCCCAGCGGCCGGGAAATTTCTTCGAAAGTTCGCCGGATCGCCATCCGTTGATGGGTTTTTCTTTCCATAATCGTACACCTCAATTCATATTTTTTACACTGTGAATACAGCAAAAATACAATCCATTAACCGAAACGATAGGTTGAATATAATTCATTCATAGCAAACGATCGGTGATTTTTAGAACAAAATCGATTATCAACTATCGCTGCGAATTGGTGATAGTATAGCCAGAAAACGGTCAATGTTAGATATTAATTTAACTTTAATAGAGAAAACATTCCCAACCAGGGTAATTTTCATCCCATCCTGCAAATTGCAATGGAATCATAGTACCGATTTTTCACATTCACATTCCCACGATACTGATTGTATACAAAGTTATCATTTTTGAAGGGATGCCCCACGTTTCTGCCTTCGATTCCTTGAAAATAAGTTTCAATTTTAAATCGGATAGGAGAATTGGCAAGCGCATCGGCGATAAGCAAAGACTTTTTCGCAAAGAATAAGTCCGATTGGATTTATTGATCAAGCTGGGAATCGTAGTTGCAATGGCGGGAGGAATGGCAGTAAAAAGTTATATTTTGAAAGATCGCCTCTCGTTGCGTGCGTCACCGCGGATTCTTTTACATCCGCTGCTGAAATGAGCCAAGTAAGGCGAAAATCAGGCAACAAAGTCAATTCGGCCTTCGCTTTGCCGTTTCTTTTTTTCTTTTTTTTCTTCTTCTTCTTGTTTCTTCATCGCGCGGCGAAAATAGGGCATGGGAGCATTTTCCTTGCCTTCGTATTTCGTGGTGCTGCCCACGCCGGTGTTCACCTGGATTTGCGCTCCGTTTCTTTGAATGACATCGAATGCGTTATACATTTTTGTTTCCCCCTTTCACGGGGTTTTGCACTGTATACTATCGGCAAATCGGGGAAGAACTTGAATTCGATCGCTAGACCTGTTGCCTGTAGATTTTCCATCAAATCAATGATATCGTTTTCTTATTCAATATGAGCATCCGACAGCGAAAGAGAAATAGAATGATCACCAGGGTAAAACATAATGTTCGCCGGGTGACGAAAGGAAGGTTGGAAGCAGAGAATGATATATTTCCGGTTTAGGAACAATAGAAAGTGAAAAAGAAAGGAGATTGCGATGGAAGACACGATTGACAATGTCGTTGGCAACAGACATTACGATCCCTTGACGCTTACCGAAACGTTGATATTGGCGGTATGTACGTTTCCTTTTTCCCTGATGTTGTTGTTATCATTCCCCTATACGTTTATTCTTATATCCATCGTCGGCATTTGGTTTCTGTTTTATCGATCCCTTCGAATTCATGGGGTGATTATCCTGCTCCCATTCATTTACCTTTTCATAAACGTCAATTTCTCCGATGCGCTGCCCGGATGGCAGCACATGTTTCTTCCCAAAATCGTGGGCTCGATCGGCTTCTATTTATTGCCGTATATCCCGCAAAGTATTCCGGATTTGTTTTTGATCATCACCTATTTTTGGGCGATTTTCCTCTCGCCGATTGTGGGGGGGGAGGTCCTTTATTGGCTGGCCCGTTTTCGTTGTTGGAAAAGCTTGGCAATGACGGTTTTCGTCGCCGTGATCGTTGCCCATGCCGCATTGGCCTACGGGGATCGCTGCGTGGACAGTTACAACAAAGTGGAGGCGTTTCGAGGCCGAATTCTGCCGGCGGCGGAATTGTTCGAGCACTGCGGCCATCCCGTTTATCAGGAATTGTATCGCGGTCCGGTCGGAAAAACGCCGCATTGGGTTTACACCAACGGCGACCATGTGATTCCTCTCACCGTGGATGAGAACGGAATGGCGGAAGTTCACAACAACACGTATTTTTTCTTTGATTGATCGACGCGCCTGCATGGAAAATCACGGAACGACGATCGGAAGGATCGCCGTTCCGCTTTTGTTGCCATGCGAATTTTTTGAGTTCGTTCCCGCTCGGTTCCCCATTCCGACCGTCCTGCCGGATAGAAACAGCGTGATTTCCGCTTCTCGGCTCCCAACCGCCGGTTATTCTTTTTCGTTTCCCCACAATACGCCGCCGTCCATTTTTTCACGCCAGGCGTCGCGCCAGCGGTGAATTTCCACCGCGCCGATTTCCGGCATGGGATTTCTTTTTTCCGGATCGGGTAGCGGAGAAAACATTTTATGCGGTTCTTTTTGATACCAATACGCCACCGTCGCGAGTTCCAGCGTCAAACAATTCGCGTGGCCATGTTCGATGCTGCCGCGGATCTTCTTTTTGAAGACGATGGGATCTTGAATGTGAAAACGGTAGCAGTGTGTTCTCCCCAGCCAGCCGATGGTGTTGTTGACGCGCGGATAGCCGAAATAGGGATGAATGTAGATTTCCTTCGGGCACCAGGATGAATTGAAATAATCTTCCGTTCCCGTTCCATGCAGGGAGCCTGGCCATTTTTCCCCGTCGATCAGCCACATGTCGTCGCCTTCGCCGTACCACATCGGCGTGGGGCCGTTGACGTAATAATTCACGCCGACGTAATGGCCTTCGCCTTCCGCGTCCAGAATCAGATAATTGTGTTCGTCGGTGGGATTTTCGTCCGCATTGCCGCGCAGACTGTTCCATTCGTTTTCGTCGCCTTTCCACGGCTCCGTGATTTCACAATTCCACCAGGCGTGAAAACGAAATTGATCGGCGCTGATTTTTCGATGCGCTTCATAATCGATGAAGTAATAAAAAGCGTTGCAGCGTTTTTCCGATTGATTTTCGATTGTGATTTTCGCGCCTTTGCCGAACGGCATGGGAAAATAACAATTCAGCGCCTTTCCCGCCGCCGGCGCGGCCGCGAGCGGCAGGGATGCGTAGTTATATTCCTCTCCCCAGCCCTGCCCGAAAAAGTCGCCCACCGGCGATTCCACGCTGGGATTGCTTTCTCCGTCCCAATACATCCGCAAAATCAAATGGCGGCGATAGAGCGGATCGGAATGATTGATGGTGAACCAAATGTGTTTGATGATTCCCGCGCCTTCGATCTCGGCCAGCACGGCAATTTCGTTCGGCTCGATGACGAGACGGTCGGCGTTTCCCCCGGTGCGGTCGAAGCTGGAGACACGTTTGGTTTGAAAATCGCGCCGTTCCGCCAATCCGTCAAGCATGGTGGATTGGGCGAAAACGGTTGGGGCGAGGACGGCGATAACCCACGCCGTCACAATCCATTGACTTGCTTTTGTCTGTCTCATAGCGATGGCTCCTTCAAATATCTTTTATTAATCGTTGCCGACAAAAGGGCGAAAACAACGCGCCCCTTCATACCCGCCGTAGGTAGAGTAAGCGTCCCGCTTGCGCGAACGGCGCAGGCGAGACGCCTGCTCTACCCACAGTTGCCGGGCGGCGATAGTATCCTTGCCGGTGTTTCTCCGCACAAGCAGGGATGTAGATGGTATGCGATTAGGAACCATATCATATTTATGCGAAAATCTCACCCCCTGAAATGGGCGATCATTTCTACGTGCGGGGTTTGTGGAAATTGGTCGAATAAACGGATGGATTGGAGGTTGTATTTTGCCAGCAGTTTGGCGGCATCCTCGATGCCTCGCCGTGGATTGCAGGATATATAAATGATTTCTTGGAAAGGATGCGTCAGAATCCATTTCATCGTGCGTGGGGGAATTCCGTCACGCGGCGGATCCACAATTAAAGTATCCGCATCGGCAAAATGCTCTGTCGTCAGTTCTCCCGCGTCTTTGCACAGGAATTCGGCGGCAAGTCCGGCGGCGTTCCTGCGGGCGAACGAGACCGCTTCTTCTGAGAATTCGATTCCCATTGTCTTTTGAAACAGGTCCGCGGTAGAAGCCGTAAACAGACCGACCCCGCAGAATAAATCCAATAAACAGCCGTTGCTATGATCCGCCGCGGAAAGCAAGTCTCGCACATACATCACCATTCGTTGCGCGACGGCGGGATTGGGTTGAAAAAAACAGCGGGGACCGATGGAAAATGGATGTTCGCCGATTAGTTCCCGCAGATTCTCATTTCCCGCCAAATGCACGGGGATTCCATCCGATGTGTCGTTTTGCGGATTATCGTTGATCAGTTGATACACGCTGACGACCCGGTCGAGTCCCTGCCACAGCAAGGGGGGAAGATGCATGGAATCGGAGACAAACAGCAGCATGATCTCGCCCGTGAAGACGCCGCGGCGCACCACCAAATAGCGCAGGCCCGGCGTTTTCCTTACCTGATCGCAGAACGGCAATCCTGCGTTTTGCACGCGGCGGTTCACTTCCAACGCCGTATTCATGACCGAATGCGGCAAGAGTCGGCATTCCTGTAAATTGACCACCGAATGCCATTTTCCCCGCTGCCGCAAGCCGAAGCGTCCGTCATTCCACCACACAAAATCCATGCGGTTGCGGTATTCAAAAGGTGCAGAAGGGGTGATGGCAAGATCGGTAGGCTTGAATTGGATTCCGTGACGGCGGCACAATTCCGCGATGGTTTCTTTTTTTATATGCAATTGGCGTCCATAATCGATATGTTGCCACGTGCAGCCTCCGCAGGTGGAAAAATGGGAACAGGATGCCGCCGTGCGATGCGGCGACGCTTCCAGGATTTGCAGCAAACGGCCTTCTTTGCGTTTGAGTTTCACCGCTTCCACCCGTTCGCCGGGAATGGTGAAGGGAATGGTAAGAACGCCGCCGGTTTCCGTTTCTCCCACGCCGCGGCCTTTTTTATCCACTCGCAGGATGCGAACCGTCCGTATTGTTTTCTGATTGCTTGAGGGCGTATGTTCCATTGCAAAAGTAATTCGTGATTGGATTTCGAGTTTGGTGCGAACGTTGTATGGGATTAGGTTTCTTCCACATCGCCTGGCTGCAACGCCTCGCCGGCGGCGACGTTGCGGAGAATTTTTTTTCCTAAAACGTGGTCGAGCCGATCGGCCGGCAGAGGGCCGGCGGGGCGGCGAACGAGGATCACGTCGTGGGAGAGGATCGCTCCCGACGCAAGGTTGACGCGCGCGTAGAGCGCCCGTCTGGCGATGGCGTGAATCGGTTTTTCCAATTCGCGAATTTCTTTTTCCGGCGATCCCAATGCCTGTTCCGTTTCGCGAATGGTTTGAACGAATTGTTTCATCTGCGGTGGATCGTACGAAAAAAAGTGATCCCAACCGGGCAAATGATGGGATAGAGTAAAATGTTTTTCCACCACGCGCGCGCCCAGCGCTACCGCGGCGGCGGCGGCGGCGTCGGTTTGGGTATGGTCGGAATAGCCGATCGGCAGCCAAAAACGCTCCTGCAATGTGCAAAGAATCCGCACATTGGCCTCGCCGGGCGGGCAGGGATACACCGAAATGCAATGAAGTAGAATCAATTGATCGTTTCCGCTGTCACGAATCGTTGTAACGGCATTGTCGATTTCGTCGAGAGTTGACATGCCGGTTGAAAGAATCAACGGTTTTCCTTTTTTCGACAAATACTGTAAAAATGACAGGTGCGTCAATTCTCCGGAGCCGATTTTAAAGGCCGGAACGCCGATGTCGTCGAGCAAATCGGCGCTGGCTTCGTCAAAGGGGGTGGAAAGAAAAAGAATGCTCTGTTTTTCTGCATGGAAGCGGAGTCGCTCGTAGGTTGGATGATCAAAAACCATCGTTTGGAACTTGTCATATTCCGGATGATCGGGGGCAAACAGTTCTTTGGTTGTATAGGTTTGAAATTTAATCGCATCCACGCCGCATTCCGCCGCCGCCTCGATCAGTTTGAGCGCAATGTCCACATTGCCGTTATGATTGAGTCCCGCTTCGGCGATGATCAGGCAGGGATGTTCTTCCCCGATCGTTTTGAGTCCAATCCGAATTGTTTTCATTGTCGTTTCTTTCCTGAGAATGCGATTTGATTCCCATTCTGCTCTCTTTAGCGTAATTCAGCCGAGCTGTTATCGGAAAGAACCAGTTTGTAGGAGCGCGGACGCCGAACATTGCTTGTCAGGCGGACGTTTCGACCGAGAATGCTGTAATCGATTCGTTCTTCCACATCGCGGATTTCACAGTTCTGCATGATCACGCTGTATTCCACTTCGCAATTGGAAAGCGCGGAGCGCGAACCGATGGAAGTGAAACTCCCCACAAACGCGCCGGTGATCCGGCAGTCGTCGCCGATGATCACCGGTCCGCGAATTTTACTTCGCTCGATGCAACTGCCTTTTCCGATCACCACATTTCCACGAATTTCCGATTGGGAATCGACGCTGCCATCGATGCCGGTCTGAAGATTCTGCAGTACCAGGCGATTGGCTTCGATCATGTCTTCCGGTGTGCCGGCGTCCACCCACCATCCTTCCACGATGTGGTACTCGACTTTTGCGCCGCCGTCGATCAGTTTTTGAATCGCGTCGGTGATCTCCATTTCTCCCCGCTCCGACGGCGCGAGATGATCGATGATTGAGTGAATGGAGGAATCAAAAACATAAATGCCCACGGCGGCCAGGTTCGATGGAGGCGTTTTGGGTTTTTCATGGATGCGTATGACGCGGTCGTTTTCAATTTCCGCGACGCCATACAATTGAGGTTTTTCGGTTCGGCTTAACAACAAGACGGCGCCGGCCCGATTGTCATGAAATTGTTTGACGGCCGTGGTCAATCCTCTCTGCAGTAAATTGTCGCCCAAATACATGACGAAGGGAGAATTTCCGAGAAAACGGCGTGAAACCTTGACGGTATCGGCGATTCCACGCGGTTCGTCTTGATGGATATATGAAATCTCGACGCCCAGGTCATTCCCATTTTTCAAAACCTGGCGTAAATCGCTCTCGTTTTCTCCCACGACCAGGCCGATTTTTCGAATGCCCACTTCTTTGATCGCCTCGATCGCATAAAGCACCAACGACTTGTTGGCAATGGGAATCAACGGTTTTGAATTGGTAAAAGTCAGAGGTCTCAGGCGTTCGCCTCGGCCGGCGCAGGGAATAATGGCTTTCATGAATGATTCACTCATTTATCGAATGTCGTCTCCGAGTCCGCGATCGTCCTTGCGATTGGGACCTGTACTGCGGACATCCGCGAATTCGCGGTTTTTTGCTTTGAAAATTTCATACACGAAGGGCTCTCCCCACAAATCCCGTCGCGGAAGGTTTAATGGGATGTAAGGACCTCGCCAACCTCCCACATCAAAAGATTTGACCAGGGCGTCGAGACCATGTTCCTCGGAAGGATAGCGGCTGGCATCAAAACGGTACCGCTCCAAACCTTCTTTATATTGGCTCAGGATTTGGCCGAGGCTGCGGATTTCCGGAGGCAAGGTCATGGAACTGTCAATCGGGATGCGATACGGATGCAAAGCCGGTTGCGGCGGGAAATTGGGAAACTCCTTCAATGGGGGAATGGTGATATCCAGTTCAACCACCAACGGATCGGGTTGCCATTGATCCCATCCGTCGAAAATGGCGCGCAGGTGGGACAGTTGAGGCGCCGGTTCGACGGACAGCCGATTGGACGCGGGCGAGATGGTGATGAATTCCCCTTCCGAAAGGAAATAAGGGCCGTCGGTTTTGCGCCAGAAATTGAGTTTGTTTTTTTCTTGTGTGTTCGCGTTCGGCTTTGCTTTGAGATAGGTTACGTTCAGTTCGCCGGTCCGGTTCGTCGTTTCTACGAAAATAACGCCGTTTAAAATGACGGATTTGGCCGCATTCAGCGTTAGACTCAACCGTTTGAAATCCACGGAGGTGGAGCCGATGTCGAACCATGCGGCGCCTTGATTGAGTTGAACGTTGAGGGAGTAACTCTGGGTCAGATTGACGGAAAAACCGTCCACGCGGATCTGGGTTCCTCCCACCAAACCAATATCGCCGATATCACCGATCCGGATTGTTGCATGGGTATTGGGAGAAAGGATAAGAAGATGGCCGATCGGGACCGGATCGCCGATATGAAGTGAAATCCGTTTTCTTTCTGTCACCGCTTTGCGGTCTTCGTATGCATAAATCCAACCGCGAAGGTCTTTTACCGTCAGTTGCAATTCATTTTTGGATTGAGCGGGGGAGGCGTCGAGATTGAATTGGGAATGCAGGTCCTCGATTACCTTGCCTTCGCGTTTTAATTTTTCCACCAGATTATGCAATTCGGAGCCTGCCGGTCCGGTTTCCGTTCGTTTCTCGATTTTTTCGACCGCGTCGCGATCCAGCCAAATCATGATGTTTTCCACGCGAATTTGCAGGTATTTCGCATCGGAACCGGTCAACGGCGTGTCGGAAATGACTTCACATCGCAATGTGGCCCCGTCTTTCAATGTAACAATATCCGCCCGGCATGGATCAATGCCGACGAAGGATGTGATTACGATGACCCACGCCAGCATCTTCGGACGAAGAAAAGCAAGGCCGATTTGCACGTATCGTTTCGCATTCATTTTTCATTTTCCTGTCTTCTGCCGCAAATGTTTCGGTTGATCACACCGGCGGCAAAACCCGCGCCGAATCCATTATCGATGTTGACGACGGTTACTCCCGCGCTGCAACTGTTGAGCATGGTCAACAAGGCCGACAAGCCGCCGAAACTGGCGCCATAGCCGACGCTGGTTGGAACTGCAATCACGGGAACTTCGACCAAACCACCCACGACGCTCGCGAGCGCGCCTTCCATTCCCGCCACGACGACAATCACGTTGGCGGCATGGATGGTATCCAATCGTCCCAACAACCGGTGAATACCGGCCACTCCCACATCGGTCAATTGCGTTGTATTCGATCCCATGAAGCGCGCGGTTATCACCGCTTCCTCCGCGACCGGCAAATCCGAAGTGCCCGCGCAGATTACGAGAACGTTTCCGATCCCCGCTTCAATTTCGCTTTCACCAATCGTAACGGCTTTTCCTCGTTCATAAAAGACCGCATCCTGAAATCGGCGAACCAATTCGTCGGCTGCTTGCGGCAAAACGCGAGTGGCCAGGACCGGCTGTTGATTTTCCCGCAAGCGTTCGACGATTTTAATGATATCCTCGGTTTCCTTGTTTTGGCAGAAGACGACCTCGGGAACGCCTTGCCGCAGCGAACGGTGATGATCGATTGTCGCTATGCCGATGTCTTCATACGGAAAATGTTTCAAGGCGGCAATGGCTTCATCAATCGATAAGGAGTCGGATTTTACCTTTTCCAGCAAGTCGCGTATTCGATCCGGTTTCATTCCCCTGGTTCCTTTTGTACAAACAATGTTCGGTTCGTCGGTAATGGCTTATCTCATTTTACCGCGCATGGATCGGCTTGGCGATGGTTGAGTGACGTGATCGCGTTCTCGGTTTTCCTTTGCCAACCGCTTGATCCTTTTGTAGCGCCGGCATCCTGCCGGTATTACCGGCCATGCCGCCGAGACGGCGGCGTTGCCTATTCCGTCGTGTCCGGCCGGCCATGTCGGTTTCTATGTGAACTGTATCATAATGAACCTTGGATTGAACAGTGTAAGTCTCAGCGAATGGTATAATCAAGCAAAAATGAAGGTACGGAGATGGAACAGATGGTTATAACGATTCATTGCAATGATCGTCACAACAAAAGCAGAAATGAATTGTGGTGCGGACCTCCGGTCTGCACGTGCGAAACGGAAGACCGCGTTGTATATAATTCACCGAAACAACGCATTCCCGCATTACTTCGCCGATTTTGCGGTTTTTCTCCATTAGTAGAGAGAATTCGATCGAATATCCATCTTTCTGATTATGGAGGTGACCATGTTCAATACCCTATCAAAATGGTTCGGCAAGAAAAAAACACATAGGAACGTAAAGGAACGATCCGTTTCCCGCATTCCGATCACGGCTCTGCCCATCCATCCGCTTTCCAAATCATACATCGACGATTCGTTTTCGTTGTGGAATGAACGGAATGATTTTATTTTCCCGACAGCCATTGATCCCCGAATCTTGTTTCCTTTTCTACGCCGATTACGGGATTATATTCCCGACGTGTCCGCCGGCGTCTGGGCCTGGGTCCGTTTATGTTCCACGCCACAATCCTATTCCCTGTCGGAAGGCTGCGATAAAGACCAGTCTGATGCGCGTCAAATTCTGGCCGACCTTGACCGGAGAATCTATTCGGGACGATATGAACGGGAGCACGGAATTGAAACACTGGTCCAAAATTTTTTTCTGAGTGTGTTTACCTATGGATGTTTTTGCGGGGAACTGGTTTTGGACGATTCCCGCGAACGAATCGATAGTTTTATCGTGATCGATCCGGCAACCATTCGTTTTAAACAGGATATGCCCACGCGGACTCTCCTCCCTTATCAAATTCAGGGCGATGGATCGCTGATTCCGCTCAATCCGGCTTCCTGCTTTTATTTCGGATTGGATACGGACGGCCTTTCCCCCTACGGACGCTCGCCCTTGCTGGCGCTTCCTCTGGTAATCAAAATTCAGCAACAATTGTTACAAGATATGTCCAAAGCCCAGCACAATGCCGGGTATCCCACCATTCATTTCCGCATGAAAACGCCGGATTCGCCGCATGGAGAATCTCTCAACCAATATCATGCCCGCTTGAACGAACAGTTGACCGCTCTGCGCGGCGAAATTCAACAAAAAGAGGCGGACAGCAATCTGATCACTTACGACAACGTCGAAATCCAATACGTCGGCCCCGCCGGACACTCCGTGCAGTGGACGGAAAGTATACAAGCCATCGGCGAACAGGTCATATCCGCGCTTCATTTGGCGCCCTTCATGATCGGACGCAATTGGGGCACCACCCAGTCATGGGGAACCGCGCAATATCAATTGCTCACCAATAACGCCAAAACCGTACAGGAAGGCGCCAAACGCCTGGCGGAATGGATCCGCAACCTCGAGCTGATTTTGCATCGTTCTCCGATCACGGTGATGCATCAATTCGCTCCCCATCATCATCTGGACGTATATGATCGCGCCCGCGCCTTCAAAACCTCGGCGGAAACCTTGATCGCCCTGGCAAAACATGGCTTGCTCGATGCAACCACAGCGAAACAGCGCGTGGATACGATGTTGCGCTTTCTGTAATAGTGACGGAGCGCGGACATCCTGTCCGCATTTTCCGGCGAGTCTTTGTTTTTTTTCGTTTATCTTCTGAAAATTCACAAGTCAAAACGGCATTTAAATAAAGAAATTGATGGATACAATTCACACTATAAAGTAGTTGACTCGTTCCAATTTGGCTGATATTATATATGATATCACATGACTCTTCATGATTATAAAAAAATTGGAACACGTTTTATTGTATAAGTTAGAAAAGATATACAACAAGAAATAGACGCGGGTAGAGCAGGCGTCACCGCCTGCGCTGTTCATGCAAGCGAGGACGCTTGCTTTACCCCTGCATGAATGAACATTCTTCATTTTTATTAAAATGGGAAAAATAATGAATCGTGACGTGAAATATTTTATGTCGCTTCCATACAAAATCCTGATCGAACCGATCCCCGAAGAAGAAGGAGGAGGATTCGAAGCCTTTATTCCTCAACTCGGCAGAATGACAATGACCGGCGCAGGAGATACTCCGGAAGAAGCGCTCGAAAATTTAAGGGATGTTCAGGAAACATTGTTTAAAATGTGGATTGAAGAGGGCGTATCCATTCAAGAACCCGAAATGGAGATTCATCCGGAAGCGAAATTCAGTGGTAGAATACTCCTTCGAACCACGAAAGAAATGCATCGCGAACTTGTTTATACAGCGGAAACGCAAGGAGTGAGCCTCAATTCATACTTGAATCAGGCAATCCAACTTGGATATTCATTGAGTTGTTTCAAGAAAAATTTAAAAAACACGATCGCGGAATCATCCTGTTTGCAGACGCATGATTGTCTATCTTTATGAAAACAAACTCTCATAAATCCGGCTACGTCGCCTTGATCGGCCGCCCCAATGCGGGAAAATCCACCCTGCTGAATAGTATCCTCGGCTCCAAACTGGTCGCGGTCACTCCTCATCCGCAAACCACGCGCAACCGAATTTTCGGGATTTACGATCGCGAAGATGTCCAAATCGTGTTTCAAGACACACCGGGATTGCTCGATCCCAAAGACGCCATGCACGAATTCATGGTGCGCGAGGCGGAACGCGCGCTCGCTGACGCCGACGCGGCCGTGTGGTTGATCGACGCGATCAAAGGTGTCACCCCGCGGGAAAACATCATCGCGGACAACATGCTCACAAAATTAAAAATCCCATTACTGGTTGCGATCAATAAAATCGATAAAATTAAAAAAAATCAACTGATCGAACAGATGGATACGATTCGAAAAATCCCATTCGATCCGATTCCCCCGGTTCATCCGGTTTCGGCTTTATTCGGGGAAGGAGTGGAACGCCTGCTGCAAAACATCTGTTCGTTTCTTCCGCAAGGACCAAAATTTTTCCCTCCGGATCAGTTGAGCGACCGCGCCCAACGGTTTTTTGTCGCCGAGCTGATTCGCGAAAAAGCCTTCCTGCTGTTAAGGCAGGAACTTCCCTATTCTCTTGCGGTTCAAATCGAAACCATGAAAGAACGGGATGACGGCGTAACCGCCATTCAAGCGGTGCTGTATGTGGAAAGAGATTCGCAAAAAGGAATACTGGTAGGAAAAAAGGGGGCAATGATCAAGCAAATCGGAACCGAAGCGCGCAAGGATGTGGAAAAGATGCTGGAAGGGAAAGTATTTCTCGAATTGTGGGTGAAAGTATCGCCCAAATGGCGAAAAAATCGAGAGCGACTAAAAGAATTCGGTTATGCGGAACCATGATGGATTTGTATGCTTCTTTCCACACGGATATTGTGGGTGAGCTGAGCAAAGCGAAACCTGCTGTATCCCTCCTCAGTTAAAAAAACAGACATCTCTTCAACAAAATGAGAAATAGTATTAAAATGAAGCCATTGAACGGATTTATAAAACCGAAACGGAATCCCCAAAATACTCTTGACAAGCGGGATATGATCGATAAAATGGGTTGTTAGGGCAGATTGTGGGCCGCGATGATGATGGCCTGCAGTTGGGGAGGAAAAGATGCCCATTAAACCTGCGTTCTCTGCCGTTGAATTGCTTTTGGTGGCGGGAATTTCCGCAATCCTGGTGGCCATTGCCGTACCCGGCTACCTGGATGCGAAAATGCGCGCCGAAGTAGTCGAGGTGCGTTACACCATGCGCGATATTCAGGGCGCATTGATTACGTACAAAATCGATTACAATAAACTGCCGCCATTCAAAACTTCGTATTCTACCAATAATCCGTTATTGCGATTGACGCAAACCCATCTGCTTTCCAATCCACCGAACGACCGTTTCAAGAATGGCTTGAAAGGCTATGGCGGTTTTTACGCGGATCCCTATATTTCTTATGAAAATCCGTCGCCGAAAAATCCGCTCTATCAGAATATATTGGCGAGGGTAAGAGCAAACACTTCCACGACTTCGGTTACCGATATATCGAATGAAATGTATTGGATGTTGCGCAGCATTGGTCCTGACCAGACCGATTTCCGCGACGAAGGTCTGGGACGAGGTTCAAATAATCAGAATCCCTTAAACCTCGTCGAATACAATCCCTCGAACGGATCATTCAGTTTGGGAGAGATTATCTTTACCGAATCCGATTATTAAACATCGAATGTTGAGAATATTTTGGTTGAAAGAAAAAATACGCCGCCGAAAGCGGCGTATTTTTTTCGTGGAGTATTCCGTTTCATGAGTCACGATTCCATTGAAATCCATACTCTTGCCGTTGGCCCGTTGCAGGCCAATTGCCACATCGTCCTTTGTTCTCATAGCCGCGAAGCCCTTATCGTGGATCCGGGCGACGAGGGCGAATCCATCGTTCGTTTTCTGCAATCACTCGACGCAAAGCCGATTATGATTCTCAATACGCATGGCCATGGCGACCATATCGGCGCGAATGGTTTCCTGAAAGATACCTATGCGATTCCCCTCGCCATTCATACGCGGGAAGCGCACATGCTGGTTGATCCGGAGGCCAATTTATCCGGCTTGTTGGGAATTCCCATCCTCTCGCCTCCCGCCGATCGCACCTTTCAGGACGGTGATCTTTTCCCGGTTGGATCCGCAAAAGTGAAAGTATTGGAAACGGCGGGACACAGCCCCGGCGGCAGTTCGTTTCTCATCGAAAACCACGTCCTCACGGGGGATGCGCTATTCAAACGCTCCATCGGCCGTACTGATTTTGATGGCTGTTCGCACGAACGATTGATTCGCGGAATCAAAGAAAAATTATTGACGCTCCCGGATGGCGTGATTGTCTATCCCGGCCACGGCCCCAACACCATGATCGGCGAAGAACGGCGGAAGAATCCGTTTTTACAATGAGAACTTACTGAAAACGAGAAATTCGGATCGATGACGGAAAAAGACTCTCGAAAAATTCATCCTTATCTGCGGGAATTTTTGGATTATCTCCGCATCGAGCGGGGCGTCGCAGCCGCGACAGTGGATGCCTATGATCGCGATATCACCCAGCATCTGGTTTATCTAAAAAAAAATGGAATCACGTTTCCTGATCAGGTCAGTTGTGAACATCTTGCCGGTTTCATCGATCTACTGTACGTAAAAGGGATGCGTCCCACATCCATTGCGCGAAAAACTTCCGCTTTGCGGCGTTTTTACCTGCATTTGGTGGGAGAAGGATATTTGCAGGAAGATCCCACCCGTTTATGCCGCTCTCCCCATGCTCCGAAACGGTTCAAGGGCGCTCTCACCCAGGACGAAGTGCAAAAACTGATCGAAGCGGCGGACAGTCAGGGCGACGACGCCTTGCGGCTCAGAGATCAGGCCATGATCGAACTTCTCTATGCGTCGGGTTTGCGGGTATCCGAGTTATTGACATTAAGGCCGGGCGATCTCAATTTTCAGCACGGCTTTCTACGCACGATGGGCAAAGGCGCAAAGGAACGTCTCGTTCCGTTCCATCCGCAGGCGGCGCAAAAGGTGCTGGATTATCTCGAACGCGCCCGTCCGCAGCTGTGCATTAAACGGCAATCGGAAACGCTGTTCGTGAATCAGCGGGGCAAACCGCTCAGCCGCATGGGATTTTGGAAAATTTTGCGGAAATACGCCTTGCTCGCGGGGATCACGTCGGGTCTTTCACCGCACACGCTGCGCCATTCCTTTGCCACACATTTGCTGGAAAACGGCGCAGACTTGCGCGTATTGCAGGAAATGCTCGGCCACGCCAGCATTTCGACGACGGAAATTTACACCCATACGGACGAACGCCGCATTCACGAACTACACCAAAAATACCATCCCCGCAACCGAAAGTAACGCCGCCGTATCGGCGGCAATGGAATTTCAATGGGAATGCTACTTAGAAGGGCGCATCGTCGTCCGATGTCGGTACGGCGGCGTCGAAAAATCGCGTGTATTCACGCGCAAAATAAATATCGACCTCTCCCACCGGTCCGTTGCGGTGTTTTCCAATAATCAATTTATATGCGTAATGAATTTGCCGTCCCGCATCCAATTCCTCCTCTTCCTCTCCCTCGAACGAGCCTTTTAACGGTTCGCGATGCAGAAAAATAACCAGATCCGCGTCCTGCTCGATTGCGCCGGATTCGCGCAAATCGGACAAACGGGGAACGTGATCGTCGCGTTTTTCCACCGCGCGGGACAGCTGGGAACAGGCGATGATGGGAATGTGGAGATCCCGCGCGAGGATCTTCAGCGACCGTGAAATTTCCGCCACTTCCTGCTGCCGGCTTTCCACGCGTTTGCTGCCGGTCGACATCAATTGCAGGTAATCGATGATCAACAATCCCAAATCCGGATGTTCGGATTTCAACCGGCGGGAACGGCTGAGAATTTCGGTCGGAGTCAGATTGGGCGTGTCGTCGACGTAAAGCGGGATGTCGTGAATCCGATCCGCTGTTTGAAATAGCAACGCCGCATCCCGTTTCGTGACAAATCCGGATCGCAGATGCTTTAAATTGACTTTCGCCTGCGAACAGAGAACCCGCTCGGCGATCTGTTCGCTGCTCATTTCCAGCGAAAAAATCCCCGCCGTTATTCCCGTAAGCGATACATTTTCGGCAATATTCAACACCAGACTGGTTTTACCGACCGACGGCCGGGCAGCCAGGATGATTAAATCGGACGATTGAAATCCGGCGGTCATTTGATCAAGATCACGGTAACCGCTGGCCAGGCCGGTCATCGCTCCTTGTTTTTCGTGCGCCAGCTGGATTTTTTCGATGGCGATGTCGAGATATTTCCCCACCCGGTCGAACGAACGCCCCGCACGTTTTTGGGAAAGTTGAAAAATGCTCGCCTCGGCGCGGGAAATGATCTCTTCGGATTCGTCGACGCTGTCGTAGGCCTCGTTGATGATCGTCGAGCATTGCCGAATCAGCATGCGCCGCATCGCCCGTTCGCGCACGATGGCGGCGTAGAATTCCGCATTGGCGGACGACGCGACGCTGTCCACAAGTTCGAACAGGTAATACGGTCCGCCGATGGCGTTGAGCTCGCCGCGCTGTTCCAACGCGGCGGACAACGTCGTCAGATCGATGGCGAAATTTTTGGCGGATAGTTCGAGCAGAACCTGATAGATCGTTTGATGGCCGGGCTGGTAAAAAGCGGATTCGTGCAACACTTCGTGCACGCGATGAAGCGCGTCCGTGTCGCGAATCATAGCCCCCAAAACCTGTTTTTCCGCTTCGAGATTGTGGGGAAGCGTACGCTCGGCGGAAACCAGAGATTCAGCTTTGACCATAATCGACCGTCAGTGATTTTGTTGTCATTTTTCCCAAAATGGAGGTCAGGCCGCGGGGCCCTCAACCTGATTGCAACCTCGCCACACAGGACTAATCCGGCGAGAAGGATATTCATTTTGCAGGAGAGTCCCGATTCCGTCAATGGGATCAAGATCGTTTTCAAATTAGAGAAGACTCAATGGCTGGTGGGGTAACTTATGCGCCGTAAACGCATTAATGCGTGTTGAAAATTCCAAACGGATTTAAAAAAAATTGAATTGGGTTCATCCGGAAATTGAGTACAATACGATATTTCTTAAGGAAATTGGGCTTTTTTGCGCATTTCCGAATTGATCTGTTTCAAATTTCCGTGGAAAA
>QZKN01000021.1 GCA_003598175.1 Candidatus Omnitrophota bacterium
CTCGCCGCAGAACCTCAATCCAGCTGACGCCAGAGCTCCGCGAGCGGCCGGCGCGGCGACGGAGACCGACGGGCCGATCCACCAGCCCTCGGCGCTCTGAATCGTGCTGATGCCGTCGATGACCACGAGTTCGATGGGAAACGCGTAATTCAAATCGGCGATCAGATGAGGCACGTTGTATCCGTGATCGTCCAAAACGGATTTGCCGGTGAAGGAGTCGACCGAGGTCAGCGGTTTTTTGGAGCAGGTATGCATGGTGTAACCGCGATAGCCGACAGCGGATTCGTCCGGCTCGTTGTTCTTGTTTTCGCCGTAAATATCGTCGCCGTACATGCTGCTGGGCGGCACGCCGAACAGGTTTTTCATGCCCAGCGAGACGCCGCCGGACACGTGGCTTTTCAATTTGGCGATGGAAATCAGCACATCCGTATCGCTGTAGGCGCGATTCACTTCCCACGCGTTCGCGATGTAGCCTCCGCCCGGCGTTTTCACCAACGCGTAGTTTTTATGGCGGCCGAGATTGCGCGTATTTTCGAATGCGACCTTGCCGTCCATTTCCTGTGAAAATTCCTGCAAATGGAAATCGTAGAGAGCGAAAGATTCCTCGTCGGGACCGTCGAGCGGCAGTTGGTCGCAGAACGTGACTTTTTTCGCGCCGTATTCCACCAACAAACTACCAGCCGCCAGGGCGACGGCGGGATGAATAACGGTGGTCAGCCCTTGCGGAACTCCGCTGACGTGCTTGTTGGGCGCATTGACGAGATTCACTTTCGCGGTGACGAATTTCCCTTTGACCAGCTGCCGGACTCCGCCGATCTCGTCGAAGAGTTTCGCCAATTTGCGGCGAATCACGGGATACTCATAGCGTTTACAGAGATCCACGCCGGTTACGGTGCGGGGAAGCGTTTTATTCGATGGTGCAGAAGGAGCGGATGAAGTGATCAAGCCCGTAGAAGCAACGGCGGTCGCGGCGGCGGCGCATTTCAGGAAATCACGGCGTGAAAAAATGCCCCAGGGACATTGGGGAGCGGTTTCGAGAGTTTGATTTTTTCGAGTCATGTTTCACCCACCTGATCGAACAGCTTTTGAATATGTATTCTATCACAGAACTTGCATACGAAAGAATGGGACCGGCATTCTGCCGACATTGCCGGACATACTGCCGTGATGACGGGGGCATCCTGCGTGTTTAGCGGTGTACGAGAGATATTTTTTCGTAGGTTTCATCGCTGGATACATTCTGATTCACACGATGGATGGCGAAAAAAGAGTCGTTTTCGTGAGAATCAACCATCAAGAAGATAAAGAACGCAACCAAACAGCAATCGAAAAAATCAATGCTAAAGGATTCGGATGTCCGATTGCTAGCCGGAGATCACCGAATAAATCTCCGGCTCGCAAAGTGAAAGGATCAAGGCGCTTCGTGTTGATATGTAAGTGAGAAGATGGATGAGCCGGATTAAAACCAATATCGTGAGTCCATTCTTTTAGCCAATTTTCATAAGGATGATTTGCTGCCGGTCTTGCATCCCATTCCCATCGTAAATTCAATAATTTATGCGGATTATCAGGAAAATCCCACATTCGGATATAGGCTTGGTTTATTTCCAAATATGGAATTTGATGTTGAACGGCAAAAGGAACGATAAGTTTGAGTGGATTGAATTGTGATCGTTCTTCACTGATAGGTCGGACAATAAACAAAAAAGAGATTTCGCATGCATGTTTAAAGCGAAGCGGATGCAAAGCATTCTCGGCTCTTTGATTATTACTAGAAAACCATTTCCTGGCTTCACTTTCGCATAATCCGGCTGCCATGACAAGCCAATGTTTGTCTTCTTTGTGGATCACTTCCGATTCGAACAGTCTCCCGTCTGAATCCGGCCGATGGAAAACAGCGCAATCGTCCAAACATTTGCTGAAAATACTTTTGATGGAATCCAAATTGTATTCGGCCATCTAAACCTCTTCTACAATCTCCGTTTTCAAGGGTGGATGTTGTTTTAACCAATATTCAATCTCTTCTTTTGACGGAGATGGTCCAGGCAGTTCCTTTAAAATCATACAAAATTCATTAGGTAACACCGTTTTCATTCTTCTCGCCGTATCCTCTCCCCAAATGGATAACATGGATGAGGAATCGTAAATTTTGGGTCCAAAAAACGATGCCAAATCAGGAGCAAAACGTTGAAAATCAAGGAAATCAGCGTTACGTATTACCAAAAGTGTTCCTGGTTCATCCGCAAGAGCACTCCGCCAGCCATTGAGCCATGGAGCAATAGAATGACTCGTTGCTTGTTGCAGAAAGATAATTAAAAGAATATCTCTTACCGGTCGCAGTAAATCTTTTTCAGTGAGTGTTTCTTCCAATGCGGATTGCAATTCAAACATAGGACGAAGAAGGCGAACAGATTCTTCTGGGGAAGAAAGTAATAACGGAGAATTCGGAAGGTCTTTTAATACGGCTAATAAAACGAGCAACGAACGAACAAGATCATCTTGATTGTTCCATAAAAGAACATGTATCCCTCGTTTTTCTATTGAAATCGATTTAGCCAATTGTTCCGCTGTAGCCATGTTATCCCACCTTTTCTCCTTTATTGATGCGATAACGTTCTAGAATTTTTTCTGCCAAAGGGTGAATGCGTATTGGTTGTTCGCCTTTTTCCGCTTCCATTACAAGCAAACCAATCGGCGATCTTAATAAGGTGGCCGCTGATCCTAGCCCGATTTTACTTTGATCAATCTGATCCAATAATTCCAATTCTGTTGGTCCATAATCCTGATAAGCTCTTTGTGCATTATAGATAATGGCTTGCGCATCCGCGACTTCTATTCGTTTATGTCCGGCCAAATGTGCTTCTTTACATGCGTCAATTAAAAATTGGATAAACGTACGTGGAATACCTCCACTGTAATGCGCTAATAATCTCAAACTTTCTGGAGGAATAAGTTTGGCAAGCCCACAACTCTTAACGATTTCCTCATAAATTGGAGAAATGAATGTATTATTTAGGTCAGGAATCCTTAAGGGATAAATCATCAAAGGCTTTCCCCAATTGGATTCTATGGAATGACGCATTTCTCCGAGAGTATATTCGTATGGAGCAGTCATGATTACCGAGGCATTGATCCGTCGCCATTGTGGAACGACTTCAAGAAGCACTTCTCTTGCCGCTGATTGATCACGAATTTTATCAACATGATCAACTATGAGTGTAGGAATTTGTCCTTTACATATAATAGCAAACCAATTCAACAACTTGTTTAGTAGATTGATTAGACTATCCGGCGCTAATCCATATCGCTCTGAACCAAGAGAAACCGCTTCATGTTGTGCTGCTTTTCCTAAAATAAGAGCAAGAGCGCTTTCTTTCCTTTCCTCTTGAAGAAAAACAGGAAAATCCATTCCACCAAAGCGAAATGTGGCTTTCTGTCCATTTTCGGAACGCTGACCTTTAAGCCAATCTATCAATTTCTCTACAATCTCATCTCTCAATCGTAGAAAATCCATTTTATTGCGATGACTTAAATCCAATTTGTTTTGTATATATCGAGTCTGTTGCCAACAATCGCGGAAAATGGTTAGAAAAACACCGGTAGCGCCACATCTTTCCGGATGCTCCTCTTTTTCCAAATCACAATATATCCAATAACCGGCGCGTAGATGTTCTTCTCCTCGATTTTGGAGAAAATGTAAAAGTTCAGAAGATTTTCCGACGCCAATCTGACCCGTCACTAAAACTCGTGCTTTTCCTTTGCGGCTTTCCAGTTCCAAATTCAGTCTTTGAAGCAGATTCCCACCACGTTCCTGATGCCTGGTTTCTCCCTCTTTATTGCCTGGACCGGCAGGGCGCTCCGCATTGAGTCTTCCAAGAATTGTGCGCAAGTCTTGAAGATTATTCAGAAACGGCATTGAAATACCTCATAAATTAAATAAAAATTCTGTCTCCATTATGGCATCCCCTACTCCGAAAGTGAAGAATAGCAGAATTGCGCATCGTTTTAAACAATACACATTCACAATCCTTCATGATGTTTGATTGATATTATGTATATAATAAAAATTACGCTCACCGAAAGGTCAATCTTATTTTTCTATTTTAAGAACAAACCAAACCGGCACAGTGCGTTTTTCTTTGCGGAATTGCAGCGATGTCTGTTTCGCCAGCGTCTTGAAATATCCATCCAACGTGGCGGTGGAATCCTGCGGTCGATATTGTCGCCAACGCCAACTTAATTCCATTGCAGACGATTCGACTTCATCGATGATGTGATGATTAAGAAAACTGCCCAATTTGGTGAGGAATTCATGCAAAGTACCACTGCCGCCGCCGCCGCCTTCTCTGATTTGAGACGCATCGGAAAACACGTGAATCACATCCCGATCCTGGTCGCTGTCAAAACCAGTCAACGGGTGATACTGGTATCGTCCGGATACGATGGTCACTTCTCGTTCCACATCGCGCAATTCAAAATTGATGGGCTCGCCCAATTCTTTCTGTATGATCGTTTCCAATGCCTTGATCCGTTCGGCGGTCTGCGTTTCCTTGCGCACGATCCAATCACCGGGCATGTTGATATTCAAAACGTCCTCGTTCCCTTCAATATCGTAGCGGGAAATTCCAAGCGCGAACGTGAGAACCTGCAACAGCGGCGTCGTTTCTCCACCGAAACTCATCCCCCATCGTTTCAACGTTTCATCCCAATGAAACACAAAAAGCAGAGGACCGTTTGGGATCAGTTCGGCCTGTGACGATTCTTCATTGCAATAGTATTCCCGACGTTCGGGAATGAATGGGGGAGGAATTCGCTTCATGATTTCATTGTCGTGCAGGCGGTAAACGGCGTAAAATGTTTCTTTCCAATTTACCGGAATTTGATCGAGAGGAAGAACATCGGTCAGTGACACTTTCAGACTATCAGCCACGAGTTTATGCGCCGACTCCCCGTCGAGTTCAGCGGCCAACACGGTTCCTTTCGAATCGATGAGAAAATTGAAGGGAAGTTTTTCAATGCCCAATCGTTTGATCAATCCCTCTTTCTGTGTTTCCTCATTCACCATCGGCCAGAGAATGCGCATTCGCTGCGATAACGCATCGATTTCCTCTTCTTTCGCTTTGTAAAAAACACTGAGTATATTCAGACCTTTTTCATGAAAGCGTTTATACAAAACAATGTTCTTCTCCACCAATTTTTCCGATGGAGAATCGGTTCCTTCTAAAAATTGAACGAATAAGACTTTTCCGTCGGGTGGATAGAATGAAATCTGCAATCCTTCCATACTATCCACCATGATTTCAGGAAGGGTATTTCCAACATGCACAGCGTCTGCGGCGAAAAGTATCGAAAATCGTTCAGAATTCACAAACAAAAAAGCGCAAACAACGATGAGGGTGCTATTCCGACGTTTCATGATGTTCTCCTTATCATTATTGAAAACATAGCTCTGATAGAACGATTCAATTGCGGTTCAAGTTTTTCTTTTTTTGAATTCGTTAGGGGGAGAATCCGGATTGCAATGAGGAGCCGAAGGGTGGCGGTGGGAGAAGCGTTTTGATTCCGGCCTGCAGATGGGTGGATCGATGTCGGGTTCGTTCCCCCTGCACTTCGCGGTAGATGTCGTGAATGTATCGCTCCGCGGATTTTAATCGTTCGAGAAATTCGCGAGCGGTTAATCGATCCCCCTGCTTCAATTGCAATCGTTCACACCATCGAAGATCGATAAGAAGGTTCCATTCGCGTTTGGAGGAAGGCGCCGTGGGGCGGTAGGACGTATCGATCGTATCGTCGCACACTCCGTCAATGTTGTGGATACAGGGTTGGCAGATATCGTCCGCTCCGCATTCGATTTCAAGCAGGAGGTCGAGATTGCCGATGATCGTGGCGGCGATCGTATGTTGCGCATGGCCGTACGGATGCGGTTCGAATGAGATTTTACCGCTGCCGACGGCGGCGACGATATCGATGAAATGATGAGGTTTTATGTGGATGATTTCGTTCATTTTTAAATGGCGTGCGTCGAATGGATACTCCCGCAACCGGTATGAAAACCGCTTCAACTTCGGTTTTGTCGCCCGATTCCTTTTGGGGAGCCAACCAAATCTCTCCTGTTCCCTCACGTTTTAATTACAATTAGTGTAACATGAATTATGATTCGATAGATTGATGGGAAGCGCGGGCATCCTTTCGGTTGCAATGGTTGCATTTATGGACGAGGAGGTTCCGGCTCCAAACCGTTTGGGAAATCGTATCACTCAATCAAGAAACAGGGAACAGCCAAGTGATATTATGTCTCGGGTAAGCGTTCTGATTCCACATCATAAGAATCCCAAAATCCTGAAGCCTCTGCTCGATTCGTTATTGAATATGGTCATTGACGAAACCGTCATGCGAATCGTTCTCGTGGACAACGCTTCCGCGGATGGCTCCGTCGAATACGTGCGGCGATATTTCCCGCAGGTTGAGATTTTTCCGTTGCAAAAGAATGAAGGATACGCGCCCGCATTGAACAAAGCCGCCAACGCAATGGACTCGGAATGGCTCTGCTTTCTCAACAACGACGTTCGCGTGGATCCGGATTGGCTTCCCAACCTGCTGCACGCCGCGGAAAAAATAAACGCGCCCTGCTTTTCCTCCCATTTACTCAACTGGGAAGGCACACAAACGCAATTTGCGGGCGGGTGGATCAATTGGTTTGGCAAAGGATTTGAAACCAGTCAACTGGCCGACACGGATCCTTACCCCATTTTTTTCCCGTGCGGCGGAGCGATGCTGATTCGCCGTGATATATTTCTCGAGATCGGCGGTTTCGATGACGATTATTTCATGATTTACGAAGATGTGGATATCGGTTGGCGGTTGTGGCTGTTTGGATATGAGGTGTATTTGATTCCTGACGCCTATGTCATGCACAAAGGCCATACGTCCTTGAAGTCGGAATCGTATGAGAAGAAGGCGTTGTATTTCGAGCGCAACAGCCTTGCGACGTTATACAAAAATCTCGCGTACGACTCCTTGCAACTCATTTTTCCTCTCGCTCTGCGCGAAGCGGTTCTCCGTGCAAAGGCCATCGGCGGCATCGGCGTTCCTGTGCGCTATTCTTCCGCCGGTTTCGCCACGCTGCAAGGATTGAATGCGTTTTTTGAACAACTGGCGAAGTGGAAACAAAAACGAAATGTCATTCAGAACCGCCGTAAAAGATCTGACGCGGAAATCCTCTCCCGTTTTTTTACTCACTCCACGCAACTTTGGGCGTATAGCCATGAACATTATCGCAGATTGCACATCCCTGAAATTCAATCGGAACTGCATAGGCTGCTCAAAAAAAGTGAATATTGCAATACGGTGAAATGAATCGTTTCCATATTCTACTGAGGGTGTTTCAATGAATTTTTCGTGTTGATTTCAACGGAATTCTTTCAGATATTATCCAATTCCCGCAGGCGGTCGCGCGCCAAAGAGGCTTCTTCCGATTCGGGAAATGTATTCAACAAATGCTGGAGCGTTTGTTTTCCCTTTTGCGTTTCCCTTTTTTCGAGATAAGCGTATCCTTTTTTAAAGATCGCGCTGGACAGGATCGGGTGGGACGGAAATTCGATTTCCAGTTGAGTGAAACAGGTGATGGCCATATCAAATTCGCGGTTGCGGTAATGGCATTCGCCCAACCAATACAGACACCGTCCTTTCAAATCCGTCGGCTCCGCCAATCCGTACGCCAATAAAAAACCTTCCGCCGCCGTCGAGTATTCGCCGTGGTTGTAATTCGCATAGGCATTGTTGAACAATTCTTCCGCGTCCGACGCTCGTCTTGCCGTGGGAACGATCATCACGGCGTCCGCCGGTCTTTCGATCGCCGTATCGAGAGGAACCGATTCAATATCGTTGCTTCGCGAAGGCGGCAGGGCGGCGCTGCTTTCGAAGATGGTTTCCCGGCCTTTAATCAGGGACGAGTTGTCTTTGACCAATCCGCGAATTTGCGCGAGTATTTCCTCTCTCCGTTTTCGCTCTTCTTCCTGGGTCTGCTGAATCGTCTCGATGCGTTGATCCAACCGGCCCACATTATCTCGAATATCGGTAATTTTCGGCGTGGTTTGTGTACAAGCCGATACCATTCCGAAGAAAAGACAACCAATGGACCATTTTCCAACGGCCGTTGACCATCCTGAAGCCTTATTCCATCTCTTATTCTTCATCATTCACAACGCCTGAACGGGCGCCGTCCACTTCGATAACTTGTACAGGCGTACCGTCAGGAACTCCTCCTACATCACTTAAAACAACAGAATCGCCTACGTCCAATCCGGCGAGGATCGCCGCGATATGATTATACCTTCTCCCCACTCGAACGGGAACACGTTCGAGTTTTCCTTCCCGCACACGCGTAATGATTTGATGATCGCCTTCCCAAACGATAGCATCGTTCGGTACGATAAGCGAGGGAACAGGTTGGGGAAACACCGTCACCTCAGCGAAAAATCCCGACCGCAGGCAGGCGTCAACGTTGGGGGCGCGAATTTTGACCGGCAGCGAACGCGTCAATGGATCGAGCGCCGCTCCGACCACTTGAATCTCACCTGCGAATACTCGTTCCGGATAGGCCTGCACGCGGATGGCCGCATGCAGTCCCGCGGTGATGTCGGCAATGTCCGTCTCGGCGACGTACGCTTCCACCCAAATCGGATTCAGCGTTTGAATGCGAAACAGGGGTTTGCCGATGCTGACCCATTCCCCCGGATTCACGTATCGTTCACACACCTGGCCCGTCAGCGGGGAATGAATGGCGGCATAGTGCATTTGAATATCCGCCAATTCGAGAGTCGCGCGCGCCGCATCTGTCCGCGCCTCCGCCTCCACGATTTCCTCGTTGCGGAATCCTTGCAACGCGACCTGATAAGCCGCCGAAGCCCGCTCGACATCCGCCTTGGTCACCTGCAAGCGTGTTTGGAAATCTTCATAGTCCGAATCGCGGATCATCCCCGCGCGATGCAGCCGTTCCTGCCGTTCCACGTCGTTCAACAAACGCTGATGCGTCGCCCGCGCCGCATCCAGCTGCGACGCCAGCTGCTTGACTTCCTCTTTCAAATACCCGGCGCGTAATTTATTCAACAGCGCTTCCAGCGCGTTCACGTTCGCCGCCGCCTGTTCCCTCTGCGCTCGTAATTCGCGCGTATCCATCACCGCCAGCGTGGTTTCCATCTCGACGAAATCCCCTTCTTCCACGTCGATGCGTTCAACGGTCGCGGAAACCTTCGCATTGACGATTGATTCAAAAAGAGGAACGCACGTTCCTTGAATTTCGATCGGCCAGCTCATTTCGACCGTTTTTGCCTTCACCGTTTTTACTTCCGGACGAATCGCATCTCCGCGCGCTGCCGGTGGAGGAACAGAAGAGGCGCCGCCTTCCCCACATCCTTTCAACACAATCCCCACGCCGATCATCACAAAGAAACCCACAAGCGGCCCGATCCCTTTTTTTATCGGAAGTTGAACGTTGAGAACGGTATGATTCCAAATCGACATTATCAATCCCTTTTTTCGAACAATGTTCGCCAATTCCCGTTTGCATGGAAGTTCCAACTCAGAATGATTATCTTTCCACAGTTCCACACCCGGCAACAGCCCTTTGATTGAATCGGCCTCGAAACCGATCGGAAAACGACTCGCCTGATCGGTGAATTCGTCATATAATCCAATGTAACGCCGCCGTCTCGGCGGCATTATGGAAAAGCCGGCAGGATGCCGGCGTTCCAGGAGGAAAACAATGGAAAAATCGTGGAAAGTCACGGCGATATTCAGCCGCTACCTACAAAGGAGTTCATGATGTCCATGAAAGAAAAAAAATGCGTTCCCTGTGAAGGCGGAGTGCGTAAACTGAATCAACGAGTCATCGACGAACTGTTGAAGGATAAGGATCTCGCGGGATGGAAGGAGAACGATGAAAAACTTCTCAAGACATTTTCCTTCGGAACCTTCGTCGAAGCGATGCAATTCGTGAACCGCATGGCGGATCTCGCCGAATCGGAAGGTCATCACCCCGATTTTTGCGTGCATTACAATCAGGTCGACGTCGCCATCTGGACGCACGCCATCGGCGGTCTTTCCGAAAATGATTTTATTTTGGCTTCCAAAATCAATTTGATTCCATGATCTCATTTGTTGGCATTTCGTCAGGCCATATCCTTGCATGTATTGGATTTTGACTTCCATAACATAAGATAATCATCCGCTGTGCTAATCGTGATGTTGCTTTTGCGTTCTGGTTTGTAATCTTTAGTATTTCTCGTAATGATATATTTGATATGATGATGTTTTGCAGTATGAAACTGAATGGCGTCTTCGAAATCCGCCATGGCCGAGTTGAGGGCATAATCGATACTTCGTTCATCCACAGGCAAGACGGTTATAAGGGAGTGTAATTTGCGTAAATGCGTAAGAGCGATATCTCGCGATCGCAATTTTCGGATAATATAATATAAATGGGCGAAAATCAATGCGGAGGTACATCCCTCAATCTGCCGTTCTTCCACTAACGATAAGATGCGGGCGGCGTCGCGGTAAAAGGGGCGTCGTTCCGCAAACACATCCAGAAGAATATCGGCATCCAGGAAAATCGGTGACATTATTGGTATTTTTGTAAAAGATAATTCGTGTAGTCGTCGCGAATTTTTTCATTATCATCCAGCTGAATAATCCCTGATAATTCTTTGACAGTCGAGGAAATTTCCGGTATGGAGGAAGATTGTTTTCTTTCGATAAGAAACCGGAAATAGGACTCCACCAGCCAGGAAAGGCTACATTGTTTTTCTTGCGCGTAGTGTTTGGCTTGTTCGATGATCTCTTTGTTTAATTTGAGCGTTAACTTGGCATCCATGAATGATTTCTCCTGGTACGTATAAAGAATACCAAATCCTTACGTACCAGTCAAGTTTATATATGGATCTATTTGTTTACTTGTGGGGCGATCAATTTACCAATTGCATGTGTCTTCGATCACCCATACACGTGATAATCGATCTCCTGAAATATCGAATCCTTCCATTCGAGATCCTGCAGAAAGGTTTCCTCGATTCGATCATCCTTGATTTGATGATACAGAACGGTAAAGCGATGCACATGTTCGCGTGTACGGCGGTTGGCGTAGGGAACCGCGGTGGCGGTCGTCATGATGAAAGCCCAATCGCTGCTTTGGGCGAGCAGTAACTCGCGGGCGCATTGATTGAGGGCGCGCTTTTTGATCCCTTGCGCCCGTGGATTCTCTTTGGCCAGTTCCGCCATGCGTGTTTCGCATTGATGCAGGTGGCGGTAGATCCAATCGTTGCTGCCGTTCAGCCAAACTTCGTAATAGCCTTTGTCGCCCCACGACGACGGCGCGGGCTGCACGGACTGCAGGACGGGATGGCTTTCGAGATACTCGCTGGGGGTGATGGCTTGAATTTCGGTCTGATCGTGCGCGATCTTGCGGAACAGATATTCGATGAACATCGGACCTTCGAACCACCAATGCCCGAACAGTTCGGCGTCATACGGCGCGATGACGATCGGCGGACGGTCGAGAAACTGGCGAATGTATTGCAACTGTTGCTGCCGATTGAACATGAAATTCCCCGCATGTTCGGCGGCGCGTTCCCGCGCGATGGCCGGTCGATAGGGTTGCTTGGCGGACAGATCGCAGTCCGCCCCGCCGGTGATGCGATGATATTTAAAGCCGATGTTTCGCCGCACGCCGTCGCTGTGCAAATAAGGGCGGATGTACTCATACGGCGCGTCATAGCCGAGGTCGCGATAAAACTCGCGGTATTCGACGTCGCCGGGGTATCCCGTATCCCGGCTCCACACTTGTTTCGAGGTTTCAATGTCGCGACCGAAGACCGCGACGCCGGCGGGAGCGTAAACGGGAGCATAAACGCCGTACTTCGGGCGTGGAATGCTGTAGAGAATGCCATGCGCGTCCATGAAAAAGTATTTGATCCCCGCTGCGGCGAGCGCATCGTCGATGCCGACGTCATAGGCGCATTCCGGCAGCCAGATTCCCCGCGGCGGCCGTTGGAAATGCTTCTCGTAATTGGCTTTGGCAACCTGAATCTGCGCCCGCACCGCATTCGCCGTGGTCATCAGGGGCAGAAATCCATGCGTCGCGCCGCAGGTGATGATCTCCAATACCCCCGCGTCCTGGAATCGTTTGAAACCTTCCAGCAGATTGCGATGATAGCTATCGCGAAAGACAGCCAACGAACGCCGGCAAATGTGTTGATACATTGTAGCGGCGTCGTGGAACTCGGCCTGGCTTTTCTGGGAGGTGCGATGCACTTCCTTATCCGCCAACTCCGCATATTTTTCCAAAATCCGCTCGTAGCGGGATTGAAGCAGCGGATCGGCCAGCATCTCCGCCAGCGGCGGCGTGACCGACATGGTGATGCGAAAACGAGTTCCATCGTTCACCATGCGGTCGAACGCGTCGAGTAGAGGGATGTATGTTTCCGTGATCGCCTCGAACAACCAATCCTCTTCAAGAAAATCCTCGTGTTCGGGATGGCGGATAAACGGCAGATGCGCATGAAGAACCAGGCACAGATAGCCGGCGGGTTCGGACATGTTGATTACTCCTTACTTTGTGTTGACTACATCATAGCCATCATTGGAGAAATCGCGAGTTCCGCGCATTGCGTCTTGTCAGGGATGATCATTGAAGCGAATGGATCGTAAGCGCGATACCGCGTGGATGGTATTTTACAGGAGCATGAAGAAGGCGGAAATGACCATCAAGCATCATGATGTCGTATTAATATGAATCCACATTCATATTTTTCAAGCGGATTTGATGAACTCTCATCCGATTTGAAAAATCCTCCCAATTACGCGAATCTGCCGGCGACCATACGGTTTCGCAAAAAGCGCAAAGACGCGGGAACAGTTGCCGGTCGACTTCGGCCTGCGGCGCATGTTCCGACCAGATGGCGCACTCGGCGCCGAGAATATGTTTTGCCTGCGCGGGAGTCAGTCCTTCGGGAACCGGGTGGAAATCATATACTTTTTGCAAGGTGGTGACCATCATCCAATCGGGCTTGGATTTCGCCTGTTCTTCGGTTTGCGGATAATCGAAATAGACGAATTGGCAGGGAGAGGAAATCACATCGTGTCCCATTTGCGACGCCTCCACCGCGCCCTCCATTCCCCGCCAGGATTGCACCACGGCGGCGGCAGGCAAGCCGCCGCCTTCCAAAATTTCATCCCATCCGATCAACCGGCGATTGTAAGACGTTAGAAATTTCTCGATGCGTCGAATCAAATAACTTTGCAATTGATGTTCGTTTTCGAGATGCTCTTCTCGAATTCGCTGCTGACAATGCGGACATTGCTGCCAATGCGCGCGCGGCGCTTCATCGCCGCCGATATGAAGGAACGGAGAAGGGAAGACGGCGATTACCTCTTCCAGCACTTCTTCCAAAAATTGGAACGTACTTTCTTTTCCCGGACAAAGCACATCGTCGAAAATTCCCCATTGCGTCTGCACCGGGATCGGCGTTCCGCTGCACGAGAGTTGCGGATAACTTGCGATCGCGGCGGACGCATGGCCCGGCATCTCGATTTCGGGAATGATTTGTATAAAACGACCGGCGGCATACGCGATAATCTCTTTCAGTTCATCCTGCGTATAAAATCCGCCGTATCGTTCATCCCCCTCGCCGCGCCAGGCGCCGATTTCCGTCAATTCCGGGCATCGTTTGATTTCGATGCGCCATCCCTGATCGTCAGTCAGATGCAAATGCAGAACGTTCAATTTATGGTACGCCATTTGATCGATCGTTCGTTTTATGAATTCCGTCGTCATGAAATGCCGGGCGCAATCGAGCAGAAGGCCGCGCCATGAGAATTGCGGTTTGTCCGTGATTTCGAGGCACGGAATGGTTCGATCCGCCCTATCGGACTCCTGGTTTTCCGTTTGGAGCAATTGACGGAACGTTTGCATGGCGTAAAAAATTCCAGCCGGTTTCTGCGCGCGGAATTCAATGCCATGCGGCCGGATGAGAAGTTCGTATCCTTCCTCGCCGAGTGATTCCTGCGAACCGGATAGGGAAAGAAGGAGCGAATTCATCGGATTCTCATGCGGCGAGGCGATCTTGACGGGGAGTGCGCGCCCCGTGTGTACGAAAAACGTTTGCGCCAGCTCGTTCGCAATGGATTGCAGTTTGTCGGCGTTGTCCCAGATGTGAATTCGTGTTATCGAAGCAACAGCCAGCGCACCGTCGATCGGCTTGATGGAAAGCGGTTTGGGAATGATGAATGAATGGTTCACAATAGTCGTCAACTCGTCTATATTGGATGAAATCGTATGAATTGGTTCGGATGGAAAACCGATTGAAATCGGATTAAAAACATAAAAAAGGATACACAATCGTACGGACAGGAATCGGATTTTATTGCTCATGATAAGGCATCCCTATATCAATTATAAAAACAACCTTCATGTATACCTATTAAGTTGGTCCATCGGACCACGTCGAGCACTGTGAATGACAGCAAGAATCTCGATTCGATCGGATTGAATATAGTATTCGATAAGGCCCTTCAATGATTTCTCGTACCTGATCGCTTTGATATTCCGGCATAATTCGTCAGGAATAAGAGAAATATCGGATTTAAATAGTGCGTCACGTTAAACGATCAACAATTCGTTTTGCGCATTCCGGTGAATATACGGCAACATAATCATGAATCGACTCCCTAACTCGAGTGCTTGCTTATTCATTCAAGCCATGAACTTTGGTTTGTTGAATCTCAATGATATTTTGAAATTCGCCGATAACGCCGATTCCTTTGATTGTTCCGGAAAAGCGAATCGGCTGCCCGACTTCCAGTTTTGCCAGAATATCCTCCGGAATGTCGTACAACACCGTATCCGGCCTGGTTTTTTGTGCGTCTCCGATGCTGACGGCCATACCGATTTCGCCGGTGGGAAGCCGATAGCGGTCGAATATCAAACCGGACCAATTTTCGATGCTTCGTCCCGCCAGATCTTGACTATATCGGTCAATTTCCTCGTTCGTCATGATCCCCATATTGGATATGATCGTTTTGAACGTGGGCTCTCTCGGCGTTGGCGTGGGAACGGAAGTCGGAACGGATATCGCCGTAGGAGCGACAATCGGCGCCGGCGTTGAAATCGAATCCGGAATCGCGGTCGGCGTTGCAATCACGGAGTTGATCCTCTCGGCCTGCTCCTTCGCGGATTCTCCGCAGGCAAAAAGAACGAGCATGCAACTCAGTGATAGCGATAATTTGTAAAAGTTGCTATTCAACATGTTCTTTACCATAAAAACGCTTTTCCTTCGTTTGAAATTGATTTCAGTTTTCGCCGTCGTTGTCAACCTTTTTTTTATTCTAACCGGTGACTCGTCCATGCAAGTGATTCCGTACGAACGAATCCGGCAGTAGTTTCGGTACGATCATCCACCGAATCCACCATTCTCGATAGATTCCCTGCTCAAGGCAGACAATGGTTCCCGGTTCAAATCGCGCGATTTCCCCCTGTTCCCTGCTTTGGATCAAGGCGCTGGTCAGTTTTCCGAGAAAAGGCAAATGTCCGACGATCATCAGATCTTGTTCGATGGCGTTTACTGCTTCGCGGATCGGAAAAATCGAATCGTTCGGATTTAATCCGGAGTGTGCGACGACGCCGGTCTCCACGTTCAAGGAGGCAGCCAAAATTTCGGCGGTTTGCTTTGCCCGTTCTTTTCCGCTATGCCATACGGCATGAACGTGAAAGGCCTGTGGTTCAAGCCAGACGGCTATTTTATTCACTTCGTGCGCGCCATGGTCGGACAAGCCACGTTTTGCATCTTCTTCTTCCGTTTTCGCCTCGCCATGCCGAACCAAATAAAGCAACATATTCATCCTCCGAGAATCACAAATCCGATGGGAATTCGTGGATTACACGAATTGGTGTTTTCCGATTCCCAATCGTGATTTTACTTCCTGCAGCGTTTCCTGCGCGATGGGAAGGCAACGCTTCGCGCCCTCGCGGGCGATGTCGCGCACTTCATCCGGTTTTTCGTGCAATTCCTTGTAGCGATCGCGGAACGGCGCGATGCTGGTTTCCAAATGCCCATGGAGGATTTTTTTGCAATCCACACACCCGATTCCCGCGACTCTGCATTCCCGATCGATCATTTGCACTTCGTCGTTTTTCGAGTAAATGTTGTGCAACGAAAAGATGTTGCAGATATCCGGATTGCCGGGATCGTTGCGGCGTTTGCGGTTCTCGTCGGTAACCGCCGTCATGATCTTTTGCTGCAGCACGTCGGATTCCTCGAACAGCGAAATATGGTTGTTGAGGGTTTTGCTCATCTTCGCTTTGCCGTCGAGGCCCATGATTCGCGGCGTAGGGGTGAGCAAGGGTTGCGGCTCGGGAAAATAATCGCCGAACGCATTGTTGAATTTTCGCGCCAGATCCCGCGTCAACTCGAGGTGCTGAACCTGATCGTCGCCGACGGGCACCACGTCGGCGCGATAAATCAATATATCCGCCGCCATCAACGCCGGATACGCCAGCAGGCCGAGATTGATATTCTCCGGATCCTGCTGCGATTTCTCTTTGAATTGCGTCATCCGCTCCATTTGCCCCAACGGCGCGAGACAGGACAAAATCCAGGCCAGCTCCGTATGTTCCGGAACGTCAGACTGAACCATCATCATGCATTTTTCCGCATCCAGCCCCACCGCGATCAAGGCCGCCATCGTGTTAAACACCATCTGCGGCATGGTTTTCGCCTCGAACGGCGTGGTGATCGCATGATAATCGACCACGCCGTACACGCAGTCGTATTGATGCATTAAATCCACCCAATTGCGAAGCGCTCCGAAATAATTGCCCAAATGAATTTCGCCGGTCGGCCGAATCCCTGAAAAAATTCGTTTTCGATTCATATTCTGTTCTTTCCGGATTGATTTTTTTTTGATCGATTTGATCGAAAAAGTTTGAAAAAAGAGAATATCCCCACTCCGCGAATGTGTCCAGATTCAGGAAAAGCCGGTTCGCTTAAATAAGCGCCGCAACGAATCGTCTGAAACGAACAAAATATTGGGGCGGCCGTGGGGACATACGTTTCGGCGCGGCATTCGTTCCAATTCGCGGATGATATGTTCCATATCCTCTCGCGACAACGGATCGCCGAATTTCACCGCAGCGCGGCAGGCCAACGTATGCAACGCCCGTTCTCTCTTTTCATCGGCGCTGCCTTCCCGCCGAAATTCGCCCAACAAATCTTTGATGAAATTCTCCGCGGCTTCCATATTCAAGGCGATCGGGATGGCGCGAATCACGAATGTTTTGGGGCCAAACGATTCGATGTCATAACCCAACCGTTTGAACGTTCCTTCATGTTCTTCCAACAAGGCCGCATCGTCGGGAGAAAAATCCACGGTCATCGGAAACAACAACGGTTGGCCGACCAGCGGTTTATTGGCCGCCTGCAGAAAAAATTCCTCGAACAAGATGCGTTCATGAGCGGCGTGTTGATCGATGACATAGAGCCCATCCGCGCCTTCCGCGAGAATATAACTGTTCAGGAGCTGTCCCCGCACCACCAGCCGTCCCGCGCCTTCCAACGATTTGGTCGCGAACAGCTCGTCCGGCCTTTTATCGACTTGAGCCAGATCGTTGATTCCGTTCTCATTCACGTTTGGTTTTTCTTGAATAGTATCCGAGGCATGGATATCCGCCGATTGCAATTCTTTCCGATTCAATTGGCGAATGAAGTCCGATTCCACCTGTCTGGGCATGGCCGAAGGATCGTCTGATTTCGTTTGCGTATGTTCCGTGGAAGGGGGAATCGGTTCTATTTCGCGTTCGTCAGGCAATGGCGGTGGAGGAATCGGATACGAAACGGATTTGACGGACTGATTTTCCGGCGGCGAATACACCTGCTTTGCGGTTTCCAATCCGTCCGCGTTTGTTTTCGTCAAGGAAGGATAAGGATGGGGTGTGGTTTTCTTCAATGATTCGAAAATTTGTGTGGTTTCCTGCTTTGCATCTTCACGCGTATCCCAGACTTGCCGAATCGCGCCATACGTGGCGGAAAACACGGCGTCTTCGCGATAGAATTTGATTTCCTGTTTGGTGGGATGGACGTTGATATCGATTTCGTGTGGATTGATATCAAAAAATAGAAACGCCACCGGGAAGCGTCCGGCCGGCAGCAGATTGCGATATCCGTTCATCAAGGCTCGATGCAACAGCCGATCCTTGACATAACGATCATTGACAAAAAAGAAAATATGCTGCGCGCCGTTGCGGGACAGAGTAGGTCGGGAAACAAAACCGGATAGGGAAAGGACCGGCGTATCCAACGACACGGGAATCATTTCGTCCAAAATAGCATGGCCGAAAATTTGTCGGATGCGTTCCGGGCGATTGCTCACTGCGGGCAGATCGAGAGACCGCCGCCCGTTGTGAATAAACGTAAAGTGAACCCGCTCATTTGCCAGCGCATGGCAAGTAATGGTTGATAAAACATGCCCCATTTCTGTCGCCGGTTTTTTTAGGAATTTTTTTCGCGCCGGCGTATTGAAAAACAAATCCGTGATGTTGATCGTGGTGCCGCCGGATGCGCCGATCGTGATCGGCGGATGTTCCTTTCCTCCTTCGACGACCACTTTGGTTCCAAATTCATCATCCGGTCGGCGGGTGATCAGTTCGAGTCTGGAAACGGAACTGATCGCGGCCAACGCTTCGCCGCGAAATCCTTTCGTCGTAATCGCCTCCAAATCTGCGGCGGTTTGAATTTTGCTGGT
>QZKN01000092.1 GCA_003598175.1 Candidatus Omnitrophota bacterium
CCATCAGGGAATCGATGGAAAGAAAAGCCGTTCCCGATGCATCCGTATTGATGCGAAAAACCAGATAAACCAGGATTCCCGAATTCGTGATGGGGGGCGCCGTGAATGGAGCGGCGGCGAAACGGATCGATCCCGGTGTGGATTCATGCGCATCCGCCAATACATATCCTGCGATCAACGTATCCGCTTTTTCGATGCCTTGAAATGACATTTTTGAAGCGTCATAGGAAAAATCCATGGTGAGCGCTGTTATGGTCGCCGTCGTTTCCAGATTCACGGGAATGTGGAGTACACTTCCTGGCGTTCCGGAAATCGGCGGTATGGAAATTACCGAGGCTGCCGCAACATGGACTTCGGACGATAATAATTGTTCGGAAGAAATTGGAGGTACATATTTTCGAACGAAAATTTCACGGTTCTCGCCATCGGCGTAAGCTAAAATCACGGAACCGTCGGATTTCATCACCGCATCGAAATCCGCTCCCCAAACCATCCCATCCGCCGACGCCGCTCCTTGTCCCGCTTCAATCCATGAGACGCCGTTGAACTGTTTGGCATATAATCCACCGCTTGCCGTATCCTGCCAGATTACAACCGGATGGTCGTTGTGATTGTTGACGATAATGGAATTCGAACCGGCGCGTCCCGAAGCGCATAATCCGTCGCCGGACGCCGAACCGATCCCCATTTCCACCCATTGTTCACCATCGAAACGGCTGACATAGATTCTGGCGGGATCGCCGGTGTGATAGGTGACGATGGGATGTTCGTTGGAATCCAAAACGATAGCTCTTTCCGAGATTCCGGCAGACATTTGGGCGATGCCAAACCTGTTGGTTGCCTCCGCAAAAAGATTAATCCATTCGGAGCCATTCCATTGTTTGGCGAATACACCATAACGATCAGGATTTTTCTGTTCCCACACGACGTAGATTTTTCCATCGCTTGTGGGCGCCAGCTGGGGGCGAATTATTCCCCACTCACTGGATTGAGAGATGCCGGATCCGGCGGTGGAACCGGAACTGAATTCTTCCCATGAACCATTCACGAATTTTTGTACGCAAACATGAGAAAAAGCCGGCCCAATGCCGCGATGATAAACGGCAACGGGAGTGTGATCCGGTAGAAAAGCGATATCCGTGAAGAATTGATACCCAATTGAGTCTGGAACTCTCCCGTTTGCCCATAAATTCCAGGATTTTCCATCGAATTTTCGCAATTCGTTTTGATAGTAATCCATCGAGACGATGAATTGGTTGTCAGTGGGATCAAGCACGATTTTGTCGACATCCCTTTCCTGGCCGACGATGTCCGTATGCGTTTCCGGATTACATCCCAGATGCATCCACTGTTCCCCATTCCATTGCATCACATATACAAAAGACTGCGGGTAAGTTTGGTACGACCAGGCAACAGCCGGATTTTCATTCGCATCCAGCGCCAGGGCAACGGGTCCTTTTGGATTTCCGACTCCCTTGCTGATGCCTTCTTCAGCGGCGGAACCGGGGCTGTATTCCTGCCAGTCCGGTGAACCTCCGACTAAATCGGTTAATGGTGAAGAAATAGTCTGGCACACCAAAAAAGAAATGAAAAATGCAATCCATGCAAATAAAAAAGGGAATGATAGACTTGAAAAATGATGATGATCGACGATTGCACGATGTGTTGTATCGTTCATTAGATGCTTACCTTTCTGTTTTTTAGACGTGCAAGATGATTTTTTATATGCAATAGTGAAAAACCTGTTTTCTTGTCATCAATGGTAAGAAGAATTGCCATTAGGGGGAAGAGGGATCGACAAATTCGATGGCGATCAGCTCTGCATTCACCGATTTTTCGGATGCGCTTTTGCCGATCAACAGGCTGAAATTGACGCGCAACTTATGTTGCTCCGCTTTCACGATTTCTTTTTCTTCCGTCTCGGTTTTCGTGAACCAGCGGACGGTGATGGGATAATAATCCTTCACGAGAGATTCCAATGTGATTTCAACAAACATGGTTTTTGTCAATGGAATGCGTGAAATTTCATCGAGTTTGATCGTTTGTTTTTCCACGATGGCAAGCGGAACGAATTTCTGGTATTTTTTAGCGGCTTTTTTGAGAATGGATTCCAGCGATTGTATTTTTTTGTCTATGGCGAATGTATCCGACTGAGTTGCCGCGATAAGAGAAACGCGGATAGTGCGAAATTCATCCACCGATGAATGCAGCGGCAAAAGATACAGTATAAGAAAAAGAACAATGGAAAAATGTGGCAAAAAAGTTTTCATTACGCCCTTAAATTGTCATAAAAGGTTTAAAACCGAGTGATGAATCAAGCGTTTTTTGAGTTTCCTCTTCACCGGTAACCACCCAGATTAAATCGTATTCCGCCGCCACGTCGGTTTCCAATCTGATTTTTGCATCGGAAAAATCAGACGCCAAAGTCGGTATAAATAATTCCTGAGGCTCCTGCTGATTGTTCGGCAAGAATGGAATCGAAAAAATTAAAATTAGGATGAGAGCGAAAGCAGCCCGCCATTGCCATGGGATCGGACGGAATTGTGCCAGGAAACGTGCAATTTGAACCGTGAAACATGGTGTTTTGAGATCACTATTCACTATTTGTTGATTGAATTGGTGAAGAAAAGTGTTTTTTTCTACCGGCGTGAGTCGAACCGAACACGTTTCCCGAACGAGATGAATTATATGTTCCCAATCGACATATTTTTGGCGACACGATTCACATTCGGAAAAATGCCGGTGGATCTGCTTCGTTTCCTCGTCGGACAGGAGTCCGTCCAAAAGAAGCGATATTCTAAGCTCGACCGGACACGATCCGTGCAAAGTCATGAGCCCAAATCCTCGGCAAATGTTTTCAATCGAGCGGCCAACATTTTTCGCGCATGAAAAAGCCTGGACATAACCGTTCCTTCCCGGCATTTCAGCACCCGGGCAATCTCTTTATAACTCAATCCGCCCGCTTCCCGTAAAATGAGGATTTGCTGATGGTTATCGGGCAATAATTCGATGGCGGCCATCACGATTTTATCCCGTTCCTTGAGTTCGGCGCTACGCCGGGGATTTGCTGCAAGATCGGGGAGTTCGAAAATGTGATTATCGCCGCCCATTTCTTCGACCGGCGCCGTTTTTTGCCGTTTTCTCTGCCGCAAACGATCTTTGCAAAGATTGGCCGTAATGCGATAAACCCAAGTGAATAAAGAAGATTGATTTTGAAATGTGCTCAATTTGCGATAGGCTTTCAATAATGCCTCCTGCACGACGTCCAAAGCCGCTTCTTTTTCGTGAAGAAAGCCGTAAGCAACGTTGATCAGGGAATCGCGATGATTTTCGGCGATGGAAATAAACAACTCTCGAATTTCATCCGCCGACGGCTTTTCCCATCTATTTTCATTCAAAGCACAAAAATGTTCTTTCATTTAGACGTAAACTCGATTAATCTATTCAGATAGAATTCATGAGAGATAAATCACATACGGTTTTAGCATCTGCGCGCCGGTTTCATCCGGTGAAAAACGCTTTTGGGGGCGAAAATCGTGCGGTGGATTGGTGTTATTTAAAGTAATTTTATGTTTCCACTGCTAAAATTCAAAAAATCAGTGATTAAAGGCCTTTAAATTATTGACGAAAATGATGAAAAGGTTGTATGATATAAACACCGGAATATTCGGTTTTTAGGTCGCGTTGGCGAACCCTTTTGTGAAGAAACGATTCAGAAATGAAAAAGTAATGAATTTAGGCCTTTACAAGTCGGAAGTTAAGCCACATGATGAATGGTAAGATTTTTGATGAGAATGAAAACGGGGAAAAAATCGGTTGTCTCGATTTTTCGAAATCGAGAGATACAATAAGCAGGTTAATTGCCGATCGAGAAAATGTTATACGGATACTGATTTTTGTTGTACTTGGGAAAAGTTTCTCTTGACATGGATTAGTGAAATTCGTATACTGCTTTCGACTTTTCTTGGTGGTCAAGTCACACCGGAGTAAGGTGTTGATTACCTAAAAGATAAACAAAGGAAGATTGCGTAGATTTTTTTCTCATTTAAGCCTTGAGTCTCACTCAATGATTTTGTAAGGTGGTGGGATACTCTTTAAAAAATCCCGTGTGGGGCTCATATAGCATCCTTAATTTTAAGGATAGAAGTTGAAAAATTTGATATCAACGTGCTTTAAGGAGGTCGAAATGGCCCTAAAGCGGCTGCTCCTCGGCATAAGTGCCCTGTCGGTTGTCTGTGTGAACGCTGCCATAGCTCAATTTCAGCCCGCTACCGCTAATCAAGACGGGATCATCATTCTTGATTCGATCGGTCGTTTTTTTAGCGCTCCGCTGGGTGAAAATAACATTGGGCGATTACTATTCAAGGAATTGGAATCGACGTCCCAGCGTTTCGGATTCGTTGCGCCTGTCGTACGGGATATGGAACTTGTCGGTAATTCCGACGGGTCGCCCAAAGGCGCATACGTTGTGGATGCATTTGGCGGCCAGTTCGCGCTCAATTTGGTCTCATCACCCGGATCGACGATTTCCGGCCCCATGTCGGATGTCGCCAGTCCAATGCAGCTTGCCGAAAACAATCCGCGGTTTTCGAAAATGCCTTATTTTGGGATCGATGTCATTAAAGATATCGAGATTTCCCCGGATTGGCGGCAAACCACCTTTGGCTACAAAGGTTATCTGTTGCTGGACAGCGACGGCGTCGTCCATGCCGTCGGGGAAAACAATCTCCCGAAATACGTTGTTCCATTCGTAAAGGATTACACGGGTGAAACGACAGAAGAACAATTTGTCAATTCTTCTCCCTATTTGAACAGCAATTTCGTAAGGCAATTGGGGGCAAACGGGGAAATCATTGCGGAAGCGACGTATACGCTTTTCCCGGAAACGTTCGATTTGGAAGGCTCCACCGTCACGGTCGAACAGCTGTTGCAAAGAAACGAAGCCATCAATTTCCCCATCAGCACCGATTTTGCTCCGAATGCGAACAGCGTCAAACCGGTTTACACCTATTTCGGCGCCGGAACCGATATCGCTCGCGATCTGGAAATTTCCGTGGAATACACCCAGGTAACGGTGCCTGTCAGCCTGGCAACACAACTTGCCGCCGGCGCGGTTTCCGGCTTGGAAATGCCGACCGACTTGGATAATTTTGAAACGCGGACCATCGCCTTGACGAACGGGTATTACATTCTCGACGGCGCCGGGGTGGTGCATTCCTGTCGTTTGCCTCTCGACTTCGATGTGGATAACGATGGAGAAATCCTGTTCAATACAGACCTGATCTCCTTCCCGGATGACGGAGGTCCCGGCGAACTCAACCCCGTTTTCGGAGAACCGATCAACTTTGCGCCATTGTCTCCACCCTGGATCGACGACCGGGAAAATCTCCCCTACTTTGGTTACAGCGTGATGAAACTGCCAAATGGGGAAGAGCGGATCATCTTCTCCGATTTTGCGGTGGATATCGAAATCACTCCCAGCGGTAAAGGTTTTTATTTGTTGGATGTCTTTGGCGGAGTCTTTGCAGCCGGCGACGCTCATTTCAACTTCCCGCCGAAAATCAATGAGCAAGGCCAGATGGTGCGGACCGATGCAACAACGCCTTACTTCGGTTTCCCGAGCGCGCGCGATTTGGTATTGATTCCGAATCAAACCAATCCGTCATTGGGGTTGGAAGCAAACGAAATCACAGTCGGATTTTTAGTGATCGACGGTTTCGGTACGGTGCATAAAGCCGGATTGGCGGAAACGTTCGATGTGAGTGAAAAGGGTGACAACGGCAACCCGGTCGAAACATTTACTCCACTTTTCAACGTGGTGGAATCGTCGCCGCTGTGGCTGCCCAAAGCTCCGCCGCTGAGCAAATTTACGATCGGCCCGGATGCGTATGCCTTCAATATCGCTCCCAACTTTGTAAGTCCGACATCGGCGTTTTCATCCGTAACCGCGGCTTTTACGACCATTACCGCTCCCGCAACACCATAGAAAGTGTAATTCAACTCCGCTCAAGCGTTGAATTCCGGATGAAATGAATTAATAATAACCGCAAAGAACAAAATATTCTCAGACATCAGCAATCTGCGGCGCAGCCGCTTCGTCCAAGCGAAATCGGGCGCTTTGAGATCGATCTGCTTCGAACGGATGATAATCTGGCCGGTATATCCGGCAGGAACGCGGCTTGGACCGATCAAACCAACCTAAATTCGATGTTTTACTCACCCAAGAGTGATGAAGGATTGTTCATTGACAACTTTGTGGTTGACAGGCACAAGAGTTCACTTGACATGGATTTTCTCTCGTGAAATAATTGATCCATCTTACGATTGTTCATACTTTACTAATTCAAAGGAGGAAAATTTGTTCTTGTTAATCTCTTCGTAAAAGCGAAGAAAAGTTGTTTTTTGTAAGTTTTTTTGGGGAAAAATCGAACAAATTAGAGGAATGAAAGGAAGAGGTACAATGAAAAGTATGTTTTTAACATGCCTTATCTTGTCTGTGGCGTTGTGTATGGCCACGACTCCCGCGTTTGCGCAAATTGGCGCTTTCTCAAACAATAGGGACATCGGCAATGTTGCCGCAGCCGGTTCGGCTACAGCAGAGAATATTGGTACAGGAGGAGATTTTGGCGCGGCTGTTTACGAGTATGTGATCAAAGCCAGCGGCGCGGATATCTGGGGAACGGCGGACGAATTCCATTACGTCTATATGGAAGTGGAAGGCGATTTCACGATTTACGGCCGCACGGATATTCTTGTTGGTGATGGCGATCCTACATGGTCGAAATCGGGTCTTATGGTCCGTGATAACCTGACTCCCGGTTCCGCTTATGCCTATGCCATGTTGCGTTCGAACCTGGACTACATGGCGCAGTGGCGTGATGCACAGGACGCCAGCGCGGCATCTAGCGGCGACAGCTTCATCGTTCCAGCCGATCAATTGCAAAATTATTATGATGAAGGCGTTACTTATACCATGGCATTGGAACGCCGCGGCAACACCTTTAATTTCTATTATGTATCCGCTGCAACCGGTGAACGCGTGCTGCAAGAAAGCCACATTGTTCCCGGTATGCAAGATCCGGTATATGTTGGTATGGCGGTTACTTCCCATCAAGATGGTGGAATCTCAACTGCTTACTGGCGGAATGTGGGTATCGAATTCCGTTCCTTTAACATCTATGAAACCTTCTCCTATCCTAATGATGATGCCGGAACCGCTTTAACCGCTCTTTCGGCGCAAGGTGGTTTTGGTTGGGCTTCCGATTGGGAAAATTCCGGAGCCCTTTCACCGAATGCTTTGGATGAAAAGGTTCTTGAAGCTGGTTTAGTCCAAAATCAGCCCGCGGAGTTCAATCCGGGTGGGTATGCCTTGAAAGTGACCGGAGATGCCACCAATGGAGTTGGGCGAAAGATCGAACCGGAAAATGCCGGTGATATCTGGATTTCCTTCGTCTTCCAGGAAGAAGGACCTGCGGCAAGTCATTGGTCCGGTATGACTCTTTTCGCTTCTGATGGTTCCGAATCCAGTTTTATTGGAAAACCCTATAACGCAGCATACTGCGGCATAGGTAACTTACCCGGCGGTGATAGTTTAACCAATATCGATTATAAAGTTCCCAATCATTTCCTTGTACGGATCGTTCTTAGGCCGGGTGAAGGTCAAAATGACAGCGTCTACTTGTGGATCAATCCGGATGAAACCGATCGCCTGGACACTTACGACGCAGGCGGTGAGAACAATGATCAGATCCTTGACATTGCCGAAGTTCGCTTACGCCGTGGTGGAGCAGCTGGTTCTTCCTACTTCGACAATATCTGGATCAGTTCGGATGCCGCCTTGCCTCCCGCCGGCGCCGGACGCGTAGATCTGACTTTTAACAATCCGAATCGTGATCCTGCCATCCCGGTTTGGGATGTCATTTCGATTGATCAGTTTGATGATGGCATCACAGGGCAACCTGGTTTCGGCCATGACAACGGGAATAACTATTACCTGGTTGTCGCCGGATATCTGTATTATAATTCTGCCGGAGCGGCGTTCGTAGCCAATGGATTGCCGCCGGATCGCATGAGCGGTTTGAACGGTCACGTATTTGGTCCTTACAACAATGCCTCTCTTAATCTGGGATTAAAGAACTCCATAAAGTTCATGAACAACGCTACCCAGCGTGGTCCCTTCACGTTTGATCTGGTTCCTCCGGGGCGGTATAGAGAACTACGGATGTCCGCGACGGTTGGTAATGGATTTGGCGCTTTAAAAACCACTCTCAACTTTGAAGACGGAAGCAAGGAAGTGACCGAACTCCATGCGGATGACTGGTTCCGGGATCCTGCGGATAGTTCCTGGCAGTTTGCCGATGTGCGTTTACTGATCAATGGTATGGACCGGCTTGACGGCAGCAGTTTCTTCGCTAATGCCAATGATCCGGCTGTAAATGAAGACAAGGCTCCAGTGAATCCGGATAAAGTACTGGTTTCCGTAACGTTGGAATTGGATACCACTAGAAGCGCCAGCAACCCTGGATTCAACCTGTATGACATCTGGGCATTACCGGCGGAAGGCGCAACCCCGGTTCAGAAGTGGATGCTTTACTAAATCAATGCCCTCATTTCGTTGTTTACTATCCCCCGGAGTTAACATGCCGGGGGATTTTTCTTGGGAGGGAGGCGCCAAGGGAAAGCGAAGCAGCCTATGACTGTTCACGCACTAACTCAAGGGCTGGCCAATAGATAGAGGTTTTTGTGTCGCGGGCCGACACAAAAACCCTATGGGACAAAGCGCGGTGATGGAGGGAGGGAAATGAACGCGCCAATTCAGAGAGCGAGAGGGAAATTCAAAATCATCCCTAAACCATCAACAAAATTCGGAACTATCAGGCGTCGGCAACCTGCGGCGTAGCCGCTTCGTCCAACATCGTTTCGTCGAAAAAAGTACGGAGAGCCAAACGGCTCCCCGATTTGCTTTTGGAATCGTAACCCTGGGTAGAGCAAGCGTCGCGTCTGCAATGCTCCTATAAGCGGAAGATTATTCTCCCGCCTTTACCGGATCCCAATTCGGCCCATGGGTCACGTCATCTTTCGAATTCCGTCTCGTATCCTCGCTAAAATCAAAACTGGCATTTTTCTCAATATAGTCTTCCCACTCGGGCGGCACTTCATCTTCCGGAAAAATGGCGCTGACCGGACATACGGGCGCACAGGCGTCACAGTCGATGCACTCATCGGGATTGATGTAAAGAATGTCATCCGCTTCGTAAAAACATTCGACCGGGCACACTTCCGCACAATCGCCATATTTGCAATTCAAGCACGGCTCGCAAACAACGTAAGTCATAATACCTCTCCTTCTTGGTTCTTTTAAAAGCGATGTTGTTTCAATGAATCGTTGGGTAGAGAATGAGCGCGTTCTACCAAAATGAATTTATTGCGTTATTATCGTTTATACTCCTGCCGGCGTAAGGGAGCAACCCTTTTTTTTGTGCGCTTTCTTCCGCTGAATTTTCAAAACGGCGACTTCGTAACGAAATAAAAAAAGAATCGCAATTCGGATTCATCCCTTTCACATTCAACATATGGCGGATGAAGATGGAGAGAAACGGCCCCGTTACGGCTATTTATATTTTTCCCGTTACCGGTCCGGCATTCCTCCCCTAATCATTTTCTTGGGCACAAAACCTGATTTTTTTCCATAAATGCGGTTACAATGACATTTATCGCTCTCCGGTTCTCCGGCTTATCTGAAGAAAAGAAAGAGGATGTTTTGAATGCCCTATACCCGTTTTGATTCGCACCATATTCGGGTGTTTCCACTGCATCGGCGAAAGCATTTGACCGCGCTCGTCGATATACTTATCGATCCCGATTCCCCGCCGACGCCGATGGACGATTACAGGGACGCGATCGAGAAACTGGTTTCCCATATCCGGCGCGCGCGTGAAAGCGGGGCTTCCGTGATGCTGATGTACGGCGCGCATTTGATTCGCAACGGCATGGGACCCACGCTGATTCGCCTGATGGAAGAAGGTTGGTTGACGCATCTTGCGACCAACGGCGCGGGAATTATTCACGACTGGGAATACAGTTTTATTGGTCAATCGACCGAAAGCGTCCGCGAGAACGTTCATGACGGGACCTTCGGTACCTGGGAGGAAACCGGACTGGCGATCAACCTGGCATTTGTAGCCGGCGCTGTGGAAAATCGGGGATTGGGAGAATCCATCGGATGGTTGATTCACAATGACGGCGTAATGATTCCCCAGCGGGAGGATTTAATTCAACGGATTCGAGAAAATCCGGACGATCCGCTCACTCCCGCGCGCGCGGATTATGCGCAATGGTTGAAACAAGCGGGAATCGCGGCGGGCGAATATAAATTGTCTCATCCCTACAAGCAATATTCGGTTCTCGCCAATGCCTTCCGTCTGGGCGTTCCGTTTACCGTTCATCCCGGGATTGGATATGACATTTATTCGAATCATCCATTATTCGCGCCTCCCGCCATAGGACGCGGCGCGGGGATTGATTACGGCGTTTTCGTGCAATCGGTTTTGAATCTGAGCAATGGCGCGCTGCTCTCGGTGGGGTCCGCCATCATGGCCCCGCAAGTCTTTGAAAAAAGCATGAGTCTGGCGAATAACTTCTATTTGCAAAAGGGCCGGCGCATCAAGAATCACCGCATCGCGGTCGTTGATTTGCAGGACGGCGGCGGTTGGGATTGGACCCGGGGAGAACCGCCGAAAACCAACGCCGCTTATTATCTGCGCTTCTGCAAAAGCTTTTGCCGCATGGGCGGCGAGTTGATGTATTTTTGCCTGGACAACCGCGCCTTTATTCACAACCTCTATCATGCGCTGCGTGCGTAACTGGTCCAGGCATTTCCGTAAAATTCCAGGTGAAACATGGGCATTCGGTTGATCTTATTGGTAGAATTGGCATTAACTTACCTTTGCCGCCCGCCAAAATTATAAAAATCAGTGTTTAAAACATCGCATGTTGGTAAAAACCATCGTGGCGTTGCATTCGTTGCAGGCATGTATCGCGTCACAATCGCGCAGAGAGCCGCCGGGCTGGGCGATGGCGGTGACGCCCTGATCGAGCAATACGTCCACTCCGTCGCGGAAAGGGAAAAAGGCGTCGGACGCGACGACGGCATTCAGCAATCCGGCGTTGCCGTCTTTCGCCTGTTCTTCGATTTCTTTCAGCGCCGATTCCGGTTGGTTGCCCAGTTTCACTTCCACAGCCAACGCATCGAACAACATTCTATGCTTAAGCAGTGAAAGCAGAGCGCGACGGGATTCATAGGCCTTGGCGACGCATTGTTTCGCCATCATGACGCGATCCTGCCCGCCGACGCCGATGGAAACCGTCGCGCCGTCTCGCGCGGTCAGCACCGAATTGGAAATCACGCCCGTCTGCACCATCCACGCGAACCACATGTCTTTCATTTCCTGCTTCGATGGCGCGCGGTTGATGGAAATCGTGTCGCCGGTGCGAATCAGCTTTCCCTCCTGCATGGCGCGAACCGGCACATTCAGAGGAATCTCGACGTTGTCGGCAAAATCCTGATAACCGCGGATGACTTTTTGCTCCGTCCCGACGGTCGGAACATACGACCATTGATGGATTTGAGAGCCGTCCATTAAACTTTTTACGTCGAGAAAACGCTCGCCGATGTATTCATTCAATTTGCTGATGTCGTTGAGTTTGATGATCCGTAAATTCTTGCGGGATTTGAGAATGTCGAGCGTCCCTGCCTCATAGTCCGGCGCGCAGATCACTTCATAATATTGCTCCGCCGCCGCTGTCGCCGTCTCCCGGTCCACCGCTCGATTCATGACCAGCACGCCGCCGAACGGAGCGATGGGATCGGCGTTGAAGGCTTTGGTATAGGCCTCGCAAAGCGACTCGCCGATGGCCACGCCCGAGGGATTGTTGTGTTTGATGATGATGGCGCAGGGATGGTCGTAAAAATACTTTAAAATCGCCAATCCGCTGTCGACGTCGGTCAGATTGATCTTGCCCGGATGTTTCCCGAATTGAATCAGGCAGTCGCTGTCGAGCGTCCCCACCAATCCTTTGCCCGTTCCTAAAAACGTGATCCCGGCCAGAATCAAATGGCCGTTGATGGGTCGGTACAGCGCCGCTTCCTGCCCCGGATTCTCCCCGTAACGCAGGCCTTTCTGTTCGATCACGCTCGATTCGTCGGCGATCCCCCACGTGACTTTTTCATAGAGACACACCTGCGCCTGCGTCGCCTTCAACACGTCGATTTCGTCGGGTTTGTCGGAATATCCGGCGAAAAAATAATTGGGGAAATGGTCGTCGATGATGGCTGAGTATTGTTTGATATCCATTCCATGACTCCACAGTTATTAGGGTAACTATTTATGTAACGCCGGCATCTTGCCGGCAGGCGCAGACCGGAGGTCCGCACCACAACGTATTTTCACATTGTTCGTTATGAACAATAGGTTGTGACGGTTTATCGGAAAATGCGCCTCGTAGAGGGCAGATTTCAAACCTGCCCCTACGAGGTATATTCATCCTTCATTGTGACTTTTTTGTCATAAAGGTTGATCTGAATATAAACGCGGGTAGAGCAGGCGTCTCGCCTGCGTCGTTCCCGCAAGCGAGGACGCTTGCTTTACCCACGGCGGTACAAACAACGGATATTTTTCATGTTTGGATATGATCAACCGATCATTGCTATTTCTCTCTCCAGTTTTCTTATGCACTTTCATCCCATTTGCATATAGACAGATCATGGAAAGGAACGAATCTCCGCCCCATTCGCCGGTTCGCTGATAAACATCACATCTTCGATCCTAACCTTTTTTTGAGAATAAAAGGCTCCATCCATTTTTTTCATGAAACCATCGACATTTCTATTATAAACAAGATTCACCGTGCAACCGCCGAATCCCGCGCCGGTCAGCCGTGAACCGAGCGCGCCGAATTCTTGCGCCGATTCCACCAGCCGATTCAGTTCCGGACAGGAAATCTCAAAATCATCCCGCGCGCTGGCATGGCCTTCGTTCATCAGCCGTCCGAATGCTTCCACATCCTTCTTTTCCAGCAATTCCACGCTGCGTTCGACACGAATACTGTCGGTGATGATATGACGAAAACGCTTGCCACAAGCAAACACCATTTTTCCATATTCTGCGGTATTATTGAAGGAATAATCATCGAGAATGGCGTTGATCTTTTCGATGGTTTTCAATTCGGCGCAGATGGTTTCATATTCATATTCATCGGCGAGGGCTTCGCGAATCAGTGTTTCGATTTCCGTATAAGTATAATGCCAGGGTTCACCGGTCAAATCACCCAGTCGTTGGAAATTCGACGGACGCTGATGGTGTTCAAGATATTTTTTCAACAGCATGGCAGCGAAGCGGCACTCCACCGCGCGCAGATTATACGCTTGCAGCGCGTTTTCCGTTTTCCGGGCGCGAACGAGACTGTCACAGATCACAACCGTAACCGAATCGGGAAGGCGAACCGGATTTACCCGCAACGGGAAGAAATCGATATTGAGCAAATGTCCTTTTTTACCGAGCAGGCAGGTTGCCTGATCCATCCCGCCGCCACGTGTGCCGACATAATGCTCCGCCGCCGCCATTCGTTCCGCCAACGCGATCCGGTCGAAGGAGATTTGGTTTGCCTGCAGCAAGGCCAAAGCGGACGCCACCACCAATGCGGATGAGGAAGAAAGTCCCACGCCTTGCGGAACATTCCCGGCTACGACCAGATCGCAACCACGTAACGGATTCGTTGCATCCGTTTGTTCATCCAAAATTCCCTGCATCCCGGCTTTGACGTAATTGATCCAATGTCCTTGCGGATGTTTGGGAATCGTAGAGTCGAGAGAAAATTCGACCATTTCATGATCAAATTGATCCGCCCATACCCGCACCTGTCGGTCCGGACGCGAACGGCCGGTTATCGTGGCATGGAAATCAATCGCCATCGGCAAAACCGGCAGTCCGTTATAATCCGTATGCTCGCCCAGCAGGTTGACGCGGCCGGGCGAACGGACCGTAAACTCTTCGGCGAAGCCGGTGATAGAATGAAAATCGATCTCTTTCCGATTTTGTGACATGTCAGCCGTTCAAATTTCGTCCAAATTCATCGTGCGGGAGGTATCGTCCAACACATGGATGTTTTCCTGAATCAATTGCCGCAACCGATCGACATCTTCCGGCGTGCCGATGTCGCCCCAGAAACCGCCGAGAATCATGGCGCGAACCGGAAGGTGATCTTCGATGGCCATGCGAATGGCGTCAGGCAATTCATATTCTCCGCGAGGAGATAATTCGACTTTGTCAAGATAGGGAAAAATACTCGGTTCAAAAACAAAGAGGCCGGAATTGTTCCAATTCGATAGGGACGTCCCTTTCGGCGGTTTTTCGATGATTTTCTCGACGCGGCGCGTCGTCTCGTCGAAAAACACCGCCGCTCCCTTGCAGGGATCCTCCACTTTATTGACGCCCAATATCACCGAAGCCGGATTCCTCCGATAATCTTCGACAATATTTGAATAATTTTCCAGGGAAGTGATGATGTCGCCGAACGTCATAAAGAACGGTTCCTCGCCAACCGCGTCACGTGTCAAACGCAAAGCGCCGGCGGTGCCGTCAAGAACCGGCTGGCGCACATATTCAATGTGGATTCCGAAATCCTCTCCGTTGCCCCAATGATTCTCAATTAAATTGGCGAAATAACCGGTCACTACGACAAATTCATGGATACCCGTATCGCGGATGGTATTGATGATTCGTTCAAGAATGCGTTCCTTGCCGATATCCACCATCGGCTTGGGTTGATCCTTCGTGAGGTGTTTCATGCGGGTGCCTTTTCCCGCAGCCAGGATGACGGATTTCATGAATGTTTCTCTTTATAAATAAAATATTCCGGTGGGTAACCTTTTTCTGCCATTATACAGAGAAAAGGCCGGGAGCGAAGCGCCCGGCCTTTTGAGTCATTCGTCATTCCAAACTAATTTCGCGGATTCAGCCGCAGGAACAGGTTCTGCGCGTCTTGCGGGGTGATTTTTCCATCTCCATTCGTGTCACCGATGCGCAAGATCAAGTCTGACGGCGTTTCGCCTCGCAGGAATATCTCAAGCAGGGCAATAATGTCATCCTGTGTGACCTCGCCGTCGCCGTCGATATCTCCAGGTCTCTCAATCACAACCGGCGTTGGCGTTGGCGTCGGTGAAGGTGGGACGGGCGTCGGAGATTCCGGCGTTGGAGTCGGCGGCACAGGAGTCGCTGTCGGCGTTTCGGCCGGCGTTTCCGCAACCGGGGTATTCGTCGGAACCGGAACCGGTGTGTTCGTTGGCGGAACTGGCGTGGCTGTTGGTGTTTCCGCCGGTGATTCGGCTACCGGCGTATTCGTCGGTGGAACCGGCGTGGCTGTCGGCGTTTCGGCAGGGGTCTCATTCGTTACTTGCGCAGTGGCAAATGACGCTGACCACATTCCGATTAATAATAACAAACCTACAAAAAGCAATAATTTTGGCAGATGCCTAAGCATGAGACCACTCCTTTCAAAATCTCTCAATTCGGGAATTGAGTTTACGCGGTTTTCTGACTTTAAATACTTGCCATAAAACTATAAGTTCTGACCATGAGTCTTGTCAAGGAGATAACGTCAATTTTTCAAGAACTTTTTTAAAATCACCTGGTGATTGTTCAAGTGCGCGATTAAGGACCCGGATAAGGGATGTTGCCTGAACTGATCAAGCCGTTGGAAGGGTGGTATCGCCAAACCAGCGGCTCGTCCACTTCTTTTGCGCCGGTGATCGCGTCGGCCCAATCGCCGTCCGGTCCTCTCCCCATCAAATTGAATTCAAAAATGTGGCCTCCCTGCTGCACGCGCCATCCAAAGTTGTATTTCGCGAAGTAGGCGGCAGTCGCGAAATAATAATCATCCGACGTTCCAAACTGAAAATACAGGTCGCTCTCGTCCTGTGGAAACGTATCTTTGGGAATGGACGCAAGATAAGCAGTGGGCGTTGTTAAATTTTTGGGAATTTGATACCCCGGCATCTGGGTAATGGGCGGATAATCGTTGTGATCGGCCCGATACATCATCACGGCGGTTCGGCAGGCATTGAGATCCGCTTCGCAACGGGCGATTTTTGCGCGGATTTGCGCGTTGAGAAAATTGGGAACGGCGATGGCCGCCAAAATCCCGATAATCGCGACGACGATGAGTAATTCAATCAACGTAAACGAATCCGTAAATTTGTGTTGGATCATTTTTGGACAGTAGCTCATTGTCTGGAGATGTACCGAAGCTTAATGCATTGTGGAATTTAGGCAAGTTGCCTTTACCCTATTTCACGGATAAAATAGAGCATGGAGAAATCATTCAGCTTGCGTAAACATGGGCTATTTCCCCCTTTCAACAACCGATTTATAATGAAGGATATCACAAAATTCAAATTGTTTCGAATTCGGCAGAATCGAAATGTGCGAAAGGATTTCAATGTGAATAAGTTCCTGCTTTGGTTGTGTTTATTTTTAATAACCGCATTCGTCTCCGCACAGGAAATCTCTCCGCTTTTATTTGATGAAAACGATGTTTACCAACAGATTAAACCGTGGAAAACAGTCCCACTCGATCTGGTTTACGGCGGCTTGTGGGTGGTTACCGGCGATGTGGATGGCGACGGCGAGGTGGATATCGTCAGCGTCCGCAATGTGGACGAAAACGACGTTCACTATACGAGCACGGTTGTCGCTCAACGGCTCGACGGCAGCGTGATCTGGCATTGGGGAAATCCCGACATCGGCCGCCGTATCTGGCATCACGACGTCGCCTGCCAGATTTATGATTGGGATGGAGACGGAAAAAACGAAGTAGTCATTTGCACAAAAGGTTTTCTTATTGAATTCGACGGCGCAACCGGGACCATCAAGCGAAAATTGCCATTGCCCGACGATGCGACGGATTGTCTCGTTTTTGCGAACCTGTCCGGAAATCAACGGGCAACGGATGTCCTGGTCAAAACCCGTTACACCCAAATTTGGGCCTACGACCGTGATGGGAACCTTCTCTGGACCGTGAATCATCCGGGCGGATACCGAACCGCGCATCAACCGGTTCCCATCGACATCGACGGCGATGGGAAAGATGAAATCATGGCCGGTTATGCCCTACTCAATCCCGATGGCGCCGTACGCTGGGTTTTTCAATCCGAAAAAGTGGATCAAAAGCGCGGCCATCTTGATTGCGTCCGCGTGTTGCGTGCGGGAAAAAATCCCGAAAATTTCCGTTTGGCGTTGACTTGTTGCGGCGCGAACAACATCGCCGTCGTCGATGGAATCGGTCAAACGATTTGGGAAGTAGCCGGGCATCATTTCGAATCCATCAGCATTGGCAAAATATTCCCTCACATTCCCGGACCACAAATTCTTGTCGATATCGATCACCGGCCAACCGGGGAAAGCCCGCTGTGGATTTTGGATGAAAACGGCAATCACTTGGCGCAAATCGTCTCGAATTACTGCCGTCACCATGCGGTGATCGATTGGAACGGCGATGGAATCGACGAATTCGTTATCGCGGATTCCCACGCGCTTTACGGCAACAACGGAAAACGCATTGTGCTCTTCGAAATGCCCGAATCCGCAGAAAGTATCCTGCCCGGCGACATGAATGGTGATCACATTTCCGACATCACGCTGACGACGGAAACGGCTGTTTATATTTATATCAATGAAAAAGGAGTAAAATCTGCAGAACCGCTGCCGCTCGGCTGTGGAGTGAACTATACACTGTATTGAACATTTTTTTCGCATTTTTCCACAACGTGGAAGTCGTTCCGCGATTTTTTTACAACGGCTATCATAGATACCGGCGTGATCGGTTGATCACAACGAAGGATGAATAAATGTTGTGGTGCGGACCTCTGGTCTGCACGAGCAGACCAGAGGTCCGCACCACAATTTTTTCATGTAAATTTCCGGCAGGATGCCAGCGCAACAAAGGTCTCGATGAATAATGAAATACGATTATGACGTCATTGTTGTTGGCGGCGGCCATGCCGGCTGTGAAGCCGCCGCCGTTGCCGCCCATATGGGCTGCAAAACCGCTTTGTTGAGTTTTGATCTCGACGCGTTGGCTAAAATGTCCTGCAATCCCGCCATCGGCGGCTTGGCCAAAGGCCAGGTTGTGCGTGAAATCGACGCCCTCGGCGGCGTCATGGCTCATGTCGCCGATCGCGCAGGGATTCATTTTCGCATGTTGAACGCTTCCAAAGGCCCAGCCGTGCAATCCCCGCGCTCCCAATCCGATCGCCCTTTTTATTCGGCCGTCATGAAGGAACGTTTGCAATCCATCGCCAAACTCGATCTGCTGGCCGGAGAAGGCTCATCGGTGTTGGTTGAAAAGAATACAGCGGTCGGCGTTTCCGATCGCAAGGGTAATAAACTGTACGGCCGCGCCGTAATCCTCACGCCCGGAACGTTCCTCGGCGGCCTCCTCCATTTCGGCCTCGACACCGTTCCCGGCGGACGCATCGGCGACAGCCCCTCTCTTGTCCTGGCGGAGAACCTGACCGCTCTCGGTTTTTCGCTCGGACGGCTGAAAACCGGCACTCCCGCACGCCTGGCCAAGGACAGCATCGACTTTTCGTCGTTGGAAAAGCAGCCCGGCGATGAACCGCCGCTGCCATTTTCTTATCATCCCGAAGTGCAGGTACAAAATAAAATCGCC
>QZKN01000137.1 GCA_003598175.1 Candidatus Omnitrophota bacterium
CGTGAAGATCGAAAAGGTGACGGATTTGGATGACGATAACGTGCTTGAGAGCTTGATCGGAAAAACGGTTTTGATACAAGTGATCAATAGCGATTTTGGCTGGACAGTTTATATTTTAAAATGGATACGAGACGATCGTTTGTGATTTTACGGGGGGGACGAAAAGTATTATCGATGGTGAATATGCAAATGTTGAGCATTCCATCACGATTACGCATCAATAATTGATCGATCCCCCTTGCCCTTGCCGGGTGTCCGAGAAATTTCTTTATTTCATCTCACCTTATCTAATCTAAATAAAATCAGAGAGTTATCGCAATATTACTTCTCGCTTCTCCACATTGGCATTGTTTTTGTTAATCTTTTCGCCGAATGAGTGATGAAAAAAAGGGAAAAAAAACTCGTTTGTCAAAACGATTGCATAACCGGCAACACAGAACAGATTTGTTTCGCATTCCCTATTCGTTCATGCTTCTACAAAAAAGGAACAAACCAATGACGCCTGCAACACATCATCGAAACCAATATTTGGGTGGTATTCGGATTCACTCTGCCACTTATCCGTGTTTCCGTTAGAGAATAAAATCAGTTGGAGGCAAACACCGCTTTAAAACAAATGTAAAGTAGTGATAACCTATTACAAATAATTAATTGGTCAGATAAAGGTTTTTCCTCGCATCGCATGGAAACAGGCTGCAAAAAAAATTTCAAACAGGCAATTCAATGAATAACACGTATGTGAGTGCGCCGGAAATCGGGCAGATCGTGAATCTTCGAGAGCGTCCTTTTGTGGTTTTGAATGTGAATCAATCGACTCTTCCATCTCTGTTGGTGGGGGATCGGTTGCGGAAATCGCAGCATTTGGTTTCTCTTTCATCGATTGAAGACGATTCGTTGGGAGAGGAACTTGAGGTGATTTGGGAGATCGAGCCGGGGGCTTTTGTGCGGGATGATGTGTCTTTGCCGGAACCAGCAGCCGGTTTTGATGATCCCGCTTTGCTGGATGCGTTTTTGGATGCCGTGAATTGGGGGGCGTCTTCTACTGCCGATATTCGTTCCTTGCAATCACCCTTTCGCAGTGGGATTGAAATCGAGGACTATCAATTAGATCCATTGGTTCGAGCGATACGAATGCCGCGGGTAAATTTGTTGATTGCCGATGATGTGGGTTTGGGGAAAACGATTGAATCCGGACTCGTGGCGCAGGAACTCATTATTCGGCATCGGGTACGGACGGTTCTGGTGGTTTGTCCCGCTTCCTTACAAGTGCAGTGGCGGGATCAAATGCGGGATAAGTTCGGTTTGGAGTTTCGTATCGTTGATCGGGAATTGATCCGTTATTTACGAAGAAAACGTGGCTTGCACGTGAATCCATGGAATCATTTTCCTCGTTTGATTACCTCCATCGATTATCTCAAACAGGAACGAACCTTGCGGCAGTTTATGGAGATTTTACCGGCTGCCGGGGAAGCCATTTATCCACGCCGTTTTGATATGTTGATTGTGGACGAGGCTCATAATGTCGCTCCTTCCGGACGGAATCAATATGCCATCGATTCGAAGAGAACCAAAACCATTCGCCAATTGGTTCCTCATTTCGAACACAAGTTGTTTCTGACCGCCACGCCTCATAACGGATATCCGGAAAGTTTTTCGGCTTTGTTGGAACTGTTGGATAATCAACGTTTCGCGCGGGGGATCGCTCCGGATCACAAACAACTGGCTCCGATTATGGTTCGCCGATTAAAATCGGAATTGCCGCCGTTGTGGGATGGAACGCCTCGTTTTCCAAAACGGGAATTGGTTCCCATCGAAGTGGAATATTCGCGGGAAGAAAAAGACATTCATCGCATTCTCCATCAATATACACGATCCCGGTTAAAACATGTGAGTTCGAGAGAAGAATCGTTTGCCACTGAATTTGTTTTGAAATTATTAAAAAAACGGTTGTTTTCTTCGGTAGCCGCTTTTCAATCCACGCTCAGAAAACATGAGGAATCATTGAAGAATGCTCAACGCAAACGGTCTCAAGCGATCAGTAAACCATCCATCGGCATCCTGCAAAAGATGGTTGAACGCATCGAGGAAGATTATGCGGATGATGATTTATATGACGAATCCGAAACCGACGCCGTCGACGCCACGACGAAACTCTTCAGTGATCTCAGGCCGGAAGAGAAACAATATCTTAAACAGATGCGGGAATGGGCGGATGACGCCGTGCGCCGTCCCGATTGCAAAACCCAGGAATTGATTCGCGAGTTGTTGAAAATTCTCAAGCCGAACGGGAAATGGTCTAACGAGCGGGTTATTATTTTTACCGAGTTTCGTGATACGCAGAAATGGTTGCATACCATGCTGGCAGCGGAAGGTCTCACGCATGGAGAGCGTTTGGAAACCATGTACGGGGGGATGGATACGGAAAAACGGGAGCAAGTCAAAGCCGCGTTCCAGGCGAGTCCTGCGCAAAGTTCGGTGCGAATCTTGTTGGCGACCGATTCGGCTTCGGAAGGGATCGATCTGCAAAACTATTGCAATAAATTGATCCATTTCGAGATTCCCTGGAATCCCAATCGCATGGAACAACGCAACGGACGTATCGACCGGCACGGACAGCGGGCGAATCAGGTTCTGATTCACCATTTCGTCTGTAAGGGGTATCAATCGCAAGCGGGAATGGTAGATTTGAATGTGGGTGAGTTGGAAGCCGATTTGGAATTTTTGAAACGGGTGGCAATCAAGGTCGATCAAATCCGCACCGATTTGGGGAAAGTGGGACCGGTGATCGCGCAGCAGGTGGAAGAAGCGATGTTGGGTAATCGCAGCCGGTTGGAAACCGAATCCGCGGAAGAAACCGCTAAAAAAGTTGCGCAGGTTTTAAAACAGGAACGCAATCTGCGGGAGCAAATCCAGCGGTTCATGGATCAGATGGAAGAGACGAAGCGCGCGTTCCGTTATTCGCCGGAAAATATTCGGCATATCGTCGATATCGGTTTACAACTGGCCGGACAACCGCCGTTGATCGAAGCGAAACTTGATGGGATATGGCCGGATCCGGCTGGAGTACGGAAACACTGTCCGGTTTTTTCTTTACCTCAATTCAGCGGCAGTTGGAGTCTCTGTTCGCATGGATTGGCGCATCCGCATAGCGGTGAGATTCGGCCGATCACATTCGATCATAGCATAATCGCCAAGCGGGACGATGTGGTTTTGTGCCATTTGAATCATCGGTTGGTGCAGATGTGTTTGCGGCTCTTGCGGGCGGAAATATGGTCTACCAATAAAAAACATCTTCATCGTGTAACGGCGCGATTGGTTCCCGATCACGTGCTTTCGACTCCTGCCGTGATTGCTCATGCCCGGCTGGTGATCATTGGCGACGACAACCATCGTTTGCATGAAGAAATCATCATGGCTGGTGGGATATTGAAGGAAGGGCGGTTTAGCCGTTTAAATGTGGGAGATACCAGAAATGCAGTTCTCTCAGCATTGCCTCAAGCCGCTTCATCCTCATTTAAGCAGAAGTTTGCCGAAATTTGGCCCAAACACAAAGACTCATTGATTTCGGCGCTGGAAGCGCGGATGAAAGAGCGGCTCGACGGACTGACCAAACAACTGCAAGACCGCTCGGAAAAAGAGATCGCCGATATTACCAGCAATTTAACCGAATTAAAGAACAGCATTCAACACGAATTGGATGAATTGGATTCCGATGTACAACTTACTCTTTTTGATTTAACGGAAAAAGATCAGTTTAAGCAGGATATCGAGAATTTGCGCTATCGCTTGCAACAAATTCCCGGTGAAATCGAACGAGAATCGGAATTGATTCGCAAGCGTTTTTCCAATCCATCGCCGAGAATGTTTCCAATTGCGGTTACGTTTCTTGTACCAAAAAAGATGAATGCGTAGGGTGGGATGAGGCAACGAATCCCACCGAAATCGTTCGCAATGCGTAGGGTGGGATGAGGCAACGAATCCCACCTTAACCATAGGCAAATCAAATAGTTCGAGGAATAAATGGTGGGTTTCATTTCATTCAACCCACCCTACAAAGGATTTTTCCTATGTCCATCGCCCGTCATCATGCTGAATGGATTTCTTTGCTGGACGTATCCGGACCGTTTCTAACCATGCCGGTTCTGCTACGTGCGTTTCCGCAAGGATTGGGGAGCCATAAAGCGGATCAATATAAAGAACTCCGCACGACTTATGATGAGTGGTTTGAAAGCAAAACCAGTCCCGCCATTCATCATGCCTGGATGCGATATGTTTTGACCGTGATTTTGGAACTGCCGGATGAAGTGTTGGCTCAGGAGCAAGGAGTCCAAAATTTCTATGCGGCGTTTCCGGAATGGGGGGAAACCTTAAGGCCGGATTTGGCGGTGATCGATCCCGATACCCGGCAGCCTCGCATGTTGGTCAATTTCTATCCGCCCACTCAATCATTGGAAAAATCCATCGCCGGGCGGCATTGGCAGGCGGCTCCCGCCACTCGCATGATGGAATTGCTGCACGGCGTCGGGTGTCCGCTGGGATTGGTGAGCAATGGGGAAGAATGGATGCTGGTTCATGCCAAAAGCGGAGAGACGACCAGCTATATTCGTTGGTACGCCCATCTGTGGCTGGAAGAATTGATCACGTTTCGGGCGTTTCAGAATTTATTGGACGTTCATCGATTCTTTTCGGTAGATGAATCCAATACACTGGCAGCCTTATTCGACGAAAGTATCAAAAATCAGCAGGAAGTCACTGAGCAGTTGGGGATGCAGGTGCGGCGGGCGGTGGAAATGCTGGTGCAAACGTTGGACCGGGCGGATAGGGATTCCCACCGTACCTTGCTGGAAGGAATTTCCGAAACTGAACTCTACAATGCGGCGCTGACGGTGATGATGCGATTGGTGTTTTTATTTTGCGCCGAAGAACGCAAACTTTTTCCGCTCGATGACGAGCTCTATAGCCGAAATTACGCGGTTTCGACCATGCAGGAACAACTGCGGGAAGCCGCCGATAAGCATGGGGAAGAAATTTTGGAGCGGCGGCGAGACGCCTGGTGCCGCTTGTTGGCTACGTTTCGAGCGGTTCATGGCGGGATACATCATGACCGGCTGAATTTACCGGCATATGGCGGCGACTTGTTCGATCCGGATCACTATCCCTTTCTTGAAGGACGCACGCCGGGAACGAGTTGGCAAGACGATCAAGCCAAACCGTTGCCGGTAGATAACCGCACCGTGCTGCATTTGCTGGAATCGCTGCAAATTCTGCGGGTCAAAGTGCCGGGTGGGGGACCGGCGGAATCCCGGCGGCTGTCGTTTCGGGCGCTGGATATCGAACAAATCGGGCATGTGTATGAAGGCTTACTGGATCACACCGCCAAACGAGCAACCGAGGTGGTCGTCAGTTTAAAAGCCAAGGAAGGCGACGAACCGGAAATTGCCTTGTCGGAATTGGAGCGATTGGTACGAACGAACAACCATTCATCCCTAATCAAATTTCTGAAACAAATAACCGGGCGTTCGGAAAACGCATTGAAGAAAGATTTGCTGGCAGAGCCGGATATGTTTCGCATGGATCGTTTGCGCAGCGTTTGCGAGAATGACGAGGAACTTCTGCGGCAGGCGCTTCCGTTTGCGGAATTGGTGCGGGACGACAGTTTCGGATATCCCGTCGTGATTCCGGCGGGCAGTGTGTATGTAACGCAAGGCTCGGATCGGCGCAGCACCGGCACGCATTACACCCCCCGCTCGTTAACCGAACCCATCGTGCAATACACGCTGGAGCCGATTTTGTATCCCGATTTGGCGGAAGGGAAATCGAAGGAAGAAAGCCGCCGGTTGACGTTCAAGGAAATCTTCGATCTGAAAATCTGTGACATGGCGATGGGATCGGGAGCGTTTTTGGTGCAGACTTGCCGCTATCTGGCGGATGCTGTGACTCAGTTATGGGCAGAAGCGGAAGAGAAAGCCCGGCAAAACGGCGAGGAGCTGACATTGACGGTTCCTTACGCCGATCCGGTAACCGGACAGGTGAGTGAGCGGATTCTTCCGGCGGATGAGGAAGAACGCAAGGTCATGGCGCGGCGGTTGACAGCGGAAAAATGCCTCTACGGCGTGGATAAGAATCCGATGGCGGTGGAAATGGCGAAATTGTCGCTGTGGCTGATCACGATGTACAAAGATCGCCCCTTCACCTTCCTCGATCATGCGTTGAAGTGCGGGGATTCATTGTTAGGCGCTCATCATGCGATGCAAATCGATCACGTACATATAAACCCCGATATTAAAATAGTAGGGTGGGATGAGGCAACGAATCCCACCGCAACCGGGGGTTCATCGGATGCACTCGGTGGGTATCGCTATCGCTCAACCCACCCTACAAATTCATCCAATTGCGTAGGGTGGGATGAGGCAACGAATCCCACCGATGGTATATCGGAACAAAACGGTGGGTATCGCTATCGCTCAACCCACCCTACGGATGTGCAGGGATTTTTTTGGTTTCAATCGGAAACCGCCAAAAAGGCCATGCGGCAGGCGCTGGAAAAGCGGATGCAGCTGGAATCGTACACCGTCAACGACATTCACGATCAACATCGCAAGGCGGAATTATTAAAAGAGGCGGATCAAGCCGTCGATTTCGTGCGCTTGATCGGAGACCTGATCGTGGGCGCAGCCATCGCCACGGCGGATGGGAATGCGGAGAAGCGAAGCGGTAAACCGCACAAAGATTTCGATGAATTACGTAATATCATCCTCGATCATGTGCACAGCGTCTTAACGCACGGCAAAGGCGAGGAGTTTGAACGGGATATGCGTGTTCTGAAAACCTTGGCGCAGGAATATCTCCATCAAAAAGCGGAGCGGGTAAGTAGTTCCCGCCATCCGTTTCATTGGCCGGTGGAGTTTCCCGAAGTGTTTCAACGCAAAAACGGTGGTTTTGACGCCATTGTCGGCAATCCGCCGTTTATGGGCGGGCAGAAAATCACCGGCGAGTTGGGAACCGATTACCGTAATTATCTGATCGATCATCTGGCGAACGGCAAAAAAGGCAGCGCCGATATTTGTTCCTATTTCTTCTTGCGGGCGAATATGATCTTGCGCCATCCCGGCGGATTCGGCTTGCTCGCCACCAATACCATCGCTCAAGGAGACACCCGTGAGGTGGGTTTGGGGCAATTAACAGAGAACGGTTGCGCTATTCCTCGGGCGATTCCCAGCCGTAAATGGTCGGGGGAAGCCAATTTGGAAGTGGCGCATGTTTGGCTGCGCAAAGGAAAGTGGAAAAATCAATACCTTCTCGACGAAAAACCGCAAAGCGGTATTACGTCTTTTCTAACCAAACCGGGAAAAGCCATCGGCAATCCTTATCGCCTGGCCGCCAACGCCGATCAATCGTTTCAAGGCTCCATCGTTCTCGGCATGGGTTTTGTTATGACGCCGGAAGAAGCGCAGGGGTTGATCGAGAGAAATCCAAAGAACAAAGATGTGCTGTTCCCCTATCTCAACGGCGAAGATTTAAATTCCCGCCCCGATCAATCCCCCAGCCGTTGGGTGATCAACTTTTTCGATTGGCCCTTGAATCGGGAAACTGCGCCGGAGGATTATAATGGACCAGTGGCGGCGGATTATCCGGATTGCTTGGCGATTGTTGAGGAGAAGGTGAAACCTCAAAGAGAAAATGATAATAGAAAAATATATAGAGAAAAATGGTGGCATTATGCAGAAAAACGCCCTGCTCTTTATTCCACCATAGCGGGGATGGAGAGGGTGTTGGTGCGGGCTCAAGTAAGTAAAACATGGGCTTGGTATTTTTTTCCCAATAAATGTGTATATGATGCAAAATTAATTGTTTTTGCATTTGAATCTGTATACGAATTTTCATTACTTCAAAGCACACATCATTGGGAATGGTCAATAAACTATGGAACAACATTACGACTTGATATGTCATATACTCCAACGACTAATTTCGAAACCTTCCCCTTCCCCAAAATGATGGAGAATTTGGAAGGGATTGGCAAAATCTATTACGAGCACCGCCAACAGATTATGCTGACCCGCCAGGAAGGATTAACCAAAACCTACAACCGCTTTCACAACACCCACGAGAAGGCGGAGGATATCCGAAAATTGCGGGAATTGCATGTGGAGATGGATTATGCGGTGGCCAAGGCGTATGGCTGGGAAGACCTTGCATTGGGGCACGGCTTCCACGAAACCAAACAAGGCCAGCGCTACACGATTTGCGAAGACGCCCGCATGGAAGTGCTCGACCGGCTCTTGTTATTGAATCACGAAAGACACGAAGAAGAAATGCGCCAAGGATTACACGATAAAAAGAAGGGGAAAAAAGGCGCGGGGAAAGGAAAGAAGAAAAACCATTCGATGGAATTGTTTGAGAATTTGTAGGGTGGGATGAGGTACGAATCCCACCGGGGTATTCGTAAATATGGCAATGGATCGAGAGGAATCGGTGGGTATCGCTGGCGCTCAACCCACCCTACATGTTGGTAGGGTGGGATGAGGTACGAATCCCACCGGGGCATTCGTAAATATGGCAATGGATCAAGAGGAAACGGTGGGTATCGCTATCGCTCAACCCACCCTACGTGAAAATATGTCGCACTATCATCGTTTTTATCAACCTCAATCAACTTATTTTTTCACGGTGGTTACATTCCGGCGGCAGAAAATTTTTGTGAATGAGGATGTCAAAGATTTGTTGAAAGAAGTCATTCAAAAAGTAAGGGTGAATTGGCCATTTCAAATCGAAGGATTTGTCCTTCTTCCCGAACATCTTCATACCATTTGGAGTTTACCCGAAGGCGATTCCAACTTTTCCGAGCGGTGGAAATTGATCAAAGCCAATTTCACACGAGAATACTTGAAAAAGAACGATGAACTTGTTCGACCCTCAAATTCAAGAATGAGAAAAGGTGAAAGAACCGTCTGGCAACGCCGGTATTGGGAACATTTGATTCGAGATGAAAGCGATTTCAACCACCATTTGAATTATTTGCATTACAATCCGGTCAAACATGGCTTGGTTACCAATCCCAAAGATTGGCCGTGGTCAACATTTCAGCGTTATGTAAAATTAAATTGGTATGAATCGGAATGGGGAGCAAGCGAACCCAATGGATTGATGAAAACTTGCATGGGAGAATAATGTAGGGTGGGATGAGGCAACGAATCCCACCACAACCATCAGAAAATCGTAGGGTGGGATGAGGCAACGAATCCCACCGCAACCATCAGAAAATCGTAGGGTGGGATGAGGCAACGAATCCCACCACAACCATCAGAAAATCGTAGGGTGGGATGAGGCAACGAATCCCACCACAACCATCAGAAAATCGTAGGGTGGGATGAGGCAACGAATCCCACCGCAACCGGCAGAAAATCGTTTGATCGTGCAGACATGATGCACAAAGGCGGAGAACAAATCATGAAGGATATTGAAGGAATGACGAGTGAACAAGAATTGAATTATTGGAAACAAAAAACACAACGCTTAAGGGAATCGCAGCAATCATTGCGGGAACGCAAGGAATCCACGCCACACATGAGCACGAAATAAATTAATGTAGGGTGGGATGAGGAACGAATCCCACCGGGACCATTCGCCAATTTGTCGGTTTTTCGAGATGTAATGGTGGGAGGAGGTTACGAATCCCACCGTTTCAACCGTTATGTTATCATACATCAAAACATGGTGGGTTTCACTTCGTTCAACCCACCCTACTGCAGAGATAAAAAAATGACAAAAAACCAGGCAGCATATCAACGATTGGAATCGGCGGTGGCGAATCTTCCCCCCAAAATCGTCGAGCAAGTCGCTGATTACGCTGAATACTTGAAATCACGGGAAGAATGGGAAGCCACCCAAGAAATACTCAACGATCCAGCCATGCGTAGGGACGTCGAAGAAGGACGCGCACAAGCCAAACGGGGCGAGGGGCGGCCCTGGCGTGAGGTTCAAAAGGGTGTATGAGGTTTGGTTGACTACAAAAGCGGAGAAATCTTACCTCAAACTCGATGCAGATACCCGTCAGCGGATGGATCGGATTTTCGAGCATTTTGAAGAAGGTGAGTTTACCCATCCCAATATTCACGCCCTCCGTGGGCGATTTTCCGGAAGTCTGCGGTACAGACTCGGCTCGTGGCGGATCATTTTTCACATTTTGTACAAAGAACGAATTGTGTGGATTGAATCCATCACCCATCGCGGGAAAGCCTATCGCTAATTGAAAATGTAGGGTGGGATGAGGTACGAATCCCACCAAGAGGAAACGGTGGGTATCGCTATCGCTCAACCCACCCTACATGTTGGTAGGGTGGGATGAGGTACGAATCCCACCGTGGTTTTCGTAAATATGGCAATGGATCGAGAGGAAACGGTGGGTATCGCTGGCGCTCAACCCACCCTACCGTGTGAATATGCACAAAAAAATGTGCATTTTTCTTGTAATTTGTGTAAAATCATGCTATTTTGTACTTTAGAGCATGGGACTCACGCTCAAAAGGAAGCAAGGCGGTTAAAGGGAACAAATCATGGCTGGTAACAATTTGAGAACGGTTGATGTGGGTGAACAAATCAAACACCTGCGTACAGCGGTTCGTATTCAAATCAACCAATTAGCAAACATTGTCGGGATCAGCCGCAATACCATTACCAACTATGAAAGCGGAAAGACCGAACCGACCACCGGGGATTTGTACAAGATCGCCAATGCCTTGGGTTGCCGAATTACGGATTTTTTTGCGGAAGGCTTGTCGGAACAAGCGCTCCAATTTGCGTTTCGCGCGCATAAGGCCATTACAAAAAATCCCTTGCTGATGGTGGCGGCTCGCAAGTATTTCCATGCTTATACGGAAATTGAGGAAATTACGGGAACAAAATTAATCTCCAAATTTCGCCCGTTCACGTTCGATCCCGAAGAAATGCCGCTGGAGCAATGGATTCAAACCGCGGCGGACAAAACTCGTGAAAGTTGCGACATAGCGGATAGCGGGCCGGAAAACATCTTGAATGTATTGGAAAATTTGGGGATTCGCTCCTTGTTCTTTCAAACCGATGCCGACGGATTAGATGGTTTAAGCGCCCGGCAAGGGGATATGAGCCTGATTATGCTGCGGGAACGAGACCGGATTATTGAAAGAACCATTTTCAGCGCCGCTCATGAATTGGGGCATCTGGTTTTGCATCCGAAGTTGTATACCGCTTCAACGGAAGAGGAAGAGAATGAAAGAGATTATGAAAAAGAGGCCGATTTATTCGCCGGGAATTTTCTGGTTCCCACCGATGACTTGATGGAAATATGGAATAACGAGCGGTTATACAATCTCCCGTTGGTTCACGCGCTCATTTCGTTAAAAGAAGTGTTTCGGGTGAGCTTTTGGTGCCTCTATAATCGGGTGAGTCAAAATCATTTAACCAAAATTGAATATCCCCAACTGATTACAAAAGTGAAGAAAATTCTGAAAATTCGTGGAAAAGCGAAAATGGAGGATTTGGAACCGAATCCATTACCAGTAGATCTATTGCAAAAATCCACACGGTTCATGCGTTTGGTGCGTTCGGCGTTTCTGCAAGAAAAAATCGGTGTGGCCAAGGTTGCGGAATTACTACAAATCACAGTAAACCAAGCGAAAGAAATCACAGCGAAATGGATGGCCCCTCAAAGTGAACTGGTGGGATAAAGCGCTATTTGATACCTGCTCTTTAATCACTCTGGATAAAATAAATCTGGATCATCCGGAGATTATGAAGCATTTTGAAACCGTTCGGGTAATCGAGCCAAGTTTATCATCGGATAATCTGTATTTGGCTACAGCAGAGCGTTTACGTAAATTTGTTCATCCCATCGAACTTCCCTCCGTTACAGTCATTGCGGAAATTTTACAACATGCTCAACTTTCTTGTTCCATCGCCCAAGTCGATCAGTTGATTTATGCGGTCGCCATTCATGGATCATATGCGGTAGTCACCGCCGACAAAGACCTGGCGGAAACTATGATAAAAAAGGGATTGCATGTTGGAAATATGGCGATCATTTTGCATGAACTTTTTCTGGACAACAAGTTGAAAGAGAATCAGTGTAATACGATTATAAATGACCTAGCCAAACGGTCGGATTACATTTTACCCCCGCATGATTTATCTTGTCATGCGTTGAAAAAGTTCAGATTTCCATGATGGGATCAAAGAATATGTCTCAACTCACCTCCCCTACAGCAACGGAAATTCGCCGGGAACTGGAAGAGTTGGTATTTCGTGATCTGTTGGGACCTGCCGCCGGTCCGGATGAAGAAATCGATGAAATGCGGGTGAGCGACCGCTATATCGTAGGGATGCTGGCTTCGAAAAAGCAATCCTGTCGCGCGGAAGAGCAGGATGAATTGGCGGTGGACGGGATGGATAGCGTCGAAGAAGGTGCAACCGATCCCGGTTCGCTTCCTATCGAAACATTGATTCCGTCTTCTTTCGGTTTTACCTTTGCCGTTGAGCGCGAGGCCAAAGCCATACGGATTACCGCCCGTTGGGGGAATTATATCCGCACGGACAGTGAATTTCTGCAGAATGAAAAAACCGGCGCTCCCAAAAAAGTATGGAAACGAGTTCCCATTGAAGGCGTATCCCCACCGATTCCGCTGAAAGTTGGATTGATTGAAAACTGGATCGTCAATCCGGAACAAGGGGATGTTTATGTGCGGGGAGTGATACGAGATTTGGGGCATCTCTGGATCGTGAGTGTTTTTTTGGTCAATGAACAAACGGCTCCCCTGCAATTGGCGGATAGCACATGGTTGTTTCAGCCGGAATTGATCGTGGAGTCGCCGGATGGTGACGCCATCTTTCGCAAACGCGCCTATCATCGGGATAAAAACCGTATCGATCCACTGACCTATGATGAAGAAGAAACCTTGGATATGGTCTATCGGAATCATGTGGAATTTGCGGTAGGGCATGGAATATCCGTTCATGCCGAAACCTCGCCGAATGATCCCAAACAAGCCGTTCGCATTCGCACCGTCGCTATCCCCGCTTATGAAGTTCCCAAACAAACCCCTCCGACGGTCGAAGACAATCCCGACCTGGCCGGTCTGGTGTTGGATATGAAAGAACTTTCGGAAACCGCCGATCCGGAATTTAAGAACAAATTAGGTGTGATCACGGACGCTTACCGCAAATGGATCGAAAACGAACAACGGAAGATTGATGATCCTAATTTTGATTTAAAGGACTACCGGCCGGTTGCTGAATCAGCCGTAAAAGAATGCGAAACCATCTTACGGCGGATTCAAGAGGGAATCGATTTGCTGGCGTCCAATCCAATCGCCGCAGAAGCATTTCGTTTTGCCAACCAAGCCATGTGGAAACAACGCGTTCACACATTGCTCTCATTACAGAAACGCCGTGATGGAACTGCGAATATAGAAGAATTAGATCTTCCACAAAATCGCAGTTGGTATCCGTTTCAGTTGGCCTTTGTTCTGTTGAATCTGCCCGGTTTAACCGATCTTCATCACTCGGAGCGTGCGGAGAGTGACAAAGCCATCGCCGACTTGCTTTGGTTCCCGACCGGCGGAGGCAAAACGGAAGCGTATTTGGGGCTTTCCGCCTACACGATGGGAGTGCGAAGGTTGCAGGGAGAGATCGGTGGGCGCTCCGGTGAACCGGGATTGGCCGTATTGATGCGCTATACACTTCGGCTGTTAACCATCCAACAATTTCAACGGGCGACGGCGTTGATTTGCGCCTGTGAAGTCATCCGCAGAGAAGAAGTTAAGAAATGGGGAAACACTCCTTTCCGCATCGGGATGTGGGTGGGGATGCGTATTACTCCAAATACGACGGAACAAAGCAATGAGGCGATTCGCCAGAAACATGATTGGCAAGCCAGCGCTTTTTCCAATGTCGGCACACCGGCGCAATTGACTCATTGTCCGTGGTGTGGATGTGAAATCCAGCCGGGAAAACATATTCGAGTGGATGAGAATAGAAAGCGCACTATCCTGTCATGCGGCGACCCATTGGGCCGTTGCGAATTCAGCCAGAAAAAATCACCCCATGAAGGAATCCCGGTTTTGGTGGTGGATGAAGAAATCTATCGCAATCCACCGGCTTTGCTGATTGCCACCGTCGATAAATTTGCACAAATGCCGTGGAAAGGCGCGATTCAAACCTTCTTCGGTCAAATCACCGGTTTATGCCCTCGACATGGATTTCGCAGTCCGGAAATTGAAGATGCGGATTCGCATCCTCAAAAAAGGGAATATCCGGCGGTAAAAACAGTTGACCATGCGCTGTTACGCCCCCCCGATTTGATCATTCAAGATGAATTACACTTAATCAGCGGACCTTTGGGAACGTTGGTTGGATTGTATGAAACCGCCATCGATCAACTCTGTTCGTGGGAGGTGGATGGCAAAAAAGTCAGACCCAAAGTGATCGCTTCCACAGCAACCATTCGCCGGGCTTCGGAACAAATCAAAAGCATTTTTTACCGGTCGGTACAGATATTTCCACCGCAATGTACGGAAATTCAAGACAATTTCTTTTCCATTCAGCGGAAACCGGGTGAGGAGTATCCCGGTCGTCGTTACGTCGGCATATGCGCACCCGGAAAACGAAATAAAGCCGTTTTGATTCGAGTCTATGTCGCTCTGCTGGCGGCATCTCAAAAATTATACGAAAATTATGGTGTTTGTGTGGATCCGTGGATGACAGTAGCTGGTTATTTCAACTCCATGCGAGAATTGGGTGGAACCCGGCGTCTGGTCGATGATGATATCCGCACCCGGTTGGAGGATATGGATAAACGGGGATTGGCAAGAAGGTATTTGAATGTTGTGGAAGAACTGACATCGAGAAAGGGCGCAACCGATATTCCGCGTGTCTTGGATCGCATCGAAAGTGTTTTCGAACCGGAACGTGGGAAAAAGCGCAAGAATAAAAATGGAAAAAAAGAAACAACTCCATTCCCCATCGATGTGCTGCTTGCCACTAATATGATTTCCGTCGGCGTCGATGTCCAACGGTTGGGCTTAATGGTGGTTACGGGACAACCCAAAACCACGGCGGAATACATTCAAGCCACCAGCCGGGTGGGACGTAAATTTCCCGGACTGATCTGTACAATCTATAACTGGGCCAGACCTCGTGATTTATCCCATTATGAAACCTTTGAGCATTATCATGCCACTTTCTACAAACACGTAGAATCGATTTCGGTAACTCCATTTGCCGCGAGAGCCTTGGATCGAGGTTTAACCTCTATTCTTGTTTCTCTCATCCGCCTGGCGGGACAAGATTTCAATGAGAATAAGCAAGCAGGAGAATTGGAATCGAATCATTTTTTCGTAAAAGCAGCGATTGATGCCATTGTAAATCGTGCAACCGGTGTTTTGGGAGATTCGCAAATCGGCGAAGAAATCAAAAAAATGCTGAATCTGAAAATCGACCTTTGGCTCAAAGAGGCTCGTAATACTGCTGGAGGAAGAATTCTTGGCTATGAAAAAAGAGAGAAAGCAGGAGAAAAAGAAGGCGTCGTTGTCAACCTGCTTCAATCGCCTTCGTTGGATCGATGGGATGAATTTACTTGCCTAACCTCATTGCGTGATGTCGAACCGGCGGTTTCTTTGATCTTTAATGATTATGGCCTCGATGAGGGATCATCTGCCTGCGAAGCAAATACAACGGAATCTTGTGAAACTGGTGTGTCACCATGACGGAAATACGAAATAACTTCAAAGTCGGAGAAATACGACCGACGCAGATTCTTTTTTCCTACGGCGTTGGTGCTATCGTCGATCTTCCCAATATTTCCGTAATGGTGATGGGTTTGGAAGACTGGAATATTAATTACATGTCAACCATTTCGGAAGAAAGACTGTTGGCGGCGGTGAAGGATCAATTGGGGAGTCAGGTCACATCATTGAAATTACCTCCAATTCCGGAAGACGCTTCAACTACCTTTTATGCACAAAATACGGAACAACCCCCCATCGGCATTCCTGTCGCTCCTTTCCCCCGATGGTTGCGGTGTCCGGCCTGCGATTTGATTGCGCCGATTTTTTCAGGTATTTTCGAACTGAAACCCAATTATAATTACGATAAAATTCGCTATATACACGAGAACTGCCCTAAAACTAAAAAACCTCCAACGGTTCTACCGGTACGTTTTTTGGTGGCTTGCGAAGATGGTCATTTGGATGATTTCCCATGGATCGAATTTGTTCATAAAGGTCCGACATCCTGCAAATCCATGTTGAAACTAATTGAACATGGAGTATCCGGTACGGCTCGTGATATTGAAATAGTATGTGAAGTGTGCAAGAAGTCACGTCGAATGTCAGAAGCATTTGAAAAAGAAGACGATGTTTTACCCCGGTGTCGTGGAAGGCATCCCCATTTGCGAATGTTTTCAGAAAAAGGATGTAAAGAAAAGAGGAAAATGACGCCGATACTACTTGGCGCTTCAAATCTTTGGTTTCCCATCACCCTGTCGGCGCTGCATATACCATCTTCGGAAAATAAACTGCGCCAGTTAGTCAATGATCATTGGAATATTTTGGAGCAAGCCGTCACGATAGAAATATTGCAGGCTTTTGGGGCCATTGGTCAATTAAAAGCCTTGGCTGAATTTTCCATCGACGAAATCTGGAAAGCCGTCGATACAAAAAGAAATTCTGACCAACCGCAAAACGAAGAAATTCAGGATTTAAAGACGCCGGAATGGAATGTGATTATCAATCCAAAAGATTCACAAAAAACGGCTGATTTCCAAATCAAAGAGGTTGCCGTTCCAAAAAAGTATGAGAAATATTTTACCAAAGTGGTTCTAATCGAGCGGATTAAAGAGGTCAGAGCATTAACCGGTTTTACTCGAATTGAATCTCCCGGCGATTATTACGATCTTACCGAGATTCCTGAAGTCAAGCAAACCGGATTGTCACGAAAATCTCCCACCTGGATTCCCGCATCGTTGGTTCGCGGCGAAGGCATTTTTCTTCAGTTTAACGAAGCGGCTATATTGGCATGGTTGAAGAATAATGAAATTCGTAAAATTGATAACGAATTTTTCAAAGCCCATTGTGATTGGAGAAAAAAACGAAGAATCCAACCGGAGAATAGTGGTTTTCCCGGCATTCGCTTTATACTCATTCACTCGTTTTCACATACATTAATGAGGCAATTTGCTTTGGAATGCGGATATAGCGCTGCCAGTATCCGGGAACGTATCTACTCACGGGATTCCGGAAAAGAAATGGACCCGATGGCCGGACTCCTCATTTATACCGCAGCGCCGGATTCGGAAGGAACATTAGGCGGCTTGGTGAATCTTGGGAATCCTGATGTGTTGGGCCGCCATATCGATCATGGCTTGGAACATATGCGGTTATGTTCCTCCGATCCTCTTTGCGCCGAACATACTCCTTCGTCTGATTGTTCGTTGCATGGCGCAGCTTGTCATGCTTGCCTATTCGTCCCGGAAACCTCGTGTGAACGGGGAAATAAGTATTTGGATCGCTCATTAATCACGGAAACCGTGGGGATCAATACTTGTTTCTCATTTTTCAAGAACAAGTGAAATGATGAAATCGGAGAACCACCTTCTTCAATCAATCGTTGCCATTGCACGGCATATTCCGCCGGAAATGGTTTTCGATATTTGCTCACGCTTGGAAGCGATTCCAAATGATTCCACATTCGAGCAGAGAAAAAATATTGTAAAATCTATAACTCAACCGGATTTACGAAACCGGATGTTACAGTTATTCCATGATTGGGAAGATTCCTACACTACTCTCTCACCCGTCGGAATCTCGTTGGCGCTGAAGGCTTCGACAGAAACAAATAAAAATTATAAAACACAAAACATCGATTTGGTTTGGACCGGACCAAACCCACCCGGATGCATGTATCGTCAGACATACCAGGTTCTCATTGATTTGATCCGATCATCAAAAGCATCCATCCTGATTGTCACTTTTGTGGCATATAAGATTCAAGAAATAACCGCAGCATTGATTGACGCCGCCAAAAGGAATGTAAAGATAAATTTCGTGATCGAATCAATCGGAAAAAGTGACGGCAAAGTACTATTTGATGCGATCAAAGCCATAGGGCCGGAATTGGCCAAAATGTCAGAAGTGTTTGTTTGGCCTCAAGAAAAACGAACAACCAATCCGGATGGCAAATACGGTTCCCTTCATGCAAAATGCGCAGTCATCGATAAGGAAAGAGCGATAGTTTCTAGCGCCAACCTAACCGAATTTGCTTTGGATATCAACATGGAAATGGGATTGTTGATTACGGGCGGAGATATTCCACGAAAGATATCCAACCATTTTTTAAAGTTGATTGAAATGGGGATTCTGGAGAAAATTTCGGAGAAATAAGGGAGAATGATTATGAGTGACTCGATCTCGAATTATCCCTTTCGACACATCTCTATCTGAGACTCTTTAAATACTCAATAAATATAATTTTCGTTAAATTCGAGGTTGATAACGGGCAGAAAAGGCACAACCAAATCAACCCCCACCTGATTATATATATTAAATCTTAATCATACAAAGATTACCCAAATTTCCCCCGAAAGGAGGTGTTCCATGCCCATTTCCCCGTACCAAAAGCGA
>QZKN01000192.1 GCA_003598175.1 Candidatus Omnitrophota bacterium
TATTATTAATAAATTTATAAGTCTACTTATTTTTCTTGACGAACAGAATGTTTTGTGATACTCACTGTCCATAACACGCATCAGCGGACGCCAACGGAATCGGAAATCATGGGAAACGAGATGGAAACGAAAAACGAAAGCATTAAACGAAGTGCATCAACGGATTCCATCCACTCCGAATTATCTCGATCACCCATACAGCCATCTCCAACCCAACGTTTCTCATGTGTTTCTTCAATATTCCTATCATTTATATATCTGCCCGTCGTTCTGGCGGTGTTGGCATTGCTGCTGGCATGGCCGACGGTTTACGTGGGTTGGTTCGGCGATGACGTTTGGCATCGTTTCGCTCATCTCGATACGCCCAAGGCGGAGGAAACTCTGCCGAAAGAAATGCGAATGAGTGGTTTGATGAGCATGTATTCGTTTTGGGACAGAAATCCGGAACGAAACCGCAGGTTGATCGATCTCGGCATTTTTCCGTGGTGGTTCGACGAGGAAACCAACGCCTGTCTCTGGCGGCCTTTGACAGCCGCGTTCAGTCTGATGGATTATCGCTTATGGCCGAACACATCCGAACTCCTGCATGTTCACAGTCTGGTATGGTATGCCGCTCTCGTGATCCTCGCCTCTTTGTTTTATCGAAAAATCATGGGAATGGGGTGGGCGGCCGGGCTGGCGGCGCTTCTCTTCGCCGTCTTTCACATTAATGCGATACCGATATCCTTTCTGGCCAATCGGCATACCATTCTCGGCGCTTTTTTTGGGGTGCTGGTATTGTGGATGCATGATCACTGGCGTAAACGGAATCAGGTAAAATGGCATATTCTCGCCCTGACGGCTCTTCTCCTCTCTCTGCTCTCTTCCGAATCGGGCGTGGTCACATTCGCTTATCTGCTTTCCTATTCCCTCTTCATCGACTCCGGATCGATCAAGACGCGAGTGGTCACTCTGATCCCAACCCTGATCCTGATTTTGATATGGCGTTTTATTTATGTTTCTTTGGGATACGGCATATCGGGATTGGAATTGTACGTCGATCCGGCCAATGGTTTTTTCCAATTTCTATACGCCGTTGTCACCCGGACGCCGATTCTATTATTAGGCGTGTTGGCAGTACCGCCGCCGGATATCTACATTCTCCTCTCTCCCGCGGCGATCCACATTTACGCTCTGTTTGCATTCGTTTGCCTGATCATGATCGGTTGGTTGGTTTATCCTTATTGGAAGCATTGTCAAATTGCAAAATATTGGCTGTTTAGCGCATTGTTGTCGGTGATCCCGCTCTGCGCCGCGTTTCCCAGCGCGCGAAACATGATGTTCTCCGCATTCGGAGCCGCCGGTTTTATTGCACAAATCGTTTATAACGCCAAAAATACAGAGTCGCCTTTTGCCTATTCTATCCGCAGACGTAAGTATGCTCGTACGGTGATATGTATCTTCGTTTTTCTACATCTCCTTTGTGGTCCGATCGTTCTAAACCAACATGCGAAGCTGCTCAAGTATATCCAATATGGAATGGATCGTCTGTGCTCGATTGATCTGCCCGACGCGGAAATCGAGCAGCATGATTTGATCCTCGTCAATCTCCCCGTGCCTCCCTGCTTTTTGATTCCGTACCGCCTTATCAACCACCAATCCGTTCCTGACCGAATTCTCACGCCGACATATAGCCTCGATCCGGTTGCGTATGAGCGATTCGATGAGAAAACGATGGTCGTGCGCCCCCAAAACGGATTTGCGCAACCGCACGTCCCTGTACCCGAGGAAAAAAATCCGATTTACGCTCATATCAGCATTCATCATGCTTTGAATTATGTGGAACGATTGGGATGGAATCAAAAAGAAATCCGTTCCGGTGAGATGAAAGTCCGGTTAAGCGGCGTCACGATCGCAATCACCGAATTGACCAGCGACAATCGTCCGGCCGCGGCCACATTCCTTTTCGATGTCTCGCTGGATGATTCCAAATTGACTTGGCTGCAATGGAACAAACGGGATTGGCGTTATGAAAAATTTACTCCGCCTCCTATTGGGCAATCCGTAACGCTGTATTGATATCCCGGTAATAAATTAAAAATCGTGGTGCGGACATCCGTCTGCATAATATGTGACGATTTTATGATTACATCATTTCTTATGTCGGAACGTCATTTAACACTTCGCGTATTTTTTGGAGCAAAGCTTCCGAGGTAAAGGGTTTTTGTAGAAAATAAACGTCTTGATCCAAAATGCCGTGGTGTATGATTCCGTTGTCCGTGTAGCCGGACATGTAGAGGATTTTTATATTCGGATGTGATTGGATCATGCAGTCCGCCAGTTCCCGGCCGCTCATTTTCGGCATGATGATATCCGTGAGGAGTAAATGAATCGGATCAGGATAATGGTTGCATTTTTCAAGGGCTTCACTGCCGTAACCGGCATCGATGACGGAATAGCCATTTTCACGCAATGTGCGGGATATGAGGGATCGAACAATTTCTTCATCCTCGACCAACAATATGGTTTCTGTCCCTTGCATGGATGCGATTGAGGCGCGCGGCGGAACGATTACTTCGCCAGGTTCATCCACGCGGGGAAGATAGATTTTAAAGGTCGTGCCCTGTCCCGGTACACTGTAGACATAGATGTGGCCGCCGCTCTGTTTGACAATGCCATAGACGGTTGACAGACCCAATCCCGTCCCTTTTCCCAGCTCCTTCGTGGTGAAGAACGGATCGAAAATTTGATTTTGGGTTTGTTGATCCATTCCGTGGCCGGTGTCGCTTACGGCCAACATGACGTAGGGGCCGGATTGAACGTCCATGTGTTGACGGCAATAGGATGTATCCAGTTCAATATTTTGGGTTTCGATCGTGAGTTTGCCGCCATTCGGCATGGCGTCGCGGGCATTGACGGCCAGATTCATGATGATTTGTTCGATTTGTCCCGCATCGGCTTTTACATGTCCCAAATTCGCCATGGGGATCGTAATGTATTCGATGTGTTCGCCGATCAAGCGGCGTAGCATTTTATCCGTGTCGAGAATGGAATCGTTAAGATTGAGAATTTTTGGTTGCAGGACTTGTTTGCGGCTGAAGGCCAATAACTGGTTTGTCAATGCGGCGGCGCGCGTCCCCGCTTTTTGAATTTCGGCGATGTCCGCGCAGATCGGATCGGATGATGGAAGGTTTCGCATGGCCAGCGAACTGTATCCCATAATTGCCATTAACAGATTGTTGAAATCGTGGGCAATCCCACCAGCAAGTTGGCCGATTGATTCCATCTTCTGGGATTGGCGGAGTTGGTTTTCCAGTTTTTTACGGTCGGTGATATCGTAACAGGCGCCCACATAGCCGGCAAAATGGCCATCCAGATTCTCGAAGGGGCTGGCGATATCCACAATCATGCGATATTCCCCGTCGTAATGTCGTAAGCGATATTCCATTTCGAAAGGTTCACGATTGTGAAAAGCGTTCTGATAGGTATCCAGGCATAGCGAAAAATCGTCCGAATGCACGCCTTCCGCCCAACCGTCGCCGATTTCCTGTTCCATTGCTCGACCGGTAAAATCGAGCCAGGCTTTGTTAAAATAGTCGCATTTCGCATCCGGTCCCGAACGCCAGATCATGGCCGGGAAATTGTCGAAGAGTTTGAGGTAGAAATCACGCGCCTGAATGATTTTTTCTTCCGCTTGTTTGCGTTGGGTGATCTCTTGAATTTGCGTTATAAAATACAACGGCGTCTGATGGGCATCCCGCATCAGCGACGTGCTGACGATGGTCCAGATCACGTGTCCATGTTTATGAAGATAGCGTTCTTCAAAGAGATGGGATTTATGTTCGCCGGACAGCAAACTGCGCATGCATTCCTGGCTGTTCTGCAAATCGTCGGGATACGCAATGGTTTTGTAATTCATTGTTTGCAGTTCCTGCAGGGAATATCCGACCATGTCGCACAACGCCTGATTGACTTTTAGAAACCGTCCGTCGGTTCCGGTCAGCGACATGCCGATGGCGGCGTTTTCAAATGCCGTGCGGAATCGTTCTTCGCTGTCGCGAAGGGAGTTTTTCACCTGTTGCCATGCGGTGATGTCGCGGCAGGTGTATAGAAGAGTTCCACCGGCGATATTCACCCGTTTAATGTTGATCAGCAAGGAACGTTGTTTTCCTGATTTGTTCCTGATTTCACATTCGATATTGGGGATTTCGTCCGTCACGTCCAATAATGCCTGATCGAATAAATTCCTGCCCAGCAAAACCGATATGGTTTTGAATTCCTGAATTTCTGCCAAAGTATATTCGAAAATGTTGCCGGCATTCGGGGAAACGAATGTGAATTTTCCGTTGTCATCGGTCAATAGGATCGTATCGGAAATGCTCGACAACGTTTGGCGGTATAATTCCTCCGAGGATCGCAGTTCCATCGTGCGTTGATCGACCAGATGTTGGAGTTCACCGGCAAAGGATGCCAGTTTTTTTCTCGAGTGAATGGCATGAGCGGCCAATAAAAGTAAAAGAAGGAAAATCCCGAGGACGACCGGTTTGAACCAGATTCGATTTTGAAGTGGGATAGGAATGACTGTGAATTCAAGACGGGTGGGAGTCGATTCGATGGTGAAACTTTCATCTTGCGCCAGGACTTCCAAAGCATGGTTTCCTGGTGCAAGGCCGGAAAGAGCAATCCCGTTCGCGGGGGCGTGGTCGAATTCTGTCCACGGCGAGGAATCGATTCGCCACGAAAATCGGTAAGTGATTCCGGGACTGTTGCGAGGAACGAACCGTTCTCGTCCATTGAACTCGACGTGTAATCTGCCGTTTTGGGGTATTTCATTCGTTGCGTAAATCAGCTCGGTTTTGGGAGGAAACCGATCGGCTTTGAATCGCAACACGGTTTCTCCCACCCCGATCCACAGATTTCCGTTTCGATCTTTCATGATGCGGGAGACAATATCCTTTATGGGAAGTGTCAGCTGTTTTGGTTCCCACCCGGATTCTTCGGAAATGATATAAATTTTCCCTTCCCCCCCGAAATAGATCGAATCGTCGAAGGCTTGGGAACTCGAGTAATGCAAATCGGCTTCGAAGGTTTTCCACTCGCCGTTTTTAAAGCGAACCAGTCCGCTTTTACCTCCCGTCGCGCCCTGACAGGCAAACCAGACTTCATCCTCACGTTCATAACAGGCACTGATGTGGCTGCCGGGTAGATTCGAGATTCGTTGCCATTTTTTCCGATTTTCTTGACCTGCATATAAACCATAATCGCCATATAACCAAATATTGTTTGATGAATCAACAAGAAAATCAGGAGTGAAAACCGTCGAAGCCTCATGAGGAATGATTTGCTTATTCACAAATGAATCCGTCACATGCGCCAGAAATCGTACCTCCGGCGATTGAGGAGTGATCAAATACCAAATCCCATCGCCGGGATCGGAATCGCTTTTGTCGATTCGTCCTTCCTGCAGTTCCGGAATGATTCGGATTTTCCAGGTTGAACCATCGAAAATGGAAAAGGCATTTTTATCATTCTCGTCTTTGCCGTAAATCCAAATCCGGCCGATGGCATCGACATTGGCTCCGTTGATTCCTTGTAGATCGATGTCATTTCGATTAAACGTTTCTACTCCATTCCGTGACCATTTCGTTACACGATTGTTTGAAAATCCCCAAATATTTTTCTCATGATCCAATCGAAAGATGGTATCCGCATGTTCAACCTGTTCCCATTGATCGCCCTCGATACGGATAATTGTTTCCCTTTCAACAAACCAAAGACGGCTTTGGTTATCCTCAAAAAATGGAGGAGGAAGATTTTTATATTCCCGCCATTCGCTGTTTCCACGTTCCCATCGAACCAGGAAATTGTGCCCAAAACCCCATATGGAACCGTCCGGCGCTTCGCGAACGGCTTCCATATAATTGCGGACTGGCGAGCGAAAAGTGGAAGACGCAATTTCAAAATCTTCTCCGTCCCATTCGAGAAACGCGTGTTTGCCGCGACTGATATTTCCACAGACGAATATTTTATTGTCGCGGGTACCGCAAATGCCGTAGGAATGGACATAGCGAGAGTTTTTTCGAATCCAATGTTCCTCATCGAGAACATAAATTTCTTTGCCGGTGCTGAACAACACACCCAATTTCGGAGATTCCGCGATACAAGCAGAAGACCAATTGATTTGCGAAAACTCGCCGGTGGTCAGGGAAGGAATCCATCGTTGATTCTCGAACCGAGCAATACCTGATTTCGTAATGGCGAATTGGCGGCCTTTCGAATCGCGGAAATAATCGGAGACGAAATTGCTTGGGAGTCCGTCTTTTTCCGTGAAGGTTGTCCATTCCCCCTTGTGGTAACGAGTCAAGCCGGAGGGTAGGGAAGGATTTGGCCATTGGTCGCAACAGAACCATAGGCTTCCGTCAACATCTTCGATGATTCTCCGGACCTGGGGGCCGGCCAGACCGTTTTCCGCTCCCTGCGAATGGAAGGATTCTCCGATAAAAATTCCCGCGCCCTTATCGGTGCCCACCCACAAATCTCCGTTATCGGTCATCCGAACGCAGCGAACAAAATTGCTGGGGAGGCCATTTTCCACTGAATAACGATCCCATTCGTATCCATCGAAACGGTAGAGACCGTTGGAAGCGGCAATCCAGACGGTTCCACTCTTTTCAAAGTCGAGGAACAGAATGTTTTGATTTTGCAGACCGGCTTCCTCGATATAATTTTGTATCAGCCACTCCTGATCATATCGTTCAAAGGGAAATGAAATTTGGATTTCCTCATCATGCGGGAAAACGGTTAGACTCACGGCGAATAGATACAACAATGTTATTGGCAAGAAGAAACTTCGTTTAGGCTTCATAACCGGTTCTGGTTTCGTGTTTTTGAATGGATTGAGAAAGAATATCACGAACGATTAACCTTTGAATTATAGCATAATGGATTCGATTCAGCAACCGGATACAACGCGGAAAAACATGATTTAGGGATATATTCTTCCTCATCTTTTTGCAACAATCTATTCGATTGTAACAGAATCGATTAAGTATATAACTAGATATTCAAGGAAGTGGATTTATGATGCGGACTTTATTGCCTACCAATTTGGCTCATGCGAACAAAAGTGGGCAACGCATCGCTTGGAGCCCGCCTTACATAAACCACGATGGCCAGGATTACCCGTATGGATGAAAGGGCGAGTATCCAATCAACAAGCGGCAGAAGGGATCGATGGTGAGACGAAAATAGGTTCCGAGAATGGAAAAACCGATGATGAAATCGGAAATGAGGAGCAGAAAAAGAACCTGCATGGAATATTGGCGAAACGCATCGAATTTTTTTGAGGCTTCGTATGGAAGAAAATAGGTAAGAATCTTTTCGCCGTCAAGCGGAAACAGGGGAATTAAATTAAAAAACATCAAACCCAGATTGATGTAGATTCCGATGATCAGGACGAGATGCGTGCCTTTCCAAAATCCGACGAGGTTCGAATTCGATTCGACAAAATTCATAACGAAATTCGTGGTGATGATATGATACAAAATGGTCAAGACAATGGCTTGAATCAGGTTGCTGGCCGGACCGGCGGCGGCGGTGAGCATGGTGTCCCGCGCCTGTTGACGCATGCGCAAGGGATTGATTTCCACCGGTCTTCCCCAACCGAAAAAGCCGAAAAGGATGAACATCAGGCCGACCGGATCGAAGTGGACGACGGGGTTGAGCGTCAGCCGCCCCATATGCGCGGCGGTGTCGTCTCCGCAGCGATGCGCCATCCAGGCGTGCGCCATTTCGTGCAGGGAAATGGCCAATATGATCATGGCAAACATGGCCACGCCGAGTTGCAGGTTGTCCATCATTATCCAAAACATGGCAGGATTTCCTTTGTATCCGGCAGAGAACCCTCATTTGGATTTGCCGGGTGTGTGATCCGAAACGTTGGCAAAAAATGCAAGGTTCCTCTGCTTTTCTTTTTGTTCCTCTACTCGCCATTTTACCGGCGGGCGATAAACTAACCAGTGTAAAGCAACAGGATTTTCGTTGCACAAATTCTCTGTTGTGCGTGTTTGCATAGCGCAATCAGAGAACAAGCATCGTTTCAAAAAAAACGTTGCGGTTCTTGATGAAAAATCAGGATCATGACACACTATGTGTTTTACCGTAATTGAGAGATTTGAATATTACTATTTCAGGAGAAAAGCAGATGACGCGCGTGGCCATCGGAATTGATTTGGGCGGGACGGACATCAAAGCGGGTTTGGTGACCGAAACCGGAGAACTGCTCGGGCGATACAAGAAATCGACCGACGCGCATGTGGGAGGGCGAAAAGTGGTCGATCGCATCGGCGACCTGATTCAAGAGGTGCTTGACTCGGACGCAATGAGGGGACGGCGGGATCAGCTGCAGGGAATAGGAATCGGCAGCCCCGGCCTCATCGATCACAAAAACGGGGCGATCACGCGGCCGGTGAATATTCCCGAATGGGATTATTGGATCAACGTGCGGGAAATCTTTCAGGAACGATTCGGTTTGTTCACGTGGGTGGACAATGACGCGAACGTGGTGGCCCTGGCCGAAGCCCTGTTCGGCGCGGGTAAAGGGAAAGAGGTGGTGTTGGTGCTCACGCTCGGAACCGGCGTCGGCGGCGGGGTGGTGGATCATGGCAAGGTGGTGCACGGATCGAGGGGATTCGCGGGAGAACTGGGGCATATCATGGTCAACCCGAGCGGGCCGGTGTGCGGCTGCGGGAACGAAGGGTGTCTGGAAACCTACGCCTCCGCCAGCGGCATCGCGCGCTATGCGCAGGAGCGATGCAAGGTGGAGCACGTGCCGTCATTGCTGAAAGAGATGTGCGGCGGAGACCGCAGCAGGATCACCTCGAAAATGGTGCACGAAGCGGCGCTGCAGAACGACGCGGTGGCGTTGCAGGTGATCGAACACGCGGGAAAACATCTGGGCATCGGCATTGCCACGCTGATTCTCTGTTTCAATCCGGAAATCATCTGCATCGGCGGGGGGGGATCGAATATGGGCGATTTATTGTTCGATCACGCGCGGAAAGAAATCAAATGGCGGGTGTTTTTCGACTCGCATTTTTCCACGCCGATCGTGCGGGCGCAGTTGGGGGAAGAAGCCGGAACCGTAGGGGCGGCGGGGATGGCGTTTTGAGCGGTGGTTTTTGGGGGAAGAATGGTTTATTTTGGGGGAGAAGTTGATTGGAATTGGTAGGTAGAATTGTAGGGAAAAGATGGGTTACGCCTGACGGCTAACCCATCCTACCAATCTCACCAAATTCCCCAAATGATGCTATAATTATAATGTATTCCATTAAAATGTCTTTGATACGAATGAGAGAAAATCATGGAAAGACCGCCTTTGGATTTGCAACCGGCGACGACACTTGAGAATGTGTACAAAACGCTCTCACCGGAGCCATTGAAAACGCAAGGGGAACTTGACGCGTATTATCGCGATCAATTCAACAAATTGCGCGGGGAAGACAAAGTTGCCCTTATCAAATTAGGACTTTATCGTTCTTTCAAAGCCAATCCATTTAAAGCACTATTAACCGGACATCCGGGAGTCGGAAAATCCACAGAATTGACTCGTTTGATTTTGCAAACGACGGATAAATTTCATGCGATTCGTTTCAGCGTTACAAATGATCTTGATCCCAACAATTTTCAACCATTCGACGTTCTTTTTTTTATGATGACCGAAATTGCGGAAAGGACGGCAAAACCGATAGAGCAGGGAGGGACAGGAAAACCACCTTCGGACACAATATTAAAAGAAATTCGAGATTGGTTTGCATCGGAACAATCAATACGGACCGAAACCAAGTGTTTCGAATTGGACATCGAAGCCGGCGCCGGACTCGAAGGACCATCATTATGGGCAAAAATGCTGGGATTGTTTGCCACTTTGAAAGGACAAACGAAATATGCCGCCGACCGGAAAAAAGAAATCGTGGAATATCGACTGCAACGGATTTCAACATTAATCGAGCTTGCGAATAATTTGATTGACGAGTGCAATCAACGCTTGTCGGAGGTCGCTGCAAAAGAATTTCTTTTTATCGGTGATAATTTTGAAAAACCGGGTATTCCCCTTGATCAAATCGAATCTTTTTTCGTCACTTATGCGAACATTCATAATGAATTACGTGCGCATATGCTATTTACCATCCCGATCAATCTCGTTTATTCCGAATTGAAATCCCGATTGTCTTATTCCTCCGATCGCATCCATTGCATTCCGGATACGCCGGTTTATAAACAAGACCATACCATCCATAAGGAAGGTCGCGCGGCACTCCAGGCTGCGCTGGAAGCGCGTGTATCTCCCTCTCTCTTTTCGAAAGGTCAGATGAACCGCTTAATTGTCGCTTCCGGAGGGAATCTACGAGATTTATTTTCATTGGTGTCCAGAGCCTCTGATTATGCGATATTAAAGAAATCTAATATAATCCAATCAAAGGATGTCACACGGGTGATCAATGAATTGCGAACCGATTACGAACGAAGTCTCGGAGAGAGTCCTTACGACAAAGAAAAAGTAACATATAAAGAAAAAGCCGATCTCATGATTCAGATTTACAATGGAATACCCGATAAGAAGATTCCTGACGCCGTATTGCATTCCCTTCTTCGAGCGAGAGTGGTCCAGGAATTCAATGGCGAACGGTGGTTCGGCATTCATCCACTGGTCGTGGATATTTTGAAAGAACAAAAGAAAATTACTTCCGACAAAAAAGGAAAAGCGCCCGGTGGCACATATTGAGAATGATTTGAAACCCGGTTCTATTGAAGAAACCGTGCAACTTTTGCTCAATTGGTGCAAAAACGCGAATCATGGTCTGACGCGAGTGGAGTTCTCTTCTGAATTTTCACGGAAAGAAGTGATTAAAAAACTACGAGACCATTTGACTGCAATCGAGATTCCTTTACATGAAATAATTTTTCCCGACAACGATACCTCATCGAAACGGGTACACCTTCTTATCCAAAAGATTCAAAGCATTCCCAATGGAGTCGTTTCTTTATCCGGCTTTCCGGGAATATTTTCATCTGCTTTTTCCGATTCATTTTTCAAACAAACAATTCAGGAAGAACTCATTCGAGCATTAAATTTCAACCGTGAAAATTTGGTAAAACCTCATCTCCGGCAAATTTGGTGGTTGTCATCCGATTATATTGGTAAAATGATCCATATCGCTCCTGATTTGAATTCCTGGTTCTTCAACCGGTTTAAATTGGACGAAAATATCAAACCGGTATCCGATAATTCTTTCATTTTTACAACAGTCGATCGTTCTTATATCAATATCGACGAAGCTCGTAAACGGGTTGCTTATCTAGTGCAAAGATTCGATAAAGCACTTGATAATGAAATATCCATACCTGTTTTATTCAAAGAATTCATCAATCCTGCAATAAAAATCCTTAAGAAAGCAGGAGCGGAAAAAGAAGCAAATGAACTATATATTTCAACTTACAAAAAGATAGATAAGAAAAAAACAAGGAAAACATTCATTCATAATCCAGTTCATCCTAAAATTTTCATCAGCTACACTCATGCGGATCAGGATTGGGCGGAATGGGTGGCGTGGGAAATTCAAGAAGCGGGCTATCCGGTGACCTTGCAGGCCTGGGATTTCCGGGCGGGGGAGGATTTTGTCCAGCGGATGGAAGAGGCGCTTGCGCAATGTGATTCCGTTATCGCCATTTTGTCTCTCGATTATTTAAAATCCGAATTCGGCGCTGTGGAATGGCGCGTCAAATTTGCTCAAGATCCCTCCGGCGGGAAACGGTTGCTGATTCCGGTTCGCGTCAAAGAATGCCAGCCGCCGGCTTTGTTGACTACGCGGATTTATATCGATTTGGTTGGCTTGAATGAAGAACAAGCCCGCAAACGGCTGGTGGAAGGATTGAAAAGCAGCGGCAGGCCGACAGAAAAACCGCCATTTCCCGGCGAAAGAAAAGATGAAGTTCGAATTCCCGCGCAAAAACCTTCGTTTCCCGGCGCGCCGGATCAAAAGCTTTTCCACCTCCCTCACCAACGCAATGTTTTCTTCACCGGACGTAAGCAAATTCTCAAAAAACTGCACAAATCGCTCAGCGGCGGGCGGGCGGCGGCGATTACGCATAATCAACTGTTGTACGGTCTGGGCGGTATCGGCAAGACGCAGACGGCGGTGGAGTATGCCTATCGCTATCGCGCTGAGTATGCGTCCGTGTTTTGGGTGAGTGCGGAAAATGAGACGAATATTCGTTCCGGTTTCAGCGAAATTGCCGAATTGTTGCAGTTGCCGGAGCGAGAAGCGCGGGAGCAGGAAATTGTCATACAGGCTGTGCGGCGCTGGTTTTATCAGCACGACGGCTGGCTGTTGATCTTCGACAACGCGGATCAACCGAAAATTCTCGCGCCCTTCCTGCCCAACAACGAAAACGGACGGATTCTGATTACTTCCCGATCCTCGGATTTTGCCGAATTGAACATCGTGAGTCCGCTCGAAATGGAAAAGATGGATGAGAACGAGGCGCGGGAGTTTCTTCTCAAGCGCACGAATCGTCAGAAAAGCGCGGGCGCCAAGGGCAGCGTCGTTTCTGCCCTTGGCGGAAATCATGATGAGTTCAAACGCACAGAAAAAGAAGCGGCGGATGAGATCGCGAAAGAATTAGGCTACCTGCCGCTGGCGTTGGAGCAGGCGGGGGCGTATATTGCGGAGAAACGGGTTCCGTTTCACGAATATTTGGAAGCCTATCGTAAAAAGCATTTGGAAATTCTTGAATTGTCGGGAGTAAAAACGGGGAAATATGAAAAAACCGTGGCCACGACCTGGGCGGTGAATTTCACCGAAGTGGAAGCCAAATCAAAAGCCGCCGCCGACATACTCCGGCTAAGCGCCTTCCTGCATCCGGACAATATTCCGCTCGATCTCATCACGAAATCCGCCTCGCTGCTCGGTTCGAACGTTGCGAAGGAGATCGATGAGGACAATCCGTTGGCCATACACAATATCCTGGCGCATCTGACCGCGTATTCCCTCATCAAACGCGATATCGAAGCCGACACCTATTCCATCCATCGGCTGGTGCAGGAAGTGATTCGGAGTAGGTTGGATCAGAATATACAAAAACAGTGGGCAGAGTGCGCTGTCCGGGCGGTTAATGAGCTTCTACCATCGTCCGATTTTGAAAACTGGTCAATCTACGAAAACCTTCTTCCCCACGCCCTTACATGCGCCGAGTTAATCGAGCAGTGGGATTTTAAATTGGAAGCAGCAACCCGTCTTTTAAACCAAACTGGACTTTATTTAAAATATCGAGCTCGTTATAAAGAGGCGGAGATGCTCTACCGTCGCGCCTTGGCGATAAGAGAGAAGGTGCTGGGAGGGGAGCATCCGGACACGGCGACGAGCCTGAACAACCTGGCGGGACTTTATAATTCGCAAGGGAGATATGAAGAGGCGGAGCCGCTCTGCCGTCGCGCCTTGGCGATAAGAGAGAAGGTGCTGGGAGGGGAGCATCCGGACACGGCGATAAGCCTCAACAACCTGGCGGGACTTTATGATTCGCAGGGGAAATACGAAGAGGCGGAGCCGCTCTACCTTCGCGCCTTGGCGATATGTGAGAAGGTGCTGGGAGGGGAGCATCCGGACACGGCGGTGAGCCTGAACAACCTGGCGGGACTATATCGTACGCTAAGGAGATACGAAGAGGCGGAGCCGCTTCTCCGGCGGGCGATTGCGATTGTCGTGAAGGCGTTAGGAGAACAACATCCAGATACGATTACATTCAAAGAAAATTATGAGCTCTTGCTGCGGGAATGGGGGAAAGGGAGGGGGGAGTGATGTGAAGCGTAAACCAGGAGAGCGCCGGCGACAATCGGAACTTCCGGTCCGGCAAGCGGATTTTTCGACAAATTCCCGATTTTGCGTAGTATAATGGGTGATTGAATCCTTATGCAAATGGAGAACAGAAAAATGCCAACCGCCGCAGAAATCATAACGGAGATGGAAAAACTTTCTTCTGAAGAAATACGCGTAATCATTCGACACTTTGAACCCGAAGAGAAATTTTCCGACGATATCGTTCGTCAACTTCTTCAGGCCAAAAAAGACGATGAGCAAGGTATCAATATGAGTGGGCCTTTTCGAGGTAAAGAGGCTATTGACTATTTGACAGAACTAGAGAAACAAGCCCAAGTTTAAATGAGTCAGTATCCACATGGGTGATGAAGAATGAAAACCATTCAAATGACAATCGATGAATCGTTGCTGGAACAAGTGGATCAAGTTTCCCTTGCTCTCAAAACCACTCGTTCCTCATTCATTCGATCCGCTCTGCGAATGGCGCTCCGGCGTCATTCCATCGAGATGCTTGAACGGCAACATGAGCAGGGATATGCGAATTTTCCCCCGCAACCGGGTGAATTCGATGGGTGGGAAACCGAACAAATATGGGAAAAACCATGAATCAGGGGGATGTATATTGGTATACGTTCAAGGAACCTGACAAGCGCCGTCCGGTGGTCATCCTTACTCGCAATTCCGCGATTGTATTTCTCACTTCCATCACCGTTGCTCCAATTACAAGCACGATTCGTGGAATTCCCACAGAAGTGATTCTTACTCGAACCGATGGTTTGCTTGACGATTGTGCGATCAATCTTGATAACATTCAAACCATTCAGAAATCGAAAGTGGGCACATTCATTTCCCATTTATCCAAACAGCGGTTGCGTGAAATTAGACAGGCAATCGAGTTCGCGCTTGGCTTTGATTCGTTTCGGTGAATTTTTTTTTCAGATGGAAATGGTAGAATGGATTTGTGCAGCGCAACCGAACGATAGACTTATTGTGAAAGAGCGAACTGATACGCCTTTTCCAAATTATCCACGTGCGTTTTCCAATTATATGTTGTTTCGGCGATTCGACGTCCCGCCATGCTCATGCTGGTTCGCACGCCCGGATTTTTAAGAATCCACATCGTTTTTTCCGTCATGGCCTGAATATCTTCGCAGGGAACGCAGATTCCCGCGCCGACGGTCATTTTTTTGGCTTCGCCGACATCGTTGGCGACGATAGGGAGGCCCATGGCCAGGTATTCGGCGATTTTGAGAGGTGATTTGGCGCGGGTGACGTCATTTTTGGCGAAAGGTGCGAGAGCTATGTCGGCCAGTGAGAGGTAGCGGGGGATTTCGTTGCCGGGAACGTAGTCTGTGAAGATGACATGGTGGGTGAGCCGTTTTTCTTCCGCGTGTTGCCGCAGGGAATCGAGTTTGCGTCCACCGCCCAGGATCAATAATTTTGCTGTTTGGATTTCCTTGCGCACCAGTTCGAGGACGTCGATGGCATTTTCAGCATACGCGGCCACTTCCAATTGACCGCTGTAAACGAGAGTGGGTTCTTTAAGGCCAAGAGAATCAAATAGTTGTTGTTCTTTTTCGCGCGGCCTGAAGCGCTCGATATCCGCGCCGACCGGCGCGTCCCAAATGCGATCGGCGGGGATTCCCGCATGCAACGTTTTCTGACGCAAAAAGTCACTGGCGACGGAAATGGTGTCGCTTATATGCAATAATCGCTTGTCCCACATGCCGGCAATCCAGCCTGCCCACGCCGACCCGGCCAATTCCGCGGCGATGCCTTTTTCCCAATCGTCCCAATCGTAATGGAGGGGGATTTTCCAGTAGCGTGAGAGAAACAGAGCGGGAAGGGAAGCGTCGGGATACGCTTTCCAAAGGTGGATGATGTCCGGGCGGGGAATTTTGCGTAATCGTAATATATTCAATGGGATATGAGTTGCTCGGCGATCAAGTTGCAGGATTACGCCGCCCAGTTCGGAAACGTTGGCGACGTGTGGAAATTCCTGCCGGCGTTGCTGGTGAACAAAGTCGGTTAAAAAGACCTCGTGACCGCGGCGCAGGAGTTCTTCCGTCTGGCACAAGACGCGTCGGGCGCACGAAACCGAAGAGAGGTCGAATCGTTGAAGGATGAGAATGCGCATAGGATTTTTTATGAAAATGCCGGAGCGCGGGCATCCTGCCCGCACCACAAATTTTTCCTGCAATAACGGAAGAGTATACGGTTTGTGGGGATAGGGAATAGGGAAATAATCGGAGAAAGAGAGATTTTCTGTTGAAAATCAGGAAGAAAACTTGAATTGGAAGTTTTTTTTGAAGGAAAAATCGTGATGTAGGTTGAAAAAAATGCAAAGTGTTGATATCGTAGGACAATTGTAAGTGAGAGGGGAAGTCGGTTCCCTGATTTTTTGCACCCAACAAGATACGGAGGCACCGATGTATAGATCCATTTTCAAACCATGTGCGCTGCTCTTAATTCTCTGCGTAGGCGGAGCAGGCGTGACAATGGCTGGAGCAATTTCCATACAACAACCTCAACCCCCCTCTTTTTCCGTTGGAGACACCGTACCGTTCAACGTATTGATACAGACGAATGAGGATTTACCGTTGAAAGCCTTTATGGTTCAGGTGGAGTTGTCTGCGGCGGATGGAGCGGCATGGTCGAATCCTTCTTTTGGTGTTTCTTCGCAGTGGACCGATTTCAGTGCAGCCAACAATCCCGTGCCTCAGATCGTATCCCAGGATGGGGGCATATTTACGTTGCAGTCATCGCTTTTGGGAAGCGAGACGGCGGCGGATTTCATCAATGGCGGAATTTTGGCGACGTTGAATGTAAAGGCGGATACTGCCGGAACACTTTCCGCAAGAGTCGTGAACGCCAACTTTTTCGATAACGGATTGGAAGCGCCCCTGGGTTCGGATCTGGATATCACCGTGTCGACGGCTGCGGCCAGCGTGGGGATTCTCAGCGGTCCGGATCTCAAACCGGGCGACATAACACGAGATGGATTCCGGGATGACCAGGATTTAAGCGCTTTGGTTGACCTTATTTTCGAATTTTTATTTGGCAATCCAATCGATCCGCTGACATTTGATATTGCCGATGTCACCAACGATGAAAGCCTGGATGATCAGGATTACGGCCTGTTGATTGATTTGATTTTCGAGGATCTTTTTGGCGGAAAAGTAACGGCGAAAAAATCAGCAAAAGTAAAATTATTAGGCGTCGACGCTGGCTCCGTGGATTTAAGCGCATTTTTACCGCTTGCCGCTGATAATGTGATCATTGAGTCCATTCAAGTCGGACCAAATGAAGAATTTAGTTTGGCTGTCACTGTTGTCGGCGCTGCGAATATTACCGGATATACGTTGCGAATCGATTTTGATAATACTGTTGTCACTGAAATTATAGGAGTTACAAAAGAGGGAAGTTTAACCGCGGCATTTCCATCGTTTACTGTGAATACTACCCAACCGGGTAAAATTGCGATTATTGCATCAAATAAAGATCCGGGAACCGGAATGACGGTTGATCCCATCAATGGGAACGGCCTTCTGTTTACCATTCGAGGAAGAGTTGGTGACCAGGTGGGAGCGTCTTCTCCATTCACGATGCCGATATTGCTAAGTGGTCTTGCCGGAGCGACGGTAAGCACCGGAGTTGTTACCATTGCGGCGGTGGAAGTGCCAACCAATACACCGGAACCGATTCCGCCCACCAACACACCGACAAATACACCGGTACCGCCGACGAATACCCCAACGAATACGCCTGTACCGCCAACAGATACACCGACAAACACACCGGTACCGCCGACGGATACTCCGACGAACACGCCGGTACCGCCAACAGATACACCAACAAACACGCCGGTACCACCGACGGACACTCCGGTCCCAGCGACAGAGACGCCCACGGCAACGCCGGTACCGCCGACGGATACACCGCTGCCGGCGACAGAGACGCCGACGGCAACACCGCCGCCGCCGACAGATACCCCAGTGCCGCCGACGGACACTCCGGTCCCAGCAACAGAGACGCCCACGGCCACGCCGGTACCGCCGACGGATACGCCGCTTCCGGCGACAGAGACGCCAACGGC
>QZKN01000048.1 GCA_003598175.1 Candidatus Omnitrophota bacterium
AAGAGGAAAGCCAGCGGGCAACGCCCCTGGTGATGGTAACACTACAAAACCCTACCCCAACGGGGTTAAAGAGGAAAGCCAGCGGGCAACGCCCCTGGTGATGGTAACACTACAAAACCCAACCCCAACGGGACAAAAGAATCCAACCCCAACGGGGTTAAAGAGGAAAGCCAGCGGGCATCGCCCCTGGTTAAGCTCGGTAGGGTGGGCTCAAACCGCGCCGTTTGCGGTTTAGCCCACCAACGCAATCAATGATTGGAAGATAATCATGGTGGCTACGCTTCGCTTTGAGCCCACCCGACAAAACTCAAGTGTTGCCGGAAGATATGGGACCGCTGGTGATCGCGGCGTTGCGTCAGTATGATTCGGAGTTGGCAGCGGGAGCTTTGGTTGTCGCATGGATTGAAATCCATCAGGAAGATCTTCTTGCAGATTGGCATCTGGCTGTTACGGGTAAAAAACCTTTTCCTATTCGAGGGTTAGACAATGAAAAAAACTGATATTATCCCGCAAGCAGGCCGTTGAAAGGTTATCGCTGACTCCGAACGTGTACATCGGCATCCCGAAACAATGTAAAATTCTGACCAGACGACGGAGGCGCATTATCAAACTGCTACGAATGCTTGGTTTGGGGCTGCTGGTGATCGATTCGAACCAGGAAACCGGTAGCGTAGAGGCGCTTCTCGATCCCGGCGAGTATCGGCCTCGCAAATCGAAGCATCGCCAGGAGCGTCTGTTGGGCGAGTTCATGAAGCGGATCGGTGATCCGAACCTGGGCGGAACGGAGAAGAGAAAGGGTATCATGACCGCTTACCGGCAGCGAACTTTGGCAATTGCCCGCTTCCTGCAAAAACAGGGGCCGACCAAGGCTTCCCACATAGCCCGGACTCTCCGAGAGCCGAAGGCCAGGGATATCTTGTACCGAAACGTGTACGGATGGTTTGACAGGGTGTCGCTGGGGGTGTATGTCCTCTCTCCTCGAGGAAAGCGGGAAATTCATCTTTGGCGGGATGAAGCCACGTAGAATGGATGCGTCTTTACTCCCCCCTCTTTTTTTGTTGCGATTTTAATCATCGATATTGGTTGAAACGTCGTTTGGGTTGTCGGGGAAGACGGGTACGGCACCAACGGTGAAGGCAGAGACGTCGGCGACCTGGACCTGACCGGTCTCCAGCAGGAGCTGGTCAAGGCAGTCCATGCGACCGGAACGCCGACCATCGTGGTCCTGATCAATGGCAGGCCTTTGTCAACTCGCTGGATCGCAGAAAATGTTCCTGCCATCGTGGAAGCCTGGATGTGCGGCGAACAGGGCGGCAACGCCATCGCCGAGGTCTTGTTCGGCGACTACAATCCTTGCGGACGCCTGCCGATTACGGTTCCCTATCACGTCGGGCAGCTTCCGGTTTATTACAACCACATGCCGTCGAAAGCAGGAAAACAGTATGTCAATATGACGGGAAAGCCACTCTATGAATTCGGCTATGGATTAAGTTACACGAGTTATGAGTACAGCAACTTACAAATTAATCCCCTTGCATTCCATCCCGCCGGTGAAGTCACCATTTCCGTCGATGTCGAGAATGTCGGCCAGCGTGCGGGCAAAGAAGTGGTTCAACTCTATATCAATGATGTGCTGAGCAGTGTTACCACACCGGTAAAAGAACTGAAAGAATTTGAAAAAGTAACCTTGGAATCCGGAGAAAAGAAGAGAGTCACTTTTCAACTGACATCCGAAGACCTCTGTCTTTTGGATAGACATATGGAATGGAAAGTCGAACCGGGCACATTTGAGGTGATGGTCGGAAGCTCATCTCAGGATATACGGCTCAGGGGGAAATTCGAAGTAAAGGAATCCTAGTCAGCGAAGCATTACTATTTCTATTCTATTTTTCTTCTTCAACCAGCCGTTTATAATGAGAATAATCATGAATGGCGATCCCTCGAAAGGAAGGCATTATGAATCAGCCGACAGGTCTTGTGCAGTTTTATATGCTGGATGATATAACCGTGTCGAACCGACCGCGGCTGACCGTTGAGTATTCCTCGACCCAATTCGCCATTCATCCCGGGCCGCCGAATATTTATTCCGGTACGGTAGAAATTCTTTCGGCATCCGTGGAAGGATTCCTGGATCGATGTAATGATGATCAATTCAAGTTGGCGCGATTTCTCTATGAAACGATTGCATATGTATATAAACAGGATCGTCATACGAATCCCGCATGATTCGCATCTCTGATTTTTCCGTGCAACGTTCCTTTGTGAATGACAAAGGCGAAAGTCCATTAATTGATCGGATTGAATTTTCTCCGGATGGAAAACATATTGCGCTTGCTTCAGGGAAAACGGTTGATCTTTGCGACGTCAGCGATATAACCGCACACGCGAAGGGTTCGAGTAAGTATTGATTTCTGTTGAAGATGTAATACCAAGCTGGCGGGTATGGAAAACCATACCCGCCAGCTTGGATTGTGAGAAATTTCATGAAAATCATTCAACACATAAAAACGAATAATATCGAAAAATATATGTTCATTGTTTGTGCATTTATATGTTTCAATGCTTACTCGGTCGAGTGCCAAGGGCAGTTTTTTTCTGTTGGGCGCCAAGGACAGCGCTGTTTCTGCCTTTGCGGATTTCCCGAACACTTCTCATAAATCTCACATGGGCACAAACAGCAGCGCCCTTGCCACTCGCCCACCACAATCGGCAGTGAGAAAGACCGCATGAAACCATTCTGGTGGGAAAGCGGTTTTACTCCTCTCCCATCGTCCTGGTTCGAGAATCAAGCGCAGGGCGCGAGTTTTCCTCAATACTTGTGCATCCGAAATAAAATAGGATAAAATTCATGACATCAATAGAATCACGAAATGGAACTCATTATGAGATATTATGAAAAAAATGTGTGGGCAAAACTGAAGGAATATCTCGACGCCTATTCCCGTTTTCTGATTTCCAGCCACATTCGGCCGGATGGAGATGCGATCGGGTCGGCGTTGGCGTTCAAGCGGATGCTGGAAGGGATGGGGAAAGACGTGATTTGGGTGATGGACGAGGATCCCGGGCGGATGTTCGATCGTTTTTATGCGGCCGAGGAACTGGTTATCCATCAACCCGAATCGAACGATTTTGCCGATCGGGACGTGGTGGTGATGCTGGATGCGGGGGAGTGGAAGCGGTTGGGGAATGTGGGGAAGCTGTTTGAGAATCATCCGGGCCGAAAAGTATGTATCGATCATCATCTGACGTCCGATGAATTTGCGGGAATTCGGATCGCCGATTCGAAATCGCCGTCGACGACAGTCTTGCTGTATCGTTTGCTGAACTATCTGGGCTTGGAATTCACGTTGTCGATTGCCGAACCGATTTATCTGGGATTGATCGTGGATACGCAGAATTTTCATCTGCCGAACACGACGGAAGAGGCGCACCGCATCGCCGTGGAATGTTTACGCGCGGGAGTGAAGCCCTATCAGGTGTACGAACCGATTTTCGGAGTCAATAGCTTTTCGCGTTTGCGGTTGATGGCGGAAGTGTTTCGGACACTGGAAGTGTTTTTCGACGGGAAAGTGGGATTGATGTACACGACGTTGGAGATGTTCGAGCGCACCGGCGCGCAGCCGCGCGAGGATGAAGGTTTTTCCGATTTGGTGAGGACGGTCGAAGGAGTGCAGGTGGGAATTTATTTGCGCGAAGATTCGGCCGGGACGATCAAGGTCAGCTGGCGTTCGAAGGGGCAGAATGACGTGGCCGTATCCGCAAAACGTTTCGGCGGGGGAGGACATATGCGCGCGGCGGGAAGCGTGATCGATGGAACGCTGGAACAAGTGCGGACAATCATTTTGGACGATATGGAAAAACGTGTCGCCGCGGGGGAAATCGGTTGATCATTGCGCAGGCATTTTTTTGGACCCAATGAAAACGATTGCCAGCTGCGTAACTTTGTCCCACGGCGCGAAGCGGGTATCGACGATAAAACATTTCATCGTCATGGGAAACACGTCGAACAGCTCCACGTTTTGCCAGAAAAGCAATTTTTTGTTATCATCGTAATATTTGAGTTGGGCGTCGATTTTCCAAAACGAGTTTTGCGTGCGGTTGACGAGATAGCCTCGCAAATATCGCCACGCCGAGGTAACTTGATAATGGCGGGCGGGATAGAACTCGAGGTGGCTGGCCTCGATGGGCGGCTGCGAGATGATTTCAATCGTTTTATCATACGCAGGGATGGATAAGGATGCCGTCGCACCGTCAATTCCGATGGTTTCGACGCCGGATTCGATTTTTTTGACGTCCCATTGCGCATGAACGGTTCTGAATCCGAAACGTTCGAACACAAATTGGTTTTCTTCCGTAGTCAGGATCGTTCCAATGAAGATGTCGCCGGTGAAAAGGGTGATTCGGTCCGCGCCGGCGGTGGACATTCCATTGCAGAGAAGGAGCACGAAATTTATGAATGAAATGGGAAGGAGTTGCTTACAATTTTTCATGGTTTTGCTACAATTTCGGATGAAAATAAATTTTGCCACAACGTAATGGCCATGATAACGAAATCGGTGGTCTCGCATCGCTCCACCAACCTAGCTTTTCATGTCTTTATGATAACAGCGATTTGGTAATTTTCGATTTTTGGGGTGAAATGATCAACTGATTTGAAAACAATAATGAAATCGTGCACGTTGATATACATACTTCTTGTGATGGGATTTGGGGGACCGGTTGACGCCGTCGAGCAATCCATGAACGCCACTTTTTTGATTCAGAATCTGTGGGGAGGGATTGTCGGCATCCAATTGGCCGCGGATCGAACGCCATCCGTTCCCGCTGTGGTTCGTCCCATGGCGTCGGAATTTCCGATGACGTCGCGATTTCCGGAAGTCATCGGTTTGGAAGCGTTTTCGGAGGGAGCGTATCAGTTGATGAGCAATGGATACGTTCATCCGATCGGCAACGCCAAACCGCCTGCCTTTTCATGGACTTTCATTCGTAATACCGAATGTTTTGCTATTATGCCGAATGGGCAAGGGGGATGGATTGCAGCAGGTGAAATAATTAAGACTGTTGGCCGACCTCCCAATCTTATTTTTCCGCCTATGCACCGAAAAGTGACGGATATGGAATATGCGACAGAAAAAAATCATCTGATTGTTTTGTTCGAAGACGGAGAAATCGTAATATGCAAACCGGATTCATTTGAATTTTTATCCTCGCTGGAACTATTCGATGACGACGCCATTCGCGTGAAAACGATAGCGGATGGATATTATGTCTTAACAAAGAACGCGAATGTATTTTATGTAACAAAAGAAAAATCAGAACTTTATGAGGATGTCCCGGATCAATTGACGGGGTTGGCGCGGGATATCGAAATCTCGCCGTTTGGCGTAGGTTTCTACATTCTGGATGGATTTGGCGTGATCCATGCGTGCGGCGGCGCTCCGGAGGTTCCGACCGAGCCGTTTACAAATGATATTGCCGTTGATTTGGAGATTATTGAAATCAACCAACTACCGCAGTGGTATCCGATCGGCTGGTATACCGCTGTTGAACTGATTCCCCATGAACTGGCGTTGGATCCTGACGGCGATGCGAAAAGCGTTTCCTTGATGATTCATGAGGCGGAGAATTTATCTTTTTTTTCCGCGGAATTGAAATATGATCCCGCGCTTTTGACTGTGCCGGTCAACGGAATCAAAAACGGAGAATGGTGGGAGTCCGTCATGAATGGAGCGCAGGTGCTGGCATCGTTCAAGTCGGCTGAAGGGGTGATTCGAATTAAAGGCGGAGGTTCGTTTTCTCCGTTCGAGGGGCCGTCGGGGAAAGGGGAACTGATTCGTTTGGATGTGAAACCCAAAAAAAATGTTCGTTCCGCAACGACGCGAATTGAAATCCAAAATTTCTTGTTTGTGGATTCGTCGCAGTTTATTCAATACGGTATGGCCAACATCATTTCGTCCGCAACCGTGGTGATTCGTCCTTCCCGTCCACGCTTGTTTTTACGATGCACTCTTAATGATAAAGTCGTCGATTGCAACGAATTAAACGGTAAGCCGGGTGATTTGCTACAAATTGATATCATGGCCGAAGATGGCAGCCGCATCAGTGAATTTTTGTTCGGATTTCAATTTCCATGCGAGATATTGCATTTTTTGGGCATGGTTTCCGGTTCGGTTTGGAGGCAGGACGTGGTTGTTCGGCCGGAATTCGAGATTCCCTCCGTTGCCAATCAAAAAGGCGGATTGGAGCGACAACGAATCACGGCCGATGCGTCCAATGCCTGCCAGGATCGAGCCGGCGCGTTGGTGAATCTCTTTTTCCAGGTTACCAAAACAGGAGAGGGGCGGATCGTATTCGATTCCATCGAAACAAGAGATAAAATAGATTTGAAATTGGAATTGGATGTTGATATTAATGAAGTGTTGTTTTTCTGCCGATGATATAAAGTATGTGTGAGATGAGCGGGCATAACTCAAGTGGAATGAGACCATTTGTTTTTAAAGTTAAAAAGAGCTATGAATCTTATGAGGAATTGTAACGTTCTGTAAAACTTCTCAGATAGCGCTTGAAAAAAAAGAAATTTTCTGAGAAGATATACGATTGTTACGAGAATGCCGTAAAAGTGCTAGAGTGAGATAATCCATGTCGACGAAAATACTACCTGAAGAACAACCTCGTTATATCATCGACGAAGGGATGCCGCACGAGGAATCGGATGCGAAAATCCTTCCGGAAGAACAAGAGCGTATTTTGCACAAATTACTGAAAGCCGCCGGCCACATGTTGACCGGCGAGGAGCGGGATTTGATATTCCGCCTGCAAGACAAACTCAAACACGAGACGGATCGGATCCGATCCCTCAAAAAAGTAACCGTATCGGATAAACCACTGGATTTTTATCTGTCCAAAATGAATAAAAAATCGAATAATAAAGCGAATTCGACGGTTCAAACGGTTGAGGACGGCGAAGAAGAGCAGCCGGTCGCGGTGCGCCGATCCTTTCACGTGGTGGGATTCAAGCCGGAGGAAGTGGTCAAGCGGTACATCGAATGTTGGAATCAGCAAAAATTCGGCGCCGAATTTGATTGTTTCAGCCGTGATTTTTTAACCACCGATCGCGAGACGTACGTTTCCGCCCGCCATCTTTTTTATCAGCAGCAATTGAGCCAAGGCGGAATGAATATCGATTTGAATGAGATCGTTTCCAGCGATACATTCGGCGGCGACGCGGAAGTGGTGGCGTCGAAAGTGGTTCAAACCGGACACCGGAAGCCGCAGGAGGAAACAGATTTGTATCGCCTGAAGTTGGAGCGCGGGCGATGGTTGATCTATGCGGTTGAACCGTGTTGATCGCGGTAAAAAAAACTAAAAATTGATCTGTAAAACGGGGGCAGGTTTTCCGACCTGCCTTTTTTGATTTTCAGCGAATGGATACGCGGTGAAAAAATAATGGCATTTCATAATTTGTCTGATTTCGTCGAGCTGTTAAAACAGCGGAATGAATTGGTGGAGATTACGCAGGCGGTTTCGCCGCGGTTGGAGATCACGGAAATCACCGATCGCGTCAGCAAAGCGGGAGGGCCGGCGCTGTTGTTTACCCACCCGGCGGGATATGACATCCCGGTGTTGATTAACGCATACGGATCGGAACGGCGGATGGCGTTGGCGTTGGGCGTCGAGCATGTCGATGAAATCGCGGAGCGGATTCGATCGTTGATTCAGCTGAAACCGCCGAAATCGTTTCGTGAAAAGCTGGCCATGTTGTTTCAATTGAAAGAAATGGCGGGGTATGCGCCGAAACGGGTGGGGGACGGACGCTGTAAGGAAGTGATTTATGCGGAAGATGCGTCGCTGGAGATGCTGCCGATTTTGACCTGTTGGCCGATGGACGGCGGGCCTTTTATCACGTTGCCGCAGGTGTATACGCGAGATCCGGCGACGGGCGTGCGGAATGTGGGTTTGTATCGCATGCAAGTCTTTGATCGACAGACGACGGGGATGCATTGGCAGATTCACAAAGTCGGAGCGGCGCATTGCCGCGAATATCGGAAAGAAAATCGGCGAATGGAAGTCGCGGTAGCGTTGGGAGGCGATCCGGCGATTCTGTATGCGGCGTCGGCGCCGCTGCCGCCGAACATCGACGAATTGTTGTTTTGCGGATTTTTGCGACAAGCGCCGGTGGAGTTGGTCCGCTGCGAGACGGTGGATGTGGAAGTGCCCGCCGACGCCGAAATCGTGATCGAAGGCTACATCGATCCGTCGGAAGAGCGGATGGAGGGACCGTTCGGGGATCATACCGGCTACTATTCGCTGGCAGAACCGTATCCGGTATTTCACATAACAGGCATGACGATGGCTAAGGAACCGATTTATCCCACGACGATCGTGGGGATTCCGCCGATGGAGGATGCGTTTCTCGGAAAAGCGACGGAACGCATATTCCTACCGTTGATTCAGATGACGTTTCCGGAAATCGTGGATCTCAATCTGCCGGTGGAAGGCGGATTTCACAGCCTGGCGCTGGTTTCCATAAAAAAATCGTATCCGGGACATGCGTATAAAGTCGCTCATGCGATTTGGGGGACGGGATTGCTTTCGCTGACGAAAAACATCATCGTGGTGGACGCGCACGTCAACGTGCAGGATCCCGCGGAGGTGCTGTGGCGGGTGGCGAACAACGTGGCGCCGCAGCGAGACGTGCAGTTTGTGAAGGGACCGGTGGATGCGTTGGACAATTCTTCGGAATATCCCCGATTCGGCTCCAAAATGGTGATCGATGCGACGCGGAAAATGGCGGAGGAAGGGTTTACTCGCGAATGGCCGCCGGATATTCGCATGACGCAGGACGTGAAAGAGAAAGTCGATCATATTTGGGAGGAATTGGGGCTTCCGATTTCGCTGGAAGAATCGAAGCGGCGGATTTTTCGAATCACACCGGAATAAAGTAAATCTACCGTCTGACGACGGCGTTGTAAATGGAACAAAAGAAACCTGCCGCCGGGACGGCGGCGTTACGGGTGGAATTATGGAATCAATTCTAGTGGTGGCGCGGGAATCATTGGGAACCTTCATCCAATTTCACGGATTTAAGCCGGTGGGAGAGGCACCACCGGAAGAGTTGATGCCTTTGCGGACATATCGTATGCGCGATGAGATGGAAAATGACCCTTCTCATAAACAACTGATTCCGTACATCGTTTTGCGTGACGGTGAACGGATTTTTCGTTACTGGCGTACGAAACGTGGCGGGGAAAGCCGGTTGCATCATCTCTATTCGATCGGGATTGGCGGACATATCAATCCACGCGATGAGAATTTGTTTACCGAAGAAAATGAAATTCTCGCGGAAGCGGCGATGCGGGAGTTGCTGGAGGAAGTGGAGATACCAGGATCGGTTGAATTGAAGCACGTGGGGTATATCAACGACGATGAAACGGAAGTGGGGAAAGTGCATTTGGGTATTGTATATGAAGCATGGGTGAGTGCGGAAAAGGTACGGATTCGCGAAAGCGCACTGGGACGAGGAGAGTGGAAAACGATTCAGGAATTGAAGGATGGGGTGGTGTACGAATCGTGGTCGGAATTTGTCATTCACTCTTATTTGCTTTGTAAATAATCATCTTTCGTTATATACACGAATCTCACAGAGCTGTGGGGAGTCCTTTGCGTTACCTAACGACGGACTTTCCAGCGTTAACCGCAGTCGGTTCGCGTTGATTGCCGCGAATCTGTGAATCCTTCGGCGTAATGCATTGGCGGATTCATTCACAATGGCTTTCCAATTGTTCCCGTCGAAAATCTCAATGCGATATTTCGGACAGGCGAGGGGGATGTTTTGGAACGTGAGATGAACGGTATTGAAGGTTTTGGATTCGTTCCAATTCAATACGAGGGATTGGGGAAGCGTAGCGTTCGTGTCCGGCCCCCACGAATGCGGAACGCCGTCAACCGCGCGATTGAAGCCGTCGATGACGTTTTCGGCAGGAAGAGTGATTTGCGGAATCTGGTTTTGTCTGGGTTCCTGTTCCGGATTGAATGAATAGGTATAACATTCGTCTCGGACCGTCCAATTCGGACCGCCGTAAGCGCGGCAGGCGTCCTTTTTTGTGACCGTGAAAAGGTCCCATTGCAAACCGGTTTTGGGGGAAAGAAAAACGTAATAATATTGACCCGCGTCGACGTTTTGGTCGAATTTGAAAGATACCCAGCCTTCGCTGTTCGCCGGAACGCTGCTTTCCACAACCGCCAGATTGACGTCCGTGGTAAAATCACGGAAGGCTTTTGCTTTTCGCAGCGTCAGTGAAATGGGCGTGGGGGAATTGTTTGATGAGCGTAAGTACAGCGCGATTCTCTCGAGTTTATTTTGCGGCGCTTTGAACATGACGGCTCGTTGCGTGTTCAGATCGTGGATCAGGGGGATATCGGAATATGTCAATTTGGGATCGGGGATGGTTTTAATGCTGGTCGCGGCGACTGTTGCCTGCAGCGCGAGGTCGTTGGGATCGTTGTTCTTTTGTCCCATCACGAACGCGCCGTCTTTCAGCAAACGTTGTTGAATTACCTCGATATATTCTTTTCCGGCCGCGCGTGGTTGCATGTTTTTTTCCGCACAAAGGGCAGCGGCAACACCCACGGCCTGCCCCATGACGCAGGTGGTGCGCATTACACGGACGCCGCCGAGGGCAACGTGAGAAACGGACGCATTTCGTCCCGCCATAAAGAGGTTATCAATGCTACGGGAATAGAGGCAGCGATAGGGAATACTGATTTTCAGGTTACGATAGGCGGAATAATACATCGGGCCGGCGGTCCAGAAGCCGTTGGGATGGTGGACGTCGATGCCCCAGCCGCCATAGGCAACGTTGTCGCCGTGAATGACGCGGTCGGCGTAATCCCACTGCGTAAGGAGGTAATCGCCCTGCATGCGGCGCGATTCCCGTTTGCCGGCGACGTAATTGATATAGGTCAAGCGGCGGTTTTTATTTTTTTCCTTGTGATCGGGCGCATAATTTTTGACATAGTTCCACAAGCCGAGATTGATGCGGAACAGTTCGTCGCGGATGGTTTCCGCGTCGTAAATCGTATCCATGATGCCGCCGAATTCCACCCACCATTCGAAAAAGCCGCCGTGCTGACTCCGTGGGTAATATCCTTTGCCTTTTTCGAACTGCTTGTAGTGAGGAAGAGGGATGGGCATGGGGCGTTCGGCGGATCCTTGCGCGACATCTTCCAGCGGTTTGGATACATATTGCCGTCCGTAGAAACCCGCTCCGTAAGTAAAACGGTTTACATAGGGATCCTGCCAGTTTTCCGCGGGAAACATCGTTTGGTCGAGAGAGAAGTGAAAACCGGCCTGTTCGAAATCCTCTTTCGATTTCCATTCGTAGGCCCATTTCGGATTCTCAAACGTGGAGGGCGCGTCTTCCTCGAATTGCGCAACCATCAATGTGTTGCCCATGGTTTTCGCATCCGCTTTGGCGGGGGCGAGGGATTCCACGAATTCCGACTGCGCTTCCCTGCCCTTGCGAAATTCCGCGCCGGCGTAAAAGCCGATCCAGCCGTCGCCGGTACAATCGATGAAGATTTTACCGGGGAACAGCATTCGTTTGCCGCTTTTCACGTCGATCGCCACAACCGCGGCGATGGTTTTTTCGTCTTTCATGACGACGTTGATGGCGCGGGTGTTTAAACGGAGATCAAGATTGGATTCGCCGCGTACGACGCGCTCGATCTCTCCGGACCAGTCGTGATCGAAGCCGCGATCCGGTTTGCCGTAAAATTCTTCGATGATGCCGGTTTCGGTCGGATCGAGCGGCTGATTGGATTGGTCGCCGCCCGGCGCGACGTCGATTTCGGCAGAGGCGTTGCCGCCCAACACCGGGCGATCTTGAATGAGAACCACCGAACTTCCATGACGGGCGGCCGCGACCGCGGCGGCGCTGCCGGCGAGTCCACCGCCGATGACTACCACGTCATATTCTTGCATTTCGTCGATATGGCGATACGGCTCGAAATAATGGCGGCGCTGGCTTTCCAAAAATCGCGGATCGTCGGCGGGACGGAAATTTTCGTCTGCGGTTAGCACGACAGCGTCGCAGCGCCCCCACCAACCGGTCAGGTCGTGGAGACGGATTTCGATGGTTCCCGCTTTCAATGCGAAGGATTGGCCGTCGATCCACTTCCATTGATCGTCGGTTGAGTCGCCGAATGTGACCGGCGATGGTTGGCCGTTTACGAGAACTTGAAAATGGCCGGGGCTATGCTCCGGCAGCCAGTCTTTGCATCGCACCCAGAGCCGATATCCACCGTCGGTGGGAATTTCCGCGTGGGTTACGGCATCCGCGACAGGCGCGTCCACGCCATTGGCGAGCAGGTAGGGAGACCCCATGACGTCCACGAATTGTGAATCGTTGACCCATTCACCGACGGTTTCGAAGCATTCGGCTTCGAGCCAGATGGTGGGAAAGGAAAGCAATTGTTTTGCGTGGGATCGATCGCTCCATACGCAGAAAGCGAGCGTCAAAACACAAAGTATCGGGATCAGTAATTTTCGAAACATAATTGTCCTCTTTGCCTGAACGGGATTGGTGAAAAGGCATTGCTAACTTGAATAATAAGTGATCCTGTTTTAATTAAGGGCAATCTTCGTTGAAAAGCAAGTGCTGTGATTTCTATGTATTATACAATAATTATGAAGGGTTGCAGTGGTTTTGCTTATCGATGATGTTCCCCATTTGCGGCGCGCGATGAAACTATGGGATTCTGAAAAATATGGATGCGGTTGTCGTCGGTTGCAAGAAATATCATTTGATCGTCCGGCGAAAATATGACGGTTGTCATTGGCGATGAGGTGTTCAGAGCGGCAAGCGGCGTCATGGTTTTGTATTCACGTGCAATTGTAGTTATAGCATAAATCAGGAAAAATGGCAACCAAAAAGGAATCCTGATGATGACCCGTTTCTGTGGGTGAGATCATTCGCACTTGAAAAATAAAAAAAAATGGATATACTGTTCCTTGCAAACGATTTTCCGCCATATCTGAGTCTATCCTATTGGAACGGATTTGTGCTGTTAAAGGTTCCGGAATATTCAGAAAAGAAAGTGTGGAATATCACGGTGCAGACCGGAACTGTGACAAGCAATGAAACAAAGCCGAATGATTCCAACCAGATTGAGATGCTTACCCAACACGAATGTCACCTCGCTACGTTTCACCGCGGAAACCGATTGACGCAACAACCTGTTGAAGTGCATTCCATACAGAAGAGGAGTATCAAAAAATGGCGGAAAAAAAATCAATCATCGTGAAGGATGACGGACACATCGATCCGGAAGTATGGTTTGGAAGGTACGGGCTCAAATACAAGAGTTTAAAGATCGATGAGTCGAGAAAAAACCAGGCCGATCATGAAGTGACGCCGGGGAACGGAAAAAAGAAGCAACTTCTAAAAATCAGAACGACCGAAGAAGGATTGCGGCGATGGCGAGTGGGAATTGAGCAATCCAAGAAACAAAAAACCAGCGGTTGGTATACGTTGGAACTCCGGTTGTATGTGATGAAGCATGGCACTGCCAACGGTTTCCAGGTAAAAAATTTTAGTAACTACCAGGAAATCGTTGAATTTTATGCGTGAATCAACGTCAAGCCATACGAACTTCGACGGATTCGAACGCTTTATTTGAGGTTTGTAGGCGCCGGCTCCGTTTCCAGCAAGCGCGGCGGCGCTATGTGCAAAAGCGAATGGATCGGGCAATTCTGGCGTGAGGGATGCGTGTACAAAGGCGAGCGTTTCAACAGCATAAGTCATTTGATTGGTGCGTTGGCGGCGCTTATTGGCTTGGTATTGTTGCTCGAGCCGGCCTGGCGAAAGGGGGATTCGCGGGAAATCGTATGCCTGAGCGTATACGGATTCACTCTTTTCCTGTTTTATTGTTGTTCCGTGCTGTATCACAGTTTGGAAGGCAAAGCGAAAAAAGTATTTCGCAAACTTGATCACATCTCGATTTATCTTCTGATTGCCGGCACCTATACCCCTGTTACCCTGATTCTGCTGCGCGGCGGCTGGGGGTGGTTTCTGTTTTGTCTGATATGGTGCCTGGCCGTGATTGGGATCGCGCAGGATATGCGACCGCGACCGGGACGCCGAGTTTTGTCCGTCGTTATTTATCTCTTTATGGGCTGGTTTATTGTCATTGCGCTTAAACCGTTGTTGCGGGTTTTGCCTTTGACGGGTTTCATCGGGCTGCTATTGGGAGGGATTTTCTATACGGTGGGGGTGTATTTTTACGCATACGGGAATAAAGTCAACTATTACCACGGCATTTGGCATTTGCTGGTGCTGGCAGGCAGTCTCAGCCACTATTTGACCATTCTTTTGTACGTCATGTAAGCAAGGTCCATAAAAATGGAATCAGGTCATGCAAGCGTAATGCTGTCTTTATTCCGCGTTTGCCAGTTCACTATTTTTTCTTTAATCGTTCGGTATGGGTTTGAAATTCCGGCGCATCATACAGATTCCGCTTTTCAAAGGGATATTCCCACAAATGAAATAATCGGGAACGATCACGATCACTCCAACACAGTTTCCACCCATCCGGAGAGATCACGGCGCGAATGGATGCAGTGATTAATCGGGAGCATCTATTTCCATGAAAAAAAATAATGCATTTGATGGATTGTTCGCTTTAAAGATTGATGAATGTATGGTATTTTGTTTTTGATTTACCCAACGGATGGGGACTGTCTGATTGTAAAATTCATGATTTGCATCATTCAAAACAAAAAATGAAATCAGATTCTTCTTCACCCATATATATAAACATGATCAGGAGGTGTGAATTTATGACACACAACAGTTTTTTGCGGTTTTGGATCATTTCGGCGTTTCTTTTCCTGAGCGTCACGGCGAGCGGCCAGACGTTGCCGCCTCCTTTCGATGCCGTGGATGGAAACCAAAGCGGCGACTTGAAAAACGGAGAAGGAATGAATTATGACGCCGGGGTACGCGGCGGGGCGTTGGAAGATGGAAGCAGCGACGCCTATGACGGCTGCGACTTTCTGGCAGTACGAGCCAATGGGATTTTTCGACCCTATATTGCCCTGATTGAAGGATACGACGCGGATTCGAACGGCAGCGAGTATGTCTGGGCGGAGCAAACCATGGGACCTCTCGTGGTGCGGCGCAAGCTCTTCGTTTCGCCGGAAAAAGCGTACGGACGCTGGCTGGAAATCCTCACCAATACCACCAATCAACCGGTTCTGGCGGATATCGCCATATTCGGTAATCTCGGTTCGGATGACCACACCTATTTCGTTGCCACTTCGGATGGCGATACGGAGCTGGAAACCAGCGACTTATATGTGATCACCGGCGATAACGACGGCAGCGATCCTTTTGTCGGCCACGTGTGGAATTCCAACGGTCCCGGCGACAATATCGACGAAGTGTATCAACGGTCGGAAGATTATCGTTATGCCTGGACGGGAGTGGTCGTTCCCGCAAACAGCACGGTTACCTATATTCACTTCGCCATACAAACCAGAAATCGCGATACAGCCGTTGCCACGGCCAACGAATTGTTGTCGTTTCCTGCCCATGCCAAAGAAGCGATGAGCGCGCAGGAAATCTCCCAGTTGGCGAATTTCCGCCTTCAGTAACAGCGGTCAGAGATGAAATGGAAGGGAATTTATGAAAGAAAGGATTCATAACCATGATCAGTATTTTTAATAAAGCGCTTTTATTTCTTTTGGTGTGTTCCGTATGGCTGCCGGAGACTGTGTATGCCAACGTTTTTGCCAGCCAACTATCCACGGTAGAGCGAATGGCTCCCGGCGGAGGCGGAACGTTTCAATATTTACTCAACGAATCCGCCGATAATGGAGTCGAGTTGAAAATTATTCGGATTTCTGACGGCGCTGTGGTGCGGACAATAAGTGGTCCCGGCAAACAGGGCATAAATCAAGCGGTGTGGAACGGGCTCAATGACGCCGGCCAGGCGGCGGCCGCCGGAATGTATACGTTTGAAGTCGTCGCGGCGGACGACGGACATACCAGTTGGGAACGCATCAATCCCGCCGATCCGCAAAACGTTTTCCATCGTCCGCGCGGAGTCCTGATCGGCAAGGATCAATCCAAACCGAATTTCGGACGAATTTACATTATCCAGGGACGCCGCAACAGCGTGAATCGCACCCGCGTAATCGAGTCGTTAAACGTATTCAAAGGCGTCTACTTCATGTCCGCGGATGGAACCTGGTGGGGCGGTTCACTGGATACGGCTTTTCCGGAACTCAACATGACGTTTGTGTTTGCCAGCAACGATGACGCTCCCATCGCGCTCAATTTCGGGCCGGACGGCCGCGTCTACAGCAACACGTTCGTCGATCGCACGATGTGGAACACGATATCAAATCCTGATTTTACTGACGAAGGATTTCAAGTGTTTTTGCATACCGATCATACCGCGCCGAAAGACGCCGGCGATATCCAGCCGCGGAAGACGCCGACGACGCATGGAACCATCTCGGACATGCTCATTATCGGCGCAGGAGCGGATCGGGTGATTTATACCATCGATCATAGTTATCCCGGCATTACTCCCGGCAGCATTTTGCGCTATCGGGTTCCTGACGACGCCCCCATGCCGTGGACCAGTCCGCCGGAAGTGTTTCTCGATCCGAATACTCATTACAATCCCCCCGCCGCCGGCGCGCCTTACAGCATGATCGGCGATTCCAACGGGAATATCTACGTAACCACGTCGGTGGGAGATCTGTACGGATTTCGAGCGAACGGAACCCAGTTTTTACGCAGCGAATGGGAAGCGGTTGTCGACCGTCCCTCGTTGGATTTGGATGAAGGCCGAAAATGGTTTGCGGCGACGGGAAACGGAATCGATGGGGTCGTGTATATTTTAAGCATGACAGACGGGTCCTTCGTGGATACCTTCGTCGCCGGAGCGGACCCTGTTCGCGACGCTCAGTTCGATCCTGCCGGAAATCTGGTAATCTCGCGCGGCGCGAACGACAACTTCGGTGAGATGATCATTTATTCTCCACCCGAAGGACCGAATTCCTACACGACTCGCTATTACGGCACATTTCAGGTCGGGGACCCGGTTACGGCGATTCGAAACTGGGATGCTTATTAATGGTAGTGTTCCGGCATCAAAAACGATGGATCAAACAATCCGGCTTATCCTACGAAACTCTCACGTAACGTTAGTGTAAATCCCAATGTTCCACGGCCACGCCCACGGGGCGGGAGAGGCGGATATTGTCGACATAGGTATAGGCCAGATCGACGCCGTCCGCACCCTGGCTGGTCAGGGTTAAACTGATGGTTCCGTTGGGATCGTCGAAAACGCCTTCGATTTCCGACCACAGCCAATTGTTGCTGAATCCTTCGCTGTCGACCGGACCGTATTGGCCGGAGAGTTCACCCCAATCGCCGACGGCGGAGCCGAGTATGTTTTCGCTGAGTGCAGCCCAGCCGGTTCCCTGCGCATTGCCTTGCGCGTCCACCCACGATGATCGGAGAATCAGACTCGTGGCGGCCCAATTCGAAGAGGCGGCGTCAACGAAGATGTCCAAATGAATCCGATCGTAATCCAAAATTTGCGGGTAATTGCGTAAGTTGATAGTAAAATTCTCACTCCAACCGGACGTGTATTCAAAAACCAGAAAGCCGTTGCCTTCGGTCGGCTGGGGATTGCCGGACGTATCCACCTCGTAATAAGTGCCGGCATTAAGACTAATCAGAGCCTCATCGGCAACATCGTTGAATCCGATCAGAGGCAGATATTCACGCTCGACGGGGATGCGTTTCCGAATGCTGATATCGTCGATGTAGATCACGCCGTCGAATCCATCGGGATAAGCGACGCCGTCCACGGTCGAAGCGCCGGGATTGATCCACAAACGGAGCTGATCGGCGG
>QZKN01000143.1 GCA_003598175.1 Candidatus Omnitrophota bacterium
CTATATGGATCGCTTTATAAAATCGGCATATCCGCCTACACGATGGATTTTCAATCCGATCAGCTATTCGCATGGCACAGCGACGAACACGAAAATGCCATGACGCTGGATGCGGACACGGGCGCATTGACGATAACGGGACCGTTGAAATTACCCGTCTTTACCTCTCTTCCCGGCGGCTATGTCGGTCAGTTGATCTATTTCGATCACACGACAGATAACAATCAGGACGGCGCTTATATTTATACCAGCGCCGGCTGGCAGAAATTGTAGAGGCGCGCCATGAACGGATCGGATGCGAAATACACCAGCGAATATGTGGAACTCAAAACCTCTCTCGAACACATCCGCACAAAAATAGTGGATATCGAAATGGTGGTTCGCGACATCCACAGTTCATTGACGGATTTACGGGAACAGATAAATCTCAATCGCATGGAAATCGCCGGCGTCAAAGCCACCGCCGCCATCGTCGGCGGCCTCACAGGCAGCCTGATCGCCGTCTTCGCCAGACTCTTTTTTACCACATAAACTTTACGTTGTGGTTATGAAAATGTCCCCTCCCCAAAACCCTCCCCGTCAACGAGGCGGGAGCCCATTTCCCCCCGTTGACGGGGGGATTAAGGGGGGGAAAAAGGAGCAAACATTTTATCGTTCTTCGTGATAAACAAATAATGTAAGTTTATTCGAAAACAAGGAGAAAAAACCATGAAAAACATATCCCTGCTATTCCTGCTGTTCACACTCATTCAACCAATCCACGCTCAAAACTTCCTCGGCATCTTCGAAGTGGGCGACGAAATCCCCTTTCTCACCATCTCCTCCGACGCCGAAACCGGAATGCCGACCGATCCCGTGAATCTGGGGTTCTCCATCCTTCACGAAGGAACCATCATTGCCTCAGGCGCAATGAGTAACGTCATGCTGGGCGTAAACGTTGGTTTGTATCCGACTTCGGGAAACGCTCCCGGTCAATATCACATTCTCGTAACCGGCTTGATCGGCGGCGTCACGAACCACACGTTTCAAACCTATTCGTTGCTGCCTGTAGGCAAAGGAATCGCAAGTATCGCATCCGAAGTGGGTGGTTTGAACGGACTCACTCCGCTGACCAACAGCGACTATGAACCTTATCATGCCGAAATTCTGACAAGAGTCGAATCGGCAACAAATGAAATTTTTTCAAATATAAATTCGTCGTGTAACCTCATCGCTGTAAAAGTGGATTCGACCTCGCAGGAAATGCAAATCGCTTCGCGTGAGTATTCCCGTTCACGCCTTTGGTATGCGCAGGACGCCATCGATTCGGCCACGCGCAAGGTTCCGGCGGATTTGCCGTCGCATCTCGAAGTGCAATTGGCCGCCCCCGGCGACATCCTTTTCGCCTCGCCGGTCGAAACATTTTATCGAGTGTATGATTACCCCAACGCATTGAACGCCTCCAAACCGTCTCGTGAAATTCGATCCACCACACCGCCGATTGATGGCGTATTTTACAAAATTCCCGATATGTCGTGGTAACGAGGAAAAAATCATGTCCGATCTGATCTTTCAAAACAACACACTAAACCGGGACGATCCGATTCTCGCAAGAACCAGCCGAAATCTGGGAATATCGTGGATCGGTGCGGAAGGAACGCTCGCGGGAGCAGGATACAAAATTCTATTGTATGTTCATATTCCAACGCGCCTACCGGTTTCCGTCATTTTCCCTCGAATCAGAAAGGAGGCGTCATCATGAATGAAGCGATTCAATTGAATCAAAACGATGCGGGAGTGATACTGTCCTTTCATTGCCGCGACGAAAACGGGGATCCGATCGATTTGAGCAAGAAAGCCGTCGATTTTTTTCTCTACGACGACGATACCTTGATCAACAATGGCCGCACCGCCTGCACGAAACCGGATTCGGCGCTAGGCGTGGCGGAATACACCATCACCAAGGAAGACACGATTTCAACCGGCCTCTTTCAAGGCAAACTCCGCTTGATGGGAGGCCCATGCGATGTCCGAAATATCGGCTCTATTCCAATTTTAATTAAAACATAACCACAAAACACGGGTAGAGCAGGCGTCTCGCCTGCGCCGTTCATGCAAGCGGGGACGCTTGCTCTACCCGCGGATGAACATACGCCGGCATTTTTAAAAACACAACCGCCCGGATGCCAAAGGCAGCGTCGTTTCTGCCCTTGTCCGAGTTCAAATCACAAGTATTTGAATGATCTCTTTTTGCAATCTCTCTTTTGATCTAATATATTTATTACGATGAAGTTATCCTGGTTACCTTCATGTGATGCTTAACCTTTGCGTTCATTCGCCGATATAAGAACAGAGGGATTGTTATCGTGCCACGCGGTCGTAAAAAACAGTCGAAACAAGAAATACCTGTTCTCCCCAAACGAGTACTACAGGCGGTAACGTCGATGTCATCACATACACAAGATGTTGTTATGGAAGCCTGGGATGAACTGAGTCACGAACGCAAGAGGGAAATCATGGCCATTCCACTGTTGGCTCTCTCTCTGATCTCGTTATTGGCTCTGCTTTCCTATTCGCCGACGGATTTGGCGGTTTTTCCGGACGGAATCCGGTCGGATATTCCTATTCAAAATTGGATCGGCAAGCCGGGCGCATGGCTTGCTAACGGTATTATCACCATTTTCGGCGCATGTGGATATTCGTTGCCGGTTTTGTTGCTGTTTTGGGGAGTGGACCGCCTGCGGCGAGGAGCGGATGCGCCGCTACGAAAATTTCGTATTGCCGGAATTGCATTACTTCTATTCTCGTTGGCCAGTTTTCTGGGATTGCTTACGGAAATAACCTCTCCTGAGTCGACTCCGGAAAATTTATGGCGAGTCAGTGGGGCTGTCGGATATATGATCAGCCGCCGTTTGCTGGAAATGGGATATCTCGGTGCACTGATTGTCAATGTTACCGTGCTATCGCTGGCATTTCTCCTTTCGACGCCCTTTTTATTTACCCATTTTTTTTCCCGTGTTGCCGAATTTTTGTTTCCTCGGCGAATGGAAATGGATGAATATGATGACGAAGAAAATGAAGAGGCTTACGAAGGAGAATTCGAATTCAAAGGCGCCTTTTCCTTAACGCCTTTACGCGAAGATTCCTGCCTTTCTTACGAACCGCCCGTCAATTTCGACGGACAAAGCGATTGGGATTCGGGTGAACCTCTTCCCAGCCTGGTCGAAGCGGATTTTGCGGAGGAACCGTTTTCACATAGTGAAGAAGAAAAAGGCCTGCGGATTATCACCAGCGAGGAAGAACCCCTGCAGGAACTCGATTTGGGCGTGAATCTCGTCACATTGCCGGATAACACGAATTATCAACTCCCACCCATATCGCTCCTGGAACGGCCGGAACAATCCCGACCGGAAATCGCGCGCGAAGAGATTGTTTTCAATTCGCAGGTGTTGGAACAATGCTTGAAGGACTTCAACATTGCCGTAAAAGTGGTCGAAGTGAATTACGGCCCGACTATCACCTGTTACGAGCTGGAGCCTGCGCCGGGTATCAAAATCAGTCGCATCGAAAATCTGGCAAACGATATCACCCGCGCATTGAAGGCTTGTTCCGTCCGCATCGTCGCTCCCATTCCCGGAAAGGGTACCGTCGGCGTGGAAATTCCCAATCGTCACCGCTCCGACGTGTTCCTGCGCGAACTGATCGGCTGCGAATCGTATCAAACCGTGAAATCCAAGTTGAAAATCGGATTGGGAAAAACCATCAGCGGCGAACCATTCATTTTCGATTTAATCAAAGCGCCCCACCTGCTTGTCGCCGGCGCGACCGGATCCGGAAAATCGGTCTGCATTAATACCATTATCACCTCGCTTCTTTATAACGCCGCTCCACACGAAGTAAAACTCCTCCTGGTTGATCCCAAACAGGTGGAACTGGCGCTGTATCGCGGCATTCCCCACCTGCTTTCGCCGGTCGTGACCGATCCCAAAAAGGCGGGCGCCGCCTTGCGTTGGGCGGTCGATGAAATGGAAACGCGCTATCGCTACCTGAAAAAAGCCGGCGTGCGAAATATTCAGGAATACAACAAAAAACGCCTGGCGCAGCAAAAAGGAGACCTTTCCGAAACGGAGTCGTCCCTCGTCCTGCCGGGATTTCTCCCCTTTATCGTCATCGTCATCGACGAGTTGGCGGATTTGATGATGGTCGTGCGCGCCGAAGTGGAAGCCATGATCGCCCGCCTGGCGGCAATGGCGCGCGCAGTCGGGCTTCATCTCGTACTGGCTACGCAGCGCCCGTCCGTCGATGTTCTTACCGGCGTGATCAAGAACAACTTCCCGTCGCGCATCGCCTTCCAGGTTTCCTCGCTGAACGACTCGCGCACGATTTTGGATATGAAAGGCGCGGAATCGCTGCTCGGAAGAGGCGACATGCTCTTCTCCCCCGGCGGCGCGGGACGCCCCATCCGCCTGCAGGGCTCCTTCATTTCCACCGAAGAAGTGGAAGATATCGCGGAATTCGTAAAAAGCCAGCAGCAGGTCGAGTACGTGCAGGAAGAATTTATTCCGATCGAGGATGAAAATGCGCCCGGCGGCGCTGTCAACGGCGATGCGGAAGAGGATGATTTATACAACGAAGCCGTGCAAATCGTCCTCGAAAACGACGCCGCCTCCACCTCCCTCCTGCAACGCCGCCTCAAAATCGGCTATGGCCGCGCCGCCCGCCTGCTCGATTTAATGGAAGAAAAAGGCATCGTCGGCCCACCCCGTGGCAGCAAACCTCGTGAAATCGTCTTGAACAAAATGTAGAAATCTCTCGTTGTTTTTTCCATCGATCCGTTTAGCCCTATCCGACGATGCATGTCGCCAGTTTCGTCTGCTTTCCGATCATACCGCGAATCGATTACAATCCTTCGAGATCGCCGCGGCCTGTCGAATTCGTTGTCAACAACGCTCGATTGCCTTGCGTTTCGTAAAAAGGCTGGTTTTTTATGGCTGTTTATGAGAGAATGAATTGGTTGTCCATAAGGCAACGAATGAAACGGCAATATTAAAAGATTCGCATTTTCTTGTAAACGGAATTTCATCATGAAACACAAAGGAGTCAATCAAGCATGAACGTGAAAGCCGTTATTTTCTTGTCATTTAGTCTTTTCATTGGATTTGTACTTGCCGCCGACCTCCCCGCCGCCGAATCCAGCAATTCGCAGCAGCTGGAGGCGAAGTTGATGGCCGACCGCGTGATCGTCACGATCGACGGTTCGCTGTTTACCGAATATCGCTTCCGCGACGAGCAGAAATATCCTTACTTTTATCCCGTCAACGGCCCCCGCTCGGGCAAAAGCGTGACCACGGAAACGTCCGAACCGTATCCGCACCACCATTCGCTCTTTTTCGGATGCGACCGCGTGAATGGCGGCAATTATTGGCAGGACGGGGTGGATCGCGGACGCATCATTTCGAAAAAGGTACGCTTCATCAAACCGAAAGGTGAAAAAGTGATCTTTGATAACGAATGTCTGTGGGAACGCCCGGATGCGGAATCGCCGTTCCGCGACGTGCGGCGCATCGATATCAGCGCTCCTTCCGCGGACTTGCGTCTGATCGATTTTGAAATCGAACTTGAAGCGCTGATCGATGTGACAATTGAGAAAAACAACCATTCCCTCTTTTCCGCCCGCATGGTTCCCGAATTATCGGTGCAAGGTGGAGGAACGCTGATCAATTCGGAAGGTGATAAAAGTGAAGCGGGGACCTTCGGCAAACCAGCGCGCTGGTGCGATTATTGGGGAACCCGCGACGGCGTGACGGAAGGGCTCGCGATCTTCGACGATCCCGAAAACCGCTGGCATCCTTCCCGTTGGTTCACCCGCGATTACGGTTTCTTCTCTCCCACGCCGATGTATTGGCTGGAAAACGATCGATTAGTGATGAAAAAGGGTGAAAAACTGCGCCTGCGTTATCAAGCCGCCGTGCACGGCGGCAACACGGAAGAGGCGGGGATTGCGAAAATAAGTCAACAATAATGCGTCCGGCAGGGTGAATAGAAAACAAAAGAGGCGGCCAAGCCGGCCGCCTCTCGAATTCCATTTGATAGATATCTTAGAAATTTACTTTCAAACCGGCGCGTACGAAGAACGCTTCATCGTTGCCGCCATACATTGTTTTAGCATAGTCTCCCGGGAAAAATACGCCGCCGCCCAGGAAGGAGACCAGATTGTCATTGAATTGATAGTCGATTTGGCTATCGAATTCAAAACCGCCTTCATCTTCATCAGCAACATCATCCTGCAGCAGGAAATAATAGAAATCGGCTGTCCAGGCAACATTATCCGCTAACAGCAGACCGCCATTCAGATTGAATACATGCATATTGGAAAGAAAACTGGCCGGATCCAGTACTTTGAAGATCCCTTCCGCGATCATTCCGTACGTTTTTCCTTCATAAGGGGCGGCAAAGCCACCTGTCGGGGAAACGCCGTCTTGTTGCAGGAAGGTGTAAAGGATTCCAATATTGGGGGAACGATCAACATCCGGATGATAGTTGATGCCCGCTTGCGCGCCAAATCCATCGGCTTCCAACGGACCCATTCCTACTCCATTACGATTATCGAATTGATAGGCCACTTCTGCTTTATAAGCCACTTCTTCGGTCAGGTCGCCGGCGGCTCGGCCGCCAACAATGATGCGTTCGCCATCAAACGGCAGAAAATCACTTAAACTGCCCCACTCCATATTTTCATCATTGTATGTGGCGTACAGATCGAGTTGATGTCCTTCAATGCCGAAATAGGAACCGTACAGAGCCCACATGGTGGCGTCATCATCAAGTCCGGGTAAATTATTGTTATAGAAATCTTCAACGTCACGGGCATGGATCACATCGACGCGGGCTTGTTCGGTTTCATAGGAAAGAACGATGGCATCGAACGGATCGATTTCGTAGCTTCCCAGATCCGTCAACAGGAGAGGGCTGTACGACGCGGAGTCGGCAATGATAAATCCGGGTCCCCACCAGCGGTTGAAATCATCGGCATTGGGATTATCGCCGTAATTCAGGAACTGACGACCGGCGGATAATGTAAAACCACTCCCCCAAATGTCAGCGATTTTTATAAAGGCTTCTTCCAGGAATATTTCGAGATCACCGAAATTGTCCCAATCCAGCTCATTCGTCCCACCTACACTACCAAAGGAATCGTGGCTGAATGCGCGATCCGCTTCCAAACTGATGCGGGCGGTAATGTTGTCGTCCAAATCGGCCTGGAACCACAAATGGATTTCGGATCGCAGGAAATCGGTTTCGTCCGGCGTGGCGGGGCTGTCGTTCAAATCAAATTCCTTGGCGAAGAAATATTCCAACAAAATATCGCCGCCGATGTCCATGTTATCGATATCGGCATAAGCAAATGAGCCAACAAACATCATGACTGATAGACTTAGAACGGTAAGTTTTTTCATTTTAGATAGTCCCCCTTCTTTCAACTTGTTTCGGTTGAGAAGTTATTAGTGTTCATCAATACTTTCGTTTTCGAAAAAAATTCAAAACTACTTTCTTCCTCCGGAAGGCTCCTTTTTTCTCGATTTCCCTCCTTTCTCGAGTCATCGATTTTCGAGGAAAAAAATATTCTCGATTTCGCATTCAATCATAATAAATTCACAACCGAAGTCAAGATCACTTTGTGGTTTTTTTACCAAAAGTGAGGTAAAAAAACCACACGTCAAGACATTACACTCATTAAGTTGTTATAGGTCTAACCGCTGCAACAATAATTGCTGTATTTTCAAGGATTAAGAATACGAGTATACATACCTCGGAAAGTATAAATTTATGCCAAAAAATCGATTGTATTCCTGCAATTATTTACCAGAATTAGTAAGTATTGAAAATCAAAAATGCAAACGATTGGTTAGAACATTTTAGGTTATTTACGATTGGTGATGGATAATAACGTTACAACAAAATGGGGAATAAAGCAATCTTTCACTAGGTTTCTACTATCGCGCCGAACGAAATGAGCGCAAAAACGCTCTTCAAGGCAACGAGTTTGAACATCCCTCGACAATTTTATTTTTCGATTCGTTTAGTAAAGAAATAAACTCCTCGGCCAAAGGAATCAGACTTTGAAAAAAGTGCAAATATTTCTCCAGGCGTTCCATGGTTGTCTCTTTTTTCGGTTGTTGAATAAATCGAAACAAACTCGGAAATAAAGCTTGTTCCAGCGCGATTTGGATCTTTTGGTTGCGATAAATCTTCCAGAATCGTTCGTCCATTTCCCGCCATTCCGCCGTATTGCGCACCTCCGGCGAGGGTTCCTTCAATACGTGATCGCGCAACAATTTCGCATGTTCGCAGCCGCCTTGCGCTTCGACGTGAACATGTTTCAATTCCTCGATCAATTCCTCGAATGCCGTCAATCGGTTCATTTCCTGGGGATCGCGATTTTCATCCAAAAAGGCGACGATATCGGCGGGTTTGGGAGGATTCTGCAAAGTGGCCAATATTTGCACCAGGCGGCTGGGGATCGTTCCCTCGATTAAAGCGCCTCCTTCCGTCGCATCGAAAACGGTGCGATTGCTTTTTCGAATGTCCGCGGAGAGTTTATCGAGAAACACCTTCATGGTTTTCGAAGTCGGCGTCTGTTTGCCGCGCACTCCCAACACCCAGACGATCTCTTCCCTCGTTTCCTGCGGATGAAATCCGGCCGGTTTGATTGTAATTTGAGCGGCGCCATCGGCAATTTTCTGAATCCCCCGATTGAGAGCCGTTCCGGTTGCGTGGGTGGTTCCCCCATCGGGTGAATAGGCAAAATCGTGCCCGATTAAAATCAACGGATCACATCCCATCCACGAAGCCGCGGAAAACAGGGTATGCGCAACCGAAAGACCTTGCTCGAAGGAACCGAACGGCCCTTCGATTTCCTCGATCCATCGATTGACGGCCGCTTTATGCGAATTCAGAAAGATCATGCGGCCTTTCCAATTCGACGGGATGGCGGGGCAGACGTCGGATTCGAACAATAGGACCACATTTTCATCATCCGGAGCCGATTCAAAATGTTTTGCGTTGAGATCGGTCGGATCGGTCGCGGCCACAAAGTCGGGCCGGATTCCATGCCGGAGTAAAAGTCCATACGCCGTATCCACACAAAAAATCAATACATTTTTCTCGGATTGCGCCAAGGCGTCGATATTGAGATTCAAAGAGGGGCCGGCAGCGACCAATACCGCGGGTTGCCCGCGATAAAAGTCACGCAATGGTCCCAAACCGTGGCTGCGAACCATGGCCGGAAGGTTGAGGATGGCGTTTCGCTGCACCAGTTTTCCATAGCGAATCAGGAATTCCGCTTCCGCGGTCGCCTGTTGCAGGAAACGGCGCAAGTGTTCCACGGCGTTCGTATAAAATTTGGGATACAATTGAGACGAGGGACGATGATCCACGAATTGCAATCCACATCCCATAATTTGTGGCAGAAACGATTGGGCGGCGGGCAGAATTTCATCCGCCGAATCCGTGACGGCAATGCGAACGAGTGGATTGGCAAGGATTCCCCGCCAATCCCGGCGGTGCAGAAAGTGATGAAATATACCGAGATCCCTTTCCACCAGTAGCAAGCCCGCAATCGAATCGGGATTGTTCATCCAGAGGGATTCCACCGCGTATCCCAGTCCCAGTCCGAGAAAAACGATGACGGAAGAAGTGTCAAAAGATAAATGACTCAATTGCCGTTGCGCTTCCACGCGTGGATTTCGTCGGCTGTGCAACGGATGGGAACGATTTCCGCAGAGAAAAACCAAGGTCGGATCCTCGCCGTCCGTTCGCTGCAAATCATAACAGGCGGAAGGAACATGGCCTCTTACTTCTTCGGCCAGTTTCGGATGCGTTTTTGCCAACGCTTCGAGGTTTTTGCGGAAAATCTCGACTGAATTCGCGCCGTTTTCCATCTTCGGATTTCCTTTTTGTATGAGATCCCCATCCATTCATCGTAGGGAGATATTCATCGCCATTTCCCGTCATTTACAACGACGGCCCCGTGCTGACAATGCTGCGCAAGAGGGAAGAACATTTCGGTTTGCCTTGGCCTACCCAAATTCCCATGCGTGCAAACCGACATGACTGTTTGGTCACAACGGGGAAAAAAAATAGTACGCTGTCGTCTTGGCGGCATTCTGCATTGCCGGCAGGATGCCGGAGTAACATGCTCCCATTCGGACAATCCAATCATCCTACCACGTTTACCCTGGGGAAATGATGCTTTCTTCAAGTTTTTTTCCAAAAAAAGAATAAGACTGATGGAAATACCTCGTTGATTTTGTTAAAATGGATACACAGGCCGAGAAAGGATGGCAATATGTTAGAAAAATGGATGGCAAATTACAGTTCGTTGGCCTTACTGATTCTTCGCGCAACGATTGGAATCATTTTTTTTGCGCATGGCGGCCAGAAATTATTTGGTTTTTTCGGAGGAACCGGTATTGCGGGGACGGTGGAAACGTTCTCAACTTTACCGATCGTATTTCCCGCTTTAATGGCGTGGATCGTGAGCGGTATTGAATTGTTCGGCGGGATTGCCTTGATTATTGGAATTCTGACGCGGGAATTCTCGCTTCTATTGGCCATGATCATGTTTGGAGCAATCTGGACGGTTCACGGCCCCAATGGATTCTTTATGGCCAATAACGGATTTGAATACAATTTTGCCTTGTTGGGGGGATGTTTGTCGTTGGCGTTCAGCGGCGGCGGCGCATTGTCGCTCGATGTCATGTTTTTTCCCAAACCGAAATGGACGTTCGTCAAAGATCCTTCTCAATTTAAATTGGAGCCGCCTGCCGAATAGATTCCGAAGGAGACGATCTCCGACTCATGAAATCGCATTCCCTCTTGCCAGGATGTTAAAAAATAATCGAAAAGCGCCAGGAATGCCTTCCTGCAACTGGCGAAATAACGAATAGCCGACATACAGATAATACCCCCGATGCAATTCCTGCCGATTACGGTTCTCGGTTGGAAGAGCGTCATACCTCGCGAGTAGGTATGATCGCCGATGATCGTTCCAAACAACACCTGGCCGGTTTGAAATTCGCGTAGTCGTTACGATTCCATTCCTTTTGTCAATTATGATATCAATCGTTTCATGGGTGCGTATCGACGTTCCCATTCATATTCGATCAATTCCCAATCGCAAATGGAACGATCCCTGTATCGCCGGACTTCGTGAAAATTGCATCCCTGGTACAGCCGTTGCGCCGCAATAAAGAATGGGTGTTCGCAGGATTTTACGCGAGCCGTTTGAATGCCTCGTTCTTGAAAACGCCGCAATATTTCCGCAATTTGCAATTTCCCAAAACCGCGTCTTTGAAATTGCGGGAGTATGCAATTCTGCCCGATTCTTCCCCATTGTGGCGCTTCCCGCGGATCGAAGGATGCCAGGCCGACGATTTCATTTTCAACCAGGGTTAGAAAAACACAATGGCCGATCGTGTTCGGATGCGCATAGGCGTCATGATCGAAGGCGTTCCATTTCGATTGTTGTTCGCGCCAAAAATCCGGCTCGGTATTCGTTAATGAACGATAACTATCGCGGATGATCGCCGCCAAGGCGCCGCTTGGAAATTCGAAGATGGAAGTAAATTTCAATTCGGCAGTGTTCAAATTTCTATTACTCGTGTTTTGTCAGATAAAAGGATTGACTATTTCTTTTCTGCTCCCGCCGATTTGATTTGTTCGAGAATTCGGCGCGCCTCTTTGTTACTCGGATCCAATTCCAAAACGGTGTGGAAAGCGGCCGCCGCTTTCTCGATATCGCCTTTCCGCATGAGATAAAGTCCCCAAAAGAAATTCGCCTGCACGTGATGGGGCTCTTTATTGAGAACGAACTGGAAATCGGCCAATGCGCCTTCCGGATCGCCGCCGAATTGTTGGGGAATAAAGAAGCGGATGATCCCGCGGCCGAGATGTCCCTCGATGGTTTCCGGATCGAGTTCCACTGCTTTCTCAAAGGCTTCTTTCATCCCCATTCCATATTTCATCTTTTCCATCATGCCGCCAATTTCGGTAATTTGACCCATGAGTTGGCCTTTTTGAACATACAGCGCGGCGTTTTGGGAATCGTTTTGAATCAAGGCTTCGATTTCCTGCAATTGCGCTTCCATTTCCTTGACCTTCGCTTTGGTTTCTTCCGTCATCGGTTGCATGGGCGGCAGATTCATGCCCTGGTCGCCGGGACCGCCGAATCCGGGAGGAAGAGCGGCAGCTGCGCCGGTTGTTGCCGGACCGCCGGCGCTTACGGGAACTCCGGCTGGCGTCGTTTCTGATGGCTCCTCACTTTTGTTGGCATCGCTGGGACCGCCGAAGTCGCCCATTTGAAATCGGTCGAATTGAAATCCCTTCTGTTCACCGATCAGCTGGGCTTTTACCGATGCGCAGCGTTGCGTCACGAATGGTTTCAGGCCGATAATTCCCCCGCTGAGAACGGGAAAAAGCGGCGGGACGGTTTCCTCGACGCTTTTCAAAAAGTCAGCCGTCGCATAAATCTTATTCTTGTCTTTTTCCGCGGCGTCTTTGATGAACGCATGCAGACGGTCGATTTCCTTGTGCATCGTTTCCGGATCGAATACGCCGACGACGAATATCTGCAGGTATCCGTAATACAGCGCTTTGAATCGTTCCACGGCCAAGAGACGCCGGATGAGAATTTTGTCGCCGACGTAGGGCCGATGGATATCGAAGTCGATCATTTGCTGCGGCTGGCTTTGCAGTTGCAGATTCCCGAACGCCTCGTTGACGTCCCACGGAATGTACTCGAATCGTTTCGTGTCCGTATTGAAATAGAGATACCAATTATGCCCCAAACCGGCGTAACTATCCAAATCACTCAGCAAGGTGTTCATGGCCAGCCATTTTACAAACCGATCGACGTTCAGATAGGAATTGATTTCCTGGGCGAATTGTTCGTCGGACGATTGATTGACGAATTTCAGAAATTGAATCAATAATGATGTGTCCGAATCTTCCGGATCGGATTTCAATTCAAAATCATGCGCGTACTCTTCCCAATTCTCTCCGCGATAGTCGAGATCGTTCATGATTTCGCCCTTGATCAACAACCCTTTGGAATTGCCGAAATGACGGTTTAAAAACACTTTATCGACCTGTTCGACAACGACGTACAAGCCCAGATATTCGCGTGGGTTTCCATCCAGACTTAAATACAAATGGGCAAATGTGGCATGGGGAGCGGGAACGCCGACGCGCCGCATCAGATCGTAAGACAGTTTGTCGCGGAGCATGGAGGGGTCGCGAAAACAATTGATGAAGTTGAATTTCTTGAAACCGTGAAAATTCTGTTTTTTCTGATACCGATCGAAATCCAGTTTATAGGGTTTTTTTCCGTCCGGTGGGATCAACAGCATGGATGCGTTTCCGCGATGCCGAATCCCTACGTTTTCATACGTTTCATTTTCACATGACACGACGGCGGGGGCGTAATTGAATTTCATTCCGAACATGCTGCTCGAGCTGAGGCGTTTCCGTTGTGTCATTTGTAACAACATGTCGGACTGGTCCGGTTGAATTTTCTGATATGCTTCTTCGCTCATGGATATTTCGAAAGATAAAATTTCCGGATTTTCGTAAACATAAGTATAATCCGGACCGGAACCGGTTGGTTGTTCCTGCGCCGAAATCAGCGGTATGAAAAAAAACATTACAACAATGGAAAAGAAAACACAATGAATTCGCAACACGAGCCTACTCCTTTCAATCCGGTTTGAAATGTGGAGTGTGGAAATGATGTTTTATACTTATACCACGACTCACACCCATTTCGTGGTTGCCACGCCTATGGTAGCACATTATCGCAACGTACAGCAGGAGGGAATAACGAATGCAGCGTTCTCATCAATAAGATTTACAGAAATCGAACTCCACCACGGAACGGCGGAATGCCATCCGCTTCACGGCGTTTCAGCGGCAGGAGAACCGCCTTGCGAAACGCGAGCAATTCCGTTTTTCCCATCGCGTCGAACATCAAAGGCGCGTCGGTGAGTTCGTTGTCGAGAATGTGCGCGGCGTTCCACATCGACAATTCGCATTGTGCGAAAACCCAGGCCAGTTTTTGCGCGTAAAACTCCGCGCGCTTGATGGAGCCGTACGCGGTGACCGGCTGTTCGCGGTAGGTGGAGCGCAAGCGTTCTCCGACGATGGCTCGATGTTTTACATTCCAGACATACGGCACAATTTCCGCGCCCCATCGCAATAGATTTTGTTCGTTATCCGGATCGCTTTCCAATCCTTTGATCGCAAGTTGCGCGGCGTTGCGGTTGTAGAGTTTGTAACCGGATTGCAGATCGGGAGCGCGCCGGTACTGACGAAAATAGGTTTCATCGGGGATGTAATTTTCTCTTGCCAAAGCGTAGCGCAATGCGGACTGGATGCACTCATTCAAGATAACCTCATACGCCGCCCGATAAAGAGATAGGGGCGGCTCCAGACGCCAACGTCCGCCAACTGCGAGAATGGGAACGTCTCCGCATTCCTCTTCGATTTGCCGGCCAACATCCAGCATGCCTTGGAAATCCTCCACGCGATGGTCGCCGTCCGCATCGCGGACCACGAACCATTTCACGGTTTCGTTTTCCATTCCTTTTTTCAAACCGGCCAGAACGCCCGCGCCTTTTCCGCGATTTTCGAGGGCATTCTCCACCATTGTATGCGGGGAAACCTTTTGCAATACTTTGTTTGCGATGGGGAAAATGCGCTCCACGCCATCCAAATAAAGAAATTGGTTGCGCGGTTTCGCAATTCGTTCCACGCCTTGAAACGTGGCGGTGAGCAACTGCTCGACTTGCTCGTCAGCGACCTGATTGGAAAACCAGGCGGGGACGATCATGAAAATATTCGATGGTTTGGCCATATTGACTACTCCGTTTATCCGTGGGTAAAGCAAGCGTCCTCGCTTGCATGAACGGCGCCGGCGGGGACGCCTGCTCGACTCCATACGATGCGGACGGGACGTCCGCGCTCCTGCAATACATTGACATCATTGCGCCAGGATGATCCCGTTGAAGAGCAGGCGGAACGTGCCGTGTGGTTGGGCGCGGTGTTGCACGCGAAAGCCGTATAATATCACCTTGCCTTGGCCATACGGGATGGAAACCACGGCGGATTTGTTTTGTAGTTTACTTTCCCCCAAAATCCAACCGCTCAGCAGAGTCGTCGTGTCGTCATAAGTTGCCACAATTTCCGGTTTGCCAACGATTGGACCGGCCGGATTTTGTTCCGTTGTGCCGGTTATGATATCGAATGCATAGGAATGAGCAAAGTAGGCGGCGGCGCGGCGGCTCATGCCGTAGGCGATGGGCGAATCGCTATTCAAATGAATACGCAGAATCGAACCGGGGCAAAAGAATGTATCCTTGCCGATTCCCGCGAGAGCATTTTTCACCGGCAGGCTGAAATAACGGATGGCGAAGAGAGAGGAACTATCCAAGCAGAGAAGTCGGCCGCCCTGTTCGACGAATTCCTGCAAATGAGCCACGCCGGCGTTGCCGATTCCGCCGATGTATTCCGGCGCGGTGGTGGACTCACTCATGCCGTCCATGATTGTGCTCGTCCCGACGTCGGGCAGGATGATTACGTCGTATCGTTGATTCAAATTCCCCGCGCGGATGCCTGCATTATGAATGGTTTCGTAATCGAATTCGAACTGCTCCAGCACAAAACGGGTCCAGCCCTCATCCATGCTGGCCGCCCAGGGTTGGAACAGGCCGACGCGCGGTTTTGGGACTTCCATCACCTCGTCATTCGGCAGGGAAAGCGTCGTCCGCGACAATTGCAGGCCCAATTCTCGTCCCCAGCGAATCAGTTCGTTTTGTTGAGTGGAGTCGGCGGGAGCGATAAGCAGCGAACCGGGAGAAATGGTTTCGTGATGGTTGCCCATGACGATGTTTTTCATGGCGATGGATACAGCGATTTGAGAATCGAAAAGGCGGTTCAGCAGGATGAAATCGTTTGTCGTATAATTTTTCGAAATAAAAATCGGCCCATTTCCTGTCACGCCGCCTTCTGTGAAACGATTCAGGTCCGCCGGCCGGGTTTGCGTGGAAAACGGTCGCTGCACGGGAATCACGTTGACTCCCATTTGATACGATAACGTCCATCCGGCGACATCGTACGGCGATTCCGCCGGACCGCCGGGATACAAAAATCGATCAGGGTATTCCTGCGGATCCAATAAATCCTTCACGTGATTGCGATAGGGTTGTGCGGCGTAGATGATGTAATCGCCTTTGTCATATTGCACCCCATCGGCGAGAAATGTATCTTCCGCGACGGCAATATCCACACCGCCCACAAGTAAAATCTGCAGCAACCGTTCCGCTGTCGGCAGATCCCGTTGATTGCGAGGTACAAGAAACGCGAAAGGAGGAATTTCCTGCCCCAGACGGATGGCCTTTTCATTCAATTCGAGGTAATTGCGATTGAAACGGTCGCGATAGCGCGCGCCGACGGTGAAAAGCGCGTAACAGGCGATTCGTTCATAATCGACCACGTCGCGCAGCCGCCACCACCCGCCGTCCCACGGATCGGCGAAGTTCACTTGCGGCGCATAACTTGGCAAACCGCGCGTATGGCCTTTTAATTCCGATTTCCGCTGAAAAATGGGGGAAGCGATGCGGGGAGAGGCCGCTTCCGTCAACAATCCGACCATGTTATGGCGGTAGGGCGTCGTGCGGTTGCCGCCATGCCACCAATTGTCATACATGGCGTTGGTGATCACGCCTTTTTTTCCATTTTCGGCGAGTTCCGTGGCCATGTGTCCGCCGATAAGTTTCAGCGATTCATGAATGACCGGATCGACGTTGGGATTGATCGGATCGAAAAACGGCGGGACAAAAAAACGGCTGCCTTCGCTGCCCATTTGATGAAGATCATAAATGATGCAGGGATACCACTCGTGATAGAGTACGCGGGTGAGGATTTGCGTTTCTTTTTGCGTGACCATGAACCAGTCGCGGTTGTCGTCGTGGCCGGTGTATTTTTGATACAACCACGGCATCCCTTGCCCCTCCCACGGTTTTCCCAGACTGCTTTCGTACCAATCGATCACTTTGTCGATGCCGTCCGGATTCGCGGAAGGAACCAGAAGGATAATATCGTTTGCAAGAATTTCCCGCGTTCTCTCGTCGTCGCCGGTTGCCAGTTGATACAGCAACTCCATCGCCATTTGCGACGCGCCGATTTCATTGGAATGGATTGAGCAGGAAATGAGAATAACCGTTTTGGCCTGTTGGAGAATCGTGTCCCTTTCGCCCTCGCTCATTTCATTGGGGTGAGACAGTTTGCGTTGGATGGATTTATAGCGATCGATCTCGCGGATCGTGTCTGCGGAGGAAATCGTCGCCAGCAGATAGGAATTGCCTTCCGTCGTGGGGCCGATATCCTCCACGATGACACGGTCGGATTCCTTCCCCGCAAGCTGGAAATAACTCGTGATCCGATCCCAGCGCGCCAATTGGAAATCCGCGCCGACCGGATGGCCAAGGAATTCTTCCGGCGAGGGGAGCGCCGCGGCGAAACCAGGGAGTGAAGAAACCACAAACAATAAAAACGATAGTATGACGGTGAATGGCATTATTCCCTCCAAAAAAAGTAGGAATGAATACTCAAGAATACGTGAATTGGGTGTAAAAAGTCCAGTGATCGAATGACATTATGAGCCTCTTGCAAAATACCCAAAAAGGGCAATGGAAATATATAAATATAGTTCTTTTGGCAAATCGAACATACTTTCCGCTTGAATTTCTCCCGGAAA
>QZKN01000036.1 GCA_003598175.1 Candidatus Omnitrophota bacterium
TAAAAAAGGGTAAAAGATACGCTGGAACCGACTGAATTTCAATCGGTTATAGCGTCTATTTCTTTTGAAATTATTGAAATCGTGATAAAGTCACGCTAGGATATTCAATTATGGGCGTATGTGAAGGCCAGCGAAAATTCCAACGGCGGAATCTTTTATCGCTGGAACCATCTTGGCGACCGCGGCTACGAAGCGCAGATTTATAACGTAAAAGGCGCAACGAACATGACCGGCAGCATCTACAACCACGCGTCGGCCAAAGACTTTCTTGCGAAAAACGGGCAGTGGTTTCTGATGCAGATCGTATGCAAAGGAAATGACTCGCTTGTGTTGATAAACGGCAAGCCAGTTGCAGAATATCACGAAACGGTAGAGCGCGCCGGCCATATTTCGCTGCAAATGCACAGCCGGAACAGTAATATTCACTTTAAAGATATTCGCATCAAACCGCTATGAAAAATATCCTTATTGTATGGCTGATTGTTCTCGTCGTTTCGTTCTCGCTGTTGGCGTTTCTTTCGTCCGATCCACGGTATCTTCTGCGAATCGAGGAACTCCAGGCGGACGCCGCGCTCACGCGCGGAATGGAATTCAGAAAACAGGGCAAATTGAAGGAAGCCGTCGAAACATTCAAACGAGGAGAAAATTATTATCGGCAATTGTACGAAGAAAACCATCTGTCGCGGCACCAATTGCTGGTGGTCATGCACCAACTCGCCATTGCCGACAGCTACGCGATTCTCGGCGGGACAGACGAACTCGAAATTGCGGTCGATTCCTACCGGCAGGTGATCCGCCAGGAGCCGTCGGTTTCGCAGGGGCAACCTCATTTAAGCCTCGGCGACGTGCTGATGCGGCTCGGTCGGTATGGCGACGCCGTCAACGCCTATGCCGGCGTGTTCGAATATGGCCATGGTTTAATCCTGCTGGAAGCGCTATACGGCCGCGGGCGTTGTTATTGGCTGCTTGATCAGCCCGATTCCGCCGCGGACGATTGGTATCTGTTTCTCCGCTACATCGACAAATCGCTCGGCGATGATCATGGGCGCGAATTCTGCCAACTGCCGGTTTGCGCCAATCCGCGCCGTCATTTTGTTCTCGCGCACGCGTGGCAGGCGCTGGGCGATGCGGAAAAAGCGAAAATCCATCTGCAAGCGTATTTGGATACAACGCCGTGGGATCGCAGCGCCAACTATTTCCATGCGCTATTGACAAACCAACCATTCCAGCCGGATATGGGGACGATTTCTCTCGCCGATTGTTTTTATCCGTCAACGCAAATTCCACGGCCGATCCATCAGACGCTGCTGAACCTTTACGTCGCCGCAAGCGGGATGTATGAATTAACCGCGGAGATGTCCGGCGAGTCGGAAGGGACCGAAATCCCCGTCGTGGAAATCCGGTTGAATCGCTTGCCGGCGGATGATGTGAGAATCTCTTCGTCCCAACCGCAACAGTACACTATCCCGTTGGAATTGCGGACGGGAAAGAATTTCCTGCAACTGACCGTCAAGAATATTGGAAAATTCAAAGGGGTGATGTTTCTCCATTCATTGGCATTGAAGAAATCGGAGTAGAAATCGCTGCCGGCAAGACGGAAATGCGCTTATCGCTTTCTCCCCAACACGGTTATCGTGTCTCCCACATCCAAATTGACCACCAGCGGATCGAACAGCGGCGTTACCGACAAGCGCCGCCATCCATCATATGTATGGGCGATTTTATTCGCTTCGAGATAACTGCGGGTGGCAATGATCTCGAAACCGAATCGCTCGAACGTGTCCGTCAAATGATGACGCGAAAAGTGGATCAGATGCGTGTCGCTCGAGATCCACTGCGGGCCGTAATGATAATGAATGACGCTTTCGGCGCACGGGTTTTTGACTTTCAGTATCCCGCCCGGTTTCAAAAGACCGTGCAGTTTCCGCAAAACGGATAGGGGATCCGGCACGTGTTCGATAACGTCCATCATTAAGATAAGATCGAAGGATTGGACGGGAAAATCGGCGTCTTCAATCGTTGCAACGCGGGCGTCGAGACCGTGAGATTGTGCAACGGCAACCGCGTTGCCGTCCAGATCGATTCCGCATGTCCGCCAACCGCGACAGTGATATTGATAGAGGTTCGTCCCCACCGAACAGCCGATATCCAACATGCCGCGATCCTTGCCGCGTTCCGCCTCGAAACTCGGCAGGGAAAATTCCGGCGTCCAAAATCGTTCTTTGATTTCGAACAATTTTCCCACTTCCTCAGGGGATTGGGACAGAAGTTCATTCAATGATTTTCGAAAGAATCGCTGCAATGCGCTCCCTTGTGATTCTTCGTTCATATACAAGTCGCCGAGAGTTTCCGGCAACGGCTGCGGATTGGCAAACAGAAAACCACAATCCTCGCAACGTCCTCGCACCCATTTCGGAACCGGATCCAGATAGGTCGGTTGAAACCGGGGGGAAGAACAAAGCGGACAGGCGACGATACGATAACGGTTCGTTTGCAGCAGGCGTTCCGTTTCTGGTTCCCAATTTTCCCGGAACTGGCTGATGCGGTCCCGCCAACCGTGTTTTTTCGATAAATCGCGAAGGATCGCGTCCAGTTGCCGCGCATCGAATGGTTCTTTTCGCATATGCAAATCCGCCGCCCGTTGCAGAAAGGCGGCGATGGGATGGCTCGGATTCATCCGCAGCGCGTCGTCGAAATGCATTTGAGCGCGCAGATACTCTTTCGCAAACAAACAAGCGATCCCGGCGTTGGCGAAATGAATCGGATCGTTTTCTCCCAATTTCGCATAAAAAGTCTCGGCTTCATCATATCGGCCGCACGCGGCGAGTGCATGAGCGTAAGTTTCCATACCGGCAAAGGTTTGCGGCGGATTCTGATCCAAAATTTTCACCGCGACGGTGGAGTAGCCCGCGTGCAGATTGGCGCGGGCGTATCGCTCGATGGCGTGGGGCGTTCCTTTTCGCAGAGCGACGGCTCTCCATGTGATTTCCTCTTCAAATGCAGGAGAAAAAAAATCGCGTTTGTGATACAGCGCATCCGCGATCCGCTCCGGCCAGACGGAATGCAGATCCGGTTTACCGACGGCGCAGCGCACAAGAATATACGCCCGATTCCATCGCTTTTTTTGCACATAATAAGCATACAACCGGCCAAAGACGGCGTCGCGGACAGAGGAGAGAAGTAGTAATTTTGCAAACATGGTTAGAATTGCATGGATCAGAATTCCCCGTCCTAATCCGCGCGGGAACCGCCATCCCCGAATCCATTGCATCCGTAATCGGAGATACTGCGACAATGCCGAGAATGGCTTCCCCTCCCGCAAACAGGTCTCAATCCACTCGATGCGATAGGGAAATGGTTCGGAAGCGACGGCGGCGGCGCGTTGCAGAGATCGGGAACCTTCTTTCACCAAACCGATACGAAAGCATGCGCGGGAATGAAGTTGAAGAGCATCCGCATTTTTCGGCGTCAACCGGATCAACCGTTTCGACGCCTTATACGTTTCCTCTCCATATCCGCGATAAAACAAATTCCAGGCATAATGCGCCCAGGCGTCGGGCCGATTCGGATGGTCCTCCGCAAAAACGCGCAAATGATCCATCGCGTCAGGTTGATTCACGCGAAGTTCTTCGAGAATGGCTTCCAACTGATTGGCTTTTATTGACATCCCAAACACAACCTTTTCATGTAAATTCAGGGAAAATCATTTCGTGATTATAAGGAGATTGTTCACTTCTTACCAAGGGGTTGTATTCACTTCTCATGATACAAGTTCAGACGCTCGCCGTAAGTCTTTCACTCATCCGGCCCCCCAAAAATCTCAATAGGGAGGATGCGGACAATTTTACATGGAAACCAAATACAACAATCCCATTTGCACGGCGTGATTCCTGCATGAGAAATATTTGCTCAAGGTGTAATAAGAAATTGAGCAAAAAATGCGCAGAAAATTATATAGAGGAATCGCGCATGTTCATCGGAAATAGCGAAGGAATAAGAAAAAGGTTAGTCACTTTGACCGCTGTTTCTCTCTCGTGAATCGTTTGAGAGTAGAGCGCATCAATGAAAGGTGTGATTAGGAATCCTGCCAATTCAATCGGTTTGACGCTAATTCTTTTTTTCAAGCAGGAGAGGAAATCCGATTTTTTATTTTTAGATTTAAGTATTAACGGTCATTCGTCCCACGATACAACCGTTCATCCCGTGAAGGATCGTGTTGTCACAAAGTGGTCGATGCTTTCAGAATTTCTTTGTATTATTCTTTTGAATTCATTTCAATCGATCAGAGAGAAGGTCGCTTTTTCTCCTATGCACGAAAGTAGATTTCATTCCCGACGGAGTATAGGACGGGCGTCAAACACGATCGCGATTCTTTACCTGTCAATGATTTTAACCACACCGTGGAAAATCGGCATGATTCGGAATAAACAAATTTTATTGGCTCATTCCTTGCGGTGTTACGTTATGGTTAAAGTAGAAAATGCGACGGTCAAAACGGAATCTTCGACGATAGAATCGTTGAGGGAACCGATTCTGATGAAAGAATGTGTGATATGGATCACACTGGTCCTATTCGTTTTTGGTAATTTGTTTCGACGATTCAGGCAGAATAAACGTATGAATATATTGAGCATCTCATGAAGGAAAGGATAATTGAATATGAAATCTCAAAATATAATCGCAAAATATCCCCAGACAGCCGCTCTCATTTACTTCTTGATTTTCGGATGGATGAGTTCGATTTGTGTGATCACGGCGTTTTCCGAAGCGCTTACGGTTAAACCATCCGACGAATTTTTCGGACTGACGAAACTGTGGACCTTTCATATGACGTTCACGCCCGAAAATTGGGATACGATGCAACCGGAAGGATTTGATGGAGGACGACCTCCGTTTTTTGGCGGCCCGTCGCCGGAAGGCAATGAGGGAGAACGGCCGGAGCGTCCCGGTCGCATGGGCCGGCCCGACCGCGAGGATCGACCCGATCGCATAGACGGTTCCGGACGAGGCATGGGCGGTCCCGGGCGGGGCATGGGTGGACCGGGACGGGGCATGGGCGGACCGGGAGGATTTATGGACGGCTCCGATCTGCAATACGTTTCCGCTGATCTGAATCTCGAGGGGGAAACGTTCAGCAACGTAGCTATCCGTTTTAAAGGGCAAGCGACTTTGAGGATGACGGGAAATTCACTAAAAAAGCCCTATAAAATCGATTTCAATCGGAACGTGGATGTGCAGGAATTTTTCAGTCTCACAAAAATCAATCTGAACAATAATGCCTTCGATCCCTCGTTCATGGTGGAAGCCCTGTCCTACGAAACCTTCCGGGATTTCCAAATTCCCGCTCCGCGTACGGCATATGCAAAAGTCTACCTCACCGTGCCCGGCAAATTCGACAAGGAATACCTCGGTTTGTACACCGTCGTTGAACAGGTCGATTCCCGATTTTTAAAACGGAATTTCGGTCACAAAGACGGCCTGTTATTAAAACCGAGTATGGTGCGCGGTCTCCCTTATTTCGGTGAAAATTGGGATGACTACAAACAATACGACCCGAAAACGGAGGTTGTGACCTGGAACGAAGCCAAACGCTTTATGGACTTCACGAAATTCGCGAATGAATCGACCGACGAGGAATTCCGTCAAACCATCGGTGAGTATATCGACATCGATCAGTTTCTCCGGTTTTTGGCTGTCAACGTGGCCATTGCCAATTATGACAGCATTTTACAGATGGGACAAAATTATTATATCTACCACAACCCGGAAACGAACAAATATGTCTGGATTCCGTGGGATTTGGATTTGTCGTTCGGGAAATTCATGATGGGCGGCGATCCCGATACCCAGGCGCAAAGCAGCATCCGCGAACCGAATTCGGTGAAACATCCACTGATCGATCGCCTCCTCGCCGTAGAGGAATGGAACGAACACTATTTGCAATATATTCGACAATTCACGAATGAAATTTTGCTGCCGGATCGGATTCAACAAAAAGTCGACGCCATTCACGCCGTGCTTCATGAGACGGTCAAGGAAGAGCCGCGCAATGTATACGATGAATATCTGAAATGCATAGCCCGCACATCCGCCGACAACGATACGTCATCTTCTTTACCTCCCGCGAATGATAGGAGAAGAGGTTTTCGCGGCGGACCGATGTTCGGGAGCTTCTCGATTGCGTCGTGGATCGAAAAACGGGCTGAATCCATCCGGCAGCAATTGGAAGGAAAATCGGAAGGCATAAAAATGGCGGGACGAGGCGGTTTCGGACCGGGCGGTTTCGGACCAGGCGGTCCGGGCGGTTTCGGCCCTGGTGGGCCAGGGGGATTTGGCCCCGGCGGACCGGGCGGCCCTGGCGGATTTGGCCCCGGAGGATTCGGTCCGGGTATGTTTTTGGCGCCACAATTGTCAGCGGCGCTCAAGGGCGACCAGGATGGGAAGATAACCAAATCGGAATGGGAAAAACACACGAACCGCTGGGCGGAAGAGTGGGATCAGGATGAAGACAAATCATTAAGTGAGAAGGAATTATCCGACGGTTTGTCAACGATTTTTAAAGTCCCGGACGAATTCGCGCGCATGGGACCTCCCGGCGGATTTTCACCGGGCATGTTTTTGATTCCCACGTTTTTGGAAAAAGCGAACAATGCTGACCAACTCGAATCGTCGATCTTCCGGCAATTGTGGAGCGAATGGTTTACGGAATGGGATGCGAATCAAAGCGCGGATTTGGATGAAACGGAAATTGCGGCCGGTTTGAACGCGATTCTGCGGCCGCCCCGGGATTTCATGGGAGGCCCTCCGGGATTTTAACGGTTTTTCTCCGGCGGTTTCAATTTTAAACGAGACGAAGCGTATGGATTCATGATTTCTGGGTGAATTTATGAATAGGGATGATGCAAAAACGTACTTGATAGGGATGACGAAAATCGGAGGCTCAAAATGAACTATGAACTGACATCCGTCGTGAAAGAAACGACCGATGCAAATGAAGCGATTGATTCGATCCGAGAATTCACGATGCAAAATGATTTACATCCGCAACATGCGTTTCATGTGAGTTATCTATCCCTTCGGCTTTTCGATCAATTGGTCGAAATTCATGCATGCGGCTCCGAAGAACGAAAATTACTGGAATGCGCCGCCTGTCTGCACGACATCGGCTGGACCGTCAGCCGGCAAAAACATCATAAGCACAGTATGCACATTATCCTGAATACGGATTTTCCGGAGTTGACGCAGCGGGAGAAGGAAATCGTGGCCAACATTGCCCGTTACCATCGCAAAGCGGTTCCTCTGCAAAAACATCGTGAATATGCCTTTCTTGTCGCAGAGGATCGGCAGATCGTGAAAAAAATGAGCGCTCTCCTTCGTATCGCGGAAGGGCTCGATTGGACTCGGAACGCATCCATACGCGATGTGATTTGCTACCTGATCGGAAACGAATGCGTGGCCACGCTTGTGACCGACGGAGACTCTTCGGAAGAACGGGCGATGGCGCAAAAAAAGAAAAAACTATTCCGGGACGTATATGGCGTGGATTTCAGACTGATTTACAGCGATGAAATCAATGGCGATCTGCCTGACGGCGATTCTTGCCAATCCCTTTTCTCCGAGAAAGCCTTCATTTCGTTAAAATGAATCAAGATGGTTTATCCGTTCGATCTCTCTTCAATAGTTTTTACAAATAAAACAAGAAAATGAAGTTTTTTTTCATTCTGAGTTGTCTTATGGAGTGAAGGATGAAGTGAAATCAGTTTTTTCCTTTAAAACTCATTGTCCATAATAGATGTGTTGCTTCCAACGCTGGAACGGATTCTGTTGAAATGACAAAGCACAGCTCTCGGCCCTGATCTATTTGCATAGGGACATATGGAAATGCATGACAATGGAGTGAATTTCGGATTTTTTTTGTTTCACAACAGAATGCCAAAGAGGAATCATAAAAATGGGGAAAAAAATTTCGCGAATTGTTCGATTCCAATGTGTTTATTTCACGTTCTTCCTGGGATGGATCGATCCGTCTCTTTCGCACCAGGAAACGCAACGTGTCGTTATTTCCGAATTTATGGCGAACAACTCCGGCTCTTTTGTGGATGGAGACGGAAATTTCTCCGATTGGATCGAGTTGCACAATCCCACCGATTCCCCCATCTCAATCAATTCCTGGTACCTGACGGATGATGCGGAGCAACCGAAGAAATGGCGTTTCCCGTCCGCCGATGAGATCGATCTGACTCTCACGCCGGGAGAATACCTGATTTTCGTGGCGTCGGGACTGGCCATCAATGGAAGCGTCTATATCGATGGCGAGTTATACGTTCATACGAATTTCAAACTGAGCGCGGAAGGCGAGGATTTGGTTCTGCTGCGGGACGACGGGCAAACGGTTGTCTTCCACTATCTCGATTATCCCCAGCAACGACAGGATATTTCGTATGGAATCGGCGACTCATCGGAGACGATCGGATATTTCACGACGCCGACGCCTGGCCGAGCGAATTCCTCCCTGTTTATTGGATTTGTGAATGACACCAAATTCAGCGTGGATCGGGGATTTTATCACGAACCGTTCAATCTGGAAATCACGACGAATACTCCCGACGCGATTATTCGTTATACCGTAAACGGTTCCGAACCGTCGGAAGAAAACGGAATGGAATATTCGGGTCCGATCCGTATTGAAAAAACCACAGTTTTGCGCGTCATTGCCTATAAGGACGGATATATCCCCACCAATGTTGACACACAAACGTACCTGTTCGTCGATGATATTATCGTACAATCTCCGGACGGCGCGCGTCCGAGCGAGGAATGGCCGGCCGCAACCAGCGGAACCTCGACGCAGCCCGGGCGCGGCGGGTTTCCCGGAGGGGGCGGCGGCAGTTCCCAGGCCATCGATTACGGAATGGATCCGGATGTCGTCAACGATCCTCGTTACGCCGATCAAATCCGAGATGCGATGCTGTCGATTCCTTCGTTGTCTATTGTAACCCATTTGAGCAATCTATTTGATGCGAGAACGGGCATCTATGCCAATGCACAACAGGACGGCCGCGAGTGGGAACGGCCGATTTCACTCGAGCTTATCCATCCCGATGGCGCCGACGGATTTCAGGTCAATGCGGGTTTGCGCATTCGCGGCGGCGTCAGCCGCGCCGGTTCGAATCCCAAACATAATTTCCGACTGTTTTTCCGCTCCGAATATGGCGACGCGAAATTGAAATTTCCTCTTTTTGAGGAAGAAGGCGTGGAAGAATTCGATAAAGTCGATCTGCGCACCGCCCAAAATTTTTCCTGGGCGTACTCCAGCGCGGAGGAGGCCACGTGGCTTTATGACGTCTTTACCCGCGATACGGAAGGCGCCATGGGCAAACCTTACACCCGCAGTCAGTTTTATCATCTCTATATCAACGGTCATTATTGGGGACTGTACCAGACGGAGGAGCGTCCCGAAGCCAGTTTCGGCGCTTCCTATCTGGGAGGGAAGAAAGAGGACTACGACACCATCAAAGCCGATAATGACAATGGAACCATCTATGCAGCGGACGGCAACCTGACGGCCTATGAAACGCTGTGGTCGGAAATCAGCAAGCGGGTGACCAATAATAACGATTATTTCCGCTTGCAGGGCCTGGCCGCCGATGGACTCACGCGAGTGGACGAATATCCGCAATACCTGGACGTGGATACGTTGATCGATTTTATGCTGGTGATTTATTACACCGGCGACCGGGATTGTCCGCTCGGTCCGCCGAGCAGCGACAGCCGTTCGCGCAATCTTTACGCCGTTTTCAATCGGGAAAATCCCGCCGGTTTCCAATTCATTACCCACGACAACGAATGGACGCTTCTCGCCGGCCAATCCACCGGCATGGGAGGCCGAACTACCGGCTCCTCCGGCTTGAATACCAACCGCGTAAACGCCACGTTGGGGGCCGCCTTAAGCCGAAAAACCAATTTCAATCCCTGGTGGATGCATAACCAGCTCATGACGGATAATGCCGAATATCGGCTGCGGTTTGCCGATCACGTCTATCAACATTTTTTCAATAGCGGTGTGTTGACCGCCGACCTTTGCGCCGCTCGTTTTCTGGCGCGAAAAGACGAAATCGATCTGGCGATCATCGCCGAATCCGCTCGCTGGGGAGATTACCTGTCGTCCAATAAGCCGCGAACCAAAGATGACGACTGGCTGGTCATGGTCAATAAAAACCTGAACAACTACATATCAGCCTCTCCCTCCACGCGAACGGATATCGTATTCAATCAGATCAAGGCAAAAGGCTGGTATCCCGCCATTGATCCGCCGGTTTTCAACCAACACGGCGGAGAAATAACCGGCGATTTTCATTTACTCATGAACGCAGCCAAGGGAACGATATATTATACGCTGGATGGAACGGATCCGCGTCTGCCGGGTGGGGAACTCCATTCGGATTCGTCAATTTACGCGGATACGCCAATTGTGTTGGCAAAAACGACTCGCGTCAAAGCCCGCGCGTATGAAAATGGAACCTGGTCGGCCCTTGCCGAAGCTCTATTCACCAATGCGGAAGGCGTTAAAGATTATTTGCGGATCACGGAATTGCATTACCATCCCGCCGCTCTCACGCCGGAAGAAGAAGCAGCGGGATATACCAATGAAGATTTCGAATTTGTAGAACTGTACAATACCAACGACGAGCTGACGCTGGATTTGTCGAACGTTCGTTTTACGGAGGGGATCACGTTCACGTTTGACGCATTGGACATTCCCTTATTGGCGCCCACGCAAACGGTCCTTCTGGTCGCCAACCGCGCGGCGTTCGAATTTCGCTACGGCCGGGATTACCCCGTGGCAGGCGAATATGAGGGACAACTGAGCAATGGAGGAGAAGTCATTACCCTGGTCGATGCGGCGGATCAGATCATTCTGTCTTTTGAATACGATGACGCGCTTCCCTGGCCGACGGCAGCGGATGGGCAGGGACCGTCCTTGCAGGTAATCGATGTCAACGGCAATTATAACGATTCGGCGAATTGGAAGGCCAGTGAACAGGATGGAGGCTCGCCTGCACAATTTGACGATGGGACTTTCGTTGACCAATGGGCGTTTTATTGAAAAACGGAAGGGATGACAATTCATTGACCGACCATCTGGTTTCGTCCTGTCTGTCGACGGGAATCGCAGTGAGTGTGGCCGCTGTCCTGGGCGCTTTGGTTGCCTATCATCCGAAACGACCGAAGGAAGAATCCGATTCCGTTTCCGCGCGGGAATTGAAAAATACACAAATACTCATCTGCGTTGCGAGTGCCATGATGGTGATTCTGATCTGCGGGAGCCTCGAACGCGCGTTTGCATTGGTTGGAATGGGAAGTTTTGTTCGTTACCGCACTGTCCTGAAAAGCGCCTTCGATCTATCTCTTCTTTTTCTATTGATCGGTATCGGCATGTCGTGTGGATTGGAAAATTACCCATTGGCTGTTCCCACGACAACTTTCGTTTATCTACTTCTATATATTCTTGCATGGGATTTCGGAGCAAAACGACATAACTGGCGAATCCGAATCGCTGCCAGTAATCCACCCGCGATCGAATCGGTATTCACTGCGATCGCCGGCGAAAAAAAGTTCCACATTCACAAAATGTACAGCAGCAGGGAACACGGTTATTTTCAGTGCAATTTTTATGTCAACCATGCTTTTGACGCCGACGCGATCAACCTCGAAATCAAACGCCGCTGTGGAGGAACCGTGATATTCAGCCGATTCGATTGGCAGATGGAATGAGGATGGTCGCCGGCAAAAAAATGGCGAGCGATGTGGCGATGTCAAACGCCCGCTTGTTTCCGGATCAACTGACGGTAGCGATAAAACAGAGACGCAACGTAAATCAGAATAAAAAAGGCTAAAAAATGTTCTTTCAATTCACTGTGTTGTCCCCGTAAAAACATTACGTCAAACCATTCCCAGATATGTTCTTCTCTCTCCTCATAATACTGCCCGTAAAACTTTTGCGGCAAACCGACCAGCGCTGAGATCAGAGCGGAGGGAATAATAGCCGTTGTCGGCCAGAACCATTCCCGCCAATCCTGTTCCACATTCCACTGTTTGCGTTTTTTATAAAGCAGGAGCGGAACGATCATGCAGACCATCGTGGCGCAATTCAACGCCAAACGCGGGCGGTGGTCAAAGAGATCGCTGGTGTTATGAATGTTCGTTTCCCCCTGATCGTTTAATGCCGCCCACCAATCCGGCGTCAGCCAGCCGAAATAATGCTGCCCCCAACTCACTTCCTCGCCGGCGAAATAGAATGCCCCTAATCCTAACACCAAGATCCAAGCCCCCAGCCAGCGATGAGGAAAATGGCGGCGATGAGCAACCATCCAAAAAGCCATCAGAAAGGCCGGAATCAACAGAAGAAAGGTGGAATGTTCGATATAACCGCTTTCACTTTTTATGATATAGTGGAAATACCACTCCGGATTGATTCCGGCGACCAGCATGCAAAAGAAAAGGCTTCCAACGGGGAGCCCGATGGAGAAAACCGGCGCAATATCTTTCATGGATGAGTCCTCCGAAGATACAAATCATCTAAATTTTACGCTCATTCTTCTATTAGGGGAGTGTTAGAGTCTGTTTTTTATCAATCGGTCTGTGAATCGTGATTTGATTTCGAGGAATCGAAATTAGTAGTTTTTAGGATCAAAATAATAACGGCTTGGCGTTGTGGAAGGGATGGTTTCCTCAGGTAGTTCACTTTCCGTGATATCCGATTCCGGCAAGGCTTTGGTTATGGATTCCTGGTTCGATGGAGTGCGGGAGTGAACCGGTATTTCTATAGCGGGTGTTTCTTCTCCCGCCATGGTTTTTAAAAAAAATTCATGAATGATGTCGGGACCGTTATAAAAGGCAAACTGGCCGGTGGCGTAATGAATTCGGCGCGAGCTAAGCCCATCAGGGATGGGGAACGGCTCCGAATTACCCGCTGGATCCACCAGATTCATGAATTTCACCCAAATCGGGAGTGCGCCCATGCTTCCGGTCAATCCGGTGGGCTCGGGATGATCAAATCCGATCCAGACGATGGTAACCAAATCGGGGGTAATGCCGGCGAACCAGGCATCCTGCCGGTCGTCGGTGGTGCCGGTTTTCCCCGCGGCAATGCCGCTCCAGCCAAGTTGACGCGCGGATTTCGCCGTGCCGCGCTCCAGGACGCCTTGCAGCATGGAAAGGACCTGGTAGGAAGCTTCGGGCGACGCCGCTGCTGCTGGCGATGGCGGAGCAAGCGGGAGTTTCTCGTTACTTGTCGTGACGATGGCGCGCAGGAAAAAGGGAGAGGCCAGTTCGCCGCGATTGGGGAAGAGGGAGAAAAGCCCGGCGACGGTGTAAGGAGTCAATTCGAGCGTTCCCAGGACGAGCGAAGGAACGCGGGGCGGATTGTCGATGCCGAGTTTTTGCAAAAAATCCGCGAATGTGGGAATTCCGATTTGTTGCGACAAGCGCACGGTCGGAACGTTCAGGCTCTGTTCGATTGCCCGGCGCAATGTGACCATTCCCAGATATTCTTTTGTGTAATTTTCCGGCGACCACGGCCCCGACGGCGTTTGGATGGTGATCGGCGAATCGCTCAATAGGGAATTGGGGCGCCAGTCGTAATCGCCGCGATGGCTTCCTTCCAACGCGCAAAGAGCAAGAAATGGTTTGATGATGGAACCGATCGGGCGTTTGGCCAATAGAACGTGATTGTATTGGCTGCTCTCGAAATCTCGTCCGCCCACCATCGCGCGCACCGCGCCGCTGTAGGGATCGATCGCGATCAAGGCGGCCTGCAAGGGTTGCGATACGCGGGAAAGATGGGGGTATTTGCTTTCTAATTCTTCGATGCCTTCCTTAACGGCTTGCTGCGCCGCGGATTGGATGTGTGTGTCGATTGTGGTAAAGATGGAATAGCCTTCGGTTTGCAGTTCCCGTACATCCAAGAGATCGGCAATGCTTCTGCGAACGGCGTCCACCACATACGGCGCGGAACCGGCCAGAGAATGAGGGGCTTCGGGAAGAGGGGCTGCGATCGCGGCGTTCTTTTCTTCCTCGGTGATTTTCCCTTCCTGAAACAAGCGAGCGAGAATGAAATCACGTCGTTGCTTGACGCGATCAGGATATTGAAACGGTTGATAATAGTTCGGGCCGCGCAGGATGGCCGCCAGCATGGCGCATTGCTCCACTTTCAGGTGCCGGGGTTCCGTCCCGAAATAAAATCGAGCGCCTTGACGCAATCCCGCCACGCTGATGGCGCCGGCCTGGCCGTAATAGCATTCGTTGATATAGAGTTCGAGGATTTTGTCCTTGTCCCGCGTCAATTCCAGCAAAACCGCCATCAAGGCCTCGTCCATTTTTCTTCGGATCGTGCGCTTGCGGGTTAAAAAAAGGCTTCTGACCAATTGCTGGGTGATGGTGCTGGCGCCCTGCGCGTAACGGCCGCGTTTGAGATTGACCCAAACCGCTCGAGTGATGCCGACCGGATCGATGCCATGATGCGCGAAAAAGTCCTTGTCTTCCGAAACCAACAAACAATCGACAAAAAGCGACGGGACCTCTTCCAATTTCATCGGGCGGCGGTCTTCCGTGGAAGGATCGTAGATGGAACCCAACAATTCCGGATCGAGCATAATGGAGGAAAGATGTTTGCCATCATCCGTATTCCAAATTCCGATCACGACGTTATCGGCGATTTCAACGCGGGCGGGAAATCCTTGTCGGACTCCGTCGATTGTCTGCGTATCGTGCAGGAAAAGGTCCATCCCTTTCTCATCCCATGAATATTCGCCCGAAGATTGCACGGAAGCGACCGGATAATACCCCAACCGACTCAACCGTGAGAGAATCGTCGGTCGTTGGATTTTACCGCCAACGAAAATCTCATAAGGGCGGCCATAAACGCGCGTGGGAAGGTTCCACGGCGCGCCGTGCAGTAACTCTTCCATGCGGGAAAACGTTTTCAACGTGTACAGGCCGAACACGGAAAAAAGGAGACCGGTGAGAACGACTCCCGCGAAAAAAGAAGCCATCAGATAGGCGAATCGTCCCCATTTTCCTGTCTTCGTGGAAACGGAATCCGCATTCGTTGATTGCGGTTTATCGGCGGTTGATCGTTTTGGCATTGGTTTGCGACACAATTTTTTGTTTTTCCGAATTTGAAAATACCTGTTCTTGAATTATACTGGCATCTACCATGACTGAAGAGTTCGGGGATACGACTTTGAAAAGAACGCTGGTTTTATTTGCCGCTTTGATTTATCTCAACAATTGCGCCTCCGCGCCTGTCCAGCCGCCTCCGGCTCCACCGGAGGTGGAACCACAGGTTACGGCGCCCGTTGTAGAAGAACCGCCCTTGCCTTTTGAAGTCGGACGTACGCGGATACCGGATTATTCACAACAACCCGTCGATATCGCACCGGATATTTCCGCAGAGGTATTACCCGAATCCTCGTTCGAGAAAGTGAGAGACCAGGCGACCCCGTCGCCGCGGGATCCGACTCCGGATCTGGGACGCCGGCTTCCCAAATTGATTTTCTCGGATGAATTGGGACTTTACACCGCACCCAGCGCGACATATCGGATTTATTTCGATCAAGGCGTATGGTACGTTTTATCAGAGGGAATCTGGTTTCGTTCCAAGAGCAATGAAGGGCCGTGGGAACGCATCGATGTTTCGGATTTGCAGGAAAAACTGCAATAAAAAAATAAATGAAGTTCCCCATTCCCCTTTGCGGAATTCCGGTTATAATTCTTCTCATATCTACAAGCTTTTTCTGCAATACCGAATCACACAAAATCACCGTGGATATCTTCTATTGTCATTTTGGCGTTCTTTGGAGTATCAGGAAAAGAGTAGCAACATTTTTTAGGAGGCCAAACATGGCAACTGGAAGAGTAAAATGGTTTAACGAGCAAAAGGGTTTTGGGTTCATCGAGCAGGACAACGGGAGTGAGCTGTTCGTGCATCACACCGGCATTTCCGGAAACGGATTCAAGAACCTGTATGAAAACCAAAAGGTTGAGTTCGACACCGAACAAGGCGCCAAAGGCGCGAAAGCGATTAATGTTCGATCCCTGGTTTAATCGCAGCCGTACTGTTTGATCGATTAACCGCTATTCGTCTTTTTGGGGATGGATAGCGGTTTTCATTTTTGCAGATGTAACCATGCGCTTTTTCGAGGGAAAGGGAATAAACACCGATTTTCGCCGCATCCTTAACCCTCATAATTAGACCAAGATTTGAGCCGGCGGGGGAAGGATTTATGATGTAAATGTGATTTTCAAGCGCCGTCCCTTCAGCCAGGGAATGGCGATGGCCTCCTGGAGTTTTTTCACGCCGAGCAGGATGGGAGTATGCGCCCGTTTGCGAATTCGCACTTCGAAATCGCGCCCATCAAACCGAACGCGTCCGGGCATATCCACAAAGTGGCGAAAGAGATCGGGAGCGAGTTTCTTTTCGAAACGCGGCAAATCCTGGGCGAAGCGGCGATACAACAGGCTGGCGATGACGCTCAACAAGAGATCGAAGAAGATGCGCACCATAATCGGCGAGGACAATGCATTGAGATGGAAAAAATCCACCAGTTCCGCCAGTTTGTTTTCAATCCGCCAGCGACGCGCATACACCGAGAGAATCTCCACCAATTCCATGGCGCGATTGTTGGTCAGGACAAAGGTGGGTTCCGCCCGCCCATGATCTTTCATGATGATTTGCCGCAATGGCTTTGGGCATCCCTTCAAGGTGACCTCACTTTCATACGCAAGAAAGGTTTGGTGTTTGCGCTGTTGGCCTTGTTGCGCGCCCCGCACCATACCTTTTCCCTCTCGGATTGTTCTCCGAAGTGGGGAATGGAATGAAAATCGAGATTGATGGTTTGACCGGAAAACAACGACGGTTCCCATGCGGTCAATCGCTGCAGGATTTCTTTTTGCAGTGGCTGACACAGGTCGGCTGAAAGCAGACAGGAATAGGTTCCCATATAAGTGGGTTTGGGAAGCACGTTGAGTCCGGCGAACACACCGAACCCCACGTCATGATCGTATTGTCGTTCGTGGCAGAATCGTTCGCCCACGTTGGGCGGCGGTTCGGCGAGCCAGTTTTCCGAATCCGGACTCCTTCAAAATTCGTTCCACCGTGCGGGGACTCACCTCGATGCTTTCCCGACGCAGATGGTCGACAATGTCGTCCACCGACAAACGGCTTTTCCTCCATGCGCAAATTTGGTCTCGGACATAGGGATTCACCCGGCGATCCTTCGGGCCGGTGGCGCGGGGGGAAAATAATTCCAATTTGCCGGCGCGCAGATCATGCGCCAGAGCATACAGGGATTTTTCGGTGAATCCAAATCGCCGGGCCACTTCGGCGGCGGGGAGTTCTTCGAGCACGTAAGCCCGCAACGCTTCGTACTGGCGATGCCTGGCGGTCCGGGGATCGAGAAAATAGGCTTTCAGGTCGTCATGCATGGAAATTACATTTGGTATAATTATGATGGTTATGATAGCGCGAAAATGAATGTAAATTCAAGTGGCGTGAAAGGATATCATGGAAATATCAAGTAAAAATGGCTATAAAACCCAAGTTTACCACGTGGATAGGTTAAAGTACTGCAAATATTAGGGCTCCGATTTTATGCTTAGACGTAAATCAAAAAGAATGCGAAAATTTCATTTTTTCAACAATATCACAGGAGAGCAAATATTCCAAGCCAACTCTTTCCAATAGTTCTATTTGCTCACTTGTTGG
>QZKN01000089.1 GCA_003598175.1 Candidatus Omnitrophota bacterium
CCGCCACAACCCCGAAACCGTTCATAAAACCACAGATTCCGCCGTCAACTGCAACGGATGGTTAGCATTCATTGCCACCGGACAATCTTAAAAGCATTTGCTGTGACGTGAGAACTGGAATACTGCTCGCTGCGAATCCTGAAGGATCCCGTGTAACAATCACATCAAGTTGTGCAGTCATTGCACAGGCAATTTGCAGATTGTCCTCGAAGTCACTACCTCCCAACCTTGTCGCGACCTTGTCGGGTTGGATGAGTTTGCCCAGCATGAAGTCGGATTCGAGAACCATAAAAGAAATACCTTTTTTTTATTATCGCTTCCATCCGCCTTATGTATCATCCAGAATATCGCGTCGATAATGTTACTACAAAGATCGCTTCCATCGGGTTGGGATCATTTCCGTTTTGTCTTTACGAATTTGAAACTGCAGCCAGGCGTCGTACCAAAACCATTTATCGGTGGGAATTTCATCCACAAGGTCTTCCAGCGGGATGTAGTGCTCGTCGATATACGCTTGAAATTCGGGTAGGAAGCGATCAATCACGCCTCGTTTTTTGAGATCGATCAGAAGAACGACGGGCGCTTTGTCGCGGACGTCTTGTAGAAACGCCTGGCGATGGATTTCTTTGACCGCGCCGGACAATTTATCTTTCCATAACGGGGAAAAATGGTAAAAACGAGCGCCCGCGTATCTCTCCGCAAGGAGATAAACGGAGTTGGGATCTCGCCCGATCAACAAAATGGTTTCCTCCGGATCCGTTAGACTTTGAACGGCTTCCGCAACGCCATGTTGAAAGGCGTATTCTCCCTCCGGGCTTCCCCTCTTTTCGCAAATCGCGCGGTAATCACCGATATATGTACGAAGACCACCCGCGAAGAAATGCGCGACCAGAGCGAGAAGGAAAAGCGCATACACGCAAAAAACCATCGAGGGAAACCGAAACAAGCCGTTGTTCCACGCGAGTTGCAAGCGAGTAAACAATCCTTCCCAAAACAGCGCCAACAGCAGACACGTCGAAACCGAAGCCTGCACATAATAATGCTCGTAATACTCGCCGCTTAACGAAATCGCGATCAGGTCGCCGAGATACGCAAGAATGAGCGGCAAAAGCATCCAGCGAGTCGTCCGGGGAATCCATTTCCAGGTTGAAAGCGCCAATAAAGGAGCGAACAGATAGGGACCGGTTTTGGAAATAAACATCCATTGCTTATAGAAAACATCCGCAAGCGGCATCGAATGGCGGGCCGGTCCGATATAGTAAAAATTGAATAAATAACTGGCTTCCATATAATTACGCCATGCGCCATGCGCAAGAAAATAAACGGAAATTATCACTTCCGGCAAGGCCAAGCCTACGCACATCGTGAGGAAAGGACGAAACACGTCGCGAAATTTCTTTCCGCGTTGATGGGCGTTGTGAAGTAACGCGCCGATTAAAAAGACAAAGGTAAAAACATAGGTCTGCCGGAATTCAACCGCGGTTCCGAGCGCCAGACCGGCGAAGAAACAATTCCACCGCAGTTTCCCGCGACTGCGCAACATCAGCCAGAAACACAAAACCACGAAAAAGAGAGCGCTTTCCTCTGTCAACCCGCCGGCGCGAATGGTGTAGGGCATGCTGGTAAAAAAAATATAGAAAAGCGTAGCCAGAACCGACGTTTCCGGACGCATCCGGCGACGGCAGAAAACAAATAAAATCGAGGCGGAACAGGAAAGCCATACAATTTCGTGCAGCTTGATCGCCGTCAGCGAAAAGGGAAAAAAACGGAGCGGCAGGGAGTGGAAAAAGAATACCCCCGGCGGTTTATGATCCCAAAAATCGCGATAAGGCAACTGGCCGGCCGACCAGGCTTGTCCGCCATACAAAAACAGGCCTTCATCGTGCGCGAAGCTGTTGAGAAAGGTATGATATCGCAATCCCCCATATAGGACGAAAATAACGGTCCAGATCAGAACTATGCGTATGGTGATTTTTTTCATTTTCCGCTTCACGTCATCGTGGATTCCGCAGGGGATGTTTGTTTCTCGATCGGATATTCGGGTGGAACCGCGCGGCGGCGAAATTGAATATAACCGATCAATCCGATGCAAAGCAACAGGAAAGAACCCCATTGCGAAGTGGAAAACCATCCCCAATTTCCCCGCAGTTGATCGCCGCGCACAAACTCGATTAAAAACCGTCCCCCGCCGTACATCGTGAGATAACTAAAGGCAAGTTGGCCACGAAAACGTTGCCGTTTTCGGATCGTCAACAGGAGGATACAAAGAGTAAAATTGAAAAAAGCCGAATACAGTTGCGTCGGATGCACCGGCAGCGAATGCATCGCTCCCGCATCGAGCAACGATTGGTTCCATTGATCCACGAATGCGGGAGAATCTTGGGGAAATTGCACGGCCCACGGCAGGTTGCAACGCGATCCGTAACAACAACCAAATAAAAAGCAACCGATTCGCCCGATTCCGTGAGATAAGGCCAGGTAGGGAGAAAACAAATCCGCGATTCCCAGGATGCTTTTATCGTGTTTACGAATATAGGGGAATGAAAACAGAATGGCCGCGAGGAATCCTCCCAAATAGACTCCGGCTTCGCGAGAAAATAGAATTTGGCTGGGATTGGCCGCGTAATAATCCCAATTCACGATGACGAGCAATACACGGGAACCGGCCATTGCACTGATCACGATGATCGTCAGCAGGTTTTGCAGGAAAACATCCTCATAGCCGATTTTTATTCCCCGCCGCACGACATTCCACCACAACAAGGCGAAGGCGACGGCTACCATCAGGCCGTAGGTGGTGATTTCGACTCCAAACAGATTGATCAAATGAGGATGCATGAGCGATCAGATATTTTCTTTTGAAGATTGTTTATCATCCGAAGGGGATTCGCCGCCGCCGGCAGGGCGAATCGCCGACGTTGGTTGTTTCCAAAACAACAATTTCGCAATGAGAATCACCACGCCGATGGTCAGGGCGGAATCCGCCACGTTGAAGGTCGGCCATCGATATTCCTGATAATATACGTCGATAAAATCGATGACATAACCGCTGTACAAACGATTGGCTATGTTTCCCATCGCTCCCCCGATCAGCAGGCTGAACATGACGAGATACCATCCGTCCATCCGGACTTCGGCGATTTGTTTGTAAACGATAATAAGCAGAACAACAAACGCAATGGGAGAAAGGATGTGCAAAATTCCCCCATGATCCTGAAACAGGCCGAATGCAATTCCGGGATTTTCTCCATACAGCAATCGCAGAAAACCGGGAATAATATGAATGCATGTGGGAGGTTGAAGGGAATGAAAAGCCCAGATTTTTGTGAGTAAGTCGATCACGAATATCGAAAGGGCAACGGCGATGATCCAAATCACATTCGCTCTGGTTACACCGGGGGAATTCAAGTCAAACGTGGATCGGCATTCGTTCATGGAATTGGATCGTTTTCGGTTGATCGAGTTATTTATCTACCATTTGCGGTTATTACCGTTTTGTTCATTTGACATGCGGCACTTGATGCAATATTTGGCAAACGGTTTTGCGATTAAACGGGCTTTCGGGATTGTTACTCCGCAATCTTCACAGATACCATATGTGCCTTCTCCGATTTTTCGAAGGGCTTTGTCGATCAGATCAAGAATGTTGCCTTCATTGCTGAGAAACATCAGGTTCTTCTCGAATTCTTCTTCCTCGTTCCCCATTTCGGCCATATGAATACCATAGCCGGAGCTGTCTTTGTTCTCTCGCGACGAATTGGTCGCTTCCAGCGAATGGACTTCTCGCGAAACTCGCGCTCTCTCTTTATTGAGAATATTTTGAAACCGTTCCAAATCTTTTGCCTTCATGAATCGATTACCAACGATAGTATTTTCAATCTGTTCTTTTGTTTTAGCGGAGCGCTTCGCGGCAATAGGGGCATACGTCGTTATCGTTTTTACCAACCTCTGCGTGATAATGCCAACATCGTGGACATTTTTCCCCATCGGCTTTTAACACCGCAATTTTGACATGAGGTAAAATCGGGCTTTCAAAGATCATCGAGTCCGGATCCACCGCGCCCAAACGGCAGTCCGATACGATCAAAACGCTGGCCAGATCATCGCCGCGCGGATTCGTGACGGCTTTTTCCAATCGGGATTTCCAATTAGGATCGTCCGTTTCCAAAGTGACACAGCAATCCAGCGAATGACCGATCGTGGACGCTTTTCGCTGCAACTCGATTGCTTTGATCGCCTCTCCGCGAATGAGAAAGATTTTATCCCACCAATCGAGAAGTTCCGGATCCACCGGCGGGATGTTTTGGTCCAGTTCGTAAAGGAAAACGCTCTTTTCTTCGACCAGTTTCAGCGCGAGGAGATAATCCCACACTTCTTCGCAGGTGAATGACAAAATCGGCGCGGTGCAAGCCGTCAATTCCACGACAATCTCGCTCAACGCCGATTGGCAAGCCTTGCGTTCCGCACTCTGTTTTTTGGAGACATACAGCCGGTCTTTGATAATATCGAGATAAATCGCGCTTAAATCCACGCTGCAAAAATTGTTCAAATCATAGAAAATGCGGTGAAAATCATATTTTTGGTACGCGGTAATGATTCGTCGTTTGCATTCCCGCCATCGATTCATGATCCACCGGTCGATGGAAAGACGTTCCGCTTCCGCAACGGCTTCGGATGGAGAGTAATCGTATAGATTGCCCAGCAAGAACCGAATGGTATTGCGAATGCGGCGGTACGATTCCGTGATGCGGGAAAGGATTTCCTGCGAAAAGGTCATGTCGCCGCGGAAATCTTCCGCGGAAACCCACAACCGGATCACGTCGGCGCCCGTTTTTTCGACTAATTCATCCAGAATGACGAAATTCCCCAAACTTTTTGACAGTTTTCGCCCATTTTCGTCCACCGTAAAACCGTGCGTCAACACGGTTTTGTAAGGCGGTTCATATCCCGCGCCGGTCGCGGTCACCAATGCGGATTGAAACCATCCGCGATGCTGGTCGCTGCCTTCCAGATACATATCGACGGGATAAATTTTTTCTTCGTTCGCCATGACGGATTGATGACTCACGCCCGAATCGAACCACACGTCGAGAATATCTTTTTCGAGCCGAACATCGGCCAACGTCATCCCCGCCGGAAGCAGTTCCTGCAAACGGGACAAGCGTTTCATCTCTTCCGGATTTTCGATGGCGCGAAACCAGAAATCGGTGCTTTCCTGTTCGACGATGTCCGCCAATTCCCGAATCAGCCGTTCGTCCACGATGCCGTCTTCGGATTTCCCGAAATAAACCGCCGGGATCGGCACCCCCCACGCGCGTTGGCGGGAAATACACCACTCCAGGCGATTTTCAACCATCGAACGAATTCGCTGGCGTCCCCATGGCGGAATCCAATGAACGTGATCAATCGCATCGAGCAATCGATCACGGAAATTATCCTTTTCGAGAGAAATGAACCATTGCCGCGTGGCGCGGAAAATAATCGGCTTTTTGCAACGCCAGCAATGTGGATAGGAGTGCACGTATTTTTCGTGGTTGACGAGCAATTGTTTTTCATCGAGCAGTTGAATGATCGGTTGGTTCGATTGCTCGACGCGCAAGCCTTCAAACACAGGGGATGCCTTGGTCAGGCGTCCGGCGTTGTCGACGGGGGAGAATATTTCCAGCCCATATTGCAATCCCACCGAATAGTCTTCCTGCCCGTGGCCGGGAGCGGTGTGAACCGCTCCGGTTCCCTGTTCCAACGTCACGTGAGCGCCGGAAATGAGAGGAACCTCGCGTTCGTCGAGAGGATGTTTCATCGTAATGCGGATTTCTTCCAATTCTTTGCCGGCAAACGAACCCATCGGCGTTCCCGTGCTTTTCAAACCGGTTTCCGCAACAAAACGGTTGATGAGATCCTTCGCGATTAAAACGTATTCGTTTTCAAGCGCCAGCAGTGTATAGATGAAATTGGGATGAACGCAGACCGCCCGATTCGCGGGCAAAGTCCACGGCGTCGTTGTCCAAATGATCACGTTGACCGGTTTGTTCGCCAATGCTTTCACATTCGCCGAAATACGTTGAATCGATGCGTGGGTTAACGGAAACCGAACGTAAATGGAGGGGGAAGTATGTTCTTCGTATTCCACTTCCGCTTCCGCGAGAGCGGTTTGGCAGGACGGGCACCAATGAATGGGTTTCAGTCCCTGATATACATATCCTTTTTTGACTAAAATCGCAAATTGCCGTAGTTCCACCGCTTCGTAGGTGGGATTGAGGGTCAGATAAGGCCGCTCCCACTCGCCGATCACGCCCAACCGTTTAAAACTGGTGCGATGTTTATCGACGAAGCTCAATGCGTATTCTTTGCACCTTCGCCGCAATTCCGTCGACAAGATCGTTTCTTTTTCCGCCTCGGCAATATCCTGCGTGACATTCAGTTCAATGGGGAGTCCATGGCAATCCCAACCGGGCCGGTAATGAATGGTCTGCCCCAGCAAGAGTTTGGATTTGTTGATCATATCCTTCAAAATCTTGTTGAGACCGGTTCCGAGATGGATGGCGCCGTTGGCGTAAGGTGGTCCATCATGAAGATAGAAACCGGATTTCCCTTCCCTCGCCTGACGAGCCAGATGATAAATATTCATGGTTTCCCATCGCTGAAGAATTTCAGGTTCGCGTTTCGGCAAATTGGCGCGCATGGGAAATGCGGTTGACGGAAGATTGAGCGTACTGCGATAGTCCATGTTTGATACCAAAATTGAGTGAGATAGAGAAAAAATGGTACATCCCACATGGCCGATTCGCAAGGGACAACAAATCGCTGCCGCCATTGACAAATGGGAGTGAAATCTTAGTGACCGGAATGATCCGGAAAGATTTTGTGGTGCAGACCTCTGGTCTGCACATGCGGGCAAGATGCCCGCGCTCCGGCATTTTCATAGAAACCCACATGACCAAATGGTCACAACGAAGGATGAAAAAATTGTGGTGCAGACCTCTGGTCTGCACCACAATTTTTTCATAGAAACCGTCATGATCGATGATCACAACGCGGGATTTTTTTCGCATAAAACATTAGAACGTCGGCGTTTGAGAACAGCGGCGGATCGCCCACAGGAGTATCATTGCATCAATTCCCTGTTTATAATTGTTTTGACGCATCGTGAAATGGATTCATGTAAAATTGCGAGCAAAGGAAATCCTTCTTATGTGGTTCTCGATAGCCGAGACGATAGCGAGGATGTGATGGTTTCATTTCATGGAAAGTATCATTTCCACCTGGTTCCGAATCGATCGGTTCCGTTTCCATGCGGCGCGGCCGGATTGTTGATTTGTTTCTTTTTTTTCCGATTGGTTTCCACATCTCAGGCGCAATCCGATTCGTCCATCCCGACGGTATTGCCGGTGGAACGGATCACCATGGAAAATGGAATCTCCGGCAATCAAATCAGGAAAATCCATCAAGACCGACTCGGCTTTCTGTGGTTTGTGACCAATCGAGGTCTGACCAAATTCAATGGCAGTGACTGCATCATCTATCAGAATCAATGGCGTAATCCCGATTCCCTTTCCAACAATCAAATCATGTCGTTGGTGGAAGATGAAAACGGCATCTTTTGGATTGGAACCGAAGAAGGATTGAATCGTTTTGATTCGCGCAAGGGGATATTTCGACATTACTTCCACGATCCCCAAAATCCGGCCGGCATCAGCGATAATTTTGTACAATCGATATTAAAAGATCGTCAAGGCAATCTTTGGATTGGCATGCGCAACGGCGGATTCAATCGAATGGATCCGGCGCAAGAGTCGTTTCAACAATTTCGTCATGATCCCAACAACCCGGATTCATTTCCGACGGGTGAAATCAAATGCCTGGCGGAAGACCCAACCGGGAATATATGGATCGGCGTTCTTGGGAATGAACGGTTGACGCGATTCGATCCAAAAACTCATAAGGTAAGCCATTTCGGTTTACAATTACCCGGTGAAAATTTACCTGATGTAACCAGCCTTTTGATTGAATCATCCGGGGTGATATGGTACGGCACGTGGGACCAAGGACTTTATCGATATGATCCGGCGGATGGAAGTTATCGGAATTTCCGCATTCAACCCTCCGATCCCCACAGCATAACCAGCAATATCATTCATTGTCTGTTTATGGATGAGAAAAAAAGGCTATGGATCGGAACGCGAGGAGGGGGACTTTGTATCTTCGATCCGGAAACCGAACGGTTTCATCCTGTGAAAATGGTTTGGAAAACGGAGCCGAATCATGTGGTCACAACCGTTTTGGACATTTATCAGGATACTGCCGGTAATATGTGGTTTGGATCTCTGGATGAGGGAGTCTACTATTACAATTCCAATCAGGGCCAATTCCAGTATTTCAAGAACAACCCAAGAGACCCCGCCAGCTTATACGAAAACCTGGTATACGCTCTCAGCAGGGACCGGGATGGCGCCATATGGATCGGAACGGACGGAGGCGGTTTGAATCGGTATGATCCGAAGACCGGGCTTTTTACTCACTATAAAAACAATCCTTCTCATCTTGACAGCAATAGCGTCGTTTCTTTGTATGAAGATCGACGAGGAAATCTGTGGGTAGGGAGTTGGTTAAGCCGGAAAGGGGCGCTCAGCCGCTTTGTGCGAGAAACACAGGAGTTTTGTCTGTATCCTCATGAACCGACTCGATCCGACGGATTTCATGGCGAAATCGTGCGCGCGATTCGGGAAGACCATACCGGCATGATCTGGATTGGAACCGAGGGGGAAGGTTTGAATGTGCTCAATCCGAATACGGAAACGTTCCACCATTACAAACCGCAGACGCCGACCCAAAATGGATTGAGCGATAAATTTATTTGGTGCATTCATGAAGATTATTCCCAAACCCTCTGGATCGGGACCAATTCGGGAGGACTGAATCGATATGATCGCGCCCAGGATCGCTTTGTGGTGTATCTCGCCGATCCGCATAATCCCAATAGCTTGATGAATAACACCGTATATACAATTCATGAGGATTGTGAAAACGCGCTATGGCTGGGAACGGGACGAGGATTAACTCGGTTGAGTCCGGATCGAACCGAATTCACTCATTTTACCGTGGAAGATGGATTGGCGGATATGGTGGTAAAAGGCATCCTGGAAGACGCTTCGGGCTATTTATGGATCAGTACGGAAAACGGCAATATCTCCCGATTCGATCCCCAAACTTGTCAGTTTTTAAATTTCGATCACAGCAGCGGACTCCAAGGGCGTGAGTTTACCCCCAATTGTTGCGTAAAAGGATTGGAAAATGAACTGTATTTTGGAGGATTGGATGGCCTGAACTGCATTTGGCCAGGGGAACTCACCCAAAATACTTATATTCCCCCCATTGTTTTCACCGCTTTCCATGTCATGGATAAACCGTATCCGATAGAACCTTGGGTTTCAACCGGAAAGACGAAAACACTTTCTTATCGAGAAAACTTCTTGTCGTTTGAATTTGTCGCCCTCAATTATACCCAATCGCATAAAAATCAATATGCGTATCGTTTAGTCCCTCTCGAAGACAATTGGAATTATTCACGCCATCGCCGTTACGCGCGCTATACGTCGTTACCGCCGGGTGAATACACGTTTCAAGTCAAAGGCTCCAACAACGACGGCCTGTGGAACGAACAGGGGGCAGCCTTTCACTTTGTCATCACGCCTCCCTTTTGGGCAACGCTACAATTTCGTATTTTCGCCATCGGTTTGCTGGTCATGTTCCTGGCCATGGGACATTACCGGCGGGTTCGGATGATGCAGATGCAACACGACCAATTGAAAAGCGAAGTGGAACATGCATTGGCGGAAATCAAGACGCTAAGGGGAATCGTCCCCATCTGTTCCTATTGCAAAAAAATTCGGGACGATCAAGGCTATTGGGAACAATTGGAATCCTATATTTCCGAGCATTCCAACGCGGAATTCAGCCACGGCATCTGCCCGGAATGTTTGAAAGAACATTTTCCTGATTTCAAAGATCCCATCGAATAGAATCAGCGAAGATGTCACGGTAAAAAATCAAAAAGTGTGGCGCGGATATCCTGTCTGCAAAAAAATCATAATCACCGCATTACTTCATAACCCACCACAACGCCGGGCATTTCCGGAGCAGCGTCGAAAATCCGCTGCAAATACTTCCCTTCCGAATTCTCGATCCAAGCCCTCAATTTCTCTCCCAACGGCCAGCCGAGGGGACCGTAGCCTTTGCGCAGGCGTTCCAATTCGGAGGCATTGTAAATCACATGCGTGACGGAAGGCGGTAATCCACTCTCGAGCGGGTGATGATTGAATACGGTCGGCGCGATCGGATGGAATTGCGCACCGTATGTTTGCGCTTCCCCGACGAAGAGCACATCTCCCACAAACGTTTTTCCTTCCTGCCGCAAGTGATTCAATTTTGCAATGGCGCGGTAATGCGGCAGATGACGGGCGTAATAATCCTCTTCGAAACCGGGCGAGAAAAGGTACCCGATGGATTTATCCGATAGAATAACCGTCCCCGCCGCCCATAACTGCAGAAGAACGATCAGGTGGATAACCGCTCGCACGATCATTTGATGCTTTCGTGAGGTTATCATTGCCAACGAATAGGCGGGAAGAATCGCCAACACCGGGAGAAGACCGGCAAGAAAGCGATCGTTGCGTTGCGTCACGAAAAACCAAACGATATAGGTTGTGAGCATAAATACAATCGCGCGAAAAGCGGGATGGTTGCGATTATTTTTTAATAAAACCGGAATCCCAAACAGCCACAGCGGTGAAAATCCCAGTTGCAGCGAAGTCTGGAAGGATTTTTGCAGAGGGAGTTGAAAAAACAAGGCGGCTTTTTGCCAAACAGTCTCCGGGTTGGGCGCATGAGCGACGCGAAACAAATCGTGAAAGAACGGTGGTTGCCCGTTCATGAATGCATTGAACAATGGATAAACAGGATTGTGATAAAACGCCATATTTCGGATCAGCCACGGCAAAACCAATGCGAATGCGCCGGCGAGAACGAAAAAAACAGGATGCAACAAATCGCGGCGGCGGTTTATACACAGATCGGTGAACGCCATCACACAAAACGGAAAAAGCAGCGAGAGGACAGCGATGTATTTCGCGCCGAGAGCGAAGCCCAGCGATACGCTCATCATGACGCCATCCAGCCGGTTGGGATTGCGGCGATAGTTTTCATAACTCAAAAGCAACACCGCCGCGCAACCGGCCAACGCCAGATCGATATTCGCCTGCAGGATCAGTCGGAGAACCAGGCCGGTGGAAAGAAAGATGATGACAGCCGTCCAGGACTCGCTCTCTTCCCCCCATACTCTGCTCCAACGGAAAATAGCCACGCAGGCGAGCAGAGCAAAAAGCAGATTGATCACCGTGCATCCCGCCGCACTGCCCACGGCCAGCGGCCAGAGATATAACATTTCCACATTCATCGGAAACGCAGCATACACGGTGTAAGGGAAAGCGCACCACGCGCCGATTTTCAAATATTGCTGCGGAACGGCGAGGTGATATTCATGCGCGTCGTAACCAAGAGGGGGCGTAAGCGCCGCCGCAATCGCGAGAAGCAGGCAGCCGACCAATACGATCCACGTACCCGGCGATAAATGCGGGATAAAACCATCGTGTGAACTTTCACGAATGTTCACAACCCATCGTTTCCAAAAAGAGCGGCCAAGAAACAACGAAAAACCGGAAATTCCCATCAAAACGAGAGGGTAACCGATTGAGCATGTCAATAATAAGAACACGCAAGCAACCGCCAGCGCCAACGAAATCATGGAAACAGCCAAACACTGTTCGCAATGGGAACGGTTGTGAAATTCGGGGATTCGATCCAACAGGAAATAGGCCGGCGCAATAAATGTGATATAGGGAAGCAGGCCGGCGATCAGGGTTCGCAGATGAAGAATCGGTCCAAGCAGATAATAGCCATTCCAACCGAACCAAAGAACGGCTACGAAGATGGATAAAAGCAATGAAAAAAAAGAAATTTTGTTTGTCATCACTTACTAACTCACCTTACGTACACTCCCTATGATCCTCCATCAAAGGCTGATCTTTATTCATACCAATTTCAAGTTGCTTATGGTATATACCCCAACAGGGTAAAAGAAGCCAGCCGGCAAGCAACAACCCTGATTACGAAATTCAAAGCAATCCCGCCCGGAAAGGGCGAAAAAAAAACACGCCCCCAAACATTCTTCCGCCCTTTCAGGGCTTGAGAAACCAACCCAACCACTTTTCCAGGGGCGTTGCCCGCTGGCTTTCCTCTTCTCCCCCATTGGGGTAAAAGATCTTATTTCTTTCGTGAATCCAGATACCCCTGCAAAATCCACGCCGCGGCGGTTTGATCCACCACTTTTTTTCGTTTGGCGCGCCTGACATTCCCTTCCAGCAATGCCCGTTCCGCCGCGTGCGTCGAAAAGCGTTCGTCCCATAACCGAATCGGCAAGGAAAGGGACTCACGAAGTCGCGCTGCGAGATTTTTCGCTGCATTCGCCATTTCACCCGACGAGCCATCCAGCCTTTTGGGATTGCCGATGACGATTTCCGTCACGTTTTCATGTTCGACGATCTCTCGAATCGCCTCGACTACCGTTTCCGGCTTCCCATTTTCAAGTGTGGAATGCGGTTGAGCGGTAATGCGCAGATTGTCGGACAATGCCAGGCCAATGCGTTTGGATCCCAAATCAAGAGCGAGAATACGACCGGCTGAATTCATGTTTCTCTGAAAAATAATGAATAGGAGTGGCGATCGTTCACGCGAAACGAATGGCGCGGTTGATGCTCGTTTCGTTCGATGGTGATCGTTTTTTGCAATTCCGTTTGCCATCTGGCAAGATTGCGCCGATGCGAACCGACGACAATCGAATAATCCCGCGGATGGATGACGACGACGTCGGTTTCGATTTCCTGCAGTACGGAAAAAATATGATTCCCCGCCAGCCGCGATTCCACTTCGTGACGCAGGGAAGGATGCCACGGCCCCGCAATCACTTTATCCGCGCCGTCGCCGTGATGATCCGAGAGCGCCAGACCGACTCGCGCGATGGGAATTCGCCGCCGGGAAAATTCGGAAAAAGCGTACATGCACTGCACAATCGCTTTTTCCAGCAGTAACGGCGTGTAGGCGCCTCGCTGATACAATCGCGCAAGCGGGGTGTCTTTCAAAACCAATGTCGGCGCGATACGCACGAAAGACGGCTGTAATGAAATCGCATCATGGACGGTTTTTTGCCATGACCCTTCGCTTTGACGCGGCAGGCCGCACATCAGATGAAGGCCGAGTTGAAATCCGAATCGCCGAATCCGCGCGCAGGCATCGTGAGCGGCGGCGGCGTCATGTCCTCGTCCGCAATGGATTAACACCTCATCGTCGAGTGATTCGATTCCCAATTCGATCGTGCGGACCTGGTGTTCGCGTAAGAATGTCAAAACCGCGTCATCCACACAATCGGGCCGGGTGGAAATACGGAATCCGAGAACATTTTTCTTTTTCGTCCACGGCGAGAATTCCTGAAAGCATCCGCGCATTTCATTTTCGGAAAGCGCGCTGAAGGTTCCGCCGTAAAAAGCGATTTCCCATTGCTCTTGCGGCTGATCGGTCAGTTGCGCGTGAACGCGGGGCAGCCATTCCTTGCGCTCATTCTCCGCGCCGACGATCAACGGTTGATTGCAATACACGCAAATATGGGAGCAGCCGCGATGGGGTAAATAGAGAGGTAATACTTTCATTCGTGATCCGCGCTTTGCTCTTCGTTCGCCAATACCGACAAGGCATTGGCGGCCGCCGCTTTTTCCGCCCTTTTTTTGCTTTTCCCGTTGCCGACGCCGATCTGTCTCTCCCGCACGTAGACTTCCACGACAAATTCCTTGTCATGATCCGGTCCGATGGCGGAAACCAATTTATAAGCGGGCAACACGCCGTAATCTTTTTGGATTTGTTCCTGCAACTTCGATTTATAATCGATAATGCTTTCTCCACGAACCGCCTTTTCGATTTCCTCATCCAATTCGTCCAAAACGAATCGCTTCGACGCTTCGATGCCGCAGGAAAGATGGATCGCTCCGACGACGCTTTCGAACAGATTGCCGAGAATCGAAAAACGAGTGCGACCGCCGGTTTGTTCTTCGCCTTTGCCTAACAGCAAATAATCTCCCAAACCAAGAGAGATTGTGCGTTGGGCGAGAATGCGTTTGCTGACGACAATCGATTTCACCTTCGAAAGGCGTCCTTCGCGCAAATCGGGATAATCGAGATACAGCGCTTCGGTCACGGCAAATCCGACGATGGCGTCCCCGAGAAATTCCAACCGTTCATTCCCAAAATTGGCGAAATTTTCCTGCTCATTCGCATACGAACTGTGGCACAACGACAAATTCAAAAGGTCCAAATCGATTTCGGGGATTCCCAACCGTTTGGCAAGCTCCTCGATGGCTTGATATCGTTCTTCATTTTGAAATAAAAAGTTATTTGTCATACTCTCTCACATTCCATCAATCATGGATCGTCCTTTCTCGAATCAAGAAAGGACCAAACGATTGGGAAAGGTGGGAGCGACTTCCGGTCGGAGCCGTGTTGCCACTCCCCGACAGGATGTCGCTACTACTTTTCCATGCCAATCAATTTTCGGTTACTCCATTTAAATCAACGTTTCCTGCAATAAAGCGGCTACCGCTTCTTCTCGATTCGTATACGTGGTCGTGATGGTTTGTATTTTCGAATCGATAATCGTTTCCCACACGCGGCTTTCCGGTTTTGCCAGAATTTTAATCAATCGTTTCTGTTGTATGGCCTCCTCCAGCATGACATAGAGAATGTTGACGCTGGCCCCCGCAATAAAACTCAATGTCGTCAGATCAAGCAAGATCAGTTTTTTATCCTCCGGAAGGCTTTTCAAGACCGGCTGCAGCCGGCCCACCGATTCGACGACCAATCTCCCGCTGACTTTGAAGGTCGTGATGATCCCCGCTTCGATCGTTTCGATTTTGAGAAATTTATTGCTGATTCGTCCCGCGCGAACCATATCAGCCAATTCTCGTTCATCTCGAGAAAATATGCGGACGTTAAACCGCGCCCGTCCTTCCGTCCGATTGATCTGCGCCTCGACGGTTTCAGGATTTTCCTGAATCAACTGTGCGGTAATTCTTCCTCCATCCCATTCTTCCGGCACCGGCATCATCAACAACAACATCCCTTTTCCCACCTCATGGGAAGTGCGCATTTCCGCCTGCGAACCGCTGTCCATTATCATGGAGGCATAAAAAACCGCCTCGGTTTCCTTATCGAGACACACATAGAGTTTTTTTACCAATTCACCATTCATGTAGCGACACCTAAAAATTTTTATCCCATCATCAATCCGCCCCAGAGCAACAAAACTGATTATATCATAATATACCTTTTCTTTCTCGACTACCCCAATTCTCGAAACTGACACAATTTAACTCCACGAACATCCGAATAGGCAGCGCGGAAATCAAATCGGCAACGAAGCAATACCACACTGTCGATTCATTCACGATCCGATGACTTCCTCTTGTGCAAGACGCATGGCGTCTTCATTATACCTGGCCGCTCCACAATGATTTCAATTCATTCATAATATCGATATAATTTTTTCCATGAAGCAGGGGTTGCTTTTCTCCAAGATTTTATATACATATATTAAGTCGGAAGAATGCTATAGCGTAAGAGATGGGAGGTCGAATTTTTTTTAAATTAATGATTGATCGGGTAAGAAAAATATGGTATGAATAAGTGATGAAAGTGCGCCACATGAAAAGAATCATATGAGGATAAAAATGCCAGCTCTTTCTGAAACCAAACTGCCCAATATTCGCAAGCGGAGAAGAATCACGGCGGAAGAAATACGAATGAGGGAGCGTATTAAAAATCACCTCATCCGAGAATGGGAAATCGAGGAATATATCGCCAAGATATTCGCCAAAAAACATGCGTATCTCATGTTCGACGAAGTCACCCGATCGGTGGAAAATCTGGTTGCCTATTTTCAAAATCTTCATGTTTCCCATTATGGGTATTCTATCGATCCGTTAGTCCTGCGGGGAGCGCTCAATCACACATTGCAGCGGTTTGCCCGCAGTCGGAAACCGTTATCGGAAAAGCAACTCGGATATTTTTTGCAGTTATCAAAAGATGAACAGGCGAGCAAAATCACTTCCTCCTATGATCCGGGATCGGAAGAAGAACGAGCAAAAGTGCTTTCTCCACTCAAACAAGTATTGGTGTATGAGGATGACGAAGCCATGCGGCAGCGATTGTTATTCATTTATAAACTGTTCGTCAAGGAAGGGATGAGAATCACAAAAAAGAAAGTCATCCAGGCATGCAGTTCGCATCAATCGCTTTTTCCACGCCGTCGGGTCGTGGAAGATGCACTCGAAACACTTCGCGGAGCCTATGAAGCGCTTGGATTCGTGGAAGGGGAACTGTTTATCACCCCCGAATATCTTTCGATCAATTGATCGAAAAGATCATGCGCATTTTTTTTCCCCTGAAACGATATCATTGTTCCTATTCGCTATCACTTCGCATCATTCCCTGCAATAGATAATGATCCACAAGCACCAACGCGGCCATCGCTTCCACAATAGGAACGGCGCGGGGAAGCACGCAGGGATCGTGTCGGCCCTTGGGTTTGAGAATCGCGCTTTTTCTGTCCGGCGTCACTGTTTTTTGTGGCCGTAAAATCGTGGCGGTAGGTTTAAAGGCCACGCGAAAGAAAAGATCTTCACCATTGCTGATTCCGCCCTGCACTCCGCCGGATCGATTGGTTTTCGTGCGGATTCTTCCCTTCGCCGAGTAAAAAGAATCGTTGTGTTCGGATCCGGTCATGGTGACGCCGGAAAATCCCGAACCGATCTCGAATCCTTTCGTGGCGGGGAGAGACAACATGGCCTTGGCCAAATCCGCTTCCAGGCGATCGAATACAGGTTCACCCAGACCCGGCGGAACGTTGCGAACGACGCATTCGATAACGCCCCCCACCGAATCCCCCGCCTTACGGGTGTGATCGATGAGTTCGATCATTTTGGCGGCGGTTTCCTGATCGGGACAACGCACGATGTTTTTTTCCACCTGCGCTTTGCGTACTTTTTTCGGATCGACTTCCCCCACCAGATTGTAAATCTGTTTCACATAGGCCACGATCTCCATATTGCAGCGTAATTTCAAAAATTTCGCGGCAATCGCGCCCGCGGCGACGCGGCCGATCGTTTCTCTGGCGCTGGACCGTCCCCCCCCGCGGAAATCTCGAAAACCATACTTCACATCGTACGTGTAATCCGCATGAGAAGGGCGATAGACGTTTTGAATTTCGGAATAATCCTGCGAACGCGCATCTTGATTCCAGACCATCATGGAAATCGGGGTTCCCAGCGTTTTCCCCTCGAAGACGCCGGAAAGGATCTGTATCGCGTCGGTTTCACGCCGTTGCGAGGTAATTTTACTTTGTCCGGGCCGACGACGGTCCAATTCGCATTGGATTTCCGCTTCCGATATCTCGATGCCCGGCGGACAACCATCAACGACGACGCCGACCGCGCCGCCGTGCGACTCTCCCCATGTTGATATGCGAAATACGCGCCCGAATATACTTCCCATCAATATGCTCCGAATAATCACGGCTGATAAT
>QZKN01000005.1 GCA_003598175.1 Candidatus Omnitrophota bacterium
CCGCCCCTACGATCACCTTGCAAGCTTTTGAATATGGGTGGAATAAAGGAGCGGTACGTGAATACGCGAAAACACAGCGCGCTGAATGACTATATCGATTTTCTTTGCCGGGCGATTCGCTTGAGTTTTCACGGTGGTCCGTGGTTTTATGCCTGGATGGCGGCGCTTTCCATTCTGTCCTTCGTTGGTTTGCGAGCCTACAGCCATCAACTGGCGTTCGGATTGGCCGTGACCGGCATGACCGATCAAGTGTCGTGGGGAATCTATATCGCCAACTTTACGTATCTTGTCGGCATGGCGGCCGCGGCGGTTATGCTTGTCATTCCTGCGTATATTTATAAAGTTAAGGAAATGCACAATGTGGTTATTTTCGGCGAGTTGCTGGCCGTTGCCGCGATCGTCATGTGCCTGCTGTTCGTTATCGTCGATTTGGGACGACCGGATCGGTTTTGGCATTTGATACCTTTCATCGGCCTGTTCAATTTTCCTATTTCGATGTTGAGTTGGGATGTCGTCGTTCTCAACGGCTATCTTTTGATCAACGTGCATATTTGCGGCTATTTGTTGTATATGAAATATCTTAGTCGAAAACCGAATGCGTGGTTATATATGCCGTTCGTTTTTCTGTCCATCATTTGGGCGATTTCCATTCATACGGTTACCGCGTTTTTGTATGTCGGCCTGGTTGGCCGTCCGTTTTGGAATGCGGCCATAGTCGCGCCTCGATTTCTTGGATCCGCGTTTACCGCCGGGCCGGGTTTGATGATCATCGCGTTTCAAATCATCCGGCGCATTTCCGGTTATCACATCGGCGATAACGCACTTCATCTTTTGCGGCAAATCGTAACCGTTTCACTATTGATCAATTTGTTCCTGCTGGGGTGCGAAGTGTTCAAGGAGTTTTACAGCGATTCCCTACACGTCTCCAGTTCGCAATATCTGTTTTTCGGATTGCACGGGCATAGCGCGTTGGTCCCATGGATCTGGACGGCGGTGATCATGGAGTGCATTGCGGCCGTGATCCTCATCGTGCCGCGTCTGACGCAGCGTATCCTGTGGGTCAATGTGGCCTGCATTCTTTCGATCGTGGGCATCTGGATCGAAAAGGGAATGGGATTGATTGTGCCGGGCTTTTTGCCCACTCCGCTGGGGGAGATTGTGGAATATTTGCCGACTCCGAATGAAACCTTGATTTGCATCGGCATCTGGGCGTTCGGTATTCTGTTGTTCAGTTGGATGCTGCATCTCGCGATTCCCATTATGTCCGGCACATTTCATAAAAAAGAAGCGTTAATCGATACGAACCTATAGAACAAGCACATACATCATTTATTACCGGAGGCTTTCTGTCATGCGTAGAACGATGAATCCTTACATGATTATTGGTGGATTGGGTGTGGCGTTCCTGATTTGCATGGTTCCGGCCTATGCCACTTTTTCTCCGAAAACCATCACGCCCGAATCGGCGGAGTGTATCGCCTGCCACAAAATCGAAACGCCGGCGATTTACGAACAGTGGGGCTCGAGCAAACATTTTCGCGCCAATATCGGCTGTTATGAATGCCACATGGCCGAAGAAGGCGATCCGGATGCGTATCAGCACGACGTCGTCCTTAAAGACGGGACCACCAGGCCGGGAAAATTGATCTCCGTAATTGTGAGTCCGCGCGATTGCGCCCGTTGTCATGAACATGAGGTGGAAGAATTTATGCAGTCCCACCATTCCAAGGCCGCGCGTATTCTCGGTTCGTTGGACAATACCCTCGCCGAAGTGGTCGAAGGCAATCGTGGTTTTGTCACCACGGCTTTTCCGCACGGAGTGTCCGCCGCGGCGGTGAACGGCTGTTGGCAATGTCACGGAACCGAAGTCAAAGTGATCGGCAATGGAAGATTGGATCCGGCGACCTGGCCGAACACGGGAATCGGGCGCATCAATCCCGACGGCAGCGAGGGCTCCTGCTCCGCTTGTCATTCGCGCCATGAATTTTCCGCCGAGCAGGCGCGCAATCCGGAGAATTGCGGAAAATGCCATATGGGACCCGACCATCCGCAAATTGAAATTTACAACGAATCGAAGCACGGCGTCGCGTTTCGCGCCAACATCGCCAGGATGAATCTCGACAATGAAAAATGGATACTCGGCGAGGATTACTCGGCGGCGCCGACCTGTTCGACCTGTCATATGTCGGCCACGCCCAAACAACCGGTTACCCATGATGTCGGCATGAGAATTTCGTGGAACAACCGCCCCGTTTTTTCGATTCGACCCGAAATCAGCGACGAGAAAATGGGATTGCCCGGCGCGAAGGTGAATTGGCAGACGCGTCGTCAAAATATGTACGATGTATGCTTGAACTGCCATAACCAAAACTTCGTGGACGCATTTTATATGCAATACGATGGGTTGATCGATCTCTATCACGAGAAGTTCGCCTCTCCCGGTCAGGAGTTGATGAATCTGGCCCAACCGCTGCTGCGCCAACCGCAGTTTTCCAACAAAATCGATTTTGTCTGGTATGAGTTATGGCATCACGAAGGCCGCCGCGCCCGTCACGGCGCATCGATGATGGGACCGGATATCACCCATTGGCATGGCACTTATGAAGTCGCTCGGAATTTCTATTCGGAACTGATTCCCGAACTCGAAGAATTGGCGGAAAAGCATTTGCATTCGGATGACGTCACTAAAGCGGAAGCCGCCAAGGCGTTGCGGAAACGCATGGAAGAAATTCTAAGCAGTAAGAATCACAGCTGGTTTATCAACAAGATGGATCCGGAGGAACAAGCCGAACGGTTGCGGCGGCAGCAGGAATTTCAGAGCCGCTATGCGAAATAACATAAAAGGGGATTCGGTTGAAGGTTGAAGACCGAAGGATGTTGAAATTGAGTCTCTGCAAAACGAAAAATTCACTGACTTTGATTCGGATCAATCCCCGCCTGTTTCAATAATGACAACCCGGCAAAAAGTATAACCCAAAAGTGGCAACAAAGATACGCGAATGGCGGAAAATATGTAAGAAATATGTAAAGAATCTCTTGGAAAACCGCTGGCATTGTGATATACTTAACCATATGAAATTCAGTGTATTAAGGTTGAGAAATGCAGCACATAACCATCCCCGTTCAAGACCATTTGTATGATCCTTTCGATTTCCTCGGCCCCAAACGAATGCAGATGCTGGAAAGCGGTTGCCCTCATTTTTTTCGCGAGTATTTGTATGAGGAACTGCCGGTGGGCGCCATCAAAACCGCCTTCCACGCCAGTCAGGGACTCCCCCGCAAGGAACTCACCACGGCGCTCGGCGTGCTGCTCCTGCAGCAGGTATTCGATTTGACCGATGCGCAGGCAGTGCGACAATTGGCGTTCAACACCGAATGGCATTATACCTTGAATCTGCATACGGAAGACGATGAATCCAAAACCATGTGCGAACGCACGCTGCGCACTTCCCGCGCGCTGGTGATCGAGCGGGAAGTGGATAATCTTCTGTATCAATCCTTGACGGATAAATTGCCGGATCATTTCAACATCTCCCCGGGCAAGCAACGATTGGATTCCACCCACATTCGGTCGAACCTGCGCCGATTGAGCCGGTTGGACTTGGTGCGAAAAACGATCGAGAAATTTCTGAAAGGAATGCAACATGACCATCCGCGGCGGTTGCAGGCCAAGGTGGAAACCGATCTTCGCGACCGCTACCTGGGCGAGAAAAAGGGGTATTTTGCGCAGGTGAAACCGTCGGAAGCGAAAGCGGCATTGCAGTAGGCGGCGAACGACCTGCTGGTGTTGGTGGAGACGTTTGGCGGCCATCCCACGATTCGCCGGATGGAGGCGTTTGCGCTGATGCAGCGGGTGCTGAACGAACAATGCGAAGTCCGCGGCGAGGGCGAGGAGGCGAAAGTCGAGCGGAAAGAGCCGAAAGAGGTGTCGTCGAAGAGTCTGCAAAATCCCTCGGATGCGGATGCGGGGTATAGCGGCCACAAAGGGGAAGGGTATCAAGTGCAGTTGATGGAAACCTACACGGTGGAAGAGCCGAGCGACGAATCCGGGGGGAAAGAGGAAAACGAGAAAAAGAAGAAGCCGAATTTCATTACCTATGCGAAAGTCGAGCCGGCGTACTGCAGCGACAGCGATGCGCTGCTGCCCGCGATTCAGGAAACGAAGGAAAGAGGATGTGCGCCGGAGGAACTGGTGGCGGATACCGCGTATGGAAGCGATGACAATGTGCAACAGGCGGCGCAGGAAGGGGTCGGAGAGGCGCCGCGTGAAATCCGGGAAGGGGAAAAAGGCCATTTCGGATAGGACGACTTTTTACCGGCTCGTCATAACTCGACTTTTTCTTCTACGGGGATTTAAGGTGGCCAGAATGATCATTCAAAAACAGGTTGCGGTCAGGAAGGAATTCGTTGATCCGTGATCAGTTATCGAATATGATTGATTATCCTTTTTGAACTAATAGCATAAGAAATAATGTATTGAAAGACACTTACATAGACAATATCTCTCGAAAAAATGGAAAAAACAACTGTTGGTAATTCGGTTTTTCACGAAAGTCAGATTCTGAAAAGTTCGCTTTTTAGTGAACCCATGCGAATTGAAACGGTGCAGTTTCAAGAGAATGGTTCGTGTGTTCTTGGCTTGGTCGGGACGCAAACGGAACGTTTTCGCAAAGTGAATTTGTCGGCGCAGGATTTTGAACAGATTGAGATCGTCGATACGACTTTCACTTATAAAGGTGACGGAAAACTGCTGCGATTGGGAATTCAAGCGTACTCCCTCGGCATCGCTCACGAATTCGATCCCTATTTCGGTCTGTCCATTTCACGAGTCGATCCTTTGCCACATCAGTTGGAAGCGGTCTATGATTATTTGTTGAAACTGGCCCGCGTACGGTTTCTTCTTGCCGATGATGCCGGAGCGGGGAAAACCATCATGGCGGGATTACTGATCCGTGAATTGCAACTTCGTGGTCTCGCGGAAAGAGTTCTTGTTGTGTGTCCGGCGAATCTGTCCTTTCAGTGGCAACGGGAATTGAAAGAGAAATTCGATGAAAAATTTCTCGTGCTGAAAGGGGGCGATATCCGCGACCAATTTGGCGTGAATCAATGGCTTGAACAGAAAAAAGTCATCAGTTCACTCGATTTGGCCAAGCGAATAGAGATTTTACCGGGATTGAGACAAGTTCAATGGGATTTGGTTATTATTGATGAAGCGCACCGCATGTCCTGGACTCCTCCCTCAAAAAAAACGGCTCGTTATGCGCTGGGAGAATTGCTTCGCGATACGACGGACCATTTCTTACTTTTAACGGCTACCCCTCACAAAGGCGATCCAGGCAATTTCAGTTTATTTTTGCAATTGCTCGATGCGGATGCCTATGCGGATGTTCTCTCCATCCGGGAAGCGATGGAGCGTCGCTTTGCTCCTTTCTATCTGCGGCGCACGAAAGAGGCAATGGTTTATTTTCCACAACGCCAACCTGATGGAACTTGGGCAGCCAAGAAAATTTTTACCAAACGGATTCCGCACACAGTTGATTTTTTAATTGATGACGATGAGTTTGAATTGTATAAGGAAGTCACCCGCTTCGTCAAGCGTCAGAGCACCAGAGCCGCCGCTCAGGGAGATGATCCCCGTGCGCGCGCCGTCGGTTTTTTAATGTCTCTTTATCAACGCAGACTGGCGTCGAGTACGCACGCCATGCGACATAGTCTGGAAAATCGAGCAAATCGACTCGAAGATGGATTAAAACACGCCCACGAACTTTTAAGTCGCGCCCCGACCGATCTTCCCGATATGGAAGAACTGGAAGAAATGGAGGAGAGCGAACGGGAACGACTTGAAGAAATCCTTGAAGCCGTCACTCTGGCAGGGAATGCCGATCAGGTGCGAGAGGAAATCAACGAACTTGAGCAATTGGCAAAACAGGCAAAGTGCGTTGAAGAATCCGGCAAGGAAGCAAAATTATCGGAATTAAAGAATCTTCTGCATAAAGAAGGATTTTTTGACCATCCCGACCAGCGCCTGCTTATTTTTACAGAATTCAAAGATACGTTGAATTACCTTGTCGAAAAACTAAAAGAATGGGGTTTTAAAGTTGGCTGCATTCATGGCAGCATGAGGCCCGGCTCGCGGGATGAACCGGGAACCCGGCTTTTTTCCGAACAGCAATTTCGTGAAGGAACCATTCAGGTTTTGGTTGCAACCGAAGCGGCGGGGGAAGGAATCAACTTGCAGGTTTGCAATATCCTTTTCAATTACGATATTCCATGGAATCCGAATCGCCTCGAGCAGCGAATGGGACGCATTCATCGTTATGGTCAGAAAAAGGATTGCCTGATTTTCAATTTTGTCGCCACGAATACAATTGAAGGACGTGTGCTGCAACGGCTGCTGGAAAAACTTCAGGAAATTCGCAACGCGCTTGATGATGACGCCGTGTTTAACGTTGTCGGCGAGGTTTTACCGGCGGCGCATGTGGAACGAATTCTGCGGGATTATTATGCAGGGAAATTGGGGGATGCGGATTTGGAGGAACGCCTACTCGAACATGTCGACGAAGGGCATTTTCGGGCGATTTGCCAAAATGCGCTTGAAGGTTTGGCTTCGAAAAAATTGAACCTTGAAATGTTGATCGAACGGCGGGCGCTGGCGCAAGAGCGGCGCGTCGTTCCGGAAACCATCGCCCGTTTCATTCGCGATGCGTGTGATTATGTTCCCTTAAAACTGAGATTGTTCGATAAAATTCCTCATACATTTGAACCGGCTAAAACGCCGTTGGTTCTGAAACGATACGAGCGGGAAACGAATTGGAAATTGCCCGCATTGGCGAACAAATACCCGCGATGCACAACCGATCGGGAAACGGCGGAAGAAAATAATTTGGAATGGGTAACGCCGGGACATCCTTTTTTTGAAGCCATCCGGCGTCATACTCTCGATCAGGCGCAAGCCCTATTCCCAATGGGGGCTTGTTTTTACTCGCTTCGTCATGAATCCCCATCACGAATCGATTTTTATCGTGCGCGGATCGTCGACGGTTTAGGCAACATCATCCATGAAAGACTTTTTGCTGTTGAATTAAAAGAAAATGCGGAACCAGTTCTTTGTGAACCGACTCATTTAGGAAATTTCTTGCCTGTTGAGATTTCCCTTGAACAACCGGCTGTTGCGTTGTACCCGGAAGCTATGGCATGGCTCCAAGAACATGCGCTTCAGACCTTTCTTGAAGAAACCCGGAAGGAACGGCTTACTGAAGTCCAACGTATATCCAAACATGTCGAATTATCTCTAACCGAACTGCTGCAGCGGGCGGATGAAGAAATCGGTAGAGCCGATGAAGACGTTCAAAAAAATATTTCCGGTGCGGAAGGACGTCTGGCTCAAGCCGAGAATCGCCATACGGAACTGTTAGCCAGAAGAGACCGGCGAAGGAAAGAACTCGAACAAGAAAAATCGCTTACCCTTCAATCCGTGGAACGAATTACCAGCGTTCTAATCTTTCCTCATCCCGAAAAAGATGAACCGGAAATTCGCCGTTTAAAACCAAACAAAGAAACAGAGGAAATTTCCATGCGCGTGGTTATGGAATATGAGCGTTTACAGGGACGGCAGGTTTATGATGTACACGAAAAAGACCTTGGTTATGACGTGACCAGTTTGGATTTGAATTCCGGCGAATTGAGGCTGATTGAGGTGAAAGGATTAAAAGAAGCGACAGGCGCCATCATATTAACACCCAATGAACGACGCGTTGCCGAGGATCGACGGGATTGTTTTTGGCTTTATATTGTGACGAATTGCGGTACTGCGCCGACATTGCAGGAGCCGATAAAGGATCCGGCGCGGTTTGATTGGAATGAAGTGAGAAAGGTTCAACATTACTGGCTCGACGTGAAGGAAATGAACTCATGAATACGGAAACCAACATCACGAATATTGATGACAAAAAACTTGTTCACTATATAAGCCATGCACAAAATCGCATCGTTTATATGGCGCCGGGAATCACTGATCAGGTTGCCCATGCTTTATCTGTCGCGTGGATGCGATTAGGGACTCATGCTGTTCATGTTATTGTAGATGTTGAACCGGAAGTGTGCCGCTTAGGATATGGTACGCTGGATGGCCTTAAAACGGTTTTGGATCAAGCGTCAAAACTACATGCACAAGTTTGCCAACAACCTGGAGTCCGTATAGGTCTTTTAATCGCAGATAATACTACGATTGTTTATAGCCCAACCCCCCTGTTGATCGAAGCTGGATCAACTCAACCAGAACATCCCAATGCCATCCAACTCCATTCCATACCTAATGAGATTGCGGAGGATATGGGGTTGGAGGCATCCGGAAAGTATGATCGTAGTATCGGGGAAAAGTCTATTTCCTCGGAAGATATAGAAAAAACAGAGAGTGATTTAAAGGCGAATCCTCCTGCCAAATTTGACTTAGCACGAAAAGTACGAGTTTTCACATCCCGCTTTCAGTTTGTGGAATTTGAAATGACCGGATGCATGATATCGCGTAAAAAGGTTCCCATACCGAGCAATTTAGTGGGACTGGCGAACGATCGTAATCTCCAGAATCAATTCCATGCCCATTTTGATTTGATCAATCGAAATACGATCGAAGTGAAAGTGGATAAACGAATTTTAACGGAAAATTCCTTACGAAAGAAAAAAGATGATATTCGAAATCGGTTTTTGATTCCGCTCAAAGGATATGGAAACGTCATATTGCATGCCAATAAAGATCAGTTCCTGGAAGCAGTAGATGAATTGAAAAAAGATGTCGAAGAATACCAACGTGGTATAAAAAAAGATTTGCAAAAACATATGGATCAAAACGCGGAGTCGCTTGTCGAAGCTCTTTTACCTGCTGTTTTGCAGCGTCCTCCTGATGAATATAAAAAGTTTTTCGGCGTTGATATTCCAAAAAATGATATTAAAGAATTCCTTGCACGAGATATAAAAGATGCTTTTGGGAAGTCGGAAGATTTAGTTCAGAATATGAATGTTAAGGTCATTTTTAAAAATTTAACGTATGAATCTCTTAAGGATGAAAAGTTTTTGGAAATTGCTCGTGAATCTATGCCCAATGTTGATATTTTTCATGATGAATATGATGCGGCGAAAGCGGTAGATCAATAATCAGTTATTTATTTATCGAAAGTAAAAATCCATGATAACCCTTCGGCGATTTTTAGAGGATATTGAGAGCATTCCAGTAAACACGTCCTGGTATCTGTCCGATTTGAGTGAGGCAAAAGGCCGGCAGGAACTTTTTACCAGGCAGTCGCCCCAACGGCTCAAGACCTTGCAGGAACATGCTTTGATCGAAAGCGCGATATCCTCGAACCGGATTGAAGGCGTGACTGTGGATCAGGCGCGAATCGGCGCCATTCTCTTTGGAAAATCCCTGCTGCAGGATCGGAATGAAGAGGAAGTGCGAGGATACCGGCTGGCGTTGAATCGAATTCATGAGTTGAGAGCAGATTTGCGGATATGCGAAGAAACCGTGCTTGAATTGCATCGGCTTTCCCACGGCGAAATTTGGGATGCAGGACAATACAAGCAAAAGGACGCCGATATTATTGAAAAATATCCGAACGGCCGTTCACGGGTGCGATTTAAAACCGTACCCGCCGCAAAGACGCCGGCTTCCATGCATGAACTGTTCGTTCATTGGGATCAATGCCTACAAGAATACCGAATCCACCCGTTGATTATACTCGCAGCCTTTGTTTTCGATTTCCTGTGCATTCATCCTTTTCGCGATGGGAACGGTCGGGTATCGCGGTTGTTGTTTTTGCTTGGATGTTATCATCTGGGCTTCGAGGTTGGGCGGTATATCAGTTTGGAACGCTTGATCGAAGAGAATAAAGAACGGTATTACGAAACCTTGAAAGAGAGTTCGCAAGGCTGGCATCAAGGAACACACAATCCCTGGCCGCATATCAACTATCTTCTTTTTATTCTCAAAAATGCCTATCGTGAGTTTGAAGAACGGTTGGAAAAAACCAAGAGTTTAAGAGGTTCTAAAACCGATCTGGTGAAGAGGGCGATTGAATCATTTTCAGGAGAATTCTCTCTCGCTGAATTGGAACGCGCTTGTCCAGGTGTCAGCCGGGATATGATCCGGAGAATTCTCAAACAAGAACAAAAAGCCGGGCAGATTGAATGTCTTGGCCGTGGCCCTGGCGCTGCCTGGCGAAAAAGAGGTACTATCCCTAAAAAAGGGTAAGAAAGAGGGTAATACAGTTTATGATCCCCAAAGAATGCAAACGCATCGCCGAAGTCGATTTCCCCATCGCTGAAGTTTCGAAACACTCGGCCAGAGAAAAATCGATCCGGCATGGTCATCCCAGCACTCTTCATCTCTGGTGGGCGCGGCGGCCGCTTGCCGCGTGCCGGGCGATGCTGTTGGGTTTGCTGTTGCCTGATCCTTGCGATCCGCATTGTCCGGAAGAATTCAAAGAACGAGCTCGCAACCTGCTTCCACAGATCATCGGCATAATCGGGGGAAAAGATGAAGACCTTCGCAAGGCCATCCTTCGCTTTATCGGTGAGTTTGCGAATTGGGATGTTTCCAGTCATCCGGTTTATTTGGAAGTTTCGCGGGGATTGGTGAAAGCCGCCCATCCGGAAGAACCGCCGCTGGTGGTCGATCCCTTCGCGGGGGGCGGATCGATTCCGTTGGAAGCCTTGCGGTTGGGATGCGAAGCGTTTGCCAGCGATCTTAATCCTGTCGCCTGTTTGATCTTGAAAGTCATGTTGGAGGATATCCCCCGGCATGGTCCGGAACTGGCGGAGGAATTGCGCAAAGTTGGTGGGGAAATCAAAAAGCAGGCGGAAAAGGAACTGAAGGAATTTTATCCGAACGATCCCGATGGCTCGACTCCTATCGCTTATCTCTGGGCGCGGACGGTGCGTTGTGAATCGCCGAACTGCGGCGCTGAAATTCCGCTCATGCGCTCATTTTGGCTCTGCAAGAAAGCCAATCGCAAACGAGCATTGCGCTACGAAGTTGTTCGTCCACAAAGAGATGTTCCTTGTGTAGAATTTAAGATTTTTGAACCGAAAACGGAAAAAGAAGTTTCCGAGGGCACGGTTACCCGCGCCAAAGCCAAATGTTTGTGCTGTGGGACGGTACTGACGCCGGAACGGGTGCGGGCGCAATTATCCGAACAGCGCGGCGGAGCGGATGTTATTTTCGACAAAAAGGGAAACCACATTGGCGGTGCGCGGATGCTGGCGGTGGTAACGTTGAAACCTGATGAACAGGGACGTCATTATCGTTTGCCGACGGATCGGGATTATGAAGCCGTCTGGAAAGCACAAAAGCAAGTCGTGAAAATTTTTGATGAATGGGAAAAGAATGGCAAAAAAGGTCTTTGTCCTTTTCCTGATGAGCCAACTCCCTCAAAAAACACACATAGAGCAGTCGGAAGTCAACTTCATCTTTATGGTATAAATACTTTTGCAGATTTGTTTACGGCGCGGCAGAAAGTCAGTATCTCTGTTTTTGTAAAAGAATTGAACAATTTTTGTAAAGAAAACAGTGAAGTTTTAAATCTTTTATCGACAACGGTTGGCCGATTAGCAGATGCATCTTCTAATCTTACAAGTTGGTTAGCATCAGGTGAAGAAATTAAACATGTTTTCAGTCGGCAAGCGTTACCTATCGTTTGGGACTTTGGAGAAACAAATCCAACTTCATGTGTTTCTAGAAGCTGGACAAGTTCTCTTAAGTCTATCGTTAATGTATTACATGAACTTGCGAATGCTAATCTTTTAGTGGGGCAAGTTCAACAATCAGATTCGTGTAACTCACCCCTTCCTGATGCTACATCATATGTTTGGTTTACAGATCCTCCATATTATGACGCTATACCTTATTCTAACCTCTCAGACTTTTTTTTTGTTTGGCAAAAGAGAACTCTCGCTAACCATCTTCTTTATGATAATTATGATGCAAATAATCCTCTTACACCAAAATTACCAGAGATTGTTCAATGTGAAAAAGTGAAGGATAAAAATGGAAATCCAAAAGATAAAGCATTTTACGAAAAATCCATGACAAAAGCTTTTTTTGAAGGACGCCGTGTACTTAAAGATGAGGGCATAGGTTCTGTTGTCTTTGCTCACAAAACAACAGAAGGGTGGGAAGCATTACTTACAGGAATGATTAAAGGTGGCTGGACAATAACCGGATCATGGCCTATTTCTACTGAAATGGGATCACGGTTGAATGCACGTGATACTGCATCTCTTGCTACCAGCGTTCACCTCGTATGTCGTCCCCGACCTGAAGATGCATCAATAGGCGATTGGGGAGTGGTTTTAAACGAATTACCAAAACGAGTCGGCGATTGGATGGAAAGGTTGCAATCTGAAGGCGTTCGAGGAGCCGACTTGGTTTTCGCGTGTATTGGCCCGGCGCTCGAAATCTTCAGCCGCTATTCCACAGTTGAAACCGCAGAAGGGGATGAAGTCAAACTCTCCGATTATCTCATGAAAGTGTGGGAAGTGGTCGGCCGGATTGCCCTTGAACAGGTGTTGGGCACGGCGGAAGCGAAAGCGCGGAATGGGGCAAGCGGCGCTTTGGAAGAAGACGCCCGTTTAACCGCTCTCTTTTTATGGACCCTGCAAGCCACCAACGGAAAGAACGGATCAAATGGAAATAGCCGCGAGAAATCTTCGGAAGAGGATGATGAGGACGAAGAAGAAACATCACGCGGGAAAGTGAAAGGATTTTCTCTGATTTTTGACGTGGTTCGGCGTTTTGCCCAGCCGTTGGGGATCAATCTCCCCAAATGGGAAAAGCGGATTATTGAAACGAAAAAAGGCGTGGTGCGCTTGTTGCCGGTTTCGGAGCGCGCAAAGCAATTGTTTGGTGAAGACAAAGCTGACGCCGTCGCCGATTGGATTCTGCAGGAACCCAACAAGGACTTTCAGCAGTATCTCTTGCCGGAAATGGAAGAGGATCGCACGCCCCAAGCTCGGAAACGAGGGAAACGGAAGATCAATATCGATTCTTCTGATATCGAAACACAGACGGAGCAACAAGCAACCACCCTCGACCGTGTACATGCGGCGATGCTGTTGCAGGCCGGCGGACAAGCGAACGCATTGCGGACGCTGATCAAAACCGAAATCAGCCGGGGGCCGGATTTTCTGCGTCTGTCGAACGCACTGTCCGCTCTGTACCCGAAAGGGAGTGAAGAGAAACGCTTACTCGATGCCATGCTTTTGGCAGCGCCGAGGTAGAAAGCCGATGTCACTCTTAAAGCTCGAAACGGCAATCTGGCAAATATCCGGCGGGCCATCCTCACGGTCTTATGCCGACCAGTTTTTGAAATATGGTGTGAGTCTGATCGGTCCCGGCGATGCCGGACCTTGGAAGCCGGAACGCAGTGATGACGCTTTTCAGGGTAGTGTTGTTCGACGTTTTGCCAATGAAATGAAAGTAGACGACATCATCCTATTGCGGACAGGTTTGTCTAGTATATCTGCATTGGGCATTGTTGCAAGCGATTATTTATATTTGAATCAATTCGATGAAGTAAATGGTTGGGATCTCCAACATGCTCGGAGAATCCGCTGGTGCAAGTTGCCTGATGAATATAAATTTGACACGCAAGTGTTTGGAGGGAATCCATCGAGATTTTCGCGAATTTTAGACGACAACATTCGATTTTATGTTGAACAATTCTTGAATTCACCTCCAACCGATTGGCAGGATGCACCCTTGCCGGAACTCCCGGAGGAGGAATCCTCGTTGGATGAAATTCCAAAATGTTTGGAAGATATTGTCGGCCAGGCATTGGATTTGACTTCCATGTATTTGGACCAGCAAAACTTCGGGGATTTGCCAACAGAAGATGAAATGGTGGTTCATTTTGTTGTACCTTTTTTCCAAGCATTCGGGTGGTCGCCGGAATCAATTGCCGTAAAATGGAAATATATCGATGTGGCGCTTTTTCACGCTTTACCACGAACGCCGGCCCATTGTCAATTCGTAATCGAGGCCAAACGTATAGGCGCGGGTGTGGAAGGCGCATTGGAGCAGGCGAAAGGATATATGGTCAATCTTGGAATACAGGGTGATGTCATCGTAACCGACGGGATTCGCTATCGAATGTATTCGGGGCAAAATGATTTCGAACCGATTGCATACGCAAACCTTGTTCGGTTAAAACGTTCCGCAACGGAGTTTTTTGAGAGGATAAAACAGTCATGACGATTACCGACCGTATTGAGATCAATCCAAAAGTGATGATGGGAAAACCGGTGATTCGTGGAACGCGGATTCCGGTGGAATTAATCTTACGGAAGCTCAGCGAAAAATCTACCGAGGCGGATTTACTGGACGCCTATCCCCAGCTGACGCCTGATGACATCCAGGCCGCGATTCGATACGCCGCGGATACACCATTGTAGCGCAGGCATCTTGCCTGCAGTCTCTTGGGTACCATAAGGTGTAATATTAAGTTTCGTAACCGTTCATAGTGGCAGAATCCGCATAAGCAGAATTCCTGGAGTATAAGATTATGGATCCTTGGTATAAAGTAGCGATCCCCAGAAAAGAAGTGAGAGAAGGCCGTTCCTTCAATCCGGATGAATTTGCGATTCATCTGGAACAAATCATCGCGAACAAAGCCCCGGAAGATTACCGCAATCCAAAACAATTTTTCGAACGGACCTGTTTCACACGAGCGCTTCGCGAACATGCGGGAATGGTTTTGCGAAGACTTTCCGGCCAGACGACGAATACCGCGCCGGTCATGACGCTGATCACTCAATTCGGCGGCGGCAAAACACATACGCTGACGGCTCTCTATCATCTTGTGACGAACGCTTCCCAAGCCCTGGAATTTCGCGGCGTATCGGAGCTGATTCACAATGCGGGAATCCAATCGATTCCGAATGCCAAAGTAGCGGCGTTTGTCGGCAACGCCTGGGATCCGCAGGAAGGACGCGAAACGCCGTGGCTGGATATCGCCCGACAGTTAGCCGGAAATAAAGGCGTCGAAGAACTGGGACCTGCGGCGAAAACCACACCGCCGGGAACGGAAGCGTTAAATCGCGTATTCACTGCCGCGCATGCGCCGGTTCTCCTGCTGTTCGATGAAGTATTGAACTTCCTGAACCGTCATCGAAATATGGCGGATCAATTCTACGCTTTTATCCAAAATTTGACCGTTGCAACCACCGGAACCACGCATGGCGCAGCCGTCATTAGTCTTCCCCGCAGTCAGGTGGAAATGACCGATTGGGATATGAATTGGCAAGACCGAATCACCAAAGTGGTTCGACGAGTTGCCAAGGATTTGATTGCCAATGACGAAACCGAAATCAGCGAAGTGGTTCGCCGGCGGTTGTTCGAGGAAATTGGAAATGAGAAAACTATAAAAAAAATCGCAAAAGAATATGCGGATTGGTGTTTCGAACGGCGGGCGCAGCTGCCGCCGGAATGGACGGCTGTTGATAGTGCTGCCACCGAGGCAAAGGCAAAAGAATACCTTCGCAGCCGCTTCGAAATCTGTTATCCCTTCCATCCGGCGACTCTTTCCGTTTTTCAGCGCAAGTGGCAGGCCTTATCCCAATATCAGCAGACGCGAGGAACGTTGGCCATGCTGGCCCAATGGATTTCCTGGGCTTATCGCACCGGTTTTACGGAAGCCAGAAGACGAGAATCCCTCATCACCCTTGGCTCTGCCCCGCTCGAAGTGCAGGAGTTTCGCAGCGTCGTGCTGGGGCAATTGGGTGAATCACGCCTCATGGCGGCAATCGACACGGATATTGCCGGTCCTCAGTCTCATGCCCGAGCGTTGGACGCCGATACCAAAGGGTCTTTAAAAGACATTCATCGACGCGTCGCCGCCACGATACTATTCGAATCCTCCGGCGGCCAAATCGACAAAGTGGCCCATCTGCCGGAACTGCGATTCGCTCTGGGGGGATCCGATGTGGATACCACTTCGATTGACAATGCCGCCTTCGCGCTTGAAAACAAATCCTATTTCATTCGAAAAGTAGGTACGGATGGATTCAAGATCAGTCATCAGGCGACGGTGAAAAAGGTGGTCAGCGACCGGCGCGCCTCGTTGGATGAAGAAACCGAAATAAAACCGGCCATGCGGAAACTTGTCGAAGATGAATTTAAGCGAGGAGCGAGCATCCCTCTGGTTCTATTCCCTTCTGATGGAGCCTCCATCCAGGATACGCCAAAACTCACTCTGGTGATTGCTGATCCTGATTCAGAATGGACCGGAACCGGTTCGATGCGAGAAGAAATCTCTTCCTGGATGAAGCAACGGGGAAAATCGCCAAGGCTTTATCCCGGTTCGCTCGTATGGTGCTTGAAGAAACCGGGACGAGATTTCCGCGACAAAGTGGAATTATGGCTTGCCTGGAAACGTGTCGAGAAAGAAATTTCCGAAGGGACGCTCGGCGGTGAATTTGATCGAACCGATCGCGCGGATATTCACACGAAAGTGAAAGATGCGGAAGAAGCTGCGAAAGACGAGGTGTGGGGTGGTTTCAGATTTGTCATCCTCTCAGCCAACAGTGAAGAATCGGGATTAAAAGCAATCGATTTGGGAGCGGGTCACGCAAGCGGTGGAGAAACCTTATGCGGAAGAGTGTTAACCGCATTAAAATCTCAAGCATTGTTAAACGAATCGGTAGGCGCGGGGTATATAGATCGGAATTGGCCGCCGGCCTTGAAAGAATCCGGAGCATGGCCAATGGCAAGCCTTCGTCAAAGTTTTTTAAACGGATCATTGACGCGGTTAATTGATCCCGACAAAATCTTGCGGGAAAAAATTGTTGAATTTGTAGCAAAAGGTGAGTTTGGATTGGCCTCCGGCCAAAAAACAGGCGGAGGCTATGAACGAGTATGGTTTAAAGAAACCATCTCAAAGGATGAGGTGTCATTTGAATCCAACGTATTTCTCCTCTTGAAAAAGAAAGCAGAGACTCTCGTCAAACAACCAGAACCACAACCAGGAGAAATACCAGCTCCAACACCTACTCCAGAACCTGAACCACCTCCTGAACCAGAAATTTCTACAACACCTGAAGCAGAACCGATATCACGAACATTTCGAATCTCAGGAAATATCCCTCCCGAAATATGGAATCGACTGGGAACGAAAATATTACCAAAACTACGCAGCAGTTCCGATCTAGAAATAGGGATTAATTTTTCTGTTACTATCGATCATGATTTTTCTTCCAATTTTGAAACTGAAATAAAGCAAATCCTGGACGATCTTGGATTATCCGGGAAGATACAAATTCAGTAAAAAACGATTCGTTTTCTCACTCCCCGCGTTGGTCGAACTCACCCAAAGTCACCAGTAAGCGAAAAGGTCGCAAGAATCGTTTCTTCATTTGGTCTGATTGGCATTTGTCCTTGTTCCTTTTTGGTCCCCGAATATCTGCAACAATTCCATGCATAAAACTGCGGACATTTTACACAAATTCATTCGAAATTTCAGGTGGCTGATCATAAACGATGATTACGTGGCCT
>QZKN01000014.1 GCA_003598175.1 Candidatus Omnitrophota bacterium
CATATAATAAACGGAATCGTTCGTGGCCGGATCGGTAAAAAACGCCCCCAAATCCGGCCCGCTTTTCTTCAAATCCAGCCAGCGCACCGCATTCGTCCAACCGGGAGGATACACGCCAACCGGCCCGGCGCGTAACACCCCCTCCTCATCAAAACCATACATCGAATGATTTTGATCGTTCAATACCCACAATCGCTCATCCTGCCATTCCGTCGCAGCCGCGGAAGAAAGGGACAAAATCCGCTCCACCGCAAGCCCTGCATCCGTGATGCGGTGAAAACGCGGCCCGTAATTCGAAACGCCCACGGCATAGAAGGCCCCTTTCCCATCCCCCACAAACGACTCGCCGGCCAGCGGAACGGGAATCGTCAGCGGCGCTGAAGTAATCGCCGTTCCGTCCATTCGCAACAGCCACACGGACAGCGGCGTAATCGTGCCCGCCACCGGATCGAGATTGGATGAATACAGAATTCCGATCCGATCCACACTGATCGCCGCTTTCACGATCACCGGATTGGTGGGCAGGAACGCCGGCGTGATGATCTCCAGATTCCACAAATACCCGCCCTCCGCATTCAGGCCATGAACCGTGATCAGATTGGAAAAACGTAAAACGGCCATCACCACTCCCGTTCCGGATCCGCCGAACGCCCACGCGATCGCATCAGCGCCCAAATGATCGACGGAAGTAATCGTTCCAACGGCGGCGTCCAAATGAAACCGGTCGTGACTGAAACGGCGGGTCTCCGCTGGCCTCTCGAAAAACCGCCCGAACGTCTGCCCGCCATCGACGAAAACCAATCCGGAAAAATCGGAGACGGCCATCGGCAACGAACGTTGATAAATCCGTCCGAAACGGTCATACGCAATATAACGCAAACCCCCATTCACCGCATACGTATACACCGCATATCCCCCATCACACGCGGCGATGTGAGTGGACGGCGGCAATTCGACCGAATCGGAAAAAAGTCGCAGATAACGTTGCAGATTCCATTCGCGCACCGGCGGCGGAGGAGCCGGCGTGGCCGTGGGATTCGGCAACGTGGGAGTTCCATTGACGACCGAAACGGTTCCGGAGGGATCCGTAGGTAAGGGATTGGCTGTCTCCCACGGATTCGGCGTGGAATCGGGATTTTCATTCGGCGTCATCTCCACGGCAGAAGGCGTATACCCCGGCGGATACGTTTCCGTCGGCGTGAATGTTGCCGTGACCGTGCCATCCGGCGCCTGCGTGGCTTCCGGTTCCTCGCCGGTCAGTGAAGACGTCACGCTGAGCGGCGGCGGCGTATACCCCGGTGGATACGTCATCGTCGCAGTCTGCGTCGCGGTCGCGCTTCCACTCACGATCGGCGTATAACCGGGAGGATCAGTGGCGGTCGGAAGCGGATCGGATATCCGATAGATGTAAAGCAGTTCAATCAGATCGCGGGAATCGACGAAGGCATCGCCGTTCCAATCCCCCTCTTCCACACCCGCCGCCGGCTGCATCCAAAACATACTAAAGTAATACAAATCTTTGGCGTTCCATCCAACCGGTTCTTCACGAAACAAATCGGAAACAGACTGCCCCCACGCCGTGATCAAACCACCGCATCCGATGCAAAAGTATAACAAAATGGAGAAGGAATTCCTCCTTTTTCCACCCATGAAATACAAACCTCAACCCAAATGATTAAATTATAGCTCGTGTAATTATAATCCGTTTCTCCTCGTTTTCCACCGAAAAAAACAAACTCGATGAAAATTGCCTGCGGTCATTTATTCCATTGATTTTTTTTGATAGGATCAACCGTGTTCACACCCGATTTCAATCCATAAATGAAAAACAGGAGAAAACAATGCGGAATCAACATCGATCACTATTCAAACGGTTTCTTTTCCTTTGCCTTATCGTTGCAATCGGCCTGCCGATTTCTCTCGCTGCGGACTACGAAGTCGAAGTGCGAAAAAATGTCATGATTCCCATGCGGGACGGCGTGAAATTGGCGGCCAATATCTTCCTCCCGCAAGCCGAAGGCCCCTTTCCCACCATCCTGATGCGCACACCGTATGGCAAGGGCGAAGGCGAAGGCGATTTTTACGCTTCCAAAGGCTATGCCTACGTCACCCAGGACGCACGCGGCCGTTTCGATTCGGAAGGCGTGTGGGATCCGTTTCTTGCTGACGGGCAGGACGGCTTCGACACCCAGGAATGGATCGGCGCGCAATCCTGGTGCAACGGAAAAATCGGAACCACGGGCGGTTCGTACGTCGGTTTCACCCAATGGACTTCCGCGCCATACGCCAGCAAGTATCTGAAAACCATGGTTCCCGTCGTTCCGCTCTCCAATCCGTATCACGAAGGGATGTACGTCGGCGGCGCATTCCAATTGTCGTTATCCATGGGTTGGGGAACCCTCGTCACCCAACCGGCCGGAACCAATCCGCCAATCGACTGGCCCAAAGCCTTCCTGCACCTGCCCCTGCAGACGTGGGATACCTTCATCGGCCGCGAAGTCGGCTTCCTGCGGGATTGGGTCGCCCACCCGACATACGATGAATACTGGAAAAAACGCGGCGTCGACGACCGCTATGGCGACATCGCCGTGCCGATTCTCAACATCGGCGGCTGGTACGATATTTTTTCCAAAGCCACCCTCGATCAAGTGGATCGCGTTCGGCACGAATCGAAGAACTTTCCCATGCGCAGAAATCAATTCGCCGTCATCGGTCCCTGGACGCACGGCATCAGCCGAGACGGAAAAGTCGGCGAGATGGATTTTAGCGCGAACGCCGTGTTCGACCTCCACGAAATTCAATTCAAATGGTTCGAATATTGGCTGAACGGCAAGGAAACCGGCGTCGAGGATTGGCCCCCCTACTATCTGTTCATCATGGGCGAAAATCAGTGGCGCGGTGAAAACGAATGGCCATTGAAACGAACACAATTCACGAACTACTATCTTCACAGCAAAGGCAAAGCCAACTCACGGAACGGCGACGGCGTCCTGAACACGCATCCCCCGCTCGACGAACCTGCCGACACCTTCGTTTACAATCCCGACGATCCGGCGCCGACGCACGGCGGAAACAATCTCTTCGGCCCCAAAGCGGGTCCCTACGATCAAAGCACGATCGAAGAACGCGAAGACGTTCTGGTGTATACCAGCGAACCGCTGAACGAAGCGTTGGAAGTCACCGGGCCGGTAAAAATGGTGTTACACGCCTCCACCTCCGCCAAGGACACCGACTTCACCGCCAAACTCGTGGATGTACACCCGGATGGCAAGGCCATCAACCTGTGCGACGGCATTCTCCGCGCCCGGTTTCGCGAATCCTTCACCGATCCCACGCTGATTCAGCCCCATCAGGTGTATCGCTACGAAATCGATTTGTGGGTGACTTCCAACGTATTCCTGCCCGGCCATCGCATCCGCGTGGAACTATCCGGCAGCAATTTCCCGCGTTTCGATCGCAATCCCAACACCGGCAATCCGTTCGGATCGGACACGGTGGTGGAAAAAGCCACCCAAATCATCCAACACAACGAGGAATATCCCTCGCATCTCGTTCTACCGGTCATTCCGAAAAACTGACCTTAACCGATGGTTTGAAAAAGCGATTTTTTGTGAATCATTAATTTGTGTTCCTGTGGAATCAGTAACACGTGCCGATAGTACATCCCCAACACATCCAATTTTTCATAATGGATCATACGCAGATTGAATTGCCGCTCCACATCCTCCAACACAAATAGACAATTATCTGATCCACCGACGGCATAATAATCAAAAGGTCCAAATGGTTTTTCCAACGATTGAAAATAATCAATCACCATTTCCGCAAAGTTATAGTCACCGATCGACGTCTCGCGTCCGACGACATGAGAAAGCCCGCCCACATTTCTTGATTTGGATAGAACGATAATGCTGACACAGCTGCCCAAATGAGTGGATTGAGAATGTTCGCCGAAACTGACCTGCCCCTGCTGAATCGTCTCCTTGCCATGTATGATCTTTTCTATAAATTCAAAACATAGCGTCACGTCGCTTCTCTATCCATCTCTTTCTTCCGCATGAACCTCATTTTCCGTTTAACCTTCTTCCACGATCATTTCACAAACCGAATCCATTACTTTACTGAATTTCGTCGCCATGCGCGGACCGTTGGCCAGGATGGAAAAGAAATAGGTTTTCTCACTTTTCGCTCGAATCTGTCCCGAAAGCGCTCGTACGCCGGAAAGCGTTCCGGTTTTGGCATGAACCCGACGATAGGCGGCGGAGCCGCGCATGCGCTTTTCCAACGTGCCGTCCACACCGGCCAATGGCAACGAATCATAAAATAATTGGGCGTGGGACGACCGATCCATGGCCTGCAAAACACGAACCAAAGCCCGCGCGCTCAATCGGTTTTCTCGCGATAGTCCCGATCCGTCCGCGATGTATTGTTCGTCAAAATCGCAACCATGTCGAAAAAGAACATCCTTGACTGCAGCCGCGCCGGTCCGCAGACTCCCCTTGCCATATTCCACCGCTCCCAAGGTTTTCAAAAAATGTTCGGCATAGAGATTCTGGCTGTCTTTCAAACAAACTTCCGCCAATTGGGAAAACGGCGGAGAGGAATATCGATGAACCAACCGACAGGAGTCCAGGTCGGGCAACGGATTCACCTCATCCCCATCGCGCGGAGAGCCATGAATTTGGATCCCTTCCGCTTCCAACACATCGTTGCATACCGTAACAAAATACAACGTCGGATTCGGAACCGATGTGCTTCGCGTCGAGCGATTGCCGCTACGAATAGCCCCGCTGACGCGCAATTCACGCGATTCCGGTTCACGCTTGATTGCAATTCCCTGTTCCTGCTTTTGCTCGCGAACCGTTCGAATGGACGATTGCACCGTCATGTACTTCGTCGGAGGATTCAGCTGCACGATTCCCGGTTTTCCCGGCGCCGTATTCCCGCGAATCAACAAATCCACGCAGCCATCATTGAATGAGAGAGCGCTGATTTCCGCGGCATACCACTCCACGTAATCTTCCGGATTCCAATTCAAACCATACTGCTCATTGTCAAAAAAATCATCCACGCCAATAATATTTCCGTGAACGGTAAGAATGTTCTCCCGCTTCAGCAACGACGCCCACTGCCGGAACAGAACCGTCACGTCACCGCCGTTGAAACGTCCGCCGATGCTCGGATCGCCGGACCCGACAACCAGAAGATCTCCATGCAAAGTCGTTCCGGTCTGAGTCCCGGCAACATACAGTTCGGTTTGATAAGCAAACGTCGCTCCCAATCGCAGCAACGCCGCCGCGCAACTGGGAATTTTCATGTTGGACGCCGGAATCAGACGCCGATCCGGCAAATACTCGAATAACGGTTTGCTCTGATTTTTCTCGATAACGAACACACTCCACTGCGAATCGAGCGGAATCTCTTCCTGAAAAACTCGTTTTAAATTCGTTTGCAAAGAGGCGTCCGCGACATCGACGCGGGATACACAAACCATCAACCCCACAAACAATAGGACGAAACTACGCATTATTCCTCCCCATTCCGTTTAACCAGAACCCTCGACTCTTTTCTTTCCCCACCAATGTTCGGCATTCATAACGAAGGGGCGCACATGCGTGCGCCCCTTTGATTTTAACTTCGCTTTCAGAAAAGAAAAATACCCGCCATCGCATTCCTGCTCACGCTTGCGCGTGGATTTACCTCATTCCGATCGTTGTCGGCGCGGCGCCGTCGATCTTTTCCTGCTCCTCGGCCGTGATATTCTTCAAGAAATGACTTTCCACATCACAATTGACATCGACGATTTCATTTTCCTTGTTTTCCATCACGATCCGGTTAATGGTATTAAATCGTGAACCATATTCGAGGTTATAGAAATACCGCATCGTCGAACGATAATCCGCCAGAAAATGGAGTTCCAACGCTCGTTTGATGTAATAATCCTTATCCTGATCTTCCATGCTTTTGTTATATTCGGTGATGATTTCGTCGGGAATCAATCCGGTTTTATTCACCTTCAAGTATTTCACCAACGTTTCTTTGTTTTTATCCAAATCTTCTTTCCACTGTTTCGCCTCCTCTTTCGACGCCCAATCCGCTCCGGTTTTCGGATTGAAAGCGGGAACGCCCATCATCCCCATGCCCATACCACCCATCATGCCCATACCCATACCCATGCCGGGCATCATGCCCATACCCATGCCAGGCATCATGCCCATGCCCATGCCGGGCATCATGCCCATACCCATGCCGGGCATCATTCCATACATCCCGCCCAGAGCACCCAAACCATACGGCCCCATCACTTCCTGCCGCAATTCGGTCAATTTATTTTGGAAATAATCGGATAATTCCTTATCGTTTACGTTATAGCTTTGGCCTTTATTGATCACGTCCGTAATCGCAATCAAATGGCTGTCCACCGCTTCTTGTGCAAGATCGAAACAGAGTTTTTGATATTCCACGATCCGATGCAAACGGTCTTTTTGCGTATGTTCCTCCCCCTTGATGGAAAGCAATCCCTTCAAATAGGGAAACGAAACGCCCGTCGTATTCTTGCGAATATAATCCATGATATACAATTCTCGAATGATTTTTACCGTCGGATTGCCTTCCGCAAGAAATTTTTCGTTCAATCCCAATGAACGTTTCAACAAATCATACATATAGTCGTATTGCTCTTTTACATTCGGATGCAGCCCCGGACGATACATGGCGTTTTGAACCGTTTTGATTTCGGCCAACAAACCCGGCAACGCATTGGCCGGCGGCAGATCGTCCTCAAAATTATCCAATAACAACGTCGTATCGGTTGCTTTGGCTTCGTCATTCGGCGTATACGTGACGCTCACGGCATCCTGAATCCGTAAATCGTCAATCGTGCAATCCGCGGGAAAATTACCTTTTTCATCCGTTCCCAGAAAAATTCCGGTTAAATCCGTCGGAATCGAAATATTCTGCGTCAAGGTCTGGCCGGAAGTCGGGCCGCTGCCAAACCGGGCTGCTCCCCCGCCCATCATCCCCATGCCGCCCATCATCCCCATGCCGCCGCCGAAACCATAAGCGCTCAACATGGCATCTCCCAACAAGTCCATCTCTTCCGTATCTTGTGCATTGCGGATGGATATCCCGCCGCTGAACGGAATCCCGCGGTTTCTGCCATTGATATAAAGCGCCTGTTGTTTGGACTCCCACACGGCGGCGATATGATACCACTGGCCCGGTTTCCAATCTTGAATATAAGCGGTTACACGGCTTGCCGGCCGGACATAATCCTTCAATTCGAAAATCAACGTGGGGCCTTCCCCTTTGTAAATCGCCACCATGCTCTCGCGCGGAAACGGCCCCGTCCCCATCCCCACGATCATGTTGATGTTCAATGGCTGACCGCGATCGTCGGTAACGCCATCGGCCAACTTTTCCAATTGTTCTTTCGTCATTTTTTGCTTTGACAACGCCAGAAAGATACATTTGTGTTTCGCTTCCACATCCATCGGATCCCAATCCGGTTTCATATAAAACTCCACCGTTCCCCGCCGCGGATTAATCACGCGCGTGGTGGCCAGATTGTAATACGATATCGTTTTTCTTCCCTCCGCGTAAAATCCGGATCCAAAACGGCCCTCCACGATCCCCATATTGACTCCCCACGAACCGGTCACGCTCAATTTTGTAATCGGGCTGTTTCGCTCCAATTGCTGCATCCGATCAATTTCGCTCAAAATATCATTTTGATATTCTCGATTCGAATCGAAATGCTCGATGATTTTCAATTTTTGGTCCAGGTCGGAAAAGTTTTTCTGGTCGATGTCATTTTTTTCGTTGATGACGCGCAGAACGCGTTCCGTACCGGTCGCAATTTGATTCTCCGTCGGCATGAGACCGCCCCCCCCCATTTGACTCCCCTCTTTCGGGATTTCACTGACAATGGTCCGATATTGACCTCGCAGCCGATCCAATTCCTGATTGTATCGTGCATAATCCGTTTTCAGCGGCGCAAAAACAAATTGATGCAACGCCCCGACAACAGCCAAACCAATGACGATAAGAACAATCCCTTTCACTTTTTTATTCATGACGATACTCCTGCATTTTCTAATTTCTTTTGTCCTGCCGGAAAGTCATTTCGACCATTCGTTACGATTGAAACACGATCATTCGGGTAAATGTTCTTTCCCGAGCCGCCGAAAAGTCGGATTTCCACATTCCGGACATCCGTCCTTTTTTAATTCACGAATCGTGGCGTACGATTCGTTCAATCCAACCTCGATGACGGTTGCACACAACGTACATTCATACCGTCCACCCGGTAAACGCACTTCACCCGTATAAAAGGGAGTATAACGCAATTCTCTCGATTTATCAGGTGGAAGAGCCTTCCATTTTTTACACACGAACAGTCCGGACACGTGCGCATGCAGCGACGCCCCCAGATATTCATTGAATCGAGGCAGGATTTCGTGGATTCCCCACCCCATCTCCAACAATTGGTACTGAACCGCACCCAGCGCATTGGCATCCTGTATCGGCATCGAAAGATACAACGATCCGCTCTCGTTCACCGCGCACAGGCACCGATAGGCAAATGCGATCACGGCATTCTCCGTATAAGCCGGATCGGTCAACGCCGCGGAAAATTTGCCTCGCCATTCCACCGGCAGCTCCGTTCGCGCATCGTATGGTTGCACTTCGATTTGTCCATGCGTGATATTCCGGATGGTTTCGAGATACCGTTCGTCAATATCCGCGACAAACAGCGGTCCGCAATTTCCCCGATCGGATATGAATCGCTTTCGCGCCAACCAACAAGCCACGGAAATCAAATCATCGTCCCCCAAAAAAAAGAGGGGATATCCCAGCAGGCCCTTTTCCAATAAAAACAACGCCTTGCGGATTCCCGTTTCCGGCGTGGCATGGCTCTGATCCAACGTCACATCCACTTCCGGCCGTTGTTCGCAGATCGACCGGAATTCCTCGAGAATCCCCATCGCTTCCGCCGGCAGAATGCGCCCACTGCCGCCGCAGGTCGTACAATACAGCGGCGGAGATTTCATCCCGCCAAACACGGTTTCCAACTGCCGGCGGCCGGTTTCGGTCAAAACCAATCCCTGGCCGGTTTCGAGAATTTGAATTTTCTCCAATTCTCGCCGCAAGGCGGCAAGAACCGGCACAGGAATATGCAGAACACGCGACCATTCGCGCGTGGAATGAATCGTTCGGCTGTACACCATCCACAGGGCCCGCTGGATTCCTTCCACCCCTTCCCGCAAATGAATCGCTTCCGCAAGGGAATGGAAATCCAATCCCACGTCGTGGTTTTCCGGTAGTATTTCGCAACCAGTCATGATAAAACCAGTTTTTCTCGAAATCGAATCAGCGAAACAATCGTATCGTTAACCGGCGTGACGATGCCTTTTTGCATCCCCAGTTCGCAGATCGCTTCGTTTAATGACCCGATCTCCGTGCGTCGCCGGCGCTCCAGATCGCGAAGCATGGATGGAAAATGCGCGGCGGTCGGCGGAACCATATTTTCATAAAACGCCTGCCGATACGCCTCCGCACAATCCCAAAATTGGCGGATTCCATGCGCGGACGTAACCGCGAACGCTTCCTCCATAATTCGATCCATAATCCTGCGCGTCTCCGGATGTTCCGCCAAATCGCCGTACGTCACACCCAACAATGCGCCTAGCGGATTCAACGCGGTATTATACAACACCTTGGCCCAAATATATTGCTCCAATCGATCGGTCGCTTCCATCGGAATTCCCGCCTCACACATCGTCCGCGCTATCGATTCGATCCGGGATAATGGAAAATCACATAAATAATGTCCGATCCGAATGGAATCGGCATGAACGGTCACCTTGACGGTTCCCGGCTCGGTCAATTCAACGCCGGTAATCAGTCTCGCTCCCAATGTCCGGCGCCAACCGACCGTTGCGGCAATGATCTGGCAATTGCCATACCCATTCTGGCAGGAAATCACGATGGTTTCGTCACGAATCAATGGCAAACAGGCATGAATTGCCTCCCCGGTCGCAAACGCTTTGACGCATATCAAAATGGCATCAAATTCTTTCTCCGAATCGGGAATATCCGTAATTCCCTCATACGCGGATTGAGGTGGAATCCGATAATCTCCCCAAACGCCGGATATGGAAATACCTTTTGACCGGATTCCCTCCACATTCCATCGCCGTCCGACAAAAACGACCTGATGCCCCGCGCCGGCCAGTAATCCCCCTAACAATGTGCCGACCGCTCCGGCGCCGAATAGTAAATATCGTACCATGGATTTACTCTTTGAACCAACGATCCCACCCTGCAAATGGTATTCTGCCGATAAATCTGTTTTTCCGCATGGATTCGGTAAAGCCACAATTTCAATTCAAGATCGATGAGCAATAGTTTATCATGAGTGCGATTCAAAAAAGAATCAAGAACCAATAAAAAGGGACAGGTTAACGTCCTGTCCCTTTTGTTCATGATGATGGGATAAAAAATTCAGGATTCCTGCGGGATAATGGAAATTAGTTTCCGATTTCGTTTCATCTCGAATTTGACGAGGCCGGTCGCGAGCGCAAACAATGTATCATCGTTCCCTTTGCCAACATTCTCACCCGGATGGAATTTCGTTCCGCGTTGACGCACGAGAATCGAACCGGCCTTGACGAATTGGCCGCCAAAACGCTTGACGCCTAATCGCTTTGCATTGCTGTCGCGTCCGTTACGCTGTTTTCCACCACCGCTTTTCACGTGAGCCATTGTCTTGATCTCCAATTAAATATCTTTTCAAGGTCAAAAAGGATAGTTTAATTTTTTTCAATCCAAAAACAAGTGAGAACTCGTCAATTTCTCTAAAAAGTTAAGTTCACCGCGAAAAATTGCTTGCAGCACTTCCACAGAAACCATAAAACGCCTACGTTGACTGGAACGAGAACATTATTTAATGAGAAAGCATTATCGAAAGTACCTGATCGAGTACCCGGAAATGTGCAAATCAGGGGACGCGATTGATAGCATTACATCACGTCGAATGAAACAGCGATTTTATAATCCTTCCATATTAAAACGATTTTGGATTCTGGCCTGGCCAACCGTTATTTACGCTTTATTGGAAACGGGAGTGGGTATGGTGGATATCTATTTCGCCGGTTTCATCGGCCCCGAGGCCGTTGCCGCCATCGGTTTTTCGCGGCAGATTTTCCTGGTTCTTCTGATCGGCACACTCTCCATCACCACCGGCACCATTACGATGGTCTCTCAATATTACGGCGCGCACAAATACGAGTCCGCATCCGTTGTCGCTTATCACTCCTTCCTGCTGTCGATCCTCGCAGGGATCGTATTTGGTCTGCTGGGTTTCTTGTTGGCTCGCCCCAGCCTGGTTCTGATGGGCGCGGAAGACGAAGTGTTGAGATTCGGCGCCGGCTATCTGCAAATCCTGCTGGGGGGTGTTATTTTCCTGTTGATCAATTTTTGTACGAATGCGATTTTTCGCGCGTTGGGCGATTCCAAAACTCCCCTTAAAATCGCCGCGCTAATCAATCTACTGAATATTCTTTTCAATTATATGTTCATGTTCGGTTTCTGGTTGATTCCGCCGTTCGGCGTGTCCGGGCTGGCAATAGGAACCATACTCGCCCGCCTGATCGGATCGATTCTCTCTCTTCGGATTCTGACCGACCGGAATCGCATCGTGCGGCTCCATTATGGCGCCACGTTACAATTCAGCATCTTCCGCCAATTGATTCGCATCGGTTTGCCTTCGGGAGTTTCCGGCTTCGTGCGCAACGGCGCTCGCATTCTATTTTTCCGTTTGATCGCCGGCACCGCCGCGGGAACAGCCGCCGTCGCCGCCGCCACCATCGGATTCCAGTTCCGGCTCCTCGCCATTATGCCGTCCCTGGCCTTTCAGGTTGCCGCCTCCGCGCTGGTGGGCCAATCGATCGGCGCAAAAAAATTGAAGGAAGCCGAAGCGTATGGGTGGACATCGATCCAATTCTGCTCTTTGATCATGGCCTTTCTCAGTCTGTTGGTTTTTCTTTTCCCGACAACCATCATGCAATGGTTCACGGATAACCTCAAAGTCATCGCTCTCGGCCAAACCGCCTTGCGATTCATTGCGCTGGAACAATTCTGCAACAGCGTCTCCATCGTCGCCAGCGGAGCGCTTTCCGGCGCCGGCGATACGAAACCGGCCATGCATTATACCATTCTATCGCAATGGATCATCATGATTCCCCTCGCCGCGGTTCTTTCCTTTTACACCTCATTGGATATCATGGGCGCCTGGATCGCCTGGGGATTCGCGCCTGTCATTCAGGCGATTCTCACGATCATTCGGTTCAAAAGGGGGAAATGGAAGGAGATCAAAGCCGCCGTGTAAATGCGATATCTTATTGAATCGTATAACCTTGCAGATTGATCTGGCAGAAGTAATTGATGTAATCCTGTTCCGTGTTTCCATCTTCATCGACGACCGTATTCGTATTGATAAGCATCGTATGAGGAATGGTCAGGCCTCCCTGCGTTTTGATTTCGCCGATATTGGAAAGAATAAGCAAGGTTCGCTTTTGTCCGGCAACCGCCGCGCTCACTTTAAAGGATTGGCACGCATGGGTCGTGGAATCAATCATTAAAACACAGTTCAAGTCCGATACGGAAAGATCGGGATTGAGACAGGCGCGGCCGAAATACGAAAGAAGATTCGCATCCAGCTGTTTGGGCGTGTACGTAAAACCGTATGGTCCGCCTTTCTCGAATTGGGTCATTTCCACATCATCCAAATCATCCGGAAATCCGATCTGCGCCGGCGTCGGATACCAAAGGGAAGGAGCATAATGCCAGGAAACCAGTTCGGCGGGCATCACGAAATGGTCGATGGAATTGACAACCTTGCTTTCGACCGGAACGATGGATATCCGCGTTTCCTGCGGAGAATCGGTTTGCAATACGCGCAAATTATTGACATTTTGTTTGGTAAAAGCCGGATTGACGCTGGTGAAATGAGTAAAGGAATTTTTGAGGGTTTGGATACAATTCATTTTTTGTTTTTCGAGAAGGGCATCCCACGAGAACGTGGCAATGCTTCTCATGAATAGCGGATCCGCCACCGAATACAGCTGATCTTCTGTGGGAATCCTATAAATCGTCTCCAAACTTGATTTTATCGGATCTGTGACAACATGCGTATACATCCGCTGAATATCGAAATGGACTCGCGCCTTCATTGCGTGAGCCTTTTTTACATTGTCACAATAGCTGTTGTACACCGATTCTTTCGGATCCGATAATCTCCCTTCCACCTGAAAAATCATTCCGTAACAAAGCAATGGCAACCAACAAATCCTTCGCATTTTCCGATCAAACATCAGCACATACACCTCAAAATTCATGCAAAATTTTCACACTGTCAATATAACGAACAAAACGCAAAGAAGTATCGGTAACCATATTAACGGCCTCAGCGAAAATGAAAAGGCGCGCGAAAATGAACCGAAGAAGAATGTTATCTTCCCTTTTACCCGAATCCCAATAGAATAGAGATATTGATATGAAAACCACACGTAATTCTCTGTGTGAAACCATGAACGATCACGACAGCGCCTCTTCCGATATCCTCCAACCTTCCGTTGCCGGACAATTCTATCCGAGCGATCCGAACCAATTAGCCGCAGACATTCGTCGCTATCTTGCGGAAGCGGAAATTCGCCCCAGCGAAAAAACCGTTCTGGCCATCATGGTTCCTCACGCCGGCTACGTTTTTTCCGCTCCCGTCGCCGCCTATTCCTTCAAACATGTGCAAAACCAACCCGTCGATACCGTTCTGTTTCTGGCGATATGCCATCAGGGCGTGGAAGGAGGATGCGTTTTTGCCGGACAATATTATAAGACTCCGCTTGGAACCATCCCCGTCGATGCGGAACTCGTAAGCGCGTTGCTGCAAAACGGCGAGCCGTTGTATGCTTCCACGTCGCCCTACCGCTACGAACATTCGGTGGAAGTCAATTTGCCTTTTGTGCAAATCCTATTCCCCCAGGCCAAAGCGGCGTCGATCCTGATCACTCACACAAAGCCTCAACTTTGCAAACAAATCGGTATGATCGTGGCGGATACCATCCGCGCTCATACCGATCGCTCCATTCTGATCTGCGTCTCGACGGATATGAGCCATTACCCCTCTTATGAGGAAGCCAATCGCATTGACCAGGCGGCGCTTCGAAGCCTGGAATCGCTCGATCCCACTGCGATTTATGCGGAGATTCGCAAACTGGAACAGGAACCGGTCGACAATCTCCACTGCGTTCTTTGCGGCAGCGCGGCCATGTTGACGGCCATTGAAGCCGCCCATGCGCTGGGAGCGACGGAAGCGAAAACGCTCTGTTATCGCAACAGCGGCGACAGCGCCTACGGCGATCATCTCCGGGTGGTCGGATACGGGGCTTTAGCCGTCTACGCCTCATCAAGTCAAAAACAATTGGCATAACGCGAATCGGGAAAGGATTCCAATCTTGTGGATTCTCAATTAACAAACGAAGAGCGTAAAACGTTATTGGCGGTTGCCAGAAAAGGCATGGAAACAGCCTTGCAAGGCGGTTCGTACGCCCCCTCAACCACAAACCCGCGATTGGAAATCCGGCGGGGCGTTTTCGTGACGCTCAAAAACCACGGCGAACTGCGCGGCTGCCTTGGCCGATTCGATGCGGCCGGGATTCCACTCTTGCAGCTCGTGGCAACGATGGCCGCCGAATCCGCCACCCACGACATGCGTTTCCATCCGGTCACCGCGTCCGAAATTCCTGAAATCGACATTCAAATTTCCATTCTTTCCCCGCTGCGGCAAATCAAAGATGTTCGAGAAATCGTGATCGGCAAGCATGGATTGCAAATCAAAGGCAAGACGATGACCGGCGCCGTCCGCTCCGGCACGCTGCTTCCGCAGGTGGCGACGGAAAGAGAATGGGATGTGCAAACGTTTCTCGAGGCCACCTGCACCAAAGCCGGTCTCAATACGAATGCATGGAAAGATCCGAGTACGGAGATTTGCGTCTACGACGCCGAAGTATTCGGCGATCTCGATTATGCTTCACCACCCTATCCATTCGACGAGCCGGTTCCGTGACATTTTCTCTTGATCGATTCCCCATCTACCAAAAATTGAATCGTCTGCTTCACGAAGGCGAATTTGATTTGCAGCCGGAATGCGGCGACGCGATATTGTATCAAGGCCAACTGTACGCCGTTCTCGCCGTACATAAAAACCAAATCGCGCTCGTCGACGATCTGGCAAGAATTCCCTTCCACGAAGAGGATATTTTAGAAGTAAACGACTGGAAACAAGAGCCGACATGTCTGTTTATCCCGAAAATCGAAAACGTCCTGCACATGATTTTCCAAAAATCCGGCCATTACCCCATCATGACGCCGGGGATTCAATCGGGTCGGGACGTATGGCAAATCACCCATCCCCATTCCGACCGTATTATCGCCAGTTCGCTGCAGGAAGCATTGTTTTTGCTTGCCATCCACATTCTTGAGAAAAAATAAATCGCTGCATATCAGAAAAACTCCTTATAAATGATACAATGGTTTCGGAGGATGGAGTTGGGATGTTTCAACCCATCAATAAATAAAGGAGAAAAGAGATGGGTTCAGACGGCATAACCCATCCACACGACTCAAGAATGCCTCGGAAAAGCGTAAAAACATCCATTTGGAATCGGTTTCTCAAGGATCAAATTCAAAAGGTCAAAACCGGCGACCGTTATCGTTGTTTGCAGACATTCGACACATTTCAACCCGGGTATTTACTGCAAGGCAACAAACGATACCTTAATCTCTGCGCCAACGATTATCTCGGCCTGGCCGCCGATCCGCTGTCGATGGAAGAGACCAGACTGCTCGCGGAAATCCTCCCCGTGGGCGCGGGCGCATCGCGATTGATCACCGGAACCCTGGCCATCCATCAGGAATTGGAACGAGTACTGGCCGACTGGAAAACCACCGAAGCGGCGCTGGTGTTTCCTTCCGGTTTTCAAACCAATTTCGGTTTGATTTCCGCGCTCACCGGCAAGGGAGACGCGGTTTTTTGTGACAAACTCAACCATGCGTCGATCATCGACGGCTGCCGATATTCCGACGCCGCATTTTATCGTTATAAACACGGCGATCTGGACGAATTGAACGATCTGTTGAAATCCAAACGTCCTCATAAACGGTTGATCATCACAGACGGCGTCTTTTCGATGGACGGCGATATCGCCCCGTTGAAGGAACTGAACGATCTCGCCAAACACTATGATGCGCTTCTCCTCGTTGACGAGGCGCACGCCACCGGCGTGCTGGGTCGGCAGGGCGCCGGCAGCTGGTCCCATTTCGATCTGCAATGGGAAGAACATGTGCTGCTGATGGGAACCCTCAGCAAAGCCATCGGATGCCAGGGCGGTTTTGTCTGCGCCTCGCGGCGGATCATCGACTATCTGACCAACTATTGCCGTTCGTTTATCTATTCCACGGCGCTCTCTCCGCTCCTGGCAGGAGTCGCTCACTACAATATCCAACGAATCCGCACGGAGCCGCAACGAATGACATTGTTGCAGAACGCAATCGGAATCATGCGCAACGGCTTGCGCAAAAAGAACATCGCGATCGACGATTCTCCCGTCCCCATCCTGTCCGTCGTGCTCGGCGAGTGCAAACACGCCATGCAATGCGCAAAACTCTTACAAAAAAAGGGATTTGTAATTGTAGCGATCCGCCCTCCCACCGTTCCGGAAGGCACGTCTCGCCTGCGAATCTCCCTATCCGCCGCTCACGAGGCCGACGATTTACAAAAAGCGTCAGAATGGATTGCAAAGATCATCGCCAAAGAAGGATAAATCGAATCGCTGCCGATTTCAAACAAAGGCAAAACCATTTTTTCTACTCTTGTAAGACCTGTAGGATGGGTTCGGCTGTTTGAACCCATCGCTTTCTCCTCACCCGGATTCGATGGATTAAAAAAAACAATCCATGAAAGCGCCGGGAAACCGGCATTCCCGCCGCAACCGATTGATTCCATATTTCAATGGATTGAATAATCCATCCTGCACGCCTGTCTTTTTTTACATTCTCTTTCAGCAAAATCATTCGTTATATTATTCATCTATATCACCTCAACATTAAAATCGACTATTGAAGTGTCTATATTTGTGGCAAATAAAAAAAAATTCAAATTTTCTATTGACAACTTATCGGGACTTGTGCTATGGTCTCATTAATTCGATTGCCAGAAATCAAATATTTCATTGAATGTAACTTCAACGATAGCTTTTACGCGAGGTGGGATGGCGTTTCATCCTTCCTGCGAATGATGGA
>QZKN01000040.1 GCA_003598175.1 Candidatus Omnitrophota bacterium
TAAGCAAACGCGCCTTCGAACGGCAAGGCAGTCATTACGGCTATGACGAATTGACAAACATGGCGGAAGCCGAACCGGCTTTTCGCTCGCTGGTGAATCCCGACGACCAACGGTTTCTCAATCCCGCAGACATGCCCAATGTGATTCGCGAGTATTGCCGTGAAACGGATCAACCCGTCCCGGAAAACGAAGGGCGGATTGTCCGCTGCGCGTTGGATAGTCTGGCGCTAAAGTATGAACTGGTTCTGCGCTCGATTGAACAGATGACCGGGTGTCCCATCGAAGTGATCCACATCGTCGGCGGCGGCAGTCAGAACCGCCTGCTCAATCAATTGACCGCAAATGCCTGCAACAAACCGGTCGTTACGGGGCCGGTCGAGGCCACGGTTCTGGGCAACGTTCTGATCCAGGCGAGAACCGCCGGTGATATCGGTTCTCTCGAAGATATCCGCGCCGTCGTTCGCGCATCGAGTGTGATGGAAACCTTCGAACCGCGGGCAAGCGATTCGTGGTACGAAGCCAAACAGCGATTTGCAAAATTGATTAGTAATCGTTGAATTCTCCATTTCAAAGTTATGTGAGGATATACTCCAAGTAAGGTGTATCCCACGACACAAATACCATCATGGAATATGACAACGTATGCAAACTTCTTTGCAAAACATTTCCAGTGCACTTTGCCTCATGGATAATGAAGGATATTGTCACCCCTGTGACTGTTTTGGAAAAAGAATTGAGTATCGAACCGATTCGAGCGGATTCCGTCATTTTCCTACAGGCTCAGGATCAAATTTTGCATCTGGAATTTCAACTGAACGTTGAAAACAGCGAACCCCCGATTCCATTGCGAATATTGGATTATTGGGTACGACTGTATCGCCAATACCGCCTTCCGGTGAAGCAAATCGTGATCCTTTTGAAAGATTCTGCCGCGGCGCGAAAATTACAACCTGAATTTCGATTCGATAGAACCTTCCATCCATTTCAAATCATTCGATTATGGGAAGTGGAGCCGGAATTGCTTTTGCATGACATTGCCTTGTTCCCTTTAGCGACGTTATCGAAGACTCGTGATCCATTGGGATTATTGCATAGGGTTGCCGATCAAGTCAAAAAGATCGATAATATATCACAAAGAAAACTCATCGTCAGCTGCGCGCAAATCCTGGCCGGGCTGCGATTTGAAGCAGAATTAATCCATCGGGTTTTTAAAGAGGAAATCATGCGTGAATCCGTCATTTACCAAGAAATACTGCAAGAGGGATTGCGAGAAGGTCGCCAAATAGGTTGGCAAAAAGGATGGCAGGAGGGGCGACAAGAGGGGCGACAAGAGGGGCGACAAGAGGGGCGACAAGAAGGGCAATTAGCATCCGTGTCTCGTTTTCTTCATCGTAAATTTGGCGCGCTTCCTCCAGAGTTGGATAAACAACTTCATAATCTATCGGTTGCACAATTGGATGAACTTGTGGATGTATTATTGGATCTAAAAGATTGTAACGATTTCAAAGCATGGTTACAAAAAAAACAATCATAGTAAAGTTCAAAATGAATTTCATCGTTTCCTTGGTCGTCTCCCTTTTCATCACAATCATTTTCATATTTCCATGCGCAACGTATGAACGAACCGATGTTCCATTAACCAACAAGGCCATCCGCATTCATAAAAATGCGATTGTTATCGATGGGCATAACGATTTACCGTTCAAATTAAGAGAAAATTACGATCAAATCGATTTACGAATCCATCAATCCGATTTTCAAACCGACATTCCGCGTCTCATTAATGGTGGAATCAACGCACAATTTTGGATTGCGTATGTTCCTGTGTTCACCATTCAATCTCACTGTTCCGCGCAGTATTGTTACGAGCAAATCGACCTGATCCACCGAATGATCGAATGCTATCCGGATACGTTTGAATTGGCTCTCACGGCCAAGGATATCAAAACGATTCATAAAAAAGGAAAAATCGCTTCTCTGATTGGAGTCGAAGGCGGCCACGCCATCGAAAAATCGCTTGTCCATTTGCGGAATTTTTACCGCCTGGGCGCCAGGTACATGACTCTTACTCACAATAAAAGCATCGAATGGGCGGATGCCGCCACCGATGATCCGATTTCAAACGGATTAAGCGACTTCGGCAAGGACGTGATCAAAGAAATGAATCGCTTGGGAATGCTGGTGGATATTTCCCATGTTTCGGAACAAACGATGGTGGACGTATTGGACATTACGCAAACTCCCATCATGGCTTCGCATTCGAACGCGTATCATTTATCTCCCTGCGCACGCAATATTCCCGATCACGTTTTAAAACGGATCAAGGAGAATAACGGCATCGTGATGGTCAACTTTTTCCCCAGTTTTCTATCGTACGAAGGCGCCGTGATCTACCGACAGCATTCTGATTATTGGAAAGAATTGCGTAAACAGGGGAATTTATCCGTGGAACAAATCGAGGCGTTGATGGATGCATGGGAACAAAAACACCCAACTCCGGCATGTTCACTTGCCAACGTAATCGATCACATCGATTATATTCGCACGTTGATCGGCATCGATCATGTCGGATTGGGGTCGGATTTTGACGGCATTTCAATTGTACCTACTCACCTCGAGGATGTCTCTTGTTTTGTCCATATTACACAAGCGCTGCTCAATCGCGGTTATCGCGAAACCGATATAAAAAAAGTGTTGGGAGAAAATATATTACGGGTTATGAGCGACAATGAAGCCTACTCAAAACAGATTCATTAAGATGAAAAAATTACGATGATATTCGCTCGCTGGCTTTGGATTGGTGCAGGAGCCATCAGTTTGATTCTGGCAATCATTGGAATCATCCTGCCGTTGCTGCCCACCACGCCATTGGTCATTCTCGCGGCGTATTGCTTCTCGAAAAGTTCTCCGCACCTGCACCAATGGCTGCAAACCAATCATTATTTCGGGTCTCTTCTGCGGGATTGGGAACAATACGGGATCATCCGCACCAAATCGAAAATCACCGCAACGATTGCGATGGTGGGTTTATTCTGCCTTTCCTTTTATCTCACCGCGATCAAAACCAGCGTCAAAATTCTGTTGTCCCTACTCGCTTTTTTTATCTTGCTCTATATCTGGTCTCGCCCCGCAAATGCTGTAAAATCCGGTCATGTTGATTGAGGACCAAAGATTTTGTATCCTTGATTCATGATTCGACTTCTACTCCATTTCTATTTACAAAAGGAAATGAATATGACGATGAAAAGACTCTCCCCTTTTATTGTATTCATCGCTTTATTGTCGTTCTTCCATGCGGTCCCCGCAGAGGCAATGAAGATCAGCCATCTCCGCTGCGAATATTTGGAAAATCCCCACGGCATCGACGAAAAGCAGCCTCGTTTCAGCTGGCGTCTCGAATCCGACCGGCGCGGAGAAAAACAAACCGCCTATCAAATCCTGGTCGCTTCGGATCCGCAACCATTGCGCGCGAATCAAGGCGATTTGTGGGATAGCGGCAAAATCGAGAGCGAGGAAACCACCCATATCGTTTATATGGGAAAAGAACTCCTCTCCCGCCAACCTTGTTTTTGGAAAGTGCGAGTTTGGGATACAGATGGAAATCCGTCGCCATGGAGCGAACCGGCAACCTGGTCGATGGGCTTGCTCGAGGCGTCGGATTGGCAGGCGAACTGGATCAGTTTTCGCGACGAAACGCCTATTACCGCCTCACAAAACGAATTGCAATTGCCGCCCGCCCGCTATTACCGTAAAACCTTTTCCGCGCAAAAACCAATCCGCCGCGCGATGGTGTACGCAACGGCTCTCGGCGTCTACGAACTGCACCTCAACGGCAGGCGAATCAGCGAGCAAATGTTCACACCCGGTTGGTCGGATTATCGCAAACGAGTTTATTATAACACATTTGATGTCGCCGATTTTCTTGCGCGGGGAGACAACGCGATCGGAGTCATCCTCGCGGACGGATGGTACAGCGGATATCTGGGCTATGGCCTGCTGGTCGGCTACGGTCCCAACCAATGCGGACGTTTTATTTACGGGAAAACGCCGAGTTTCATGCTGCAACTGGAAATTGAATATGAAGACGGCTCAACACAAATCAATCCAACCGATCCGAGCTGGAAAGTCAGTAGGGGACCGATTGTGCAGGCGGATATGTTGATGGGGGAAACCTATGACGCTCGTCTGGAGCAAAACGGATGGAACCAAATCGGCTTTGACGACAGGAAATGGGACAACGCCATTCTCGCGGAAGAAAACGGCAGCACCAAAGCCCTCTTTCATGATCAGGCGGGCGAGCGGGAAGTCGAGTTAGGCTTCACACCGCCACAACAAATCCAATCGTATCCCTCCGTCCCCATTCAACCGACGGCGGAACTTCGCCCGATTGAAATTACGGAGCCAGATACGGGCGTTTCCATCTTTAATATGGGACAAAATTTTTCCGGCGTCGTACGTTTGAAAGCAAAAGGACCGGCCGGAACCCGCGTTCAAATCCGTCATGGGGAAATGTTGCATCCCGACGGGCGATTGATGACGGAAAATTTGCGCAAGGCCAAAGCGACGGATGTGTACATTCTGCGCGGCGATGACGATTTTGAAATCTGGTCGCCGCGTTTCACCTATCACGGTTTTCAATACGTCGAATTGACCGGTCTGCCGGAAAAACCCAGTTTCGACACAATCACGGGCGTCGTTCTGCATTCCGATACGCCGCTGACCGGTTCGTTTGAGTGCTCGGATGCAATGGTCAATCAATTATTTAAAAACGTGGTATGGACGCAGCGTTCCAATTTTTTCGAAATCCCGACAGATTGTCCCCAACGCGACGAACGCTTCGGCTGGACCGGCGACGCGCAGATTTATGCGCGCACCGCAACCTACAACGCCGATGTCGCCGCCTTTTTCACGAAGTGGCTATACGATTTGGAAGAAGCGCAGTTGCCGAACGGCGCATTTCCCGATTATGCGCCTTATCCGATGATGCACGGCAAACCCAACCGCGGATTCGCGACGGCCTGGATGGACGCGGGCGTCATCTGCCCCTACACGATGTATCAGGTCTACGGCGACCGACGCATGATCGCGCGGCATTACGATTCCATGAAACGGTTTATGTCGTTTCGTTGCGGCAACAGTCCCGATTTTCTCGGCGTCGCCATCGGCAACGGCTGGGGCGATTGGCTGTCGCTTGGCCAAACCACTTCCGTCGAGTATATCGACACGGTCTATTTCGCCCAGAGCGCAAAATACATGGCGGAAATGGCCGCGGCGATAGGAAACCAGGAGGATGCGGCGGAATACAGCCAATTGTACGACAACATAAAAAAAGCTTTTGCAAAAAAATATCTTGAATCGGACGGACGCCTGACGGTTGATACCCAAACCGCCTACGCATTGGCGTTGTCAGTGGATTTGATCCCTGAATCCATACGGGAACAAGCGGCGAATCATCTGGTCGAACTCATTCACGAAAACGACAACTGCATGAGCACCGGCTTTTTAGGCACAAAGCCGCTGCTGCCGGTCCTGACCGCCGCCGGTTACAACGATTTGGCCGTGCGCCTGCTGCAAAACCGAAAATTCCCGTCATGGGGCTACGAAATCGAGAACGGCGCCACCTCGATTTGGGAACGGTGGAACAGTTATACGAAGGAAAACGGATTCTTCAGCGTCGCCATGAATTCCTTCAGCCATTATTCCTTCGGCGCCGTCTGCGAATGGATGTTCCGCCATCTTGCGGGCATCGACGCGGAAACGCCCGGTTATAAAACCATTTCGATTCACCCCCACCCTCCCGCGCCGGATTCAAACCCGGATCACAAAACGATTGATTGGGTCAAAGCGGAATACGATTCGATCCGCGGAAAAATAAAAAGCGAATGGAAACAGGAACAAGATCGTTTTCTATTGAACGTAACCATTCCGGTCAACACGACGGCCAAAATAACCATCCCCGGGAGTTCGATTGATCAAATCCGCGTAAACGATCAACCTATCAGTGATGTGGCGGAAGTGCGCTTCCTAAACGGAACAAACGATTGTCTATGTTTCTCAGTCGAATCGGGAAATTACCAATTCATTTCTTTGAATATTAGTAAAAAGACCAAAGACTCTTAGTGAAAAACTAAATTTTGATGATTAAAAGAAAGGAAGAACATTCATTCACAACGAGACGCTTCCAGTTCTCTGACCTTCGACTTTAAAACCTGTTTTTTACAAGGGGAAAATCATGAGTCAATCACGAAGACAATTCTTAAAAACAACAGGAACGCTGCTAGCTGCACAAACGGCGCTTTCGCTTTGCCCGCAATCCTTCGCGGGGGAAGAATCAAAAAAGAGACCCAATATTCTTTTCTTTTTTCCCGACCAACACCGCTACGATTGGATCGGCGCGACGCCCACGATTCCCGTACATACTCCGAATCTCGACGCCCTCGGCCTTCGCGGCGTCCGTTTCTCTCGCGCCTACTGTCCTTCTCCCCTTTGCGCCCCCTCCCGCGCCTGTATCGCGGCGGGCAAAGAGTACGACCACTGCCGGGTGCCCAGCAACCGTGAGGATTATCCTCTCGATCAAACCACGTTCTACACTCTCCTGCGCGATTCTGGCTATCACGTGGCCGGCTGCGGCAAATTTGACCTGCATAAAGGTTCGCCGACGTGGGGACTCGACGGCAAACATCGGCTCGAGGAATGGGGATTTTCCGACGGCATCGACAACGCGGGGAAATGGGACGCAATCAACAGCGGCGCGAAAGAGCCGAAAGATCCGTACATGCACTACCTCCGGCAACAGGAACTTTTATCCGTTCACGTCGAGGATTTCAACACACGCCGGGGAAAAGATAATTATTGCAACACCGCGCCGACGCTTCTTGCGGAAGAGGCCTATTGCGATAATTGGGTCGGCAAGAATGGTTTGAAGTTGATCCGCCAGTCGCCGAAAGGCAAACCGTGGTTCCTGCAGGTTAATTTCACCGGCCCCCATTCGCCGATGGACATCACCCAACGCATGGATGCCATCTGTCGCGATCGTGATTTCCTGCCGCCCAACCGCAACAGCGAATATGACGAGAAAATCCACAACGCCATTCGCCAGAATTATTCCGCCATGATCGAAAACATTGACCGCTGGCTGGGACTCTACATCGAGGAATTGATACAACGCGGCGAGTTGGAAAACACCCTCATCGTTTTCAGCAGCGATCACGGCGAAATGCTGGGCGATCATAATTTATGGGGAAAATCCAAACCGCATGAAGCCTCCGTCGGCGTTCCCCTCGTTCTCGCGGGACCGCAGATCAAAAGAGGTCTTGTCAGCAACGCGCTGGTCAGCGCAATGGACCTTACCGCCACGTTTCTGGAATACGCCGAAATTCCGATTCCCCAAACGATGGACAGTCGCTCGCTCTGCCCGATTTTGCATGGTAAAACCGAGAAACACCGCGACGTATTGTTATCCGGCCTGGGGAACTGGCGTGTGGCGTTCGACGGTGAACACAAATTGGTGACGGGCTATGGCAAAAACGGCGAGGATATGCTTTTCGATATGACGAAAGACCGATTGGAGAATGAGAATAGTGCGGCAAAGGCAAGTGAGAAGGTGAAAACGCTAAAAGAAACGATGCTCAAACCGTTTTAGCAATGCGTTAGGATGTCTCCGGATATCCGATGGTTCTAACAGTTCACAAACGTGTTTTTTCGCATTGATTGACACGATAGACAGATCATATTATGGTGAAGAAAAGATCTGCGACCTGCATCAAGGCCATGTCTTTTGTGCTGGAAACCATAAAAACAAGGAGCACGCTCATGCTTCGACGTAGTTTTCTTCAAACTGGCATCGGCGCGGTTGTCGTGAGCCAGGCCGCGTCCGATGTCTCATTCACTCAGCGTCAGAATCTTACCGGCCATACTCGGATTCACCTCAAACCGGTGATGACAAATATGATCCACAGCGACGTGTGGGAAGGCCCCTGCCGATTCGATGTGCAGAGCCCCAGCGAGGAAATGGCCGCGGCAGAGAAACGATTCGCGGATTGGACCGCCGGTATCAAAGCCAATGGTTTCGGGCTTGATCCGAGCGAGGTGAAAATCCTGGAACCGGCGCATCTTACCTTTTCCGAGGATTTCAAACTGAAGCGGAACCAACTGAACAAGATATGGAAAGACATCTCGGATATCGACGTATTTTTTATTATTCCGCACGGATCGTCGATCGCCAGTTTCGACATCGGTAAGGAGTTTGGCAAGCCCGTCATCCTGCAAGGACTCAACTGCCGAACGGTGGACATTTGCGCCTACTCGCGCAGCAAAGGCCTGGAGTTCTTTGTGCCGAACAGTGACAAAGAGTTCCGTACACTGATTTCCTTACTCCAGGCGCGAAAAATCTTCACGCAAACCCGCATCCTGTTCCCGACCGACCGCGGCCTGCCCGCCGTCGCTTCCGTGGCCGGCATCAACGATCCGGAGGAACTGCAAAAACGATTCGGCATCCAGGTTGTCCGGATCTCCTACCGCGAACTTGCCAATGAGATGGAACGCATGATGGCCAGCGCGGCAGAGACGAACACCGCCTGGCAACTGGCCCGCCAGTTGATCCAAGGAGCAAACAAGACCTATCTGGAAGAAAAATACGTCGTCCGCAGCATGGAGTTCTACAACACCATCCGAACCCTGATGCGGAAGTATCGCTGTAACGCGTTCACCATCGAATGCTTCGAGTTTTGCTCCAGCAGACTCCCGGACAAGTGGAATATCACGCCGTGTGTGATCCATACGCTGTTCAAAGACCATGACATCGCTTCCGCCTGTGAAGCCGACCTGGGGGCTCTGCTCTCCATGCGCCTGCTCATGTCTGTCGCCCAAAAGTCAACCCATCTGGGGAATATGTTCTTGCGGGAAAACCAACTGGTGATCAACCACAGCGCTCCCGGCATCCGGATGAACGGCTTCCATGAACCCGGTCTGCCCTATCAGCTCGGACGCTTTGTCAAATCAGGGTGGGGAACCAAGGCCGTGGTGGATTTTATGAACAATACGGAGAAGCGGGTAACCGTGGCCCGGATGAATCCCACGGCCACGAAGTTACTGTTGCTTCGGGGAACGCTGGCAGGCTCCGGCGGCTGGGATAATGACACATTGGGCTGTTCCGTGGAAGCGCAGATCAAGCCGGTCGACAGCGGCGACGCCACGGATTTTGTCCGCAGGCAGCAAGACTATGGAAACCATCTCATCTGGACCTACGGGGACTACGCGGAGGAGATGGTCCAACTGTGCGATATGCTCGGAATACAGACAGAAGTCATAAGTTGAAGATCTGCGTAGGATGGGTTGCGCTGTATTAACCCATCATTTATTTAATATGATAGATAAGAAAACATACAATCCAACAAGGAGCAGAATTATGAATTCCAACACCGTAAACCGTCGTAATTTCATCCAAAAGAACCTCATTGCCGGCAGCGGACTGATGGTCCTCAATAGCGGGGCGGTATTCGGCGCGAATGACAGGCTCAATATCGCCTTGATCGCCGCCTATGGACGCGCGCGAGCGCATTTCTCGACCGTCAGAGACGAGAACGTCGTCGCCGTTTGTGACGTCAACCGGAACAACATCGCCTTCGCGCTGAAGGAATTTCCGGACGCCAAAGTCTACGAGGATTGGCGCAAATGCCTGGACCATCCCGGCCTGGACGCCATCGTGTGCTGCACCACCGACTTTACCCACGCGTTTATCGCGAACTGGGCGCTCAATCGCGATTACCATATCTACCTGGAAAAGCCCCTGGCGATCACGGTCAACGAAGCGCGCACCGTGCGGGAAAATTACCTGAAGCGCAAGGATAAGCTAGCCACACAGATCGGTATGCAGCGCCACGCGCATCCCAATTTCAACCGTATCCACGAAGCCGTACGTGACGGCGCGATCGGCATACTGCAGGAAGCCTGCGCCTGGGGCAACCGCCAGATTCGCAAGGACGGTTATTACCCTGAAGAGAAACCCATTCCAGAACACATTAATTGGGATCTTTGGCTCGGGCCATCGCCCTGGCATCCGTATAGTTCGAAATACTTCGAAGCCCAACCCGAGGCCGGCTGTTTGCAGTGGAACATGTTCTGGGATTTCGGCATCGGCCAGATGGGCGACATGGGCAGCCACACCATGGACCTTTTATGGAACGTGATCGACGCCGAATTGCCGGAAAGCATCAAATCCAGCACCCCTGAAGCCTTCAATCCGGAAGTCACGCCGGTTGAACTCACCAGCGAATATGTCTTCCCGGCCAATACCTGGCGGGACAAGATTAAAGTGACCTGGTATCAGGGCGGCGCCATGCCCAAGTCCCCGTCCGGATGGATCGACCTGAACAAGATCGGCCACGGCGCCATGTTCAAGGGCGACAAGGGCGTTTTGATTTCCGATTTTAGAAACCACCTGATCCTCCCGAATGAAGATATCGAAAACATGTCACACTTTGATCCACGTCCCGCGGATCAGTCGCTGCCGGATGTGGGGCATTTCCAGAAACAGTGGGTCAACGCCTGCAAAAACGGCAAACCGGCCGAGACGGCCTGCAACTTTGAATATAGCGCCAACATGATTGAAACCATGTGCCTGGGGCTGGCTGCGTTTCGCGCGGGCGAGGAACTTATGTATGACGCCAAGCAGGGGGTGGTGACGAATGTTGCCAGTGCGAATCAGTATTTGACGAAAGCGTATCGCGAAGGGTGGACGATGAATGGGTGATCATCCCGGGAGCGCGGGCATCCTGCCCGCATTAGCAGAGTAACGTAGATACGTAGGATGGGTTAGCCGTCAGGCGTAACCCATCTTTACTCTAACAAAGGGATCCAAGCGGAACCGAACCACGCCGGGTGCATTTTTCTGTGTTTTCTTCAAGCTCATCGACGGTGTGGCTCGGTCCGCTTAGCCCGGCCGTAAGGCAAAGATTCTACCAGTTTGGGAGGCTGGCCTATGAACCATGATGATTCATTAGATTAAGACAGCGAAGTGCGGCGTCTTATGAAGAGCGGGTGTTTCACTGAAGCCCAAGAGAAGTGTGAACGGATGCTTCCGTCAATCATGATCCCATCATCTATGAATCGAGGTCAGAAATAAATGAGGTTTGAACATGACCACGAAGGAAATAGCCATAAAAAATATTCAAAAACTTCCGGAAGACGCGACATGGGAAGATATCCAGGAGAAGATTAACTTCATGGCGGGTATACGTAAGGCTTTCCGTGAACTCGATGAAGGGAAAGGAATTCCCCACGAGCGGATCAGGGAGGAGTTCAGTGAATGGCTTTCAAGCTGATCTGGTCTCCGACGGCAAAATTTGATCTGAAAGACATTACGGCTTTTATAGCAAAGGACAGCGCTTCGGCAGCTAAACGATTCGTCAAGAACTTACTACAAGCCGTGGAGAGATTGGCTGATTTTCCGGAATCCGGGAGAATTGTACCTGAGTTTAATGATCCGGTTATCCGAGAAGTGATCCGCAAGCCATGTAGGATCGTCTACCGGGTGGACATTGAAAATCGTATCGTCGAGATTGCAAGGATTTGGCATGCAGCCAGAGGAGCTCCAAATTTTTAACAGTCCGGTAGTGTGGGTTGAATGATAATGAAACCCACCGTTGCTCTCGATTCATTATAAAAGTTTCAATTGGCGAAGGTGGGATTCGTGGCCTCATCCCACCCTACAGAACTATCGTGAGTATCAAGACAATATGACATAAAGTACGGAAATCATTGAATAAATTGTTAGGAGAAAAAATGGCCATCATAGTAATAATCTTAGTCAAGTTATTAGATCCAATAAGTTTTATAGTCGTTTTGGTCGTTTCCTTCTTTTTAAGAGAAAAGTGGATTATTCCTGTTGCAGCTATAGTCGGCGCTGTTGCAACTGAAACTATGCTTGCATCAACACAAATCACGAGAATATGGGGGCAAGGAATCATACCTGGATTTATATCTAGCGGAATACATGCGATTATATGTTATTGGTTATTGATAAATTTAAAAATAATGAACCAAGCGAACCTGATGATGGTGAGCAATAAAACTTAACAAGGTGCTCAAGACAGGACGCGCTAAAGCGCGCCACTTAGCACGGCGTTGGGCGACAAGGTGTAAACTCTAATACCGACCGATGGCCAGTCAGTGAGGAGGATAAGAAGAATGCCCTATAGATTCGACAGGGATGCAGCGTTCTCAAGCGAACTCGGTACAGACAGAAATGATGCCATTCAGGAGATGATTGTTCTCAAAAAGAGCCTCTATGTCTTTACGACCAAGAAGATATATAGAATCCACACCGCTGACGATATTGATCCAGAACGCACAGCACCCGATACACGCCATTCCCACCAAGAGATTTATCCAATTGGCTGTAGCAACTCCTTCGTTGCACGGTCAATCATTCAGGCAAAGCAGATTCTTGATAGAGTGATTCTGGTTCCCGGACTTAGTAAGTCGAACGTACTCAATGCGATATGGGAGGCCACCGAGCTACTGCTGCGTTGCGAGAACGCCTACTCCCAAATTTATATCGAGACAATCTCACTACTCACCACATGTGATGAACTAATTGAGGAATTCAAGTCGAAACAATTGATACATTGCTTGCCCCAGGTATCAGAGTTAGAAGAGCGAGTGAGTACCTTTCTCGGGAGCGCAAAGAGATGCCTAGAAAAAACGCATGCGCTATTCAGCACATTCTACGACTGCCCCGATCATGGATCGAACTTCCAAGAATATCGTAAATGGATGGCTGGAAACCGCAGCAGGAGCGAAGCAGTTTTGACAATGCTGGATGGCGACAAGGACTGGATCCGCTTCATTGCTAATGCTCGAAACGCATTATCAATCAATCATGCGAAACAGAATTTCATCCTCGAGGTTCAGAACTTCAAACTGCAACCGGGCAACAAGTTCTCAGGACCTAGCTGGCGGCACGACCTATCAGCCCGAAATGGACCCATTCAGGAGTATTGGTCTGACATCATCAAGGACATGGATATTCATATGGACAATATGCTCTCGTTTCTCGAGGAGGTCTATATATTATGCATTCTGGATTGTTGTGATCGTAGGATTCCATTCGAATTCTCGGTCTATCGAAAATCCGAAGATGACATCAGCGAAGAATTTCCCGTCCTTTATTTTGCTCAAGTCACTCGACGAGCTTCTTGAGATCGGTAGGGGAGGTTGAATGATAATAGAATCTCTTTTTCTATGATTCATTTTATAGGTTGCGATTGGCGCGGTTGGAATACATAACCTCATTCCACCTTAGAGAACTAACAACGAGATCAATATTCATTCGAATTTATCTTGATTGTTTAGACAGTATACCCTAAAGTGCGTAAACTATTTTTTAACATGTTGACAAGGAGGAACAAGATGAGGATGATGACTTACTTGATGATAACTGCATTGTTGGTTTTAGCTGCGGGCTGCGCAACGCCGTATAAGGTAAGTGGCTATTCAGGTGGTTACACACATCGTCGATTGGCAGAAGACGCCTTTGCTGTATCATTCAACGGGAATGGCTTCACTTCCGAGAAACGTGTAAAGGATTTTTGCCTGTTGCGTTGCGCTGAAGTTGCGCTCGAGTATAAGTTCGACTACTTCACCATCGAGAGTAACTCAGACGAAGGAGGAGTTGATACTTGGCAGACAGGTTCTACAAGTTACACGACTGGATCAATAAGTCCGTACGGGACTTACTACGGAACTACTATAACCACTCCGCATACTATGAGTGCCTACAAGCCCGGGTGGACATACGTGATTCGCTGTTTTGAGTCGCTTCCTTCCGGTCACTATGCAAAGGTTTTTGATGCCGCAGATGTCAAGCAGGAGATTCGACAGGAGTATAGACTGAAGTAGAATACCGACAATGCCATGCACTCGAATGGCAATTCCGTTGCACTCCATTCCCACAGGTGATGGCCACGTTAAACGTTAGTAGTGTAGGGCGGGCTCGAATCGCGCACAGCCAACAAAACTATAACGACATCAAAGACTCTTTGTTGTGATGGCTGAAAAATGGTTAAATACTACATCGAGATGACAGAAGAAGCAAAGGAGGATTTATATTATTTCACTCCATACGAGAGAAAACTAATTATATCGAACATTCGAGCTCAACTCGTACATCAACCACGTGACGAAACAAAGAACCGAAAAAAACTTCGCGATAATCCAGTTGCTCCAATGGAACTTCGATCAGGCAAAATCCGGATTTTCTATGAGGTGAATGAGAATTCTCAGATGGTTTCCATTCTTGCTGTCGGCTACAAAGAACACAATATACTCCGGATCAGAGGGAAAGAGGTCAAACTATGAAAACAATTGATTTAAAAGACGAACTTTTACAATTAAACGATTTAATTGATCTGGCCAGGAAAGAGCCGGTTTTATTGCTATCGCCGGATGGCAAGGAATTTCTGATTTCGGAAGCGGACAATTTTGAAAAAGAAGTGGAAACACTCCGAGCGAGTCATTCGTTTCAAAACTTCCTTGACATTCGAACCGCAAGTAAGCATCGAATTCCATTAGAGGAAATTGAGAGGGAAATCGAGAAGGAATTATCGGAAAAAGAAGAAAGAAGCGTATAGGGAAGTGGAACATTTGTATTTTATTGATTGTCAATTGAATTTTGTATAATCAACAGATTCTTCTGAATGACTTGACTTGTTTAAAATTTCTTAATCGAAGGATTGAGTGAAAATGATCGGAAGATTAGACAAAGTTGACTTGAGAAAGGCCTGGATGAAGGAAACCAAGGATTTTAGTACCTGGCTTGAGAATAATTTAGACATATTATCAGAACAGATAGGTTTTGACTTGTCGCCTATAGAACGTGAGAAATCTGTAGGAACTTTTTCAGCAGACATCTTTGCTGAGGGGCCAAATGGAGACACCGTTGTCATTGAAAATCAACTTGAAAAAACTGATCACGACCATCTTGGAAAGCTGATAACCTATTTATCGAACTTGGAGGCCAAGACAGCCATATGGATAACGAGCGAGCCGAGGCCGGAGCATGTTACCGCGATAAATTGGCTTAATGAGATTTCTCCTGCAGATACGGCATTTTTCCTCGTCAAAGTTGAAGCGTATAAAATTGGAGAATCGGAACCTGCGCCCTTATTCACGGCCATATGTGCGCCCAGTGAAGAAGCGAAGCAAATCGGCGAACAAAAACAACAACTTGCTGAAAGACATCTCAGAAGGTTGGACTTTTGGAAACAACTATTGGAAAAAGCAAAATCAAAAACAAATCTTCATTCCAATGTTTCTCCCAGCAAGGATAATTGGATTACCGCCGGTGCAGGGAAATCAGGCATGGGTTGGATCTACGTAATCACTTTGAGTAGAGGTTCTGTGGAGCTCTTCATAGACCGGGGACCTGACAAAAAGGATGAAACTGATAAGATATATGAAAAAATTTACAATGACCGTGAAAAAATAGAAAACCTTTTCGGTGAACCATTGGTTTGGGACAAGGTAGAAGGTCGACGTGTATGTAGAATCAGGTCCATCTGTACACTTGGCGGGCTGAAAGATGCAGCGCGGTGGGACAAGATTCAAGAAGACTTAACCGATAGAATGATGAGACTCGAGAAAGCCTTAAAACCAACGCTATCGACAGTAAAGTAGGAATATTTTTAACAACCGCATCAACTCGAACCGGCAATTTCGTTGCGCTCCATTACCAGCCGGTGATGCGGAGCATCGGGCGACAACAAAAAGAGAGTTGCCATGCCAACAATCTCGATGTTTTACGGCATCCTGATCCGAATGTTTTTCTACGATACGGATAAGCACCAAATGCCGCATATTCATGCCGAATATCAAGGGCAAGTCGCGGTATACTCTATTCCCGATGGCGCCGTTTTGGCAGGTGAGCTCCCAATCAGGAAACACAAACTGGTTGTTGCATGGATTGAAATCCACCAGGAAGATCTTCTTGCGGATTGGCAACTGGCTGTTCATGGCAGGAAAACCTTTCCCATTCGCGGATTAGACCAATGAATATTATAGAAATAATTCCGAGAGAGAATTACGTGTTGTATATCAAAGCCGAAAACGGAAAAGAAGGCTTATTTGATGTCAAACCCTATTTGGAATCCGAAGCCTTCGCGCCTCTGAAGAACAGAGCTGAGTTCGAGCGAATTTATAACGGGACCTATTTTATCGAATGGAGCTGTGGAGCGGACCTTTCCGCCGATACCATTGAAGCAAAATGGGAAACCGTGTCGATGATAAACGTTTAGTCCGGTAGGGTGGGCTCAAACCGCGCCGTTTGCGGTTTAGCCCACCAATGCAATCTGTCGCGTTCAGCCTGGATGCAGTGCATCGCTTCGTCATCGAAGAACCGTTCGTTGCACGCATTACATTTGAGATGTCGCAAGTGTGGAACCGTCAGACCGTCCTCGGTCCGATAATCCTCGACCGTGAAAACCATCTGCATGGCGCCACATTCGGGACAGGGGAAAGGTTCACACATCCGTGCTTCTCTTGGAGGATATGAGGACACAGAAAACGTTCACCCCTTCTTTCCTTAGGATTTTGCCCTTGGTGTAGATCACCAAACCGTCATATGTCAGACCTTTAATCACATACAACTTCTCACTCTTCCTACTCCGTGGATTGCGGGAACGGAGAGTCTTGAAGATGGCTGGCGCATTCAAAATCGATTCGTACACAAGTTCCGGAGTCAGCGCGTCAGCCGCCATTTCACCCTCGGCCTTTTGCGTGAACAGCACATGCCGGGCGACTACCAAGCGTTTTATCCGTACCAACGTATCCATGATGCTATTTAACCTCTATATTACGGTAATGTGGAGCTTGATTCAAGCATGGGATGGTAGAACCCGGGTGAGTATTCTGGAATGGATTAGCCGCCAGGCGAAAACCATCTTTTTTCTGATAACCGTCCTAAAAGAAGCGTGGGCATCCTTGCCTGCATTTGCAGACAGCTCGGTAGGGTGGGCTCGAAACGAAGCGCAGCCAACAGATATTTTCGCACACCCGAATGGTGGGCTGAATCGAACTCACCTTACTAAACTGGAGAGAAAAAAGGCGATTTATCGCTGAAGAACGGAAAAAATGCAAAAGGTTTATCTTGAAACAACCATTCCGAGTTATCTGACATAACGTCCTTCCCGAGATATTGTAATTGCGGGTAGAGAGATGATTGCGGCTGAAGATTCGAGCGCTCAGGCCACGTAATCATCGTTTATGATCAGCCACCTGAAATTTCGAATGAATTTGTGTAAAATGTCCGCAGTTTTATGCATGGA
>QZKN01000046.1 GCA_003598175.1 Candidatus Omnitrophota bacterium
CATTTGCATGTGCTGGTTTCGCGCGGCGAACCGCCGTTCTTCGCGTCGGTTTGGATGGATTGGTATCGCTCCAACGCCTCCGCTCCCTTCGCCGTGGATATGATCGAAGGGAACGAGGTGCGATTGAACGGCGGCGTGCGCTATGCGCCGAAAACCGACGGCGAACGCAACGATATGTTCGAGCGATTTTTCCTCACCTTCTCGCCCACGTTTGAAGAAACGCTCCCCACCATTGCCAATCCGCCGGCCAAACGCGGGCAGGAGGCGGGAACGCGATTGTGGCAGGAAAGTTGGGGGCCGCAGGATTACGCGCGCGAGCACGAACGGTCCCAAAAACTGCGCACATACGGCATCGAGATGCTGACGCAATGCAATCACGAAATCACCTGGAGGGATGGCGGAGAAAGTTTCACGTTTCGCACCCAATCCGCGCCGGGCAAGGGCGGCGACGCGGCGTTACAGCAGTATATCCAAAATCAACGCTCGCTCGGTTGGCGGTCGGGATTATATACGAATTATACCGATTACGCGCCCGTCAACGAGTATTGGGATGTCGACATGGTCATGCGGCGCTCCGACGGCAATCTCGTGACGGCGTGGCCGCGTTGTTATTCGCCGAAAGCGTTGTTCGCGGTGGAGATGGATCGCAAACTCGCGCCGTTGATTCAAAAGAAATTCAATACCAATGCGGCGTATACGGACGTGCATACCGCCGTGAGTCCTTGGGATCGCTGCGATTTCGATGCGCGCGCGCCGGGGGCGGGGACCTTTGCGGCCACGTTCTATGCGTATGGGGAATTGTTACTGCACGATCAGGACGTATACGACGGCCATTGCTGGTCGGAAGGGCACCATCAATGGCTGTACTCCGGGCTGTGCACGGGAAATTATGGCCTGACCTATAGCAACTTGCATTTATGGGACTATCCGTATCTGCCGCATTTCGATTTGATGAAAATGCATCCGCTGAACGTGGATATGGGGATGCCGTGGACCTCGCATTTTTTCAATGGAAACGAAAATTGGAGCAACCCGGAGAATATCGTTACGAGCATCGATCAATTCATCGCGGCGACGATTGCGTACGGCCATATCGGTTGGCTGGTGGAAGAAGCGTACGGCATACGTAAAACCTGCAGGTCCTATTATATGTTGCAGCAATTGCAGAGCCGTTATGTCATGCGGGAACCGTTGGAAATACGCTATGGCGCGGAATTTGGGACGGTTTCTTCCTCACAGGCTTTGTTGACAGGGGACTGGAAACGTTCGCGCTTGTTTGTCCGGTATCCGAACGATTTGCAAATTTTGATCAACGGCAATGCCAAGGAGCATTGGGATTTCACGCACGATGGAGTCAAGCACACTTTGCCGCCATACGGCTGGCTTGCGGTAAGTGGCCGCGACTTTTATGAAAGCTCGGAATGGATTGACGGGCGGCGCTGTGATCGCGTCGGCTCGCCGGAATACCTGTTTCTCGACGGACGCGGCGAGTTTTTGCAATATGAGGGTGTGGGAACGTCGGGCGCGCTGGCGGTGTTACGATCAAAAGAAGAATCCGGTCTGACCCTGTATGCCATCGAAGGGGTGGATATGTTCACCCTGCAAATCGTCGCAGGGGATTTTCCCGCTGACGATGTAAGATCGGTAATTACCGAGGCGGCAAGATCTGAACGTCTCACGATTCAGGCCTTCAATCAAAATAACGAACGTGTAGGAATCGCGCGAGTGAGACGGCCGGGCAGCTGGGAAATCCGGTCCCTCGAACCGGCGATTCGTTTTGAACTTAGGTTGAAGTCAGAAGGTTGAAGACTGAAGGGGTGTGCCAAGGGCGCCGTTTTCTGCACCTTTGCTGGATTATCAAAATCCGATTAAGGGAAAAAAATAACGCTGCCCTAGCCATCCGACTCAATAAACTTCATCGTGGGTTCCGATTGATTCCAGTAAAATCGCTTCATGATTGTCGTAACTGATAAAAGAAAAGACGATTCTGATATCGTATCTCGCACTACATGCCCATGAATCTTTAAGGTCACCTTTAAGTTTATGTGTTTTTAAATTGGGGTGAAAAGCGTTTTCGGAAAGCAAGATCAAGGTTTGAAGGACAGCTTCGGATTGATCTGGTGAGTGTTTGAGAAATTTCTTTGAAGCGCGGATAAATGAATCGGTTCGCAAGAGACGCCGTTTCAAGATAAAATCTCCCGCATCAGTTCATCGGGTGTGGCCGGACAAACATTGTTCTGTTCAAAAGCGTGTCTGGCTTCTAGAATATCTTGTGCTATCTCTTTTCTTCTTCGTTCAATTATTCGGCGACGGAGAATATCCATTAGCATTTCCTGTTCTTCAAGCGTCAACTGATCCGCCGCTTCTAATACTTGTCCGAATTGGTCAGCATTCATGATGATTTTATTTCCATATTATGCTTTTGATGTTCATTTATTTTAGCTTATTTTTTAACCGGTATAAAGCGAGTAGGATTCAGGATTTTGGGTCTTGGAAAAAAAGGAAATCCAAGACCCGAATCTCGATCCTTTTCAGCCTTCAACCAAATACCTTGCTTATTATAAAATCATCCACTCGCCCACAGGGGACGGCTGTGCGGCAACGAAGCGGGCCATAATGTCGCGGTCGTCGGGATTGCGGGTGGTTCCCGCCTCCTCCCATACCACAAAAAACGCGCCGGTGTTGGTGTTGACGGCGACAACCGGCAATTTGGATTCGTCGTAATATTGTTCGCTGGTCCCTTCGTCGGTGTTATCGTCGCCGGCGTCATAAATCAGAAAGGCGTCGCTGGCAAATGAGCCGTCGCGATTGATCAAGCGTCCGAAAATATCCGCAAAGGCAAAGTCGCCGCTTTCGTCGCCTTTCCATACGACAAGATAGAGTCCCGCCGGCGAACTATAATCGACATCCTGGCGCAAGGTATACGCCGTGCCGGCTTCGATGGGAATTGGCGAGCCGACAAGTGAGCCGTCTGCGCTGACGATCTGGCCGATGGTGTCCGTCAACGTCATCGGATCGAGACCTTCGGAAAAGCCGATGCGTTCATCCCACACCACCAGAAATTGATCGTCGTCAGGATTGTAGGCGACGCGGGGAGATTCCTCGGCGAAATCCTGATCCCGCAGGAGAATCGTGTCCCCGATAAAAATGCCGGTGTTGGTGAAGAGTTGGGCGCTGAGATTCTCGCTGCCGGTGTTGCGCACCACGCGGTCTTCCCACGCCATCAAATAGACGTTACTTACGCTCGACCAAGCCACCGCCGGGTTGGTGCCGGCGCCAATTTGATCGACCGGGAGATCGAGAGACAGGTCGGCGAAGAGAATCTGGCCCGTCATCGGTTCTCCGAGACCGACAAAGTACTGATTTTCGGTTTGGTTGTAGACGACTGACACGACACGGGCGCGGGAGGCGGAATCGAAGAAAGTGGGGCCATAACTCGGTCCAAGTTCGACGATCTCTCCGACCGGCCTTCCCTGCGCGGAAATGCGACGGGCGAGCGCCATGTCATTGCCGCGCCGGCGGGCGACTACAACAAATTCGTTGTCGCGGCTGTTATAGGCAATTTCCGGCGCATCGATGCCGATATTGGCCGCCATGAAAACCGTCGGCTCTCCGAGCGGCTGTCCGCTCTCGCCATTCACGAGAACGCCGTGAATTTCGTAAAAATTCTCCGCCAGCACGTCTTCCCAGACAACGAGAAACGTGTTGTCCCGCGAATTGTAGGCGACGTCCGGGAACTGCTGTCCGCCCGCCGCGCCGGTGATGATGATCGGATTCCCCAGTTCCTGTGCAAAACCCGCGTGAAACATGCCTGTTACCATAACGAATGCGATGAAGAAATACGTTCTCCTCATGGTTTCCTCCGTTTCATATATTTTTAAAAGCGGAATAGTAGTATTATAGCGATGTATTTGTTTAAATGGCAATATACAGAGGGGTAAGGATTAGGGGCCAGGATTTTGGGTTTCCGGAAAACAATGGATTTCACTCGAAATCCGAATCCCTGCTTTTTGCCATCATTTACTCGATATGCGATTGATCCAATAACATGTTGTACAAGAATTCAGGCGCCAGATCCGCATTATTATCCCAGCATATAGTATGCAAGACTTTAGAAACAGCAAACCGTTTAAACTCGCCAAGTTCTCTCAGCGGTTCGAACATCGGACCCCAAAGACTATCCTGCAAGTCGACCACGCCTTCTTCACCGTTGTTGAAAAGAAGACGAATCTTATAGGCTTCCACATACATGGCGCTCTTGATTTCTAACATGAAATTACTCCAACGGGGGAATCTTTAAAAGGGGTTGATGTTGTTCGGCAAGCGCCCAGTTCGCCAGCAGGTCATCGTGGTGAAGCTCATACCACTCCATCACAGCCTTCAATGCTCTCCTGGGAAAACGGCCATCAATAACACCGGTATTGATCTCAACGATGATCTTGTATTCACCATACTCTGCATGGAAGTGTGGCGGTCGATGATCATCGTGAGCATGTAAATTACAATTCCTAAAAATCTACAAATTTCTGGCAAAATACGCCTCTTTTGTTTTCCTTTGAGGAGGAAACAATTGAACCAAATCCCACTATTGAAATCATTTCATTTACTGGTGTTACAATACCGTTCATCTATTTTTAATACTATCACGGTGTCATTATAGCAAATATATTACCCGAATGCCAATAAAGCCTTGAAAAAATGATCTTTCTCTTTATCTATCGTCATAAAGGTACCATATGTGAACTCGATGTGAGATAATCATTGCATGAGGAAATCCTAACGGAAAAAAAAGGGGATGAAAAGATGGCGACTCGTAGAACTTTTGTAAAAAATGCGGTTACGGCGCTTGCTTTATCCGGATTGGCGGATTCCGTGGGCGCTGACGAGCACTCCGTAACGCACTCGAATCTGCTGCCTGTCATTCAATTGGGGAAATTGCGCGTGACTCGTCTCATTCTCGGCGGGAATCCCTTTTCCGGCAATTCCCATCAATCCGGCAAACTCAGCAACGAGATGCTTGATTATTACACGACGGCAAAAATCAAGGAAACGCTGGAAGAAGCATATCGCTGCGGCGTCAACGCCTTTCTCGGACGCGCGGACAAGCATATCATGCGCGTGCTGAACGAATACTGGGATGAAGGCGGCTCGTTGAAAATCTGGATTGCTCAAACCGCGCCCGAATACGCCTCCATGCGAAAGAACATCGATCAGGCCGTGGATTTCGGCGCGTCCGCCGTTTATATTCAAGGCAATCAGACGGACGCAGCGTTTGTGGAAGGACGGCGTCGCCAGTTGATTGAATGGTTGGAATACATCAAAAGCAAAAACGTGGTCGCCGGTATTGCGTCCCATCGCACCGACAATCTGCCCGTCGCGCAGAAGGAAGATTTTCCCGTCGATTTTTACATGCAGTGTTTCTATAACTTGAATGTGCATGAAAATCAGTATTTGCCGGAAGATCGCGACGCCGCTATCGCGTGCATTCAAACGCTGGAAAAACCGGTAATCGGCTATAAAATCCTTGCCGCCGGCCGCAACGAACCGGAAGCGGCGTTTCGCTTTGCGTTTTCGCATATTCGCGCAAAGGATGCGGTGTGTGTGGGAATGTTTCCGAAATACCGGCCGGATGAAATTCGGCAGGATGCGGAATGGACGCGTAAGTCATTAACCGGTTAAACAGAAATTGTTTTATTCGCGGAGTAAATGCATATCAAGAATCGTCAAATCATCGGCGAGGCGGATGGAGTTGGAATAACGCAACAACTCATCTTCCACTTCCTTCCATGAAATCTTTGCGCTCGGATATCCTGTTTGTTTCAAAATATCGAGGAGTCCCTCTTCGCCGAGAATTACATGGTCGCTATTGAAAATCTCCACCGCGCCGTCGGTAAATAAGAACAAATGATCGCCGGGTGCCATTGCAATGGTGAAGGTTTCATAGGAAGCATCATTCACCAGTCCCAACGGCAAACCAGAACAGCGGATCTGTTCGAATTGGCCATCTTCATGAACGTGATAAGGATATGGATTTCCCGCGTTGATCAACTGCACGGTTTGAGTTTCGACATCGGCCAGACCATAAATCCCCGCTGCGAAGGAGGTGTGATCGCTTAAAAGAGCCCACAACTGCCGGTTTATGGTTTCGAGAAATTGACGGGGATTGGCGCGAAGGTCGCGATATTCTTCCCACAAGGATTTGAGATGCATCGTGTAAAGCGCCGCGGAAATGCCGTGACCAGTGACGTCGGCCAGGAAAAAGGCGTAATGATTCTCATCCGTCTTTTCGATGGCGTAAAAATCGCCGCCGATGATATCGTGAGGGACGTAATGGGTGGAAAATCGCACGCGGGGATCGTCCGCCATTTTTTTGGAGAGCGACAAGGATTGAATTTTCTTTGCCCGCTCGATGTCGTCGATCCATTTTGTATAATCGCGAAATGTCTCCACGCCGCCGATGATTTCACCCGCGCGGTCGCGAATCGGCGCGACGCTGACCTGCATGGGAATGCGGCGTCCGTCTTTTGCTTTGGCGTAAACGAGAATCGGCGCCGTCGAACTCTCGCCAGTAACGATGGAGCGATGCAGGGGACAATATTCCTTGCCGCACAATGGATGATTGTCTTTATCCACGTGATTCAGCAGATTGTCTCGGCAATGCCGTCCCTGAATGTCTTCTGTGTTCCAACCGGTGATGCGTTCCGCCGATTTACTCCAATACACGATGGTGCGGTCGGTATCGGTGACGTAAACGCCGTCGTTCAGGGAATCGAGAATGGTTTGAACGTCGAACATATCGGATTGGTTCATATTTTGGGGATGCGTCCCTGTTTTTTGTCAACGATCGATGACAAAGGGATTGATGATGATTTCAATTAATCAATACTTAACATTCCAAATACAATAGATAGAGAAAACATGCAAATGAATAGGAAAAACAAAACCACCGTCGTAAGCAGAATTCCCTATCCGATTCCTTTTAGAGCATCGTGAAACTCGTTTTTGCGATATGGGTCATAATTTGCGGCAATCATGATATTCTCCTTTCACGAGGATATAGGCGTCAGACTGTATGATAGATCACATCTTGAATTTTTCAATGAGTTGGATTGAGAGAGAACGAGTTGAAAAAAAATGAATCTATGTCAAATGAAATCCATTGATTGATTGTGATGTTCAAGGGCTGACTTTGTCTTGTTTCTACTTCCTGTCTGCAATATCATTAAGGTGAAATCTTGTTTCAATATTGAATAGGAAATTCAAATCATGAATCCGCTGAAAGCATTAATGGGAACCATAAGTTCCCTTCCCAATTTACGGATACACATCCTTTTAACCCATGAGGACGGGATCGTTGTGGCCCGTTGTTTGGATTTCTCAATTTCCAGCCATGGTGAGGATGAAGAAGACGCGCTTGCTTCTTTGAATGATAGTTTAAGCAATTATCTTGATTATGCCATCCGCCAAGGTTCATTGGATTGTATTATTGATCCGGATGAAGAACAATTCTGGACGGTGTATCGAGAATTGGAAATGAATGAGAAAAAAGAAAATCTTTTAGAAAATGCAGATAAATTGAAGGTCGATCATCGTTTCGAGTTCATGTATGCCTAAACCAATCGAGCTGAGAAAAGTCATTCAAATTCTTAACCGATATGGCATCGAATTTGACAGGAAAACAGGGGGAAAGCATTCCGGCAAATTTTGCCGAGGCTCCGTTTCATTCCCGGTTAAGGCGCATGGATTGAAAACAGAAATCTTACCCTATGCTCTAAATGGTTTAATAAAAAAGTTTGAACTTCCGAAAGATATTTTTGATAAAGAGTAGTGAAAGGCAATGATATCATTGTTTTTTAAATTAATACCACAAAAACTATGAATAAAAAAGGAGAATCATGTTGTCAGTATCCATTTTATTTCGATCTGTTTTTACCGTCAGTTTGGTCTTTTTTATCTGTGGAGATACAACACTTTCCGCGGAAGAAATCCCCTTGCCCGAACACCCGCGGCCTGATTTTCAGCGTGAGCAGTGGGTGAATTTAAACGGCCCGTGGGATTTTCAATTCGATAAGGAGAATGTGGGAATCAAGGAAAAATGGTTCGCCGATGCGGCGGATTTCGCCGAGACCATTCTGGTTCCGTTTCCGTGGGGATCGAAACTGTCACAGGTGGAAGATCAGGCGGATATCGGGTGGTACGCTCGTCCGATTGAAATTCCGGCATCGTGGCAAGGGAAGCGTGTCTTTCTGGTGATCGGCGCGAGCGACTGGGAAACCACAGCATGGCTCGACGGACATGAACTCGGCAGCCATCAGGGCGGCTATATTCCCTTCGAATTCGAACTCACGCCGCATGTTCAATTCGGGCAATCACAAAAACTCGTGATCCGCGTGGATGATGCACGGCGGGAATTTACGTTGTTCGGCAAGCAGGGTTATGGAAACGCACGCGGCATTTGGCAGACGCCTTATCTTGAAGCGCGCGGGCAAATTTCCATCGATTCCATCTATTTCACTCCCGACATCGATGCGAAAAAAGCGCTGGTCAAAGCGAACCTGTCGGAAGCCGCTCCGACCGATATGCAATTGCGACTCCATTTCAAATCCGGGAATTTGTCAAAACCGGAACTCGTGCAAAATATTGCGGAAGGCTCTTCAAAAGTGGAATTCGAAGTTTCGATTCCGCATCCCCGGCTGTGGGATTTGGACGATCCTTTTCTTTATGAAGTCTCCGTTTCTCTTTCCGAAGTATATAATATAAAGGATCGCGTCGATACCTATTTCGGTATGAGAAAAATCAGCGTCCTCGATCTACCCGGCACGGATTATCCTTACATCGCGTTGAACAACAAACCGATTTACCTGCAAATGACGCTCGATCAGGCCTATCATCCGGACGGTTTTTACACCTTTCCCAGCGACGAATTCACTCGCGACGAAATTCTGCGTTCCCGCAAGATCGGTTTAAACGCCATGCGGGTGCACGTCAAAGTGCCGCTTACGCGAAAACTCTTTTGGGCCGACCGGTTGGGGATGCTCATCATGCAGGATATTCCCAATAGTTGGGGCGAACCGGACGCCGACATGCGCCGGGAAATCGAGACCACGCTACGCGCTATGTTCCGTCGCGATTATAACCATCCCGCCACGTTTTCGTGGGTATTGTTCAACGAAACGTGGGGGCTCAAAGGCGGCAAGGATAAGAAATACACGCCGGAGACGCAACAATGGGTGGCCTCGATGTACCATCTGGCAAAAGAACTCGATCCGATGCGTATCGTGGAAGACAATTCGCCTTGTCTGTACGATCACGTGATCACTGATTTGAACTCCTGGCACGCTTATTTGCCCGGTTATCAATGGCGTGAGTTTCTGGGCGATGCGGTGGCAAAAACATTTGCCGGATCGACCTGGAATTTCGTTGAAGGATATACGCAATCCAATCAGCCGATGATGAACAGCGAATGCGGCAACGTGTGGGGATATGAAGGCAGCACCGGGGATGTGGATTGGAGTTGGGATTATCACATCATGATGAACGAGTTCCGCCGGCATCCCAAAATTTGCGGCTGGCTCTATACCGAACATCACGACGTGATCAACGAATGGAATGGGTATTATCGTTTTGATCGTTCCGAAAAATTCACGGGAATGTCCGATCTCGCGCCGGGAATGGATCTTCGTGACCTACACAGTTCATTTTATCTCGCGCTCGGAAACGAGTTGTGCCAGACCGTAAAACCGGGCGCTTCGATTCAACTTCCCGTGTATGCTTCGTTTCTCGCGGATCGGCCCGGCAGTCAGCCGTTGCGGTTGTGTTGGGAACTGGTTGGTTGGGATTCGCTGGGGCGATATGAATCTTTCGCGCAGGCTTCTCGCGAAATCCCCTATAAACCCTGGATGTGCGAAGAACTGCCCGCGTTGGAAATCACGGCGCCGCCCAAATCCGCGTTGGCGGTTTTACGAGTACAACTGGTTGACGAAGCGGGAACGATTCTGCATCGCAATTTCACGACGTTTTTAGTCGCCGAGGAAACCGCGCCGCGCCGGGAAACCATCTCTGAAAAAGATCAATCACTACAAATCGTTCGTATCGAACCGCAGCAATTTACGAAAGCGGAATGGTCGCTCAAGCAATGGAATGTGCTTGATGGCTTGAAGGTCAACGGCGCGGGATCCGGCTTCTTCGAATATCACATCCCGTTGCCGACCGATCTGAACGTGAATGACGTGGCCGAAGCGGTCTTTAAAGTGGAAGTTTCCGCCAAACAGCTTTTCGGCAAGGATCGGGAAGGGATGCAAAAAGTCAGCGGCGACTTTATGTTAGGCAAGGGTACGCACGATCCCAGTTTGAATCCCAATTCCTATCCCATGACCGACACCGTTCCCTACCCGAGCGCCGTCCGTATTCGCGTGAATGGCGAAGTGATCGGCCTGTTCGAACTGCCGGACGATCCCGCTGATCATCGCGGCATTCTCTCCTGGCATTCGCAGAAACGCGACCGCAGACTGCGTGAAGCCGGTTCCTATGGATATCTGATTTCCGCCGCGATTCCATCCGCTGTTATGCAAAAAAACAAGGAGGAAAAGGACCTCGTGATCCGTCTCGAAGTGGACGAAGCCTTGCCGGGCGGCCTGGCAATTTATGGCGAGCGATTCGGGCGGTATCCGCTTGATCCCACGATCGTTTTCGTGATGAAAAAATGAACCTGTCTGCGGGAATATCCCTTGAGAAACAATCCGACGGGTGGAAAATAGGGCAGACAACCCGCCTGCCCTTTATTTTATAAAAGAGGTGAATAATGAAGGTATTTTTCCCCTTGAAAATAAGTGTATTCTTTTTTCTAATCGTTTTCTGCTCCTATTTTGCGTCCTATGCCGACAACGCCATGCAAATCATAACATCGGATAATACGGTTTCCCTCGGTTTTCACGACAAATCCATCCTCGTCTATCGTTATAACGACGTTCCTTTCAAACCATACGTGCAGCAATTCCACACGCTCAAAGGAGTCAACGTTCTGCGCGACGCTCCGTACGATCATCTTCATCATCATGCGTTGATGTTTGCCGTCAGCGTGAATGGCGTCACGTTTTGGGAGGAAGGAGAGAATGCAGGCAGCCAAATTCATCAGTCTTTTTCCAATGTGCAAGTCGGTCAATCCGCGGAAATCGATTCGGCGCGTTTTATGGAAACGTTGGAATGGATATCTCCCAAAACAATCTCGCTTCTCCGCGAGGAACGCTCTCTCGAACTGATTCCGTTGATCGATGTAAATGTCCTTTTGTTGATCTGGCAGAGCCGCCTGACTCCATCACCCGATCAAACGAAAATCACCATCGCCGGTAACCATTATTACGGTCTGGGAATACGCTTTCCGGTAACAATGGATAAAATCGGGCAGTTTACCAATGCGGAAAATACGGACGGCAGAATATTTCGTGGGGAGGAACAATTGCTGGAAGCGAATTGGTGCGCATATACCGTCGAGAATGAAAATCCGCTCACGATCTGCATGTTCGATCACCCTACCAATTATCGGCCGGTGACTTGGTTCACAATGAAGACGCCTTTTTCCTATCTTTCCGCGACGCTGCTTTATCATGAAAAGCCGATCGAACTTGAGTACGATCAGAGTTTGAAACTGCGGTATGCCGTAGTGATCGGTGACGGCATCCTATTTCACGATTATATTTACAATCTGTATAAGAAGTGGCTCACTATGCCCGTTTGGAAATAAGGAGATGGTATGAATAAGCTTTGAGGCGGTGCGATTTCGGACAAAAACAGAATTGTCCGGAGTAGACAGGTTATAGGCTGTACGGTTTGGTGAGGCATAGCGGCCTCGTAAATGAGATTGGTCAGACCTATAACCGAAGCGCCACCATAAGGCATGGCGACCTTGAATAGGAGTTTGGTGACCGCCGCAAAGCACGTCTACTCCACCGAAAAAAAATGACGAGGTGGAGAAAATGACAAGATATTTAGGAGTCGACTTACATCGGAATTGTTTCACGGTGTGCACGCGCACGAAGGATGAAAAAACAAGGGTTGAAACCTGGCGAATGAAGGCGCTGCCCGACTTTGTCAAAACCTTGCGCAAAACGGACCATATCGCCGTCGAATCGACAGGCAATACGCGGTTGTTTTATGAAGCGATTGCGCCGCAGGTGAAGCGCGTGGTGGTCGTGAATCCGACGCAATTCAAGGTGATCAGTCAATCGGTGAAGAAAACGGACAAGCACGACGCCGAAACGTTGGCGTTGTTTTGGGCGAAGGATCACCCGTTACCGGAGGTGCGCATGAAAGACAAAACGCAGGCGCAAATGGCGAGTATCACCCAAACGCGCGACAAATTAGTGAAACAACGAATGACATTAAAAACAAAGTCAACAACATTCTGTCGGCGCACGGAATCGAGTTGAAACGCGAAGAATTGTCCAGGGAGAAGGGACTGGGCAAGGTGTTATCCTTCTCGTTCGATCTCCTGGTGAGGACGGAACTGCAAGTGTTGATCAATCAGATTCGCAGTCTGAATGAAAGCATTGCCCAATTGGAGGAGACCATCAGGAAAGAAGGGCCGAAACAAAAAGGGCATAAGAATTTGACCAGCATCAAGGGGATCGGAAGCACAAGCGTCAGCATTTTCCTGTCCGTCATCGGGAATGTGAACGATTTCGCCAACGCGGGGAAACTGGCGTCGTATTTTGGGATCGTTCCGCGCGTGAGCAATTCCAACGAGACGGAACGATCCGGGCGGATTACCAAACAAGGCAGCAAGATCGGGCGCACGACGTTGGTGCAATGTTCATTGATCGCGATCCGCTACAGTCCCTATCGGCGAAAGTATTATGAACGAATCAAACAGAAGAGAGGGACGGGAAAAGCCATTATTGCCTTGGCGAGAAAATTTTGGGGAATCATTTATGAAACGCTGAAAAATGATTGGGTGTTTGAAGATTTTCCTAATTTTGTCTTGGTGAAGGAAAGCCGCTGCGATTGATCGGAAGAGAACGGGCGGTCTTTCCTGGAAAGTCGATCCGAAGCGGAAGGCAAGGAATGAGTTTTTTCAGGCATGGGCACGAGTTCAAGATTATTGATTTTTGTTTCGATGAGGGGACGACGGTGAAATCGCCCCCTCGGCGATAATCCGTCGCCCGCGCGCCAGGGTATTCTTTGACGGGTTGCTCTCCAGCAGAGCCCGTCTCCGCTTTCCCTGGTAGAAGAAAATCTGAAAACTAAACATTCATGTTATGGAAAAGATGATGGACTTTTCCTAACGATTTTTTGGGTATGAGAAGGAATCCAGGTTTCATCCTGGAACAATTATATCCATAAAAATGGAAATTTAATTTTTGTGGAGTAGACATTTATCATAGGAGACGATTCATGACAGAAACAACCCGGCGCCGCTTTCTCACTTCCACGACGGCGGCAATAGCGACAATGCAAACCATCAAAACCGCCTCGTCCACTCAAAACTCTGACATTCATCCAAATCCGTCTGATCAAGGCCACCCGCTAACCATCCCCGGCTATTTCGGATCTCATCCGGGCATCCAAATCGGAACCCAACTGCCGCCGAACGCATCGGATGAAGATATGCAATTCACGCGGCAGCTCGGCGTGGAATGGGTAATGACCAGCCTGCCGCCCGCCGACCACACGTTGGAAAATTATCAGGCATTACAACGCAAATTCGCCGCGCAGGGATTGAAAATCTATCGCCTGGGCAATCACAGTTGCCACAATATGGAAGAAATCACGCTCAACCTTCCCGGCCGCGACGAGAAAGTCGAGGAATATCTGCGCTACATCCGCCTTATGGGAAAAGCGGGGATTCATTATTCCACCTACGCGCATATGGGCAATGGCATTTGGAGCACCAAAGCGGAAGCCATCCGCGGCGGCGCGGAAGCGCGGGCATTGCGATTGGATCAAAATCCTGTGGGGTATTGGGCCGACAAGAAATGGCGGGAGCCGCTGTCTCATGGGCGGCGGTATAGCGAAGAGGAATTGTGGGTCAATTACACCTATTTTATTCGCAAAGTGGCTCCGGTCGCCGAAGAAGCCGGCGTTTATATCGGCATTCATCCCGACGATCCTCCCGTTTACGATCTCGGCGGCATCCCCCGCTGCATCTTCGGCACTTTTGCAGGGTACAAGCGCGCTTTGGAGATCGCCGACAGCCCCAACATCGGCGTCTGCCTCTGCGTGGGCTGCTGGCTGGAGGGTGGACCGCAAATGGGAAAAAATGTGGTGGAAGCCATTTGCTATTTCGCGGAACAGAAAAAACTCTTCAAGGTTCACTTCCGCAACGTCAGCGAACCGCTGCCGAAAGGATTCGTCGAAACCTTTCTCGATGACGGCTATATGAACATGTGTCACGTAATCCGCGCGCTGCACGATGCCCAATACAACGGCGCCGTCATCTCCGACCACATTCCGCACATGATCGGCGGGCGTCACGCCGCCGAAGCGTTTGCGGTAGGGTATATTAAAGCATTGATTCAAGCAGCGACTTCCTGAAATGGGATATCACGATAGGATTGAAGACAAGAAGTGCGCAAGCGATGATAACAGGAGAGTATTGTATGAAAAACATATATATAATTATTATAATTACAATCATTGTCATCACAACGGGAATGAATGAAACGCCCGCCGAAGCAAAAGGATTGCAGGATCAGGTCGATCAGGCCGTCACCATCCTCGAACGATTTCAGAATATTCCCGAAAAATCGATTCCGCCCGCCGTCCTGAAAAACGCGCGCGGCCTGGCCATCATCACCGTGCTCAAGGGCGGTTTCATCGTCAGCGGCCGCGTGGGACGCGGCATCGTCATTGCGCGAACGAAAGACGGCTGGAGCGGCCCGTCCGCCATCGGCACCGGCGGGATCGGATTCGGCCTGCAGATCGGCGGCCAGGTTTCCGAATTCGTGATCGTTCTCAATACGGACGAAGCGGTGAAGGCGTTTTCGCATAAAAACAACGTGGCCGTCGGAACCGATCTGAGCGCCGCCGCCGGCCCGATCGGGCGCAGCATCGGCGCGGATGTCACCCCGCTGGCCGCCATTTACACCTACAGCCGCAGCCAGGGTCTTTTCGCCGGTATCTCGCTGGAAGGCACCGTCATCACCACTCGCGCGAAGGAAAACACGAATTATTACGGTAAAAAAGTATTGCCGGAAGAGATTTTATCCGGAAAAATCAAACCGCCGTCCGGCGCGGAAAAACTGATTCAAATTCTTTCCAAATATTAAGGGGAGGGGGCAAATGATTATTTACACCTACCCTTGGCGCCCGCGCATATCTTTAAATTTTCCCCAATCCATGCTACGACTAACTCAACCATGAATGAAAAGGAGTGCATCCATGAAATCAATACTCTATTTCCGTATTTTTAGTTTAATTTTTCTGATCACTGCAACGACTTCCACCGCACAAGAATTGACCGCCCATCCCAATATTCCTCGTATCGACGTCCATTCTCATATCGGACAGGATGAGCAGGGCATCGCCAATTACCTGCTTGTACGCGAACGTCTTAAAGAACTGCATAACGTCGATCTTGCCATGTGGATCAATCTCGGCAATGGCAAGACTCCCTTTCCCGATCAGGACCTGGTTCTCAAAGCCGGCCAGGGCCGGATACTTTCCTGCATCAGCGACTATTCGTCGCACGACGGATTTGATATCGATCCCGGCGAGCTGAAATCATGGATGCAGAAAGGGTACGTCGGTTATAAAATCTGGGCGGGACCGCCTCACCGCCGGCTGAAGGAAGGAGAAGAAGGGTATCCCTACATTGACCATCCCGCTCTCGATCCGACTTTTGCCGCGATGGAAAAAATCGGAATGGTCGCCGCCTCCATCCACATCGCCGATCCCAACGGACCGTGGGGAAAACGGACCAAATGGCTTCCCGATCCGGTCGAATATTGGAAAGAGATTCTCGCCTTCCGCCATGTTCTCGAGCGGCATCCCGATCTTACATTCATCGTCGCGCACTGCATGTGGGCGATCTGCCAGGACGCGCAAATCGACTACTTGCGCAATGTGCTCGGCACGTTTCCCAACGTGCACGTCGATCTCGCCGCCACGTTTCAATATTTCGATCTGGTCACCCGCGAAAACCTGCGCTCGTTCATGATCGAATACGCCGACCGTATCCTCTTCGGCGCCGATATCGGCCGTTGGAGCGATCCTGCACAGAACGAAAACTACGCGAAACGATACTTCCGCTGTTTTCAGATTCTGGAAACCGATCAAACCATCAACGGAAGTTTTTTCGGCGACGCGCCCATCGAGGGACTCGCTTTGCCGGAAGACGTACTCGAAAAAATCTACTTCAAAAACGCCATGCGCCTCTATCCGGCTGTTGCAGAACAGATGAAAAGTATTACCCGCTGATTTTTTTGGCGGAGGTGGAAAAAAAGCATCTCTTTCTGCAAAAAGGGGAGGGCTTCCAAGAATACCCCAAAAACGATGGATCAAACGATATGAACCATCCTACGCCTGCTACCCCAACGGGGTAATAGAAGACAGCCAGCGGGCAACGCCCCATAAGCGCTAAGATAAGAAAAGCCCTTTGGCTTCGAATTTCTCTACCTGTAAACCACGTTTTCGCGGTGATTCGCGGAGAGAACATGATATGGTAAACCAGTCTTTCAAACATTGTTCGAGCGTCAATGCCGGATTAACCGCTCCTTTCACCAGATGGAGCATGAACTGCTCCTCGCGCCAAAGACACCGGCTGCGATGTTGGTATTTCGCAAAGCGGGTATCCCCAGGGAAAAAAAGACTCGGCCTGACGCAAAAGAGTCTCCATCAAAAGGGCAACGAACAGTTTCCCCTGGATCCACGCTTTGGCACCTCGTTCGTCCGTTTTGTGAAGATGCCCCAGGTCAAGAATCGACTTCAACCGTTTGAAAACGAGTTCAATCTGCCAACGGCCGCGGTACATTTCCAACGCAGCCGTGGGCGTCAATTCTTTTTCTGTGACCGTCGTAAATACGAAAATATACCCGGCTGCCTCTTCCGTTTCCGGGGCCGTCTTCGAACCGGATTTTTGCGCTCGTCTGCGAACCTTTTGGAGAGCCTTTTCCGTCGCTTGACGGCTTTTCTTGATGGCGCAAACACGCCCGTGAATTTCTCGCCCTTTGCAGCGAACGACCACCGGCCAGTGACCCACCTGTGTACCTCGCAGACGCCGAAGGTGCGACAGCAGATGGAAGCGGTGGCTTCGAGTGGAAACATCAGTGAAAAATTGAGCCAAACATCGGTATAAAAGTGAGCCACTTCAGGTCGAGAATCCGGAAGGTCCGATAGGGACGTACCGGAGGAAAGGATGCTGAAGATGGATCAAGTACATGTCATTCGTC
>QZKN01000091.1 GCA_003598175.1 Candidatus Omnitrophota bacterium
CAGCGGAGAAATTCCAAATTGCGACGGAAAATATATTCACGAATTGATGCCGATCACGCCGTTGACCGATAATGTTGGTTTATACGCTTTTTCTCATCCCGGCATCGCGGCAACGAACGTAATGGCGTTATACGGCGATGAACTGCCGAACGTAAAATATATAGTAGGAAGAGAAAATCCGACCATCGATGCACTATCCTGTGTGGAAATCGGGCATTGGGGCGAACACAACGAGCTGGTTTTGAATCCATATTACAGATATCCCCGTGATTACACCCCTACAGGTTTGACAATTGATTATTCAGCCATAGGCTGGATTCAAAACGCCATGTATCCGGATGGTCGGCCCTATTTTGCCGGAATGTATGGGCGAAAGGACTACATTCTTGGCGACCGCGTCCCGCGGATGTGGGGAAAACGATATTATTCGATGGCATTGACGCAGGCCCTGCTCACCAACGGCGCATTGACGGAAGCGGACTGGCCCTCGGACCTGGCAACGGTTGCGGAAACTCGCGCCGCTTGGCCTTTTCGCACTACGGTTCATAATTATGCCGCGCTCAAAACAAAAAGGCCGGACTTGAAGATAATGCTCGTGTTCGCCAGGAACGATCATGTGCATCCGGCTTTGGACAAACCGCATATTCATCAGGCTTATGATGGATTTGCCGGAGAAGCGGGATTGTGGATTCGCTTGAATCCGGATCGGGAATATGTCCGCGCAATGAATGAGGCCATCGCAGATACGTTTCCGGATAATGACGCCAACAGTGAACCGGATTGGAGCAATCCCTTGGATTGGGCGCATCCAAACGGCGGGGGCCCCGCCACCTTCGCCGCCATGGCTTCACTCTGTGAAATGGCCGACCGCGTGTACCGGAACAATTGGGAGGAACTGAATCTCGAAGAGGTATTATACAATTATCCCGAAGACGCCGGCGAACCGGAACCAACCGAATTAACCAACGAATTTGCGATCGATCTCCCTTCGCTCAGCACCGGCTCCAGCGACGGAACGCTGGCGCTTCTCGTAAAAACGCCAACGGAAGGAAACGCCCGCTATCCGGACGGCGCGCCAGTCTTGATTTGGGTGCTCGGCGGCACAAACGCGGGAAGTTTGTCAAGCGACCTTCTTCGCGTGGGGGAGGATATTATCGTAATCACGTTTTTATATCCCGGCGGAAGCCAACCGAAATCCGGCCGTTCATCAGACGGCGTTTACGACGATCGGGGAGAGAATTGCATTCTGGCCTTGCGCGACATCATTCTATACGCCGCTGGAGAATTGACAGACAGCAACGGACAAACCATCGATGACATTTCACCCGTACCGGTTTTACACAATAATATCGGCCTGCTTGGTTCATCAAACGGTGGGAATTTGGCTATCGCGGCGCCGGCGTTTCATGGCGCTGACTTTGCGGACAATTTGCGGTATGTAATTCAATGGGAGTCGCCGGTCAACAGCCAATTTGCAACGACAAATTTGGGCGGCGTCCAGGTTCAGGGAGCAAGTGGAGAGCAGTATTTGCGCGTGGTCAATCCGCGTTATACCGCATATGGGCCGCTTGAAGTCACGATCGACTACAGCGATCTGGCCTTCGATCCTACCAATCCCATCTCTCCAATTTTTCATGACGCCGCCAATGATTTCGATGGAGATGGCGTCACCGAAGCGGACGGCATTTACACAACCATCGTCGACGCGGACGGGTATATCACTCCCGATTTGGACGGCGACGGAAATTTATCGCTTTCCGAAGATTTTCCCATGCAATGTTTTCATGATGGAGTGCGAAAGGTTTATTCCCGCCAGGCAACCTACGCATTACGAACGTACAACGTATTCGATCCGTTCCCCTGGCCGGCAACCATTCTCACACCGGAAGAGGCGGATGCATATTGGGATTTACGGGAAGCAGTTCGGCTTTACGACAACGCCTTGGCCGCTATCCCCAATCTGGAAGGCATGATTTTGGGAAGTGTGGAAGATCACGTCCAGACCGCGCCGGATAAACCACACCTCCGCCAAGCGTTTGAAGGCTGGAACATGTTGGGAGCATGGGTGCAAATCAATCCCGATCCGGAATACGTCGTCGCGGCAAATCCGATCTTCTCAGGATTCACGTTACCTATCCCCGCGCCCAACATGCCTCCACCGGATTGGAGCAACGCCGATCAATATTGTATGCCGGAAACCATCGCGGATGGATGGTACCAACTGGCAGCCGTCTGGCAAATGGCGGATCGGGCGCATGCAGCGGACAGTAGCGCAGTAAATGCCTGGTTGATTCATTAAGCAACTTCGACCTGATTGACGCGGGATGCGACGGAACCATCGATCTCGTCGCCGGAAAACGCTACCGCGCCCACAACGGCCACGATCCCGGCGGCAACGATTCTCTTTGCATTTATACTTATACGTACAATCCCACGGAAAAAATCTGGCTACGATCCGTCGTCGACGAAAATACAAAAACCGGCTTCGGCCTTCATCCCGCTCTTGGCGATATCGACGATGATGGCGACGTGGATTTGGTGTGTCCGGGAAAAAGCGGCTTGTATTTAATGATGCCCCGGCAAAAAGTCAAAAATTGTGGTGCGGACATCCTGTCTGCACAATATATAGTGGCAGATTGTTGATTGATACTACAATATGTGCCGATTCCATAATTTAATCCGACTTTTTGCCGGCGCGTCATTTAATGGAACAGATTCCACTCTCCCACCAATAATCTATTGACCATAATTCCCGCTAACATTTCCTGTTCTCAACCGCCTGATTTCAGATATATACTATACCGAAAAAGAACAAACCTGCGTTCAGGAGCATTCTCATGATTGTGCAACCTTCCCGGCATTGGTTTAAGGTGGATGAATATTATGAACTGGGTCGAACCGGGATTTTAAAAGAGGAAGACCGAGTGGAATTGGTGGAGGGGGAAATTATTCACATGGTTCCGATTGGAATTGGCCACGCCGGCAATGTCGCTCATTTGTCTGATCTGTTTCATCGTATACTCGGCAATCAAGTGTTTATTTGGAATCAAAATCCAATACGTATCGACGTACATTCCGAGCCGCAACCTGATTTAGCCCTATTGAAACGGGCTCCCGGCAAATATATGAATGAGCATCCCAATCCGAATGACATTTTCCTCGTCGTGGAAGTGTCGGACACAACGCTTTATTACGATCGCCACACAAAAGTTCCTCTTTACGCTCGCAGCGGAATTTCCGAAGTGTGGATTGTCAATTTAATTGACAAAACCGTGGAAGTCTATTGGGAACCTTCCGCTGCCGGTTATGCGAAAAGCCGCGTGGTTGAAGCAGGACAGACGTTTTCCCCCCGGGCGTTTCCGGCAATGGTTTTGCAGGTGGGTGAAGAGCCGTGGATTGTGAAAGAAGCGTAAAAAGACGAGATCAGCATTGAACTTCATGCAGTTCTTGTAGAAATCGGAAATCTTAATATATCAATTCTGGCTATCCCATACGATCAAGAATCGATCAATGCTTGCTTAAATAGTGATTTTCTTCCATCTCATTTGAGGAATTGCCCAAACCATGGAGTTCCAGCTATTCAAGAAGATGAACACAAGTGGCATCCCAGCGCGAAAGCACGCCTTGATTCGCGAATGGCTCGCATACTTCCATATAAAAGTGAAATCTCAAAAAAATTCTCCAGTTGGTAGTCCGATTAAAAACGTGATATAATTACCATCATGAAATTCGAATGGGATTCGAAAAAGGCTCGTTCCAACATACGCAAGCACAAGGTTTCGTTCGAGGAAGCGACAACAGCGCTGAGCGATCCAATGGCGGCAACGAATGCGGATCCTGACCATTCACTTAACGAGGAACGATTCATCACCATTGGTGTATCGATTCGAGGACGATTGTTGGTCGTTTCTCACACGGAACAAGGTCACACGATTCGAATCATCAGCGCTCGCCTTGCGAGTAAAGGAGAACGAACGATTTATGAAGAAGGATAAGCCAGAAAATCAAGACGAATTACGGCCAGAGTACAAACAGTCGGACTTCCCCGGTCCTTTCACACGCGGGAAATATGCGCAACGCATACGCGAGTCATCCAACATCGTCGTCCTGCGGCCGGAAGTGGCGGAAGCCTTCCCCAACGAAGAAGCCGTGAATAACGCCCTTCTATCCCTGCTTGAACTCGCGCAAAAGACCACACAGCGAAAAAAAGAAGACATCGGTTAGCAATGATGTTCCACAATTTCCGAAGCAGTATGGTTCTCTTTTCAATTCACTCCCTATTACTAACTACAACAATTTCTACCCGACATGGTTTGTGTTTGATCCGGGTAAAGCAAGCGTCTCGCTTGCTGATTGATGCAGCCGGGGACGCCTGCTTTACCCACGAATAGAAAATCAATGTCGAGTAACTTATGTTGGGTTTAGTAGATCCAAATTTCCGTCGCGGTCATGAAATCATGAATCAGGTTGAAGAGAGAGAATTGGAAGCAAACACCGCCCGCGCCAATTCCACCGCCTTCACCGCATTCGCCGATCCGCAAAGATTTTCCTCCTTCTCAAGCAACACATCGATAAAATGATCAGTAGTGGTTTGCGAAGAAAAACGCGGCTGCGGTTTCATCGTTTTCCCTTTGAAAACATGAATCAATTCTTCCCGCGACGCCGCCACGGCTCCTTCGCTGCCGTGCACGATGGTTTCAAACGGTACGACCGGCGGCGTATCCGCGCAACAGCAGATACTGCCAAGTGCCCCGTTTTCAAAAGCGATGCCGGCGGATGTGCGCACTTCCAGACCGTTTGCATACGTATGCATCACCGCCGCGACTTCTTTCGGCGTCGAAAATGAAAACCACAACAGCGCATCGATGGCGTGTGAACCGCCATCGTCGAGAAATCCCTCGCCAATATGCGTTTTGTCGCTGCGAAAATTCGGCCGGTCCGCATCCGGCCACCATTTTTCCTGTAACTCCGGTGTAGGCGGCAACGCGCCCGACATCATCCATTCGAGATCGGCAAACAAACGCGCTTCGAGAAAGCGAATTTCACCAACGCCGCCATCCGCAATAATCTTCGCTGCTTCGCGATAATGCCCATTCACACGGCGGTTATAAGCGACGAGCAACGGAATGCTGTTTTTGTTCGCCAGCTCGTGCAGTTCGCGTGCGTGGTACGTTTCAATCGTCATCGGTTTTTCTAAAAGAACCGGCAATCCGCGTTGCAGACAAAATTTCGTCTGTTCATAATGCACGTGATGTGGCGTAGCGATAACAACAGCGTCCAACCGCTCGCTTTCAAGCATTTCTTGATAATCGCAATACGCGGCAGGTATCTTAAAACGCTCCTGCACCCTTCGCCGGCTCAAATCCGTCCGTTTCGCAAAGGCAACCAAATCGACTTCCTCGCGGCGGAGTAAATGAGGAATGTGGTAGCGGCAGGCAAACGAGCCCGCGCCAATCACACCCACCCGAATTTTGCGATTACCATTCATTTTCATAAACAATCAAAAGATAAACAATGAATTATACCCGACGGCTAACCCCTCTACTTTCTACTGGCTACTGCCTACTGCCTACTATTTTCAGGCACGCGATACAATTCAAACGGAGACGTCCGCCCAAACGCATTACCCGTTTTCTGAATGATTGGCTCCAACACCGTCCGAAACGCTCCCGCCTGCATTTGATTCAACTGCGCGAAGGTATCCGTGCAGGCAGGATCCGGCGAAGTGAAAATCACGTAGCGAATCGGATATTGCTCCAAAAATAATTTTACATCCTCCACATTTTTCGAGGTGTAAAACCGCATGGCCTGTTCCTTGCGCGCATCGATTTCCGGATAATTCGCATATCCGCGCCAGATATGCTCGTGATTGACCCACCCGATAAAGGCAGAACGGCCGGTGAACGCCGAAACCAGATTTTCCTCGTGATACCCGCAACCCGGCGCTTCCAGAATCGCGTCGGACGGCTCGGAATTCTCGCGAATCCAACGAATAATCTCATAATGAGCCGGCTGCGCGGTTTCCATGAACGACAATCCGTTGAGCGTAATGGGCCGATCGGCGTTCGGCATCAAAAATATGGAAGCAAACGCATACATGGGGCCGAATAGAGAAATCAACAAGACCAAAACAGCCGGCATAGCCGCACAACATTTGATTTGCACACTCTTTTCACGCATGATTGCCGCGTAGAGTAGATACGGCAAGCCAATTCCGAACAGAATCCAGGCGGGAAAATGAAATTTAAAAAGCGTATTCATTCGCGCCGAAGCGTATTGATCTTTTAAATAAATAAATTCACAAGCGGCGATCAACGACCACGCCAACGCGCAGGCGACCAGAGCAAAAAGCTCGCGCGTATCCGCGTCGACCGTTTTTTTCTCTTTTCCACAAGCAGCCCGATAAACGATGTAAATCCATAACGCCAACGCGATCAGGGGCGAAAGCGCATACATCAGATACCCCGATTGCGCCCACAACAGAACGAAAACAATGCCGAGCGCGGCAAAAAAGAAACCGATCTCTTCCCGGCTTCGTTTTTCCACCAATCGGCGGCCAACCAACACCAGATACACAACCGTCACGATGGAATGCGCGCCGAAAACCAACAGAAATTCGAACAAACCGGTATGATGGGGACTGACGTGAATCAATTGCCCTTGTAACGGTGAAACGAAATTCATCCAAAACGGCGAGACCAGCAAAAATCCAAAAATCGGTAGGAAAACAACCACGCCATGCGGTATTGTAAGCGCCCAACGTTTGGAAACGGAATAACGCCATAGAACCGCGGCCACAATCAATGCGCCGAAATACGAAGAAAAGATCGGAAAATCAAAAATGTTGGTCGGCAATAAAAAGCCGCCGGAAACCGCCATGAGAATTAACAACGGCCAATGCAATCGCCATAGAGTTTTGAATGAATGCCGATTCAACGCCTGAAACATTGCGAAACAGACCGCCAAAAAGAAAAGAACAAAAGGGATATTGGAAAAATGCGGGTGGAGATCCCCCCATAAAATGGAAAAAAACGGATATTCATTGATGGTTTCTGCCGGATCGTGGATCACGCGCGAGGAATTCCATAAAAAATTGAAGCGCCAGGCATACAAATCCTTCATCGGCGCAAATCCATGAAACAGAGCCGTCATGGCTGCCGCTAAATTTCCGACAAACAACGTGCAAATCACTGTCACAATCCCCCACCGGCATCGCCCGAACAACGCTCGTCCCAACACGAACGCAATCGATGCGGCCATCCCGGCGACGGCGGCAATGGCCAGGTTATAGGCATATTCTGTTTCGATTCCTGTTAACTTCGCCGGAACGGCATGCAACAAATAGCCGCCGTAATGATAATTGATGTGTTTGTCGGCAAACCACAAATCCGGCGGTGGAATCTCAGACGACACGATGAGCGAGCTGAGCATCATCGCATCCATCGGTTTTTCCGTGGAATTGATAAACGGATCCTCGCGCCGTACCAGTAAAATTAAAAGAAACGCCAGGATTGTCAGAATCTCACCATTCAACGCCGTCCGCCAATGGTTTCGCAAACGCCGCCATGTCCAATCGGATCGCACACGCAGCAAATACAAAGAAACGGCGAACAGACCCACGCCGACCAGAACCAATCCCAACCGTGAAAAGGGAAACGGGCTGACATACGCCAAAATCCATGAAATATAAGATAACAGCAGCCACCCCAATGGCCGCGAAAGCAAAATACCGCATTCCGGCATGCGCCGGAAAATCAACATGGAAATCGGCAAAACAATGACGCCCAAACAGGTCAGAGTCAAATACCAAATCACACCGAGCGACAAGTCGTAGAGCATGGTTCTTTCATCCATACGGGTTCATGATGAATTCACTTTATCCTTTCGCCGTTTAATGCAAAAGGGATGAATCCAGTTTCAGCGATGCCAAAGCGGAAAAGCAAAGGAATCGCGGGATGCTTGATCGCCCAATCGATCAGGCAACCTCCCCTTTCGTCACTTTCATAAAGACTTCTTCGAGGTCGGCGGGGTGTTCGCGGAAAAAGAGAATATCGATGCCTTTTTCGATCAGGGTTTTATGGATTTGAGGAATTTCACGGATGTCGCCGACAAATTCGACGCGCGTAACCTGTCCCATCGGCTCCACATTTTTGACGCCCGGTTGATCCCACAAAATGATTTCAAGGCGGGGATTGGGTTCCAACATTTCGATTTCGAGAATCATGCTTTCGCGAATCTGCCCCATGATTTTCTTGATTTCACCGGCGGCCAAAAGCACCCCCTGTTCGATGATGCCGATTTTGTTGCAGCAGTCGGCCAATTCGGAAAGAATATGAGAGGAAATGAAAATGGTTTTCCCCATTTTCTGCAATTCCTTCAGCAATTCCTTGATATAATGGCGGGCGCGGGGATCGAGGCCGGACGCGGGTTCGTCGAGTATCAGCACGGCGGGATCGTGCACCAGTGTTTTGGCCAGGCAAAGACGCTGTTTCATGCCGCGGGAAAGTCCCTCGACGAAATCGTCTTTTTTGTTGGTAAGATCGAGCAATTCGATAACGTCGCGAATGATTTTTTTGCGTTTGTCGCGTTTAATGTTATAAGCGGCGGCGAAGAAATCGAGGTATTCCCACACTCGCATGCCTTCATAAACGCCGAAAGAGTCGGGCATGTACCCCATCGAACGGCGCACGTCCATCGGCGCGTGGATCACGCTGAAATTATTGATCCATCCCTCGCCCGCCGTGGGTTTCAGCAGTGTGGCGAGAAAACGGATGGTCGTGGTTTTTCCGGCGCCGTTGGGACCGATGAATCCGAAAATATCGCCTTTTTCCACGTGCAGGTTGAAATTCTGCACGGCGGTCTTTTCCCCATATTTTTTCGTGAATCCTTCAATTCGAATCATGCTGTGCTCCTGATGACAAAAGATCTAATTCCATAAGAAACGCCCCTACCCGATAAGGTAACGCCGCCGTCTCGGCGGCATTACCGGACACGCCGGCAGGATGCCGGCGTTACGGATCAATCCGGCAATACTCTTTTTATAGAGGATACCCTAAAAATTTATCCCCCTCGCCTGTGCCATAATCTATGAATAACTGGATCGAAATCGCATCATCTAAAAATTGAAGTCCCAATTTGGGAGGAGCCTTGAGTTGAAATGAAATTTTTCCGGTAATTTTTTCCAGATACCGCTCCGGATCGATAATCAATCCCTCATCATTGGTAATGGCGGAAAGAGGTTTGTATTCCGTCGTCGCTCGATCGAGAACATGCAGTTCATAATCCGCAACCGGCGGGCATCCGTTCGGCTGGTTATAAAGAAACGAAGAGGCGCCATCCGTAATCTGCGTGACTTGCGAAACGCCGCGATTCCGAATATTCATTGCTTGTGGTTGCAACAGTTGAAATTTTTTATAGTTCATTTCAATGCGCAAACTTTCCACCCTGCCTCCCATCAGCGGAACATCAGTAACAAGATCCCAATTCGACGTCATGTTGTTTTGTACAAAGTGAAATCCCATACCCCCTTGCCCCGGCATCATTCCTCCCATACCATACATGCCGTATCCGCGATTCCAACCTGGCGGCGCCGCGGAACTTGGCCGCCACGAATCAATCAGTTTTGTTCCGTGAAAGATTTGTTGTAACGGAAAAACCACGCAAAATAGCGAATTTCCATCCGGACGAACCGGTTTTTCATTCAGACTGAAATCGAAAACAGATCGTGACAATTGCGCGGTAAAAACCGCGAGAGTTTTACTCGTCGGTTGATCGAGAAGCACGGCGGCGTAGAGTTCTTGCAACTTGTCGTCAACGATGCCGGCTTGCATACGTTGCCTGACCATCTCAAACTGACGGCCTGGCGCTTCCCGCGCAATGCGTTCCCTGTCGAACAATTGCATGGCATTGATGGATTCTTCGACCGTGATGGTCTGGCCGTCTTCGAATGTATCGTACAGCCGAACCATGCGGTCGCGTGTGTACAACCTCGGATTGATCAAACTCATGCCGGTGTTATTTGTAATCGTTCCGTTGATTTGATTGCCTTCCCACTTCAGATCGACTTTCACGCCATCCCCGATCGGCGTTTCGTGAAAGGTCTTTAAAATACGTTGGGACCAGTGATAAATCAGATAATCGTCAACCGCGGGCCCCTCTTCCGCATAGCGGACGTTGAGCGACTCGTCCGAGGTGGTTTCCGAACCTCGGCGGTAATCGAAGATACTCGGCAGCTGCGGAAACGCGGGGATTTGATCGAAAATCAGGGTATACCACTGCCGCACGGGAGAATAAATCGAACAATAGGTCGTGGTTTGCGCGGTATCGGCGGACGGACGGGCTTCGATGACGCTCACCTCGTTTACCGAAACCTGTCCCTGTTGGCGGAGCGCGCCGATATAATAAGCGCCGTACGCAAAAATCAATGCCCAAATCGGCACCGTAAACCATGCCCATTCCAACCGGCGAAACCGGCGAAACACAAAATAATTGACGGGAACCACGATGATGATATAACACCCCAAATACGCCGCGATAAACAAGGTGCTCGGTAATTCCGCCTGGCTGATCCAGCGGAGGTAGGAAGTGATGGGCGTATCCAGCTGGTCCATAGTGGTTGAAGGAAACGGGATGGATGCCGCCGTTAGAAAATCCTTGAAAATGCTGTCGTGTTCCTCGTCGACGAATAAGGGTTGAGTAAGAGTAGAAGCGACATACACGATTCGTCCCGCGCCCCATTTTCGTTCGATAAGAAAGGGATCGTCGCCGGCTTTCATTCTGACTCGCACCAGCGGATCATCCAAAACCGCGCCGACAGCGATAACGGCTCCGGATTGAAGCACAGGCCGGACTGCTTCACCCACCGATTCCAACTCCGTCCCGGCTTCAAGCACGCGCGAACCGGTAAACGTCATAGGAACGTAATGTTGAAAAGGAGAAGCATCCAATTCCTGCCAACGCGCGCCGGCGGCGAGAATCAACGTACCGCCCATTTGGATCCATTTTTCCAACGCGGACTCCTGGTCGAGACTCAATTCCCCCGCATTCCCGCCGTCCCATAGAATCGCGTCGAGGTTCTGAAAACCAACCCAATACCGGGGAAAAACGAAAGGCGTGGTGTAAATGACGCGGCGATAAAAATCCGAATCGTCTTCAGGTCGATGGGCAAAGTGATTGTGCGCGCCGCGATCAGGACTGATCACGGCGAGAAATCGAAACGTCTCTGATTGCATCGCGGTGACGGTGATGGTTTCGATGGGGAGTTTCCAACGTCCGGTTTCGATGGAAAACTCGAGTTCGTCCAAATCGCCGGGAATATACGTCAACAAGCGAAACGCTTTTTTGGTTTTGGTGGGAAGATCGATGGGAGTGCGATAAAGCACGTTGCCGTCTTTCAAGCCGATGGTGAGATAACCTTCAATGTCTTTTTCATGATTGGTCAGTTCGACCGTGATCGGCGCCCACGTGTTGCTGCGGCGGGAAGGCAATTCGGGATCAAAGCCGACGAGGGCATTGACGGTAATGGGGTCCTCCGTATCAAGAGCGGAATTGAATTGCCCGTTTACGATCATCGGTTGGTAAAAAATCATACCGAAGAACAACATCCATATTTGGGTGAAAAGCCGACAGGAGAAGAAACGATCTCCCGCCGCTGTAACCTGCAAACACGAATGGAACGGAAAAATCATCGATTTATTGAAACAGAGCCTGGAACCCAAGAGCCTTTTCCCTTCGCATCATGATTCGCCTGACAAAAATTGAAAAAAACATACCTTATTGAGTATATGATAGAAGATAATATAGTCTTCATGGTTTTGTCAGATGATCGTATAACGATCTGATTTCAAAAAAGTTGCATGCACGATGCTTGTCATACTCACACCGATTTCCGTCGCTATTGTATATGCATGTGGTCAGCATGAATAGAACAAGATTTGTAACAACGCCATTTTTCAGTCGGATCACCTCGGCGGCTTTGGTCGAACGCGAATTGCGGAGTGTGTTGCGCGCCAGGCGATCATTTGTGGTATTGTTTTTATTTTTATGCGCATTGTTATTCATCCTTTCCCAAAGCTGGGCCTTCTTTCTCGCGAGTTTCTCGCCGAACGAAGACGTCACACAAGTCTTCCTCAATCGCGCATTGGTTACGCGGGGAGCGCTGACGTTGTTGTCGGCTCTTGCCGACGGACATCTTCTGTTTCTGATTGTCACCGTTCCACTGATCATGGCGCCGGCCATAGCGGAAGAACGGGAGCATTCCACGTTGGAAACGCTGCTTTCTTCTCCTATTTCCATTGAATATTTGATTCACGCTAAATTGATCTCCCCTCTCGTATTTTTATTCCTTCTGTTAACAGCGGCGATTCCGGTTCTTTCCTTGTGTTTTCTCGGCGGCAGTTTGGGAATCGAAGAAGTGGTGATGGTTTATTTAATTTTGTTGGTAACCACTTTTACGTTGTGTTGTGTCGGCCTTTTTTGTTCCACACTGCGGCCGCGTGTGTATGAAGTCTATTTGATTACGGCCGGCGTCGTCTTCTTTCTCTATTTCCTTCTCCCGTTTCATGGTTCAGTGTGGGAATTTCTCAGCAGTTTAAAATGGCAGGATGTCACGGCAAAAAACCACGGATTTCATTATATCAGTCCGTTTGTCGCTTTGTATGACGCCCTTTTCCCCGCATCAGGTTCGCAACCGGCTTTAATCGAAATTCCGGATCCGCGTTCCTTGTTTTCCTGGAAACCGCTATTGCGACTCCGAATCGGATTCGCCCAGTTTTACTATTTCACTTATTCTTTGTGTTTGGGTTTTCTGATGCTTCGGCTTTCCATCCGGCAAGTGCGGCGAGTTGTGCGCGGAGATACCGGAGAATGGCGGGAACAATTCCCTTCGATTGACGAAAACCACGAATCCACCAATCCCCTTTGCAATCGCGATTATTTCTTGACGTTTGAATCCAATTCGAACGAAGGCAATCTGGGCTTGGAATTGGAACGAAAAGTACAATGGTTTGCCCGGCTGCCGGTCTTGATGCGTTTGTTTTATTCCGCCTTGATGATATCCATCATCACGCTGCCGTTGGCGTCGTATGAAGGTTCGTGGCTGTACCTGATTCTCCCTTTTCTGACTGCGGCGTTGTTTACTCTCCCTCTTGCGGCGACAAGCATTAGTTCCGACCGGCAGCGTCAAACACTCGACCTTTTGCGAACTTCGCCGTTAGGCAGCGAACAGATTGTGTTTGCGAAATTCACGACGAATCTCCAGTACAGTTACATCATCGCATTCGCATTGTACCTGCCGGGTATGCTGCTGCAGATCATATGCGCATGGGTATTGGATTACAAAGTGGATTTAATCACCGACATGGGAGGAACCTTTTCCATCCTATCCTACCCCATTCTCTTATTTTGCTCGCTTCTGGCTTATACCTCGCTGGGACTCTTTTTTTCCGCCTATTGCCGGTCGACGAACCGCGCCATGCTTCTTGCCGGAACCGTGATTTTAATCAGCATTCTCGCGCCGGTGATCGTTCCGGCAAATCTCATTCTCGCAAATCAGTTGGTGATATTATATCCGATCACATTCGTCATCCTGTTGATCAGTCCTTTGGCGGGAATCGCCGCCTTGTTTCCACCGGGACAAATCAAAATGGAGGGATTGGCGTTCCTGCTTGAACAGTATGGCTTATATCAACTCTCTTTCTTCTTTTCTCTGTTTCAATGTTTGCTCTGCCTTCTCTTGACCTATTGGCTGTTAAAAAAAACCGTCTATACTCTCGATCATTTGGATTGAACGGACGCATTCCGTTTTGTTCACGCACAGAGCGGAATTCACAAGCGGATCAACCTTGTCTTTTAAACGGATGAGTGTTACCGTAATTTTGTGAGGGATGATAAACATATGAAGTTGCTTTATCGGATTCAATGGCAACTTTATCGACTTTTCGCGAGAAGCTATTTTCGGCTGTCTGTTCGGGGCTGGGAACGCATACCTTCCACCGGGGCGGTACTCATCGCGGCAAATCATAGCAGTTTTCTTGACCCGCCATTGGTTGGGCTTGGAGTTCACCGTCAAATTGCCACTCTGGCGAAAGAAGAATTGTTTGCGATTCCGATATTGGGCCGATGGATTCATTCGTTAGGAGTTCGTCCCATCGCACGCGGGCAGGGAGACATCAAAGCCGTCAGGTTGGCGATGCGTCTTCTTCACGAGGGAAACGCCCTTTTGATTTTTCCGGAAGGGACGCGAAGCCCTGATGGAGTAATTCAGCCCTTCGAGAATGGATTGGCATGGTTGTCGATCAAAACCCAAACGCCGGTCGTTCCCATTTACATCGACGGCGCGTTTCGGGCCATGCCAAAACATGCCTGGTTTCCATGGCCGGTTAAAATCCGAATGATGATCGGAGAACCGATCCAACCGGAATCGACGCAAACGGATTCGGGCGCAGTGGAACAATTCAGTGATCAGATACAAAAAGAAATGCTCGCTTTGAAACAGATATTGGAAGAAGAATGCGCAGGAAAGTAAAAAACAAAGGTTCATGATTCCGAGAGCCTTAACACGTTCTAAAAATCTTGTAGAATCTCTGCGGTTGGAATTCCCGCAAGGGGAATACACCGCGCCATAACATAAAGAAATATATATTCTATCGTTAACCGATACTGGAGGCATTAAGCTAGATGGTTCAACAGGAACGAGAGCACGAGGTGTCACGAGAAGACACGATGAATTTATTATCGGACAATCCCACCAACCTGACGGACGACGAATTCACCGACATGCACGAGGATTTCGACATGGACAGCTTTATCGATGGGACGCTCCCTTCTTATGAAGTCGGGCAGATCATCACCGGCAAGGTCCTGAAAGTTTCCCAAGACGATGTGGTGGTCGATATCGGATCGAAATCGGAAGGTCTGATTCCATTACGTGAATTTCTGGAAGATGGAAAAGACCCGAATGTATTTGTCGGAATGAATGTCGACGTGATGATTGTGAAAAGAGAAGGACACGACGGACTTCCCATTTTATCCCGACAAAAGGCGAAAGAACGAATGGCGAAAAAATTGATTCGCCAGGCATTCAAAAACGGAGATCCGGTTCGGTGCGTGGTCAAATCCATATTGCGCGGCGGATTTCAGGTGGAAGTCGACGGTTTGCGCGGATTTATTCCGTTTTCACAAATGGGACCGGGAGCCCGCACGCCTGAAGATCAACAATCGCTGCTTGGCCAGAATATCGAAGCCAAAATTCTTGAAATGCGCAATAAGCGCGATTTGATCCTTTCGCAGCGACAGGCGCTCGAAGAAAAACGAGAGAAACTTCGCCAACAGACCCTGAATTCTCTCAAGGAAGGCAATTGGATCAAAGGCGTCGTGAAAAACCTCACCGACTTTGGCGCATTCGTCGATTTGGGCGGCATCGATGGCCTGCTGCACGTAAACGACATGACCTGGGGACATATCAACAATCCTCGCGAAGTGGTCAAAGTGGGCGACGAAGTGTTCGTCATGGTTCTCGGCGTCGAGGGCGAACGAATTTCATTGGGGTTGAAACAAAAGACCCCTGATCCGTGGATGAATGTCAGCGAAAAATTCCCTTCCGGCTCCATCGTCGGCGGCAAAGTGACCAGTATGACCAAATACGGATCGTTCGTGGAATTGGAACAAGGCGTGGAAGGATTAATTCACATTTCCGAAATGTCCTGGACCAAACGCATCCGCCATCCTTCCGAATTGATCAACGAGGGAGACGAAGTTCGCGTCAAAGTATTGGGTATCGATAATGAACGAAAACGAATCTCGTTGAGTCTGCGCCAGACGACGGTGGATCCGTGGACGTTGGCGAAAATCAACAATCCACCCGGAACCGTCATCGAAGGTGAAATTACGGGAATGACCGATTTCGGCGCTTTTGTCCGATTGCCGGAAGGCGTGGACGGGATGATTCACGTGTCCGATATGTCGTGGGCGGAAAAGGTAACCCACCCGAAACAATTATTGAAAAAAGGCGAAAAAATCCGCGCGAAAGTGCTCGATATCGATCCCTCACAGCAACGGATTTCGTTGGGATTGAAACAACTGGAGCCCGATCCGTGGGATTTGGCGCAGGAAAAATATAGAGTCGGAAAAGCGTTGGAAGTCAAAGTCGTCCGCATCACCGAATTCGGCGCTTTCGTCGAACTCGAAGAAGGAATCGAAGGTCTGGCTCACGCTTCAACGTTGGTCCTGGAGAAAGGCAAACATCCGGGAGACGTGGTCAAAGTCGGCGACATCATCACCATGAAAATCATCAAATTCGACCGCGCCAACCGCAAAATCAGCCTGTCGCTGAAAGACTTCGTCAAAGAACAGGAAGAGAAGGAAGTGCAACGCTACATGTCATCCGACAGCGGCGGAAATGCCACTCTCGGCGAGCTTCTCGGCGGCCACATGAGCGCTTTGGTACAAAAACAAGCGAAACAAATGGAAAAGAAAAAGTCGCGGGACGAAGTGATGGAATCTCCCGTCGCGGAAGAATCTGTCACGGAACCTGCGGAAACCGTCGCCGTTGTCGAACCGGAACCAGCAGAAGAAACGATGGAGCCGGAGCCGACCGGAGTGGAGCCGACCGCAGAGGAATCCGTCGAACCGCATGCAGTTGTCGAACCGCAGGCGGTAGAAGAAATCGTTGAAGAAATTCGAATTGAGGAACAACCGGAAGCGATAGTGGAAACTCAACCGGAAACGGAAATTGCAGTGGACATCGTGGAAGAAACGGTTGTCGAAGAAATACAAGCGCAGGCGGAGGAACCTTCGGATGTGATCGAGGAAACGCCGGTAGTGCAAACGGATATTGTCGCGGAAGTCGCCTCTTCCGTCGAAACCGAACCGACAACAATGGTTGAACAAATGCCCTGCGAACCGAGCGAAGAAGCTCCTGTTGTGGAAATGGCGGAAGAAATTCCTGTCGATAGCCAACAGGAACCGATGGTGGAAGAATTCGTAGAGCAGACCGAACCGGTCTTGGAAGAATCTGTAGAGCAGTTGGAACCGGTCGCGGAAGAACCCATAGAGCCGGCAGAACCGATCACGGTAGAATCCGCGGAGCAGACCGAACCGGTTATGGAAGAATTCGTAGAGCCGGCAGAACCGATCACGGT